>CANLZY010000001.1 GCA_947495685.1 uncultured Tropicimonas sp.
GACCGCTTCGAGCCTAAGGCGGACATGGTCCGGCATGGAACTCGCAGATGCATCGCCCCCTTTGACCGAAACCTCAGATGTGCCGTAGAACAAAAAGCTGCCGTCCGTTGTAGGCGCAGTGAAGACAGAGGGGCCTGTGACAGAGTTGCGGACAATCCCGCCATTTGGTCAAAAGGGCAGATTGAGCGTGAACGGCTCAAACTAGCCGTAAGTCTCGCGCGCAGATCGGTAAGAAGGGCGGCGAGCCGACCTTCGCCGCGGAGAACTCCAAAGTCCGCGACGCGAACGCTCCGGACCTTCGACCAAAAGACCCGAAGGAGCTTGATCGGCCTGATCCTGACCTCCGGATGAGGCCTGGTGGATGATCGGGTCCTACCATTGGTGCGACATACCGGTAGAGCCAACGATCCCGCCGCAGCCTTCTGATGTCATTGACGTGATCTTCCTATTGGGACTTCGCACCAAATCCTTCCCACAAGAACGCTGCAACAGGCCCCACGATCACCTCCTGCTTCCGAAATACATAGAAGGAAACGTCGAAGCTAAGATCCGTGTTCGGCAGATTTATCTCGCGCAAATGACCCCGCGCCACCTCGTTTGCGATCATGTTGTCCGGCATGTGGCCCCAGCCAAGCCCGGCGACCAACATATGCTTCTTCATATGCAGGTCACTGACATACCACCGTCGCTGACCTTTCTGGATGCCTGTCTTGCGGTCGAACGGCTCTGCAACCTGGCCGCTGTCGCGGGTGATGACCTGGTGAAATCGCCGGAGATCCGTGCGGCTCCGCAGGGTGCCCATCCTTGCCAGCAGCGACGGGGCGGTGACAACGCGTATGGCAGTTCCGGAGACCGGCATATAGTCAAAGCTTTCGGCCTCCGGCATGACCGGCCTCAAGAGGCCAATCCCCAAGGCCGCTTCACCCGATCTCACCGCATCGAGAGTGCCCGAAAGCACTTCGGAACGCAGGACGACATGCGTCTCGGGGAACCGCGTTTGCAGGTCCGTCAGAACGGGTATGACGGCGTCGAGATCGATCGAGACATCCACAGCGACGGTGATTGTCTCTTCCCGGCCCTGCTCGAAATGCCGGACCAGCAGGTTCAGATCCTCGACCTCCGTCAGAATCCGGAGCGCCTGAAGATAGACACGCTTCCCTACGACGGTCAGTTCCAACCTGTAGCCCGAGCGATCGAACAGCGTGGTTCCGGTCTGGAGTTCCAGTGCCTTGAGTGCCTGGCTCACCGCCGGCTGGGTGCGGTTGAGACGCTCAGCCGCCGCCTTGAGTGATCCGGTTTCGACGACGGCACGAAGAACCCTGAGTTGATCGAGCTTCACGAGCCAACTTCTCCTTAAGCAGTGCTTATGAAGTTATGTGAAAAATATAAATATCAATCAAGCCTTGCTTCCCCTATCTCGGGTTCGATCCACCGAAGATACCCCTCGGACAACCGACTGGCAGCCGACGGAACAGGCGCCTCCAAGGGGACTTCGTCTGTTGAGAGAGATACATGAGAAAAAAACATCATCAACGCCATGGTTGAGACCGGCTTTCTTGGCCTAATCGTTTCAGTCATCGCTCTCGGCCTGGTTGTCCTCGTGTCCGGGGCGATGGGATAGGCCAGTGATCTCCCTGCGACCCGCGAGCCCCGGAGCGCCTTTGAGCAGGCTTCGGTGAAGCTGGGAGCACCCAGACACGCGATTTGGCCTTGGGTTTCCGGAATGCCGTCCGTTCATCAGGTGGCTTGCCGCGTGCGCCCTTCTCTGCAGCAAAGAGGCCCGAGATCCGGCGGATGGCATCCTTGGCAAACCGGCCCGTCAACACCGGGCTTTTCTCGACAGATCACCTATCCCGCCGACCATAAATTCGGCCGTAAGGCCCCCCAAAAGGTTACAAGCCATGCCACAGAAAATTGCCATTATCGGCGGCGGTTACGTCGGGGCCGAACTCGCGAAAGCCCTGGACGACACCGCAGAAGTCACATTGATCGAGCCGCGCAGTCATTTCGTTCACGCACCGGCCATGATCCGCGCCGTTGTTGACCCTTCGCTGCTGGATCGCGCAGTCATTCCATATGATCGCTTGCTCAAGAACGGCCGGATTATTGCGTCCAAGGCCACAGCTATAGACTCGAAGGGCGTAACTTTGGACGACGGCACAAGGGTTGAAGCGGATCAAATCGTTGTTGCCACCGGATCTGGCAACGCCATGCCGTTCAAGCCTCAAGGCACCGACATCGCAGGCCTCAAGGCAGACAATCAGCGTATTCACCAGCAGCTCAAAGCGGCGCAGAGCATCGGTATTGTCGGGGCTGGTGCCGTTGGCACCGAGCTTGCCGGCGAAATCGCCTTTGCCATGCCGGACAAGCAGGTGACGCTGATCTCAAGCGACGACGCATTGTTCCCGACGATGCCGCCAAAGCTGGGCACCTCTCTTGCTGCGAAATTGCGAAAGGCTGGAGTCACGCTCATTCTCGGCCAGAGGGCGGAGAACCTGAAAAACATGACCGAGCCCTACGCGGGCGGTCTGCAACTCGCCGATGGCTCACAGCACGACTTCGACCTGATCTTCCCTGTTATCGGATCGCGGGCGACTTCCGAGTTGCTCGAGACGCTTGCGGGTGTCGAGAAATCAACGGCAAACCGGATCAAGGTCGACCCGTGGATGCGCCCATCCTCTCTGCCGAACGTTTTTGCGGCGGGCGATGTCGCGGATGCCGGCGACGGGATGACGATCGTGGCCATTGGCCGCCAACTGCCTTGGCTCAAGGCGGCATTGTCCGGATTGGCACAGGGCAAGACCGTCGAAGACTTAAAGCCGTACAAACCATGGGGCAGCAAGGCGCCGATCCTTGTGCCACTTGGTCCCAGGCAGGGGAATTCCTTCCTTGGCGTCTTCACCGCGGGAGACTTCCTGACCAGCAAGCTGAAGGGCATGGACCTGTTCCTCAAGAAATACGCAAAGCTGCTGAACCGGCCTGAAAGCTGATCGGCTCACGATCAATCCCCCCCTTCCAAAAGGAAAGACCATGGAACTCTCCAGAAGATCCTTTTTGACCTCTACCGTGTTCGGAGCGGGCCTCCTGCTCGTGCCTGGCTTGCGCTCCATGGCCAGTGCCCAGACGCCAAAATTCGTCATTGGCAACTACGAGGCACCGGGTTTGTACGATCAAGCCGCCCAGGAAGTCGTGACCGACCGCGACGATGCCTATCATCATGACGGAAACCCGCGCCATTACGAGTGGTGGTATTTTGATCTGTTCACCGATTCCGGGCTCAAGGCCGCGGTGGTCCTGATGAACCGCCCGTTGATCATGTTGGATAACCCTGATCTGCCGCCGATGATGATGTTGAACGTCGAACTCCCCGACGGCACCAACCGCGATTTTCAGGTGCCGTTCCCTGGTGTGGACTTCATCGCGTCCAAGGAACATTGCGACGTGAAGCTGGGCAAGAACTGGTGCAAAGGTCGCTACCCGAACTGGCAGCTTCACGCCGAGCACGAAGATGTGGTCGTGGACCTTGAGCTTGTCGCCACCGTTGAATCCTGGCGTGCGGGATCCGGTGCGATGTATTTCGATGAGGCGCAGACGGTGTTCAACGCCCATGTCGTGCCCGCGCCGCGCGCGGTTGTGAATGGCACCATTCAGGTCGCGGACGAAACGATCGCAATCGAGGACGGTCACGGCTATCACGACCACAATTGGGGCAATGCCGGTATCGAAGGTGTTCTGAAGGCGTGGCACTGGGGCCGTGCTGAATGTGGGGATTTCACGCTGAATTTCTCGTATATCCAGCACAGCTCGGAGTATGGCAACAAGGTCGTTTGCAAGTTCATGTTGGCAAAAGGCCGTGAGATCCTGCTGAGCACGGGTGCGTTCGAGGACAGTTTTGTTGGTGAAATTCATGTCGCTCCGCAGTCAGGAAACGGCTGGCCTGATGGCTTCTTGATCGAAACACCGTACAACGGCGAAATGATCCGTATCGAGATTTCGGGCAATCATCTTCTGAGTGACGCGCTCAATTCAGACCAGGAACCGAATGACGAAACCGCACAACCGGGCTATATCCGTCTCGGCGGCGACATCAGGGTGACAGTGCCGCTCGCAGGCGGTGTCGAGGTCGCAACCGGCAACATCATTCACGAAATGTCCTTCTCGGAAGCTATCCCCAAAGCCGAAGCAAACTGGCTGTTGTAGATCACAGGCCGTCCCCTTTGCGAGCAATCGCCGCAAGGGGGACACGCATCGGATATCCGCATTTCATCTCTCCAGAAATCAATAATTCTGCGCTACGTGTGGAACGGCTGGTCTGGTGATGCCGCCCTGCAACGAAGCTGCAACTGGGCCAACGGCAGCATCGGGCCGGTCACGCGCTCTGATCCCTTGCCGCACTTGCGAAGTGTTGCCGCCGGCCGAATGTCGGAAAAGCGGCGACAGCGGAAGGCGTTACGCGGATCACGGACGACTGCTTTTTCCGCTCACTGGTCGGTGACGACCTGCCACGTGAATGTCCGGTCATGGCCCGCCCGCAGAGACGCTGGATGCTTGCTGCGCTGAAGTTCGCGCTTGCAGCGAATGTCTGCACCGTCGGCTTTCCCACCGCTGGAGTAGCACGCAACATTCAGGAAAAAGGGCTCTTCACTGCCAATCGCTGCGTCGACGATGAATGACGGCTTCCGGTTCGGACAGCGATGCTGCACTTGCGAAGCACTTCGCCAGTGTGAGCAGCAATGCCGACTTTGCGGTCATCCGAGTGAAATGGTCGGATGACCGGTTCTGGTCAGCGCAAGAGAAACCTACGTTCGCCCAACTGCCACGTGCACGGCATCCGGATAGACCATTCGGTCACCGACGACATACTCCCTCAGTTCATCTGCTACCTCTGTCGTAAGTGCACGTTGAGCGTCGTCGTCGAGTTCGGCGAAGGCTCCAGCAATCGGCATTGAGCCGAGGTGCAAAGGTACGAACTCTTCGGCAATCGGGACGTCAATCGCCAGTTCCTGCCGGTGAACAGTGACATCGGAGAAGCCAGCATCTCTAACCTGTTCCGCCAACTCAGTCGCAGACGGTGTCTCCCTTTGCGAGCGTTGCCTGCGTGCCACGCCCGGTGAGATGTGTCGCTCGACTGCTGCGCAAACCGCCTTGGTGTATGGACTGTGACCGTCCCATATCGAGAACGCCATTCTCCCACCCGGCACAAGCAACCGCTGAAACTCCATCAAAGCTGAGGGTTTATCCGGGAAGTAGTGATAGCCATGCTGCGACATTACGATGTTGTAGACATTGGATTTAAGCCCGTTGTCGCAGACGTCCCGCTCCAACCATTCAATGTCTAATCCTTCAGCGAGAGCCTTAGCTTTGGTAAGCATGGCGGCGTTGTTGTCCAACCCATCGACACGACCCTGATGCCCGACCTTTTCCTTTGCCAGTCGCGTTGAAACACCAGTACCACAAGCGACATCAAGGACGCTCTCGGCAGTTTGCATATCAAGCAGGTCGATTAGTGCCTCCGCCCATCGGCCAAACCAAAGCGGCACCATCACCTTCTCGTAGATTTCAGGACCGGTTCCAGCCAACTGAAACGTCATAAAAACAATCCCTTCGCGCCAATCGCAAGCATGAGTATGTCATGAGGATCATAGTTTGCTGGGGTGTCGTGGGTCAAATCTTGCAAATAGCGGACTTCGCCCGTAACGGCCCAAGGTCGGCAATGCGCAGGTAGTGCCAGTTGGTCACCCGGTGCCGAACGGCGGTTCTGTCCGCATGTCGGTCACTCGTCTTTCGAAAATGCTGCACGGCGCACGAATGGCAGGTCTGGTGAAGCTGCAGCGCGGCACCAGATCGGCTGGCCAGCGGCGGCTATGGGCCGGTCGCGACGTTGTGCCATGTCGCCAAGCAGTCCCAATCTCGCGGGTGCAGAAATCGGCAGGAACGGCGGGATTCGGACCTTCGCTGCGGGTGCATGCCTCTCTACTCGTGGCTCGCAATGCGGACATTCGATCATTCTGCGAACAATCAGCGTTCGGATTTGCCAGGGGGAAAGCTCCGTCTTAGTTCAGGCTTCCATCGTTGGTTCGTTCGGACCAGAACCGCGATCTCTTCGGGATGCCGGCAAGTGCGGCAATCGATGTTCTGACGTTGTTGCCAGCGCGACTGACGGGGTTTGGAGTCCGCCAGTCGCTTGATTTCTGTTGACGTTTTCAGACGTCAATCACCACCTTGCCTATGGCCTGGCCGCTGGCCAGTCGATCATAGGCCGCGCCAACGTCTTCCAGGACAAAGATCTGCTCGTCCAGCAACGGTTTGAGCGCACCCGCGTCCGCGATTTCTGCGAGCTTGGCAAGGATCTCTCCGTGCACTTCCCGCTTCTGGTCGTAGAGCATCGGCAGCAGCATGAAGACGATGTGCAAGGACAGCCCTTTGAAATGCGCCGGCGACAGGTCGATTTCGAGCAGGCCGACGGTTGTGACGATGTTTGCGTTCAGTGCGGCCGCCTCGAAGGAGTTCGTCATGTTGGCGCCGCCGACGGAGTCGAAGATCGCGTCGAACCCCGCGCCTGCGGTGTATTTGCCGACATAGTCGGAGATCTTCTCGGCCATGAAATCGACGGGCGTAGCTCCGAGCCCTTCGATCGCACCGATTTGCGTGTCGCCGGTGCCGGTCGCGAAGACCTCGGCTCCGAGATGCCGTGCCAATTGCACGGCGACGTGACCGACGCCACCCGCGCCGCCCTGCACCAGGACCTTCTGGCCGGGGCCTACACCTGCACGCTCAAGACCCTCGAAGGCCGTAATGCCGACCAACGGCAGGGCCGCGGCTTCGCGCATCGACAGCGATTTCGGTTTGTGGGCCACCAGCCTCGCGTCTGCCGGCATGTACTCCGCAAGCGCACCCTGCAGGTCGGCAAGGCCGCCGGCGCAGCCAAAGACCTCGTCGCCTGGCGCAAAGCCGGTCACGCCATCGCCGACCTCCTCGATCGTTCCCGCGAAATCCATGCCAAGGACGGCGGGCAGATCCGGCGACAGCGGCAAGTCCTTGCCCATGTTCCGGATCATCATGTCGATCGTGTTCACGCTTGTTGCGGCGACACGCACCAGCACGTGGCCGGGTTTCACGGCGGGGCGCGCGAGGTTTGTGGCGGTGAATTCGGCGGTCGGACCGTATTCATTGAGGGTCATGGATTTCATTTCGGAGGCTCCTGTTCGAAAATCTGTCCAGAGCACCATATCCATTTGTCGATAGCGATAAATCAACCCTGATACGAGTTCAGAATTCGCCAACTGAAGATAATCCAGGCGGCCTTGGCCTGTCCGGGCCACCGGCCATCCTTGGGCACATCGTCCAGCGGCCGCGCAGCTTGATCGCCTCTGTCCGATCAGTTCAGCGACCCATCAAGCCAGGGTGGGTCTCGTCCGATCTTATCCAGCAGAAAGTCGATGAAGACCCGCACCTTGGTCGTCAAAACGTTGGACTTCGGATAGACGAGCCAGAGAATGGACTGGTCGTCCGCCTCATAGTCCGGGAGAACCCTGACAAGCGACCTATCGGCGATTTCGCGATGGACGGACCAGAGCGAATTCATCGAGATGCCGGCACCGGCAAGCGTTGCAACCTTCTGGCTCAATCCGTCATCCATCGCGAGACGGTGCCCGGCATGACGTGGATCGAACACGGCCCTGTCGCCGGACTGGCTGACCAATGGACGCGGCGCGAGGCTTATGAAGCCTACGACGCGGTGAAAGGCGAGATCGTCCGGGCTCTGCGGTGTGCCGTATTGCTTGAGATAGGCCGGAGAGGCACAAAGAATACGCGTGTCATCGGCCAGTTTCCGGCCCTTTAGGCTGGTATCCTCCAGCACGGAATTGCGCAAAGCGAGATCGAAGCTTCCACCTATCAGGTCGAACTGGGTGTCGGAGAGACGTAAATCGAGGTCGATGCCCGGGTGGTTCTCGACGAACTCTGGCAGGATCGGCGCGATGAAAAGCTGGGCGAAGGTGCTCGGAGCAGTGAAGCGCAGAGTGCCCTTGGCTTCGGGTTTGCCCTTGCCGAGGGCGGCGAAAGCGGCCTCCTCCTGAGCGAGGATCTCGCGTGCGAAGGGCAGGAACTCGGCACCTTCCAAGGACAGCGAGACCTTTCGCGTGGACCGCTTGAGAAGGTCCGCCCCCACCAGTTTCTCCAGCTTGGCCAGGCGCACACTTGCTGCTGCTGGAACCATGCCAAGCTCACGCCCGGCCGCCGAAATGTTGAGCTTTTCCGCGGCCAGTACGAAGAGGCGGACGCTGTCGGTGTCCATCAAGTTATATCCAAAAAGTGAATTCTGAGATAAGAATTGCCCCGTTTTTTCACGCATAACAATAGCTATTCTTCCTTCAAGTGGCTGGACCGGCCGATGGCTGGCGTCCGGAAGAGGAAAATGGACCAGAGATTATGAGCTACGAAGGCAAGATCTACCGCCCCTGGATGGAGGCGGACAGCGAACTCATCCAGGTGACGTTGGGGTGCTCGGTCAATACCTGCACCTTCTGCAGTATGTTTCGGGACAAGTCCTTCCGCCGCAAGCCGCTGGAGGAGATCTTCGCAGATATCGAGATGCTGAGGCGCTACCGCCCGCGGGTGGAGTCGATCTTCCTGATCGACGGCAATGTCATGGTGCTGAAAACCGAGTTCCTGCTGAAGGTAATCGCAAAGATCAACGAGACCTTCCCGGAGCTGAAGAACCTGGCGATGTATTCCGGCCTGAATGACCTGCGCCGCAAGTCGGTGGAGGAGTTGGCGCAATTGCGCGCGGCAGGGGTGACCACGCTTTATGCCGGGCTGGAATCCGGTGATGCGGGCATTCTCGCGGACATCAGGAAAGGGATGACGCAGGAACAGGCGATCGAGGGCATGGAACTGGCCAAGGCGGCCGGGATCCGTGTCTTGCTCAGTGTGATCTTCGGCCTTGGCGGGCGGGACCGGTCGCGGGCGCATATCGAAGAAACCACGCGGCTCCTGAACATCCTGAAACCGGAGGAGCTGGCCCCTATGGCGCTGGCCATCCAGCCCGGCACCGAGCTGGAGCAGCAGGTACGCGACGGAACCTTCGTCATGCCTACACCGCTGCAGGTGCTGGAGGAGGAGAAGTACCTCCTCGAAAACCTCGACAATTTCGAGCATTTCTACTGGGGTGACCACGGCAACAACATCGCCCATATGCGCGGCTGGATGCCGAAGTATCGTGACAAGTTCCTCGAGCATATCGAGATGCAGATCGCGGAGAATCCGGTGGTGAAACAGGAGGAGCTGGTAACCTATGTCTGGTAACGGCCGCCCTGCCTTCGCGCCTCTCAACCGCGGCTTCAATGCCACCTTCCGGCCGGGGAAACTGAGCCTCGGCCTCGTGGTGCCGTTGGAGAGCTATGCCACTGGACCGGTGCCGGAGATGCAGCGCCATGTGGAGCGCGTGCAACTGGCCGAAAGGCTTGGTTTCGAGGCCGTCTGGCTGCGCGATGTGCCCTTCAACGTGCCCTCCTTTGGCGATGCCGGGCAGATCTTCGACCCCTTCGTCTATCTCGGTTTGCTCGCCGGGCAGACGGAGCGGATCGCGCTTGGGGTGGCTTCCATCGTGCTGCCGTTGCGCCACCCGGCGCATGTCGCCAAGGCGGCCGCGAGCGTGGATGCGCTTTCGAGCGGGCGGTTGTTGCTCGGCGTGGCATCCGGCGACCGGCCGGAGGAATACCCGGCGATGCACCTGCCCTTTGCCGAGCGCGGCGCGCGGTTCCGCGACAGCTACGATTACATGCGGCGCATGGCGGAGGACCGGCCCGCTTTCGAGAACGCCTTCGGCACGCCGCATGGGCAGATGGACATGTTGCCAAAGCCGGCTGCGGGGCGCCTGCCCCTGCTGATCACCGGCGGCAGCCAGCAATCGCCGGATTGGGTGGCGGCGCATGGCGATGGCTGGATGACCTTCCCGCGCCCCACTACCGCCCAGGCGCAGGTGATCGCCGAGTATCGCGCCCGGATCGCGGCGGCGGGCCAACCCGACAAGCCGGTGATGCAGCCGCTCTATATCGACCTTGCCGAGGATCCCGACGCGGCTCCCCAGCCGATTCATCTCGGCTTCCGCGCCGGGGCGAACCACCTGCGCGTCTATCTGAAATCCATCGAGGAGATCGGCGTGAACCACGTCGCGCTGAACTTGCGCTTCAACCAGGCCGATATCGAGACAACCCTGAAACGCCTGGCCGAGGAGGTCCTGCTGGACTTCTCCGCCTGAAGGATAGAGACAGATGAAAACGATCCTGATCACCGGTGCCACCGATGGCATCGGGCTTGAAACCACCCGTATGCTGGCCCCGCTCGGCCACAAGCTGCTTCTGCATGGGCGCAACCCGAAGAAGCTCGACAGCGCGAAGGCTGCCATCGCCTCCATCCCCGGCGCGGCACCGGTCGAAACCTTCCTGGCCGATCTCTCGAACCTGAAGGAGGTGGCGGCGCTGGCGGAGGCCGTTGCCGAACGGCATGACCGGCTCGACGTGTTGATCAACAATGCCGGCGTGCTGTCCACACCGCATCCGATCACCGCCGACGGGTTGGACATCCGCTTCGTCGTCAACACTCTTGCGCCCTACCTGCTGACCAAACGCCTGCTCCCGCTGCTTGGAACATCGGGCCGGGTGGTCAACCTCTCCTCCGCCGCCCAGGCGCCGGTGGACCTGCAGGCCTTCACTGGCCAACGCCGGCTCTCCCACAATGCCGCCTATGCGCAGAGCAAACTGGCGATCACCATCTGGACCGGTCTCATGGCCGCCTCCAACCCGGAGGGCCCGATGCTCGTCGCTGTAAACCCCGGCTCACTGCTCGGATCCAAGATGGTCAAGGAGAGCTATGGCGTCTCCGGTGGCGATCTGCGGATCGGCGCGGATATCCTCACCCGCGCGGCGACCTCTGCCGAATTCGCCAACGCGTCCGGCAAGTATTATGACAATGACGCCCGCCGCTTTGCCCCGCCGCACCCTGCGGCACAGGACGCGGCAGGTGCGAAGAAACTCGTCCGGACACTGGAGAAACTGCTCTCGCGTCTGACATAGCCGGTGCAGGGATGCCGGAGACGCAGAACGCCTCGTCCGCTCGGACGAGGCGTTTCTTGTTCTGGCCCGTGTGAGGTCAATACCGAATGAGCGCCCGGCTCTCGATGCTCTTGCGCGGGATCGAAAGGCTGGCATCCTCCACCATGTCGATGGCGCTGTGACCGACCGATGGAAGCTCGCGATTGTCGTAGATGTTGAAATACACGACCTCCTCCGGCGTCATCCTGGAGCGGTAGATCCATTCGTGTCGATCACTGGCAACCAGCCCCATGATATGCCCTCGCCGGTCCGGATAGATCAGGTCGATCAACTCCCAGTCCTCCGCCCGCACGGTCGAGGGGCGGATGAAGCCGAGCGGCGCGGAGTTGATCGGGTTTTCCACCGGACGCCAGATATTGACGAAGGCATAGTGGCCCCGGTTCCACTCCGACGCTCCTTCAGCGCCCAACAGGTCAATGAGCCGCTTCTCTGCGCCTTCTGGGCTGTAATCGCTCTGGACATTTCGCGCTGGTTTGCGGTCCGAGTTCGGATCGTCGATCCGCACGGTATGATCGAAAATCACCACCTCCTGCGCGCCAAGTTCGCGGTCCAGAAGGCCGGTCAACTCGCTGTCATAGATGGGATGCCATGCCCCGTCCTGCGGGAAGATTGTCACCTCGCTGGGCAGGGTGGCGAAGCCCACGCAATCCTCGGCGAAGGTCACAATGGCCTCCCCTGTGCGCTGATCCAGAACGGGCACATTCGTGGCGGCAAGTTCGGGCGATATCATCTTGCCGACCACTCCGCCGGGATCGATGTGAAAGGCCTGCCGTTCGGGACGGGTGACGTGGTAATTTACAGAGCCCGTGCGAGGCATGTCGCGTTTCCTTTAGGGTCCTGTGGCAGAGCTGCTGTGCGGGGACAGAGCCGCCTGTTTCGCGCTGAAGGCAGCATTTGCAGACTGAGTTGAATGAAAAACGGGCCTGACGCGGCTTCATATTTCGCAATTTTGATAGAATAGAAGCCCACCTTTTCAGGCGGGCTCCCGTTGTGGTTCAAGTTGCGTGAAAGGCACCTGGAGGTGCGCGATCACACATCGTCGATGAAGACCTGCTTGACGTGAAGCGTGTCCATGTACTCGCGGATCACCGTGATCCGGCCATCGGAAAGAACGATCAGAAAGTGATAGACGTTGTTGTAAACAGTGCCGTTTTCCTTCGTCCCTCAGGAGTCCATCTCCACCGCAACCCTGTCACCTTCCGCAGTCCAGCCAAGTGGCGTCAGCCGCAAACCCTTGGGCATCATCTCCCGAACGGTCTGAACAAGCGCGCCAATCCCGGCCTTGTCCATCTGGCCATGCACCGGCAGATCTCCCTGCCGACCCATGGCCTGCCAGACGACGCCGTCCTCCAGAAAGGCCAGCGCGCCTTCCACATCCGTTTCGGAAAACCGCTCAAAGAAGCTTTGAACAACCTGCTTGTTCTGGCTGCAGGACATCAGTTGATCTCCTGCACGCCCATGACCAAGTCGCCCCATTTTCGCTGGTTCTCGATGTCATGCTCGAGACCCTGCTCATCGGCGATGGCAAAGCGCTTGACCGCCGGGGTCTTGCTGGTCGCCTGGTAGAGCCAGTAGGCCTCGGCCTTCAGCGCCTCGTCGATCGGCTTGTCGATGGATTCATAGACCATCCGCTTGCAGGCGGTGATGGACTCGGCGGGGAACTGCGCGATGCGCTTTGCGAGCGCGTCCACGAAGGGGCCGATCTCTTCGGGGTCCAGCGCGCGGTTGATCGTGCCGAAGCGCTCGGCATCGTCCGCGTCGTAGTCATTGGCGCTCAGGATGATCTCCAACGCCTTGCCCAACCCGGTCTGGCGCGCCATGCGCGAAGCACCGCCACCGCAGGGCAGGATGCCCATACCCACTTCCATCTGCATGAACTTGTACTTGCCGCGCGCGGCAAAGCGCATGTCCAGCGCCAGCGCGAGCTCATGACCGCCGCCACGGGCGAAGCCTTCGAGCTTGGCGATGGTGGCTTGCGGCACCCGGCTGATGCGTTCGCAGACGGCCTGCAGGTCCAGCAACTCGACCTCCTCGCGCGAGACGGCCTCGGTCGACATGTCCTTGAGCAGCTCGGTGTCGTAATGGCAGACCCGGATTTCGGGGTTGGCGGATTGGAAGATCACCGCCTTGGTGTCACGGTCCCGCTCGAGCCGCATGGCAAGGCTGTTGAGGTCGGCCAGCATCTCCTGGCCCTGCACGTTGACCGAACCGAAATCGAAGGTCACGGTGGCGATGGCGTCTTTGACGTCGACAGAAAAGGTCTGGAAGTTCTCGTATTTCATGACAGGTTTCCTATTGGAAGGACCGCCATCGACAGCAGCGGCCCGGGGATGTTTCCATGTGATCGGCTTCGGATCGTTGGCGGCATCCTTGGCCTGAAATCTACCTACCTTATTGCGATTTCCGATAAATCAGCATTCTTTCGCCTTCAGAATTCATATTTCGCGAACAGTTAAGAACTTGCAGCGCAGCTCAGACTGCGCCACGCGAGCGAAACTGTCTCAGGATTCAGGCGATGAGACAGTTCACGGCCGGCGCGCTCCGCCTCGTTGCGCCAAGGTGCCTTCCCCGGTCAGTTTCCCGCCGAAGAACGACCAATGCGTCGTGGCAAAGCGAAATCCGAAAGGACTCCGAGATGGCGGAACAGCAATTCGACATGATCGTGATCGGCGCCGGCCCGGGCGGCTACGTGGCCGCGATCCGGGGCGCGCAGCTGGGGCTGAAAGTGGCCTGCGTGGAACGCGAACACCTGGGCGGCATCTGCCTGAACTGGGGCTGCATCCCGACCAAGGCACTGCTCCGTTCGGCGGAGGTTTTCCACCTGATGGAGCGGGCGGGTGAGTTCGGGCTGAAGGCGGAGAATCTTGGCTACGATTTCGACGGTGTCGTGACGCGGTCCCGCAAGGTGGCCAAGCAGCTCTCGAACGGTGTGGGTTTCCTGTTCAAGAAGAACAAGGTCACCACGATCATGGGCGAGGCGCGGCTCACCGGAAACGGCAAGGTGAGCGTGATCACGAAGGACGGCGAGGAGGAGATCTCCGCGCCGAATATCGTCGTCGCCACCGGCGCGCGGGCGCGGGAACTGCCGGGACTGGAGGCCGATGGCAAACGCGTCTGGACCTACAAGACCGCGCTGCAACCGCCTCACATGCCCGGCAAGCTTCTGGTGATCGGCTCCGGCGCCATCGGCATCGAATTCGCCAGCTTCTACAACACGCTCGGGGCCGACACGACTGTCGTCGAAGTGATGGATCGGGTGCTGCCGGTCGAGGATGCCGAGATTTCCGCCTTTGCAAAGAAGGCCTTCGTGAAGCAGGGGATGAAGATCCTGGAGAAGTCCTCCGTCACGCGGCTCGACCGCTCCGAGGACAAGGTCATCGCCCATATCCAAACCGGCGGCGAGGTCACCACCGAAGAATTCGACACGGTGATCTCGGCTGTCGGCATTGTCGGCAATGTCGAAAATCTCGGGCTGGAAGATCTGGGCGTGAGGATCGACCGCAGCCATGTGGTCACAGATGAATACTGCCGCACCGGTGTCGACGGGCTCTACGCCATCGGCGATATCGCCGGGGGTCCGTGGCTGGCGCACAAGGCATCGCATGAGGGCGTCATGGTCGCCGAACTGGCCGCCGGGCAGGAGGCGCATCCGGTGAAGAAGGCCAATATCGCCGGCTGCACCTATTGCACGCCGCAGGTCGCCAGTGTCGGCATGACGGAGGCCGCGGCGAAAGAGGCCGGGCACGACATCAAGGTCGGCCGATTCCCCTTCATCGGCAATGGCAAGGCCATCGCGCTTGGCGAGTCGCAGGGCATGGTGAAGACGGTGTTCGACGCGGCAACGGGCGAACTTCTTGGCGCGCATATGGTCGGCGCCGAGGTGACGGAACTGATCCAGGGTTTCGTCGTCGGCAAGACGCTTGAGACCACGGCGGAGGACCTGTCCGAGACTGTCTTCCCGCATCCCAGCATCTCGGAGGCGATGCATGAAAGCGTTCTCGACGCGCTCGACCGCGTGATCCACATCTGACGAAGGGGGCAACCATGCGCGACCTGACAATCCCGAGCGAACGCCACTCGGAAAAGGCGCATCTGCCGGACAAGGCGCAGCCGAAGAAGCCGGCCCGGATCCGGGTGAAGGCACCCTCGGGCAAGGGGTTTCAGGACACGCATGATGTCATCCGCGAACACGGGCTGGCGACGGTCTGTTCCGAGGCGAGCTGTCCCAATGTCGGCAAGTGTTTCTCGCAAGGACACGCCACGATGATGATCATGGGTGAGATCTGCACACGTGGCTGCACCTTCTGCAACGTGGCCACGGGCAAGCCTGAGGCGCTCGACGCGTTCGAGCCAAGCCGTGTGGCCCAAGCGGTGGCGCGGCTGGGGATAAAACACGTCGTCATCACCTCGGTGGACCGCGACGACCTTTCAGATGGCGGGGCGGAGCATTTCGCCCAAACGATCCGCGCCATCCGACACCGCGCGCCCGAGAGCACGATCGAGATCCTGACGCCGGATTTCCTGCGCTGTGGTCCGGAGGCGCTGGAAACCGTGGTCGCGGCAAAGCCGGATGTGTTCAACCACAACCTGGAAACGGTGCCCGGCCTCTACCCCTCCGTCCGCCCCGGCGCGCGCTACTTCCACTCGCTGCGGCTACTTCAGCGGGTGAAGGAACTGGACCCGACCATATTCACCAAATCCGGCATCATGGTCGGACTGGGAGAGGACAAGCAGGGCGTCGGCCAGGTGATGGACGACATGCGCGCCGCTGACATCGACTTCCTGACTATCGGCCAGTATCTGCAGCCGACCCCCAAGCACCACGCGGTGGAGCGGTTCGTCACGCCGGAGGAATTCGCCTCCTACGAGAAAGCGGCCTTCGGCAAGGGCTTCTTGATGGTCTCAGCGACCCCGCTGGCCCGATCGAGCTACCATGCCGGCGATGATTTCGAACGGCTGAGGGCAGCACGGCTGGTGCGGTGATCCGCGCCACATTTGACCGTGCGTATTCGCAAATCAGTGAAAATGGGCCGCGATTGTCAAGAAACGACGAACACTGAAATCAGATCGACGCGGGAAAGACAGGCCGGTTTGCCTTGATCGGAGATGCCCCAGCGTAACATACTTGACCAAATATGCGGGGGGAGACGCATGGTTGGACTCATCGGAGACGACGAATACCGGCGCGCGGTGGACGCGTCTCGACAGCGTTGCCGCGGCCTGCTTTTGCACCCGGACGCCAAAAACCCGATCCTGCGTCTGCAACAGACGGAGGTCGCACCGCGCCGCGAGGCCTTTCTCGATGCGCTTGGCGATATCCGAAGCGAAACCGATGCCCTGGCCGAGATCGCGTTGAAGGCTGGGCACTGCCTGATCGTCACCGATCCCGATTGCATTGCCATCGATATCCGCACCACCCCAGCCGACCATGACGTGCTGGATGCCGCCGGGATCGTGTTGGGGAGTTGCTGGAGCGAGCAACTGGCAGGAACCAATGGCGTGTCGCTGGCGGTCGAAGAAGGAGGCGTGTTCACCGTGCGCGGCCGGGACCATTTCTTCCGAAACCTGAAGGATGTCGTCTGCTCCGGCGCGCCGATCCGGGGGGCGGATGGCCAGATCCTCGGCACGCTCTCGTTGAGTTGCCTCGACCGGGAGAGCCCGGTCGATTACGTCCTCGCCCAGCATCTGTTGAACCAGACCGCCGACCGGATCGAGGCCCGGCTCTTTGCACGCACCTATGCCTCGCGGCACATCATGGCGCCCGCCCCCGGCGCTCCGCGTGGCGCGCTGCTGGCGCTGGACGACAGCGAGCGGATCGTGGCCGCGACCCGGGCCGCGAGCGAGATCAGCGCGGGCGACGGTCTGATCGGCAAGACGCTGGAGGAAGCCTTCGAGAGCGAGCTGCCCGTGGTTGATCTGCCGGGCAGGATGGTCAGTGTCAGGCCCGTCTCCGGCCGGCTCGCCTCCGACCTGCGCGAGATCGCCGGCGCCGATCCGGCCATGAACAGAGCGGTTGCCGAGGCCGAGAGGCTGCTTACCCTGAACCTGCCGGTGCTGCTGGAAGGCGGGCCGGGCAGCGGCAGGAAACAGCTGGCCGAGGCGCTACTGCGCCAGTCCCGCCGCTCGATGCGCTACCTGGACGGGCTGGCGATGGCTGCGTCGGAGAATGCCGGCCGGGCCGTTGTCGACTGGGCGCAGGAGACCGACCGCTTCCTGCAGAAGGGTGCGGAGATCACCCTTCTGTTCAGTGAGCTGGAGGCGCTTCCGCCCCGTGCCAGGACGCTACTGGCCGCCTGGTTGACCCGGCATGACGGTGAGGGCAGCCTGCGTGGCGCCACGGCGCGGTTCCGGCTGGTTGCCACCTTGATCTCTGACGAGGACCTCGGCCCGTTGGCAGCTGTTTTCGCCGCGCAGCATGTCAGGCTTCCGGATCTGCGGAACCGGCAGGACAGGTCCGTGCTGATCGAAAGGGGACATGAACGGCTTGCCGGGCCGGACGCCACGATCTCGCCCGAGGCCATGCGCTGCCTGGAGGCCTATGGCTGGCCCGGAAACCTGCGGGAGCTGGAGAATGTCATGGCGGGGATCGTGACCCTGCACGGGCGGCGGGATCTCTGCATCTCGCAGCTTCCCCAGCATATCGCGCAGAGCGGCGCGCCTGAGGCTGCCAAGGTGCCGGACCTGGAAGAGGCGCTGCGCCAGACACGGTGGAACGTCAGCCGTGCGGCGCGGTTGATGGGGATCAGCCGCGCGACGATCAACCGGCGGATCAAGGAGGCGGGACTGTCACGTCCCGCCTGAGAACCAGGCTGAAGCCTCAGCGGAACACCATCCCGCCATCGACGATAACAGCCTGACCGGTCATGAAATCGCTATCCGGTCCCGCCATCCAGGAGACCTGGTTGGCAACATCCTCACCCTGTTGCGGACGGCCCAGAACCGCGCCTGCTGCGAAGGCCTCGAACGTATCGCCCTCACCCGAGCCGGTCTTCTCGGCAAACTCCTCATCGAGTTCCTTCCAGAGCGGGGTGGCCACGACGCCTGGGCAATAGGCGTTCACCGTGATGCCCTCCGGGCCAAATTCTTTCGCGGCTGACTGGGTCAGCGACCGCACGGCGAACTTGGACACGCAATAGGCGGCGAGGTTGGGGAAACCGTCATGCCCGGCGATCGAGGAGGCGTTGATGATCTTGCCTTTCGTTCCGGCCTTGCGGAATTGCGCCACGGCCGCCTGGATTCCCCAGAGCACGCTGTTGGCATTGATCGCCTGCATGCGGTTCATCTCGTCCTCGGTGATGTCCATGATCGGGCACATGCCCGCGATGCCAGCATTGTTGACCATGATATCCAGCCCGCCGAGCTCTTTCGCGCAATGCTCCACCGCAGCAAAGACCTGGTCGCGTTTGCTGACATCGGCCACGAAGGTAGTGACCTTCGCACCGCTCGCGCGAAGCTCTTCGGCGGCCTTCTCAACACCATCGCCATTCAGGTCGACCATGGCAATGGCAGCCCCATCCGCGGCCAACCGCTTGGCTATGGCCAGTCCGATACCCATGGCGGCCCCGGTGACGAGGGCGACTTTTCCGTCGATTGCCATGACAGGTTCCTTTTCTTTCACTTTGTATTTCTGTTTTGCGGGTTGGAAGGGGCGACCGGCCCGTGGGGAGAAAGGTTCAGGTGGGCCGGTCGCAGGCCTGATGCGGTGGGAGCACCGCGCAGGAAAGGGGCGTGCTCAGGCGAGGTCGTCCTTGCCTTCGAGCACGAAATGGTAGCTGTTCGAGCCTGCGAGCCTGCGAGCCTGCGAGCCGTTGGGCGAGGAAGGGCGCGTAGTCCGGATCGTTCTCGAAATTCAGCGCGTTTTCCTTCGCCGGCCATTCCAGAACGACGCGCAGCGCGGCAGGGAAATCCTCGCCTTCGAGCTGCTGGTGATCGGCCGTCCGGGCAAGATACTTGCCGCCATGTTTCTCGATCAACGCGCTGACCGGGGCGAGATAGCCCGGGATCCAGGCCTCGTCGGTGGGCGTGACGAAGAGTACGGAATAGGCAGTCATGGTTTGGGTCCTCCCAGTTTCTGTGTCGTGTCGAAAGGCGCGATTGCGCCCTTTCGCTGGTTCAGGCCGCGAGATTGGCTGCGACGCGCGGACCGGCTTCGGCCAGCGCATGTCGGGCAGCGGTTTTTAGGGCTGCGGCGAGGTCGTCGAGTTCAGGGCCTTGCGGCCCGAGCTCCTCTTCAAATGTCGTGTGGGCCTCTCGCCGCACCGGTCCGAGCCCCAGATCGGCGTGGAACGCGCCGACGGTCTCGGCGGCGACCGGGCCATGGGTCAGAATCAGCGCATGGACGAGAATGCGGGCGCGACCGTCGGCAAGCGGGCGCCAGCGCTGCGCGGTTCCGACGAGCTTCCGGCCGTGACGGGACAGGTTCCAGGTGCCGTCGCAGAAACTCCCCTCTGTCGTGCCGGTCTCTATCCTGAGGCCGAGACGCGCGCCCACGGACTGGATCGGGGAGGTGATCAGACGATAGCCGCCCTCGATGCTGAAGCCCCTGTCTACGGTCGTGGCCAGTGCCAGGTTGAGCACGCCGGCGCCCTGCGGAACGGTGCCGCCACCCGTCGGGCGGGTCTGCACCGGCCAGCCGCGCGCCGCGGACCGCAGCGCGGCCGAAGCGAAGCCTGCGCGACGGCGATAGGCAGCCGGACAGACAAGCGCCGGGGATGTGGCGTGCCAAAGGGCCACACAGGGCTCGGAAGCCTCGAAGAGACGGGCTTCGAGCGCCAGTCCCTCTGCGGCATCCGCGACCCTGTGCAGCCCTGCAGTCATTGGCCCATAGCCTCGATCTCTTCGCAGATCGCTGTGAGTGTGTCGGCGGCGGGGGCGCCGTCGATGGCGCGGTGGTCGAAGGTGAACGACAGGCCGATGGAGGGACGGAAGACGACGCTGCCGTCCTCGGCTTTCACCGCCCGTTCGGTGCTGCGCCCGATGCCAAGAATAGCGATCTGGGGCGCGTTGATGATCGGCGTGAACTGCTCCACACGGGTCAGGCCGAGGTTGGAGATCGTGAACGTGCCGCCGGTCATCTCCTTGACCGAGAGCTTGTTGGTCTTCGCCCGTGACGACAGGTCCTGCCGCGCGGCGCGCAGTTCTTCGACGCTCATCGCCTCGGCCCCGAAGATCGCCGGGGCTGCCAGCAGGTTGCCCGGCAGTGCGATGGCAACGCAAAGGTCGATGGCGGCCGACAGCTGGACCTCCTTGCCCTCGACCCGGCCATTGGCATCCGGGTTCCGCTTGAGCGCGCGCACCACCGCGAGCATCAGCAGATCCTCGACCGAAACCTTCGTCCCGGCCTCCGCCAGCCGTGCCTTCTCGGCCAGCAACGCGGTGGCATCCGCAGCACCATGATGGGTGAGCTGTGCGGCCTCGCGCAGGCTCTCCACCATCTTCGCCGCGATCATGCCGCGCGCGCCGGAGAGGCGGACGGTCTTGTCCTGAAGCGTCATTCGACTGATCCGAGCACGCTGCCCTTGGAAACGACGGCGTCGGCCTCTTCCTTGATCTTCAGCGTCCCGGCCGCGGGCGCGTTGATCTCGTATTGCACCTTGGCGCACATGATCTCGGCGACAAGTGCGCCTTCCTCAACGCTCGCGCCGTCGTCGAAATACCATTCGGTGACGACGGCCTCTTCGTCTTCTTCCCAAAGGTCCGAGGGGACCACGATTTCAGTAGCCATTGGAGTTTCCTTGTCTGTTCGGAGCCGCGCATCCGCGGCCCCGTTCCTGTCTGTTTCGACGTCTGTTCAGTTGCTACGCGGCCATCTCGCCCCAGGCGGCGACGATCTTCTCTGGGTTGGGCAGGCAGAACTGCTCCATTCCACGTGCGAAGGGGATCGGCACATCCGGATAGGCGATGCGCTTGGGCGCGGCCTTGAGCGCGGAGATGTTGTGCTCGGTGACGGAGGCGATGATCTCGCCGGTGACACCGTAGGACATGTAGTCTTCGTCCACCACGATCAGCCGGCCGGTCTTGGCGACCGAAGCGCGGATGGTCTCGCGATCCAGCGGCACGAGGCTGACAAGGTCCACCACCTCGGCACTGACACCCTGCTCAGCCAGCCTGTCGGCGGCCTTGAGCGCGTTGTGCACGCCCATGCCGAGCCCGACGATGGTCACGTCCTTGCCCTCTCGGGCGATCTTGGCCTTGCCGATCTCGACCACGTATTGCTCTTCGGGCACATGAACGGTCGCTGCCTTCTCGGTGCCGAGCCAGCCCATGCCCTGAAGCGATTTGTGGAACATGTAGACGACGGGGCTGTCGTCGCGGATTGCCGCTGTCATCAGCCCCTTGGCGTCATAGGCGTTCGACGGCTGGACGACCTTCATCCCCGGCAGGTGAGCAAAGGAGCCGTAGAGGCATTGCGAATGCTGCCCGCCATCGGAATAGCCGCCTCCGGTTGAGGTCATCAGCACCATCGGCACCTTGAAGTTGCCACCGGAGAAATAGATGTTCTTGGCCATCAGGTTGTAGATCGCGTCGAAGCAGACCCCGAAGAAATCGACGAACATCAACTCGGCGATGGGCCGCATCCCGTCTTGCGCCGCACCAACGGCCGCGCCAATGAAGGCGGTCTCGGAGATCGGTGTGTCGCGGATGCGTTCGGATCCGAATTCCTCGATCAACCCGCGTGTATTGCCATAGATCCCGCCCAGCTGTCCGACATCTTCGCCCATGACGAAGACGCCAGGATCGATGCGCATCTCCTGCGCGGTGGCCTCGGCCATGGCGCGGGCGATGGTGAGCTTTCTTTCATTCGGCTTGTTCATAATCTCTCTCCCTTCAGGCGAAAACGGCGGTCAGCGCGTCTTCGGGGGCAGGTTCCTCGCTCTCGCGCGCGAACTTGATCGCGGCGGCAACGCGCTCGGCAGCCTCGGCCTCGATCCTGTCGAGTTCGGCTTCGCTGGCAGAGCCGTCCTCCAGCATCCGGGCGCGCATTGCCGGGATTGGATCTTTGGCAAAGAGCGCATCCTTCTCGCCCTCGGGCCGGTAGGCTTCGGCATCACCCATGAAGTGGCCGGCGAGACGGTAGGTCTCCACCTCGATCAGCGTCGGACCCTCTCCGGCACGGGCGCGGGCAATGGCCTCGCCGGCGACTTCGTAGATCTTGTAGGGGTCGTTGCCTTCGATCCGGTGGCCGGGGATGCCATAGGCGGCGGCACGGTCGGCATTGTTTGCGATGGCGGTGGCTGCATCCTTGGGAACCGAGATGCCCCAGGCATTGTCCTCGATCACGCAGACGAAGGGCAGCTTCCAGACAGCGGCCATGTTCATCGCCTCGTGCCAGGCGCCCTGGTTCACCGCACCTTCGCCGAGGAAGGCTACGGCCACGCCGTCCTTACCCTGCATCTTGCGGGAAAGCGCTGCCCCCACCGCCGGCCCCATGCCCTGCGCAATGATGCCAGAACAGGCGAAATTCGCATTGGCGTCGAAGAGGTGCATGTGCCCGCCGCGTCCGCCGGAAAGCCCGGTTTTCTTGCCGAAGATCTCCGCGGCCATCTTGTCGAGATCGACCCCCTTGGCGATGGCCTGGTGATGCGGCCGATGCGTGGCGGTCACGACGTCCGTCGGCTTCAGATGCGCGCAGACGCCCACCGCGACCGGCTCCTGCCCGTCGGAGAGATGCATCTCGCCCGGGATCGTGCCGTTGGCCATGTTGAAGACGGGCGTCTTGCCCTCGAAATACGCCTCGGCGATCGTTTCCTCGAAACGGCGGCTGATGACCATGTAACGGTACATCCAGTGAAGTTCGTCGCGTGTCGGTGCCATGCGGTCCTCCTCCTTTTTTGTGATGCGGTCAGCATTCGTGCTGCGCTCATGTGCTTGTCTGAAGGACGGAGGATCGATGCTGCAAAGCAGCATCATGGTGACTCGGCGAACTGTCTCACGGGGTGGGATTGAGACAGTTTCCAACGCTGGAACGAGTGCCAGGTGGCAGGAGCGTACACCGACAGGCGGGACACGTACGCAAGCAGGATCAAAACCGGCGCAGGGGATCGATTCGGGCAGGGTCACCCCGTTTGGTGCCCCCTGATAGCTGGCACGCGAACGTGGCAACGGGCGAAGCCTCTACCGTCGGCTTCGGCGCTCCGGCATGACCACTCCTGCGAGTGAAGCAAATAGCCCGCGACCGTCAATCAAGCGCGCATGCGATGATCGGCCTGGATCCAGGCGGCCGCTTTCTCCGCGATCATCAACGTGGGGGCGTTGGTGTTGCCGCTGGTGATCATTGGCATGATGCTGGCGTCCACGACGCGCAGCCCGCCGACCCCCCTGACGCGCAACCGCGGATCAACCACCGCATCGGCATCTTCCGGCGCCCCCATCTTCGCTGTCCCGACCGGGTGGAAGATCGTCGAGGCGATGTCGCCGGCGAGGTGTGCAAGCTCTTCATCGCTCTGGTATTGGACGCCCGGCTTGTACTCCTCAGGCTCGTAGCGCGCCATCGCCGGCTGCTCCATGATCTGCCGCACCTGCCGCAGGCTCTCTGCCGCGATCTGCCGGTCCTCTTCCGTGGCGAGGTAATTGGGCGTGATACAGGGCGCATCCCGGAAATCGGCAGACCGAATGCGGATGTGGCCCCGGCTGGTCGGATTCAGGTTGCAGACACTCACGGTGATCGCGGGGAAATCGTGCAGCGGGTCGCCGAACGCCTCCAGGCTCAGAGGCTGAATGTGGTATTCGAGATTTGCATGTGTCTGGCCGGGATCGGAGCGAGTGAAGGCCCCGAGCTGGCTTGGCGACATGCTCATCGGCCCGGAACGTTTCAGCGCATATTCCAGCCCGATCTTCACCTTGCCAAAAATCGAGTTGGCAAGCGTGTTTAGCGTGGATGTGTGCCGGACCTTGAAGACCGCGCGGATCTGGAGATGGTCCTGAAGGTTTTCCCCGACAGCGGGCGTGTCGAGAACCACGTCAATGTCATGGGATCTCAGAAGCTCCGCAGAACCGATCCCCGACAGTTGCAGGATCTGGGGCGTGTTCACCGCTCCCGCCGATAGTACAACCTCCCTGGCAGCCTCCACCCGCACCGATTGGCTTCCACGACGCACTCGCGCGCCGGTGCAACGCGGCTCGCCCTCGGTGGTGTGCTCGAAGATCAGTTTTTCGACCTGCGCCTCCGTCCAGATCGTGAGGTTCGAACGGGATTTAGCGGGACGCAGAAAGGCCTTCGACGCATTCCAACGCCACCCTGAGCGCTGGTTGACATCAAAATATCCCACGCCGCTGTTGTCGCCCGAATTGAAATCCTCGGTCCGTTCAATCCCGTTTTCCACGGCAGCCTCCGTGAAGCTGTCGAGAACCTCCCAGTGCAGTCGCTGTTTTTCGACCCGCCACTCGCCCCCTTGGCCATGCGTGTCCGAGAAGCGGCTGTTATGGCTGGTCTCCGGGTCCGCGCCCTCGTCGAGCCGGTAGTGATCCTCATGCGCCTTGAAATCCTCCAACACATTTTGCCACGACCAGGCCGGTTCCCCGGTCAGCTCGGCCCAGTTGACATAGTCGCGCGCCTGTCCACGCATGTAGATCATCCCGTTGATCGATGAACACCCGCCCAGCGTCTTGCCGCGCGGATAGATGAGGCTGCGCCCGTTCAGACCCCTGTCGGGTTCGGTTCGGTACATCCAGTCGGCGCGGGGGTTGCCTATGCAATAGAGATAGCCCACGGGGATGTGGATCCACGGGTAGCTGTCGGGCTTGCCGGCTTCCAGCAGCAGAACCCGCACCTGCGGATCGGCGCTCAATCGGTTGGCCAGCAGGCAGCCGGCCGTCCCGGCGCCCACGATGATATAGTCGAATGGTCCTTCGGACATCGTTGCTTCCCCCTGTTTTCGGCAAGCCCCTTTGCGGGTGCGGCGCGTTATTGACCGGTTCGGCCCTGATCTTCGGCTGCAGCGACCTCGGGATGGGTCCGAAGGTATTCCGAAGCGTCGTTGACATAGGCGTAGTAGACGCCAATCAGGATGCCGCCACCGACGAAGTTTCCGGCAAGGGCGATCGCGACGTTACCGGTCGCAAGACCGATGTCGATACCTTCCTTGAGACCGACAATCGTGAAAAGGATGGTGTTGGCCACCGAGTGTTCGAAGCCCAAAAAGACAAAAATGAACACTGCCAGGATCATTGCCAGCGCCTTGGTCAGGTCGTCTTTCACGAATCCGTTGAAGACGAGAAGCATGGCTACGTTGATCATGAAGTTGCACAGCACGGCGCGCCAAAACAGGTCGCCCATTCCTGCCAGCCCACCGCCGAGATATCCAAGCTTTACCTCGACCGAATGCAGCATCTGCTCCAGCGGCGCGCCATCAATGACGGTGCTGAAGCGCAGCGGGATCGCCACGGCCAACCCGCCGAGCAGGTTGCCAAGGTAGCAATGAAACAGCAACTGGGCGCCCTGAGTCAGTCGGATGCGGCGGTAATACATCCCGATCGAGACGATCATCATGTTCGAGGTCAGCAGTTCAGACTTGGTAAAATAGATGAAGACCAGCGCCCCGCCGAATGACAAGGCACCGGCGATCTGGCCAATGGGCGCCAGCGTCGTGCCACCGAAGCCAACCGCGTCGAAGGCGGCGACGAGTGCGTAGTTGGTAGCGTAGAGAATCCCGATCAGGATCCCGGCCATGCAGGCCCGCATCAGGTACTTGCGAAGCACCTCGCCGCTCATCCGGGTCTTGGCGTCCAGCGCGTCAAGCACGGTGCTGATGAAAAAAGTACCCGGAAATAGCTGGTTCAGTGTCTTGCTCATACCATCTCTCTTGCGGCTGCGTCGTGCAGGTGATCTTTCGGTCCCCCACCGCGAGGCGCCCAAGGTCTGCTCAAAGGTTCCTGCAACGTTGAAAGGCAGGCAACCTTCCGCAGCCTGTTGCCCTGCGCCGGCAACACCTTTTTTCAATTAGGTGTTTGCAAAACGAAGGTATGATCCTGCAAGGAGACAGCTCCAACGCTCTTTGAACTGTCTCAACTTCGGGGTTTGAGACGGTTTCCCGATAACACAACGCGGCGGGTTGATCACAATCGGCATTTATTGAGCGTGTATTGCCCGTTGCAGTGACGGCGTAACCGGTATCCGCAGTGGGCTCTGACGGGAGCAACCAATGACTTGCCATTTTTCCACGATGCGTTGGACAAGACCCGCCGCTGAGCCCGACTCATGGCTCACGGTTCAAGAAACGAGAGAGTTCTGCGTGCTGCTCCAAGGTCTGCTTTGGCAATACTGCTTTGCAGCATCGCGCGGTCCAACCAGCGGCGGCTGTGGGCCGTTCAGGTCGAGACCGCCCCCGGAGAATTTACAAGCCCAGCGTCACGGACGCCATCAAACAGCGACAAGCTGAGGGGCCGACCTGATCGATCGGCCCCAGCTTTCAAATCTCAATGGCCTCGGCAATGGTGAGCGCATCCTCCATCTCGACGCCGAGATAGCGCACCGTGCTGTCCATCTTGGTATGCCCGAGCAGCAACTGCACTGCTCGCAGGTTTCCCGTCTTGCGATAGATGTAGGCAACCTTGGTTCGTCGCATCGAATGGGTGCCATACGACGTCGGATCCAGGCTGATCGATTTCACCCATTCACGAACAAGTCGGGCGTACTGCGTGTCGAGATATGCAGTCTCTCGTGAAACCGCCCGGGCCAGAGGTATTCGGATCCGATCATCAAAGGGTCATCGAGCCACGTCGAGATCGACTTCCGGGTTCCCTCGGAGATCTCGAACCGAACGGGTTTGTTGGTCTTGCTCTGGATGACCGAAGCACGTTCCTTGACGATGCCAGCGGCGAAGATATCGGCAACCTTCAGTTTCACGAGATCACATCCGCGTAGCTTGCTGTCGATTGCCATGTTGAGGAGCGCCAGGTCGCGGTGCCGCTCAGCGAGTTCGAGCCTGATGCGAATGGCCCAGACATGCTTCGGTAGAAGCGGTCTCTTCTGACCAACAATCCGCCCCTTGTTCCATGGCGGCCGGCATGCGCGGATGGCGGGAAGGTTCACGTTTTCCATGACGTTTCCTCATAACCGCCGCTCACCACCTCAGCACCAACCCGATGTTGGCAAGCTAAGATAGGCCTTTTCAGGGCGGTGTCAGAGGAACTTTCCTTGTGGCAAGTCCAGGGGCTGAATAACGTCCCCGGATGACGAAACGCAGCCCATTCAAATACTTCAAGACCAGCGAGGAGGTCATCCGCCTGGCAGTCATGATGTATGTTCGCTTCCCGCTTTCACTGAGGAACGTCGAGGACCTGCTTCATGAACGCGGTGTCGATATCAGCCACGAAACGGTTCGGTACTGGTGACATCGCTTCGGTCCGATTTTCGCCGCCGAAATCCGCAAACGGCGGGTTGAAAGTATGCGGTCCAGCCATTGGCGGTGGCATCTGGACGAGGTGTTCGTGAAGATCAACGGTGAAATTCACTACCTTTGGCGGGCGGTCGACCATGAGGGTGAGGTCCTTGAAAGCTACGTGACGAAGACGCGGGACAAGAAGGGGGCCTTGAAATCCTTAAAGAAAACGATGAAACGGCACGGTCGACCGCATGTATTTGTAACGGACAAGCTCCGGTCCTACGGCGCTGCTCTGAAAGAGGTCGGCGCAGAGGATCGACAGGAAACCGGCCGTTGGAAGAACAATCGAGCTGAGAACTCACATTTGCCATTCCGACGACGAGAACGGGCGATGCTCCGGTTTCGGCGGATGCGAAGTCTGCAGAAATTCGTCGCCGTCCACGCCTCGGTCTAAAATCATTTCAATACGGAGCGCAGCCTCCCGTCCAGGGCCATCTACAAGAAGAACCGCGCCGTCGCTCTCGCCGAGTGGCGCGATTTATGCACGGCATAAGGGACACCGATCTTGCCCTTGTAGAGACTGGTTCGAATTAGTCTGCCAGCACCTGTCTGTCGGTACACACCTCGGCGATCCCAACAACAGGCAGTGCCAGCCACTTGATCAATTCATTTCCACATCGAGCAGTTGCACTTTTTCTGTCGGTGGGAAGCATGGTGGGAACGCTGCGCTCTAAAATCGCCCAAGCCCATGATTTATAAAGCAAAATCACGCGCTACTGGCTGGGGTGGTAGGATTCGAACCTACGATACACAGTACCAAAAACTGCTGCCTTACCACTTGGCTACACCCCACCGGCGGGGATCTATTACTTGCAGCGAAAGTGAGCCGCAAGCCCTGTCTTCGCAAAAATCGGTGGGATGGTCAATTTTTCGTCGGCAGCCGGATCGGGCTGGCCTTGGCGATGTGATCAAGGGCCATAAGTGTTCCCAAGAGTTCCTGCATGTGATCGAGCGGAATCATGTTGGGGCCGTCGGAGGGGGCCGTGTCGGGGGTTTCGTGGGTCTCGATGAACACTGCGGCAATGCCAAGGCTCACGGCAGCGCGTGCCATGACGGGCGCAAATTCGCGTTGGCCGCCACTGGAGCCGCCCAAGCCACCCGGCTGTTGCACGGCGTGGGTTGCGTCCATGACGACCGGATAACCCGATTGGGCCATTTGTGGCAGGCCCCGCATGTCCGTGATCAGAGTGTTGTAGCCAAAGGAACTGCCACGCTCGGTCAGGAGAATGCGATGATTGCCGGTCGAGGCGACCTTGTCGGCGACGTTCTTCATGTCCCAAGGGGCCAGAAACTGACCTTTCTTGATATTCACCACGGCACCGGTCTCGCCGGCGGCCAGCAGAAGATCGGTTTGCCGGCACAGAAAGGCCGGAATCTGCAGGATGTCGACGGATTGTGCGGCCCGCGCACATTGCTCGGGCGCATGCACGTCGGTCAGCACCGGGCAGCCGGTCTCGGCGCGGACCTGCGCCAGGATGTCCAGTCCCGCCTCCAGACCCGGTCCGCGCTTGCCTGACACCGAGGTGCGGTTCGCCTTGTCGAAGCTGGCCTTGAAGACAAAGCCGGCGCCCGCTTCGGCGCAGGCCGCCGCCATCGTGCGGGCAATCATCAGCGCGTGGTCGAGCGATTCCAGTTGGCAGGGCCCGGCAATCAGGGTCAACGGCTTGTCATTTCCGATGACCAGGTCACCGACGGTCACATCAAGCATGGGGCATTCCTCAAGAAGATACCTGTTCGCGCAACACGGATGCGGTGAGCGACACCATCAGGTAGATACCGGCAAAAATCAGGAATGCCAGCAGCGTGTTCTCGAACGCCCGCGGATAGGTCGGCTCGTCCGGCGCAATCGGCTTGACGCCGATGGCCATGTAACGGACCTGCCGGTTGGCCTCGATCCGTGACAATTCCAGTTGTTGCGCCGCCGCTTGCAGAAGCAGGTGCCGGGTTGCCAGATCGGCCTTGGCGATCTGCAATTGCCCGGAGATGCGTGCCAGAGAGGCTCCCCCGTTGCCGCTTTCGGTCATCGAGCCGCGCAACTCGGCAATCAATGCCTCCAATCGGGCGATGTCCCCCTGAACACCGCTAACGCGCGCCTGGTTGGGTTGCGTGTTTGCCATCAGTTGTTCCAGTTGCAGCTGCTTCTCGTAGAGTTGCACCTCGAACGTGGTGATCTGCTGCATCACCGAGCCTGTCTCGGTCACGGGGTCCAGGACGCCGAGGTCTTCCTGCAGGGTCAGGACCGTCTGCTGGGCGTCCCGCACCTTCTGCTCGGCGCTTTCGTAACTGCGCAATGCGCCGGACATCTGATCGTCGCGCAGGCGCCTGGTCAACTGATCAACCTGTTCCTCGGCATAACCGATCAGCGCCTCGGAGAAGCCCTGGCTGACCTCGGGCGATGTGGCCACGACCTCCATTTTCAGGATGCCCTCTGTCGGGTCGAACCCAATCTGAACGTTTTTCTTGAACACCCTGTAGGCGGCTTCGTTGGTCGCATCTCCATCCAGCCGCTGGATAGGGTCGATGAAACCCTGACTGAAGTGTTCCTTGAAACCCATGTCCGCATCCAGCCGCATCAGGGCATCGCGGGACTGAAGATAGGATTGAACGGTGACGCTGTCTTGCTGCACGGCAAGGCCGGTGCCCTGAAACAACCCGCCCAGGCCACCTCCGCCAGAGGCGTCGGCCTGCTGGATAACGAATTCGGATTGGGTGGCGTACATCGGAGTCGCAACGACCGCGAAATACCAGCCCGCAATCAATGTCGGCAACAGGACGAAGACGCTCAACCGGGCCAGCAAGAGCAACGACTTGCGTTGACGACGTCGGGCGATGTCCTGCTGAATTCTGTAGATCTCGCTGGCGCGGTCTTCGGCAACCTTGACCGGCGCATCCTGAAGCGCGGGCATGTTGGTCGGTGCGACGGTCTGTGGCAGCTGGATCTTGCCAAGGTGGGGCTGGGAGGATGCCCCCCCCGGGATCAGTTCCAGCATCGCTGCCCGTTGAAACGGGTCGATTCCCTGGGCGCGCAACAGGCGGACGGCGTCGAAATCGGAGGTTGCCGCCAGACCATGCTTGTGGGCCATGCGCCGTGCCAGACGCAATTGCCGCCCGGTCAGCCCTTCGCGGCGGATGGCGGCGATATCGGTCTCTGAGGCGACGTCCTGTGGTGATGCAATCTCACCTGTCTGTGCAGCTGCCTGATCCGGTTGCGAGGCCTCGTTGCCGGAGGGCAGGGAGGTCCCGGGCGCGGGCGGCGAGGCATCCTGTGCCGAAGGCTCCGACATGCTCGAAAGGGGCGAGGCGGGCGCAACCCCTTCGGCCAGCGAGTCTCCACGCTTGAGGCGATATTTTCTAACCTTGGTAGTCATAAAGTTGCTTTGCTTCTTCCAGAGTGTCGAACATGTGAATCTTGCCGTCGAGCAGCACCGCGGCGCTGCGGGCAAATTTCTCAAGAATCTTGGCCTGATGCGAGACAATCACCACTGTCGTGTTCTTCAGCCGTTCGCGCAGGACGGAGCCGGCCTTCTTGTTGAATTCCACATCCGTCGTATTGGGCATGCCCTCGTCGATCAGGTATATGTCGAAGTCCAGCGCGAGCATCAGCGAAAAACAGAACCGTGAGCGCATGCCAGCGCTGTAGGTTCCGACCGGCATGTCAAAGTACTCCTCCAACCCGCACATCCAGCGGGCAAATGCTTCGACATAGTCCGGGTCCAACCCATAGAGCCGCGCAATATACCGGGCGTTCTCGGTGCCGGAGTGGCGGTTCACAACGCCCCCCATGAAGCCCAGCGGAAACGACACGCGGCTGGTTCGGACAACCTCGCCTTCATCGGGTTTTTCCAGCCCGGCCATCATGTTGATCATCGTGGTCTTGCCGGTGCCGTTGGGTGCAAGAATCCCGAGCGATCGCCCAGGCTCCACCCTTAGGTCCGCATGGTCGAGGATCACCTTGCGTTGTTTCCCCGTCCAGAAGGACTTGCTGACATTCACGAACTCGATCATTCACCGATCCTGGCGTCGCCTCATGTAACCACCTTGGGCGGATGGCGTTTCTTTGCAGTTAACTGTCGCACCGGTTTGGGGCGTTAGTATGTCTGATCAATTCCATTTTGCTCCATCATTCGGCGCAGAAACAAGAACAATGAACCTCTTCTGGACGCATTGTTTCAAATAATCCGATTGTTGACTGACGACTATGCCGCGTATCGCATGATTGCGACGGGTGGGGTGCGATCCGCAGGATCATGATGAATCAAGGGGCGGATTTCGCGGCAAGACACTACGAAGGCATCGCCTTGAGGCTTCATGACTTGTTGCGCCGGACCGCATTGCGGCATGATCCAGTCAAGATGCGCCTGTGTGGATCGATGACATCGGGCGCGGTGGCGGCAGATGCTGTCACGTCTAGCTGTACGGGAGGGGGCAAATCGCAGACATGAGCATTCCTTGTGACACTTCCAGAGGCAGGACGGCTGACGCTTTCCGGGCCCAGTCATGGCCTTCGACCGGGCCTGTCCAGTGACGGCCCTTCCGGAACGTCTGGCGGCGTGCCGCTTGTGCGCGGATCGGTTCGCGGCAACCGAAACCGGCCATGCCCCCCGACCCGTGGTCTGGTTTCGGCAGGGGGCGCGGGTCCTGATCGCAGGGCAGGCGCCGGGAGCACGGGTGCATGACGCGGGCATTCCGTTTCACGACCCGTCCGGCGACCGCCTGCGGGACTGGCTGGGCCTGGACGAGACAGCTTTCTACGACCGAGACCGGGTGGCGATTGTTCCGATGGCCTTTTGCTTTCCGGGGTATCGCGCTGGCGCGGACCTTCCACCGCCGCAGATTTGCGCGCGCACCTGGCGGCAAGAGGTGCTGGATCACATCGGACCTGTGGCGATCACGATTCTCGTGGGAGGCTATGCGCAAAAATCCCACCTTGGCGCGGCGTCGGCCGGCGGCGTGACACAAACCGTGGCGCGCTGGCGCGACCTTGCGCCCGACGTCTTTCCCTTGCCCCATCCGTCCTGGCGCAATACGGCGTGGCTGAGGAAAAACCTGTGGTTCGAGACCGAGCTGTTGCCGGTTCTGCGGGCGCGGGTGACGGAGGTTATGGCATGAGCGACGAAATGACGGTTCTTGATCTGGCGCATCGGGCAATGGCCGATGCACCGGACGACGCTGGGGCGCGGATGCGATTCTACGAGCGTCTTGCGGATTCGGAGTTGTTCCTGCTGCTGGCCCGCGAGGCCGAGGGTGACAGCATCGAGCCACAGGTGTTTCCGCTGGACGGTGGCCAGGTTGTGCTGGTGTTCGACCGCGAGCTGCGGCTTGGGGAGTTCATCGGCAAGCCGGCCCCCTACGCGGCGCTGTCCGGGCGACAGGTCGTGAAAATGCTGACCGGGCAGGAAATCGGCCTGGGGTTGAACCTTGGGGTCGCGCCGTCGGAGTTTGTCCTGTCGGCCGAGGCCGTGGTCTGGCTGGGCGATGTTCTGGATCACCGCCCGCAGGAGGCCGAGGAGACCCCGCAGGAGGTGTCCGCGCCGGGAAGCGTACCGGAGGTCCTGCTGCAAGGGCTGGATGCGAAGCTGGCCTCGGCGGTCGGGTTGGCAAAGACGGTCTACCTGACCAGCGTCACCTATCGTAGCGGCCGCCAGGGCCATCTGCTGGCGTTTGTGGATGCCGTCGAGGGTGCGCGATCTGCGTTGGCGACTGCGGCGGCCGAGGCGCTGACCTTTTCCGGGATCGAGGCCGGAGAGATGGATGTCGCCTTCTTTGACGCAAACGATCCGATCACCTCCCGGCTGGCCAAGGTGGGTCTGCGGTTCGACCTGCCGGAGCCAAAGGCGCCCGAGGTGACCGAGATCAAGGCGCCGGGCATGGACCCGGACGATCCACCTATCCTGACCTGACGACCCAAGGGCGCGGGGGCCGGGGGCTCCCGCCCGTCGTCCGCGCACCGGGGCCGCGCGGCTCCCGTTGGGCCGGGCGCGCCTGCGGCGCATGGCGCGATTGCGACGGCCGCAAGGGCGGAAAGCCGTCGGGCTGCTTGACATCCGCGCCGTCGCGCGGTGTATCGGCGCGGACCGTGACCACCGCCGAAAGGGCCCCGATATGCACGCCTATCGCAGCATGACCTGCGCAGACCTCACCCGTGAAAACGTGGGCCAGACCGTCCGCCTCTCTGGCTGGGTCCACCGGATCCGCGATCACGGTGGTATCCTGTTTATCGATCTTCGCGATCATTACGGTGTGACACAGGTGCTCTGCGATCCTGACAGCCCGGTGTTCGGCGAGATCGAAAAGGTCCGCTCGGAATGGTGCATCCGCATCGACGGCACGGTCAAGGCACGGGACGAAAGCCTGATCAACCCGAAGATCCCCACCGGGGAGGTCGAGGTCTTTGTTCGCGATCTAGAGGTGCTGGGCGCGGCCGACGAACTGCCGCTTCTGGTGTTCGGCGATCAGGAATACCCGGAAGAAACCCGCCTGCGCTATCGCTACCTCGACCTGCGCCGCGAGAAACTTCAGGAAAACATGAAGATGCGCTCCGACGTCGTGGCCTCCATGCGTCGCCGCATGTGGGACATCGGCTTTCGTGAATACCAGACGCCGATCATCACTGCGTCGTCGCCCGAGGGCGCGCGTGACTTCCTGGTGCCGTCGCGCCTGCATCCCGGCAAGTTCTACGCGCTGCCGCAGGCGCCGCAGCAGTTCAAGCAGCTGATGATGGTCGCCGGCTTCGACAAGTATTTCCAGATCGCGCCCTGTTTCCGCGACGAAGATCCGCGCGCCGACCGGTCGCCGACCGACTTCTACCAGCTCGACATGGAAATGAGCTTTGTCACCCAGCAGGACGTGTTCGACACGATCCAGCCGGTGTTGGAGGGCGTGTTCGAAGAGTTCGGCAAGGGCGCCAAGGTCGACAAGCACTGGCCGCAGATCTCCTATCGTGATTCTGCCATGTGGTACGGCACCGACAAGCCCGACCTGCGCAACCCGATCAAGATGCAGGACGTCTCCGAGCATTTCCGTGGCTCGGGCTTTGCCATCTTTGCCAAGCTGCTGGAGCAGGAAGGCACCCAGATCCGGGCCATCCCGGCGTCCAGCGGCGGCAGCCGCAAGTTCTGCGATCGGATGAACAAGTTCGCCCAGGAGCAGGGCCTGCCGGGCATGGGCTACATCTTCTGGCGGGACGGCGCCGACGGTATGGAAGCCGCCGGACCTCTGGCCAAGAACATCGGACCCGAACGCACCGAAGCCATCCGCCTGCAACTGGGGCTGGGCAAGGGCGATGCGGCGTTCTTCCTTGGTGGCAAGCCATCGGTGTTCGAAGCCGTTGCCGGGCGTGCCCGCACGGTGATCGGCGACGAACTTGGCCTGACAGACAAGGATCGCTTTGCGTTTGCCTGGATCGTCGATTTCCCGATTTACGAGAAGGACGCGGAAACCGGAAAGATCGATTTCGAGCACAACCCGTTCTCGATGCCACAGGGCGGCATGGAAGCACTCGACGGTGACCCTCTGGATGTTCTTGGGTACCAGTACGACCTTGCCTGCAACGGTTACGAACTGGTCTCTGGTGCGATCCGGAACCACAAGCCCGAGATCATGTTCAAGGCGTTCGAAATTGCGGGTTACCCCAATGAAGAAGTGATCAAGCGGTTCGGAGGCATGGTCAACGCGTTCAAGTTCGGCGCTCCGCCGCACGGCGGCTGCGCGGCCGGGATCGACCGTATCGTCATGCTGCTGGCGGACGAGGCGAACATCCGCGAGGTCATCATGTTCCCGATGAACCAACGTGCCGAAGACCTGATGATGGCCGCGCCTTCGGAGCCGACCAACGAACAGTTGCGGGAATTGTCGCTGCGGGTGATCCCGCAGGAGTGATCCGGCACAACGATACAAACGTCAGGGGCTCGGTCATTCTGACCGGGCCCCTTTGCTTTTCCATGTCTGCAAACACGCGATGGAGTCTTGTCACCGGAATCGTTGGCGGGTTTCCGCGGCTGGACGAAATCGTGCATTGATGTCCTGCTGTTTCGGTGTCCAACTGAAGATCACCGCAGACTGGGCAGGAGGCAACAGCGTGACGTTCGACCCCGTCATCGGCGCTATTCGGTTTGGCAACGGCCGCTCCCCGCGCGTCCCGGATCCTTCGGGGCCTGCGGATCTGCTGACGCCATTGCTGGCGGCCGATACGATGAAGGTGCGATATCGGGTGCCGGCGTTTGACACGCTTTTTCCGATCCACGCGCGGATGAACGAGATCGGCCAGGCCCGCCGAACGGGCGATGCCGACGAGGATATGCTAGATGAGATGCGCGAGTTGCGCCGGGGGCTCGCCAGCTTGAACCTGAAATTGACTGCGACGGCATTTGCCCGCGGCGTCGAAACCCGGGACCCGTTCCGGGAACGCCTGACGGCCTTCTGGGCGGATCATTTTACCGTCGTTGCAAGAACCAGCTCCACGCGAACTGGCGTGCCGATGTTTGTGGAGGAAACAATCCGTCCATATATTTCCGGAAATTTTGCGGATATGCTGAAGGCAGCCGTCAAACATCCCATGTTGCTGATATACCTCGATCAGAACCTGTCGGTCGGTCCCAATTCCGACTTTGGCAAACGGCGGGAGGGCCGGGGATTGAACGAGAATCTCGCCCGTGAAGTGATGGAACTGCACACGCTTGGGGTGGATGGGGACTATCGTCAGGAGGATGTGCGGCAACTGGCGAAACTGTTCGCCGGCATGGGCGCATCAAGGACAAATGGATTTATCTATCGCAAGAACCGGGCAGAGCCGAACCCCAAGACTGTTCTGGGGCAGACCTATGGGCGGCGGGCGGGCAAGCTGGAAGATGTAGACCAGGTATTGGATGACATTGCCGTCCACCCTGACACGGCCCGCCATATCGCAACAAAACTGGCAGTGCATTTTGTCTCCGATACGCCCGACCCGGACCTGATCGAGGCGCTTCGTCGTCGCTTTGCCGAGACGGAAGGCAACCTGTTGGCAGTTTACGAAGTGCTGATCTCGCACCGCTCGTCACAGGCCGGACCGCTGCAGAAAGCCCGCCAGCCGATCGACTTCATGGTGGCGAGCCTTCGGGCGCTGGGTGCCCGGGGCGACGACGTGGTGAGGCTCCCGGACAAGACCGTGGCCGGGCGGATCCTGCGTGCGTTGGGAAACATGGGGCAACCCTTGCACCGGCCAGTAGGCCCTGACGGCTGGGAGGAAGATGCCACGCACTGGATCACGCCACTGGGGCTGGCCGTGCGGATCAACTGGGCGATGCGGATTTCGTCCCTGAAGCTGGTCCAGATGCCGGACCCTCGCGATTTCGTGCAGACGGCGCTCGGCCATCTGGCCTCGGCGGAGTTGATCTTTGCGGCTCAGGCCGCAGAGACCCGCGAAGAAGGCGTCGGCCTCGTTCTGGCCTCGCCGGATTTCCAACGGCGCTAGGAGGACAGCATGGAACACGACACGATACTGGGTCGACGGCGCTTTCTGTTGTCTGGTGCCGCGCTGGGGTGCTCGGCGGCGGCAAGCCCGTTGTTGACACCGATTTCCCTGGCCTCGGCCCCTTGGGACAACCGGCTCGTGGTTATCATCCTGCGGGGTGGCATGGATGGGCTGGACGTGGTGCAGCCCTATGGCGACCCGGCGCTGGCGGGGCTGCGGGGGGCAGGTCTGGCGGTGGGCGAGGCCGCTGGGGCTACAGACCTTGACGGGTTCTTTGCCCTGCACCCGGCCCTTGCCCCGCTGTTGCCGTTATGGCGCGATGGGGACCTGGCCTTTGCCCATGCGGTATCGACCCCGTACCGCGACAAGCGCAGCCATTTCGACGGGCAGGATCTGTTGGAGGCAGGAACGGACTATGTGCCGGGGGCCGGCCATTCGCGCGACGGCTGGCTCAACCGAATGCTTCAGACGGTTCCCGGACTGGCGCAGGAAACCGCTTTTGCAATCGGGCGGGAGGAACTGCTGATCCTGAAGGGGGAGGCGCCGGTGTCCGACTGGGCGCCGGGTACGCGCCTTGGGTTGTCACCGCAGGCCGAGCTTTTGTTGCGCAAGGTCTATGCGCCGGAGCCGGACTTTCGCGATGCCCTGGACGAGGCCCTTGCGTTGACAGAGGAGATTGAAGCTGCCGAAAAGGCTGCCGCAGAGGATGACGCCGGAATGGCCATGCAGCAAATGATGGCCGCGGCGCCTGGAAACCGAGGCAAGGGGCACTTCCAGGTGGCAGAATTCGCGGTGGAGCGCCTGCGCGCCGACACCAGGATCGCGTCCTTTTCGCTGACCGGATGGGACACTCATGCGTCGCAGAAATATGGCATCGGCACGGCTCTTGGTCGATTGGCCGATGTGATCCTGACACTGAAAGTCGGGCTGGGACCGGTGTGGGACAAGACCGCCGTGGTGGCGATGACCGAATTCGGCCGTACCGCGCGCGAAAACGGCACGAAGGGAACGGATCACGGGACGGGCGGTGCCATGATGTTGGCCGGCGGTGTGGTGCGCGGCGGGCGTGTAATGTCGCAATGGCCCGGGTTGGCAGAGGCGGATCTGTATGCCGGGCGTGACCTGATGCCGACGGCTGATGTCAGGGCCTATGCGGCCGCGACAATGCGGGAGCTTTTGGGGCTGGATAGGCAGACCCTCGAAACAGCGATCTTTCCGGGCCTCGACATGGGGGGGCTGTCGGGGATCATCCGTTAGTGCCGACAGCGTGGTTGGCCCTGCATCCGATCTGCACGGCAGGCTTGCGCGCGCCACGCCGCACCCCTTCCGTGCCCACAATCGCGGCCTCAGAAGGCGTCGGTCCCGGTCATTTTGTGCTCCACCAGTTGGGCAACCTGGCCCAGCAGTACAGGATCGCGCAACGGTAGATCGCCTTTCATCGTTCGGAGTGACGTTGCTGCTTCTGCAAGTCCGACGTCATTTGCACTCTGGGCCAGCGATCCAAGGAACTGGGTCAGGTATTCCAGCGTCTGATCGTCCATCGGTGCGGACAAGACAGAGGCCACGTGGGTCAGATCATCCCGCAGGGCGACACGGTCCGGCACGATTTCGTCCGAGGACAACGACCGCAGACCAATCGGGCGGTCCTCGGCGGGAAGTTGCTCCAGAAGCGCCTGCTGGAAGGCGGACAGGCTGGTGATGGGTTTTTCGATGAACCCGTCCGCACCGGCCACCATTGCTTCATCGGCGATTTCCGGCGTGCCACTGGTGCCCAGAATGACCGGAACGCGCGGCGTCGCCTGAGCAAGCTCGCGGATCAGGTCGGCACCCGAGCCATCTGGCAGACCCATGTCGATGATCACCGCGGCGGGGCGATAGATCGCAAGGTGCCGGTGTGCGGAGGCGAGGCAATCGGCGCGCCGAATCCGGGCCCCGCTGCGCAGGCATAGCAGGCGCATCGCTTCGCATGCGAAACGGCTATCCTCCACCACAAGCACCGTCAGCCCTAGTAGCGGCCGCTCGGGCGTCGGTTTGCGTGGCAGTATCTGGCTGGAAAGGTCGTCGGTCATGGTCCATCCTTTCGTGCTTTGCATAGAGTTAACGGCGATTCGTCCTAACGCGAGGTAAATGGACTCTGCGCCGCAGGCACGAGGCTTGCAGACTCCTGCCGGGTGGGGCGATAAGCCCCCTGACATCCCAAGATAAGGAAACGGATCATGATCGGTCGTCTCAACCACGTCGCCATCGCGGTGCCGGACCTGGAAGCCGCGTCGGAACAATACCGCTCCACGCTCGGCGCCAAGGTCGGTGCCCCTCAGGACGAGCCTGATCACGGTGTGACGGTGGTGTTCATCGAACTGCCCAACACCAAGATCGAACTGCTCTACCCGCTGGGTGAGAACTCGCCTATCAATGGGTTCCTTGAAAAGAACCCCGCGGGCGGCATTCACCACATGTGCTACGAAGTCGAAGACATCCTTGCCGCGCGCGATACCCTCAAGGCAGCGGGCGCCCGGGTTCTCGGCAATGGCGAGCCCAAGATTGGCGCCCACAAGAAGCCGGTCCTGTTCCTGCATCCAAAGGATTTCAACGGCTGCCTGATCGAGCTGGAGCAAACCTGATCCATGGCAATCACTTCTGCGTTCGTCCTGCTGGCCGTGATCTGGTTCATGGTGTTGTTCATCGTGCTGCCGCTTCGACTGACAACCCAGGGCGACGCGGAGGATGTCGTGCCCGGCACTCCGCGATCCGCGCCGATTGATCCGGGTCTTCGGCGCAAGGCCAAGATCGTCACCGCCGTGGCGGTGCCGATCTGGGTGATTGTCTGCACGATCATCCTAACCGGGGTGATCACGGTGGATGATTTCGACCTCTTCCATCGGTTTGGGCCCGGGTCCGGGTCCCCGGTCACGCCCCAGTGACCGCTCAGTAGGACGTTGGCGTTCGCGCCGAGCTGCCCGGAATATCGGGTTCCAGCCGGTGATACAGGTGGGTGAAGGTTGCCGCGCCAAGGATCGGAACAAACAGGTTCACGATCGGAATGGACAGCGGTGCGGCCATCAGCGTGCCGGCGATCCAGATCTTCGGCATATGCCGTCGGCGCGCGGCCTTGGCGCCTTCGCGGCCAACGCGGCGCATTGCAACAAGCTGGAAGTATTCCCGCCCCAGAAGGAAACCGTTGACGACCCAGAACATGATCGGCGCAAAGGGTCCGACGAAAAAATACAGGATCAGCGCAAGCGCGTTCACTGCCACGAGCACACCGAAGAAGTTGACGCTGTCCCTCAGCGCCTCGCCCCAGGGAATCCGCGACACCGGCGGCAGGTGAGGGTAATAACGCGACTCGACCGCCGCAGCGACGTCTTCCAGGAACAGACTGGTAAAGGCGGAGGCAACCGGCACCATCAGGAAGACCGACAGCAGCAGCATCAGCAGGATCGAGGTGACCGACAGCAGGTCGTCAACCCATGTCACCGTGGCTCCGCCGGGCAAGGTCAGCGTTTCGGGCAGAAACCCGTCGATCGCCCACAGAAACGTGCCATAGACGGCAAACAAAAGGGCAATCGTCAGCCCGAGCCCCATCAGCATGACCCGCAGGAACCGTCGATCGAACATCTGGGACACCGCCTTGGCGAAGTCCGACAGGAACATCACGTTCGGACCCACTCGATGATGGTGTCCAGCGTCGGGCGTGGCCGCTCGGGCGGGGCCATTGTCTCGGTGCCGATATGGATGAACCCGGCGATGAATTCGTGCCGCTTCAGGCCCAGGCAGGTTTCGACGAACTGGCGATCGAAGCTCGCCCAGCCGGACAGCCAGTTCGCCCCCCAGCCCGCAGCAAGCGCCGCCGCCAGCAGGCCGTAGCAGGCTGCGCCAGCGGACAGGACCTGCTCCAGCTCCGGAACCTTCTCCGAAGATTTCGGGCTGCCGACAACCGCCACGGCAAGATCGGCATCGGCAAACTGGCGCACCATCTTTTCGACTTTCTCCGCGTCGATCCCAAGGGCAAAGCCCCGGTCGGGAACCGCTTCGGCCAACCGTTGCAGGGCAGGGCGCTCCAGCACGACAAACCGCCAGGGTTCCAGCTTGCCGTGATCCGGCGTGCGAGCTGCGATCGTCAGAAGTGTCAGCAGTTCTGCCTCGTCGGGCACCGGGGCTTTCAGGGTTTTGGCCGGGCGGGACCGGCGTGTCTGCAGAAAGGCGAGCGCTGCGGGATTCGGTTGGGGCATGGGGTCTCCGTTGATCTTTGGTGCCTGTTTACGGGCCTTGGAACAGATCCTCCAGATCCGAGATGAGATCGGACACCATCGCGTCGTGGCGTGGTCCCGGTTGGCGGGCAAGAATCGTGGCCGCCAGCGGATCGGGCGCAGTCACCGGGGCATCTGAAAGGGCCTCCAGCACGGCGTGGCCGCAGAACGGCACGTAGACCTCGGAATAGCCACCCTCGTGCACCAGGACCAACCGGCCATCGCAAAGGTCTTCTGCGGTGGAACGGACGCGGCGCGTCATCTCGGCAAAGGTATCTGCACTGGCCAGCATCCGCGACAGTGGGTCGATCGCGGCGGCATCGAATCCGCAGGCCACGATGATGACGTCCGGTCGGAACGCCTCCAGCGCCGGCAGCACCAGGCGATCCATCGCCTCCAGATAGCCGGTGTGACCGGTCCCCGGTGGGAGCGGGATGTTCATGTTGGAGCCAAGACCGGCCCCGGCCCCCCGGTCGGTCGCGTCGCCGGTATCAAGCGGATAGTTGTGCTCCTGGTGCAGCGAGATGGTCAGGACCTCCGGGCGGTCGTAAAAGATCGCTTCGGTGCCGTTGCCATGGTGCACATCCCAGTCGACAACCGCCACCCGGTCGGTCAGGCCCTCGGCCAGTGCGGCTTCGATGGCGACGGCGATATTGGCCAGCAGACAGAAACCGTCCGGAAATTCGGGCAGGCAATGATGACCGGGTGGGCGGGACAGGGCATAGGCGTTGTCCAGCGTCCCCTTGAGGACCGAGAACAGCGCCTGGCGGGCAAGACCGGCCGACAGCGCCGCGATCTCGTACCCACCGTTGCCAAACGGGGTGCGCAGGCCCAGTTCGCCGCCCTCCTGATCGGACAGGTCGCGAAACGCCTGCAGGTAACTGACAGGATGCACGCGCGCCAGGTCGGCATCCGAGGCCGGCGGCGCTTGCAACAGCTTCAGGTGCCTGTCGATTCCAGTGACCCGCATCAGATTGAGCAGGCGCCGCTTTGTCTCTGGGTTTTCCGGCAGTCCACCGGCCAGCGGTTGTACCAGCCCCCCGACGGGCAGCGTCATCGCGTAATTTCCGCCTCCGTGCCAGAAGCAGCGTTCGTCCCAGAAAAAGCCGGTGGCCATGGTGGTTCTCTCCGTTGTGCCCGGGTAGCCTAGAGCGGGTATCGACAGACGGAAAGAGGCGGGATGAAGGGCGAACTGGCACATCTGGTGCAGCCGGGCGCGGAAATTGCCGTGCGCGTGACCCCGCGGGCCTCCCGCAACGCGGTGGAGGTGGTGGAGGGCAGTGTACGGGTGCGTGTTACAACGGCGCCGGAGGGCGGCAAGGCCAACGCAGATGTGCAAAAGCTGTTGGCGCGGGCGCTTGGTGTTCCGAAGTCTCGCCTGGCCCTGATCCGTGGGACCACAGCGCGGGACAAGGTGTTTCGGATCGAGGCGTGACACGTGTACAGGCGGGCGAGGAGGGGGCATCTCTCCCCGATCCCGATCCCGATCCCGATCCCGATCGAGTCCGGGACTCTCTTCGAGGGTATCGGGGCCAGAAGACGCCGGGTCAGGCGGTCTTGGGGCCGATCCGGTTGGCGTGACCCATCTTGCGACCGGGGCGGGTCTCGGCCTTGCCATACAGGTGCAATGCAACCGCAGGGTCGGAGGCGAGGGCCGGGACGCTGCCCATGTCGTCTCCGATCAGGTTCTGCATGTTGACGTCGGCATGGCGGCCACCGTCGCCCAGTGGCCATCCGGTGATCGCGCGGATGTGCTGTTCGAACTGGTCCACCGCACAGCCGTTCTGGGTCCAATGGCCGGAATTGTGGACCCGGGGGGCGATCTCGTTCACGATCAGACCATCGGATGTGACGAAGAGTTCGACGCCGAGCACGCCGACATAGTCCAGTGCATTCAGGATGCGGCCTGCCAGCAGCACGGCTTCGGTGCGCAGGCTCGCCGGGATCGGGGCTGGAACGGTCGTGCTGCGCAGGATGCCGCCGACATGGGTGTTGTGGCCCGGATCGTAGCAGGCGACTTCCCCGGACAGGCCACGGGCGGCGATCACGGAAATTTCCAGCGAGAAATCGACGAACCCTTCAAGCACCGCAGGCGCGCCGGCCATGGCATTGAAGGCGGTTTCTGCTTCGTCGGAGGTGGACAGGCGGATCTGACCCTTGCCGTCATAGCCCAGCCGTCGCGTTTTCAGGATTGCGGGGCAGCCGAGCGCGTCCAGTCCGGCCTGCAGGTCGGAAAGCGTTTCGACGTTGGCGAAAGGCGCCGTCCGCAGGCCGATGCCCGAGAGAAACTCTTTCTCGGTCAGCCGGTCCTGGCTGACCGCAAGGGCCTTGCGGTTCGGGCGGAGTGGACAGATGGCTTCGATCCGGTCAAGCGCTTCGGCCGGGACGTTTTCGAACTCGAAGGTGACCAGATCGACGGACCGGGCGAAGGTTTCAAGCGCGGCGGCGTCTTCGTAAGATGCATGTGTGGTCGTGGCGGCAACATCAGCGGCGGGCGCCGCACCGGGTTCGTAGACATGGCAGCGGTAGCCGAGGCGGGAGGCGGCCACTGACAGCATCCGGCCCAGTTGTCCACCGCCGAGGATTCCGATTGTCGCGCCGTTGGGGAGAGGATCTGTCATGTTATCCGTTCAACCGTTGTTCGATTGCGTGCAGGGCATCTTGCAGGGCATCCCGCGCGCCGCCCGTTCGAAGGGTTTCGACCATTTGAAGGCTCAAGGTTCCATCTGTGGCCAGAGCATCGCGTTCGTGGGCAAGCTGATCCGCCACGCCGTCTTCCAGCGACGCGAGAAAGCCACTGACGAGGTGGGTCACGTAGAACTCGGCGGCAGCGGGGTCGCCGGTTCTTTCCCCCAGCCAGTTGGCCCCCGTGGTCATGAGGTCCAGCAAGCCGGGCACCATCGCGCAAACGGCGAAATGCGAGTTGAGCGCGGCCTCGCTCATCACTTCGACAACCGGGTTTTCCGGAGCGAACAGGTCGGCCAGCAGTGCTGCATTGCCGAATGCCGCCAATGGACAGCCGCCGTGCTGGACAAACCCGAGTGGGATGGTCTGCACGAAATCATTCGCGGGCGCGCAGAGGGTTTCCAGACGAGCGCGCGTCACGCCGGCCATCACCGAGACGATCTGATGGTCCGGGCGGAATGTCAGCGGGCTGAGAACAGTTCTGGCATGTTGGGGTCTGAGGGACAGGAGCACAATATCAGATCGGTCGAGCACGCCCTGCGGGTCGGCGATGGCGACGCCGCATTCATTCGCAAGCGCCGCCGAGGCCCGTGCACTTCGTTCGGTGACGGTGATTTCGTGCCCCTTGGCCACCAGATGGCGGACAATTGGCATTGCGATATGCCCCGTGCCGATGACGCCGATCCGGCTCAATCCTTCGGTTCCAGCGGGATCGAGGCCGAGAGCGCCGCGCGCCAGGCATCAAGACGTTCAGCCAGCGCCGGGTCCTCGTTGGCAAGGATTGCAGCCGCCATCAACCCGCCGTTGGCTGCGCCGGCAGCACCGATCGCCATCGTTGCAACCGGATATCCCTTGGGCATCTGGACGATGGAATAGAGTGAATCCACGCCGGACAGAGCCTTGGTCTGAACGGGAACGCCGATGACCGGCACACGGGTCTTGGAGGCGACCATCCCCGGCAAATGAGCGGCACCGCCAGCCCCCGCAACAATCGCCTTCAATCCGCGGCTGACCGCGGATGTGCCATAGTCCCAAAGCCGGTCGGGAGTGCGATGTGCGGACACGATTCGCGCCTCATAAGGGATGTCGAGGGCGTCCAGAATTTCGGCTGCTTCGCGCATGGTCGGCCAATCGGACTGGCTGCCCATGATGATCCCCACCTTCGGCTCCGGCATTGCGCCCTCCTGCTGAAATGAGCGCGCACTATAGCCATGAGGCCGCCAAGGGCAATCGCGCGCGTGGCCTCAGGCGATGATATCCGGCGTGATCTGGTCTTCCAGTACGGCGATACGATCCTTCAGGCTCAGCTTCTGCTTTTTCAACCGTCGCAATGCCAATGGATCGGCAGTGCCCCTTTCCTGAAGCGCGGAAATTGCATCATCAAGGTCGCGGTGTTCTCGCACCAGAACCTGAAGCCTGACACGCTTGACCTCGGTCGGGTCCATTTCATTCGGGGTGTTCATGCAATCCTAGGGGTCAACTCTGAGAGGTAACAGTCTGAATATAGGCATTTTGCCCCCCTTGCGCATAGCCCTAACCTTGCACCTTGCGAACCGGATGCCCATATTTCTGAGGGGTGCCCGAGTATGGGGCCCGGAAATTGCATGGTCGCTTCGTGAAAGGACGTGCCTGATGACAAAGACAGCCCTCGGCTCGCATCCGTTCTTGCTGGGATTCGAGCAACTGGAGCGCCTTGTGGAGCGGACTGCCAAGTCCGGCAACGACGGTTATCCACCTTATAATATAGAACAATCCGGAGAGCAGAGCTATCGGATCACGCTGGCGGTGGCCGGTTTTGCTGAGGCTGACCTGAACATTACCGTGGAAGACCGCCAATTGGTGATCCGTGGCCGGCAAGACGACGATTCGGGTGATCGGCTGTTCCTCTATCGTGGAATCGCTGCCCGGCAATTCCAGCGCAGTTTCGTGCTGGCGGACGGGGTCGAGGTGTGCGGCGCGACGATGGAGCATGGATTGCTGCACGTCGATCTGAACCGCGCGGTCCCAGAGACGGTGGTTCAGACAATTCAAATCAATCGCGGGTAAGGAGGGAAATATGGACTACAAGTTGCCACTGAGCGATGAAGGGACCCTCGATGGGCGCCCGATCGTCTATGTTCGTCCCATCGCGGCAAGTGAATTGCCCGGCGACCTGCGGGCTGAGGTTGATGGCGTGGAGGGGCTGTACGCCGTGCACAACGCGGCTGGCGAGCGGCTGGCGCTGGTTCGGGGGCGGGAGCTTGCCTTCACGTTGGCCCGCCAGAACGACCTTTCGCCGGTCAACGCACATTGATTGTGGCGCAGGGGCCCGGTGCCCCTGCTATTCAAGTCAAGTCTCCGACGCAGGAACGCTGTCCGGGCGCAGGCGTGGCCGGATGGATTTTGGCACAGCGAGAACCGGCGGCGGAAGTGTTTTGAGGAAAACCACGGTGTCCTCGATCGGGGGCGGCAGATCCCGAAGGTGGACCCGCGTCGTTCCCTCGATTTCTGGAAGGTCGTTCAGGTTCACCACCGGCACGATCGCTGCCACCGGCAGGTCGGACAGGCGGACAATCGAGGTGTTTGCGGCGATTTCCGGTTCCTTCAAGTGAATGCGCGTACTTAAAAACTCAGACCTGCCCACCAGATCGGCCATCCGTTCCTGAACAGGGGTGCCGATTGCCGCGATCCGTCCGTGGATCTTTGCGCGTTGGGTTGGTCCGCCCAATGTATAGATCGCGGCCAAAATCATGATTGGCAGCGCCAGGTACCGCACCATGACCCAGATTCCGGTTGTCCAGAAACTCGAATGACCTTTCCGCGCCATGAACCGTCCCACTCATTAATGAAAACTGATTTGAGTGGAGTCTGCACGCGCAAAATGGCGAAATTCCAGCAGTCATATTGGTAAGTCCGAGGCAGGGCTGCGTGCAAACTGTCAATTTCGTGGCGAGCAGTGACGCGGAGCCGGAACGGCACTGTGCCGGTTTGCAAGCCGGCTGCTGGTCTTTGCGAATTTCAATCAACTGACAGAATCGAACCGGATTTCGGGACAACCAGATGACGACCGCCTTGATATCGACGGGCATTGCCCCGACCGCAAAGGTCCAGACCGCGAGGGGACGGCCCCTCACCATTTCGGGATGCGATGCCGGCTGAGGCGGCTGGAAGGACGTCGTTTCCGACAAAAGTCCAACATCGATTTCGGATCATGTCGACACCGGCTGCAGATCGGCAAGGATCAATCGGCCGACCGGGCACTGTCGTTGTGGCGGTCCAGCTCGACATGTTCGCCGGTGGTACTGGCACGGGAACGACTTCGTGCATTTCAAGGCGGGGGGCCAGTTTGCAGAACACCCCATCGCGGCCTGCGGGGCAGAAAGCGGACCAGGTGTGGTTCTCCATACTTGAGGCCACGCACCGATCGTCGGCGTGGTCACCGGAGTCCGGCAGCGAGAAACGCACATGGCCCGGGCAGTTTCCCTGCCCGGGCCATTTCGCTACGAGATGTGTTGGAGGAGGCGCACGACCCGGAGGGCCGGATGCCAATAGTCTCCTACAGGACCGATTTTGGCATCAGGAGACGCGGCAACCACAGCGCGATTTCCGGGAACAGGATGATCAGCAGCAGGATTGCCAGCATCGGCACCAGAATGATCGCCACATCCCGCAAGACCTGCACCACGTTCAGCCCCCCGATGGCCGCCGAGATCAACAGGCACAGGCCGTAGGGCGGGGTCACCAGGCCAAAGGCCAGGGAAACGATGCCGATGATTGCAAACACGATGGGGTGGATGTCTGCTGCCTGGGCAACCGGATAGAGCACTGTTCCGAGGATGATGATTGTCGGGATCGCATCGATGAACAGGCCAAAGAACAGGAACAGCGACGCGATCATCAAGGCTGTCGCGAAGGGGCCGACATTCAGGCTGGTCATTGCGTCCACGATCAGGCGCGGCACGTCATAGAATGCAAGGATCCAACCGAAAACCGATGCAGTCCCGATTGCGAACAGCGAAATGGAGGCAAATCGGCCAGTGTCGTACAGGACGTGTCCGAGGTCTTTCACACTGATCGTGCGATAGACGAACATGCCCAGGATCAGCGAATACCCGGCGGCGATGATCGCGCTTTCGGTCGGGGTGACGATACCGCCGACGATGCCACCGATGACGAACACCGGCGTCAGCAAGGCCAGTCCGGCCCCCTTGAAGGCCGCCCAGAACTCGCACAACGTGGGACGACCGGCGGTGGGGTAATCATAGACCTTGGCATAGCCATAGACCGTGGCCATCAGGGCAAAGGCAATCAGGAACCCCGGTATAGCACCCGCCAGAAACAGCGCGCCGACCGAAATCGACATGACGCCGCCCCAGACGATCATCAGGATGCTGGGGGGGATGATGACGCCCATCACAGAAGAGCAGGCCGTGATTGCGACGGCAAAGCGGGCGTCGTACCCCTGCTTTGTCATCGCCGGGATCAGGATCTTGCCACAACCGGCTGCGTCCGCTGTCGATGAGCCCGAGATACCGGCAAAGAGCATCGACACCGCGACGTTCACGTGCCCCAGACCACCGGGCAACCACCCGGTCAAAACCCGCGCTAGCTCGATCAGCTTGTCGGTTATCTTGCCGGAGTTCATCAGGTTTGCCGCCAGCAGGAAGAAGGGCACCGCCAGCAGGATGAAGGAGTTATAGGACTGGAACATCCGGTCCATGATGAGGAAGGGCGTGAGCCGCAGGTCCATCATCACGACGGGGATGGTCGCGATTCCAAGCGAGAAGGCCACGGGGACCCGCATGGCGACCAGAAAGATGAAGCCACCAACAAGTAGGGCGCAGGCAGAAGCTGTAGAGACGATCATTGGGAGACCTTGCGGCTATCCAGATAGATCTGGATCTCTTCGATGAGGTGATAGATCGAGAAAACCGCCCAACCCAGGCCGGCCAACGGTACGGTGACATAGGTAAAGGCCATGTTCATGCGCAGCATGACAGAATTCTGGATCGATCCGAATTCGAGGTAGCCAATGCCATACCAGCAAAACAGCAGGGCGAAGACCGCGATCATGACATTGACGAACCCCTGCTGAAGCAATCGCCCGAACGGTGACGTGGCTTCGGGCATGACGTGAACGTCGAAGTGCGTCCGATCCCACACCGCGAGTATCGACCCGAGCATGACGATCCAGACGAAGATGAACGTCGCCAGTTCCTCGGTCCAAAGGTAGACCGGAATGATCCCGGTATAGCGAGCGATCACCTGCATACCGACAGGGACAGTCAGCAGGCCGACAAGACAGCCAATCGTGACCCGAAGCACATTACTGAAGAGCTCGAGAGCCCGCCCGATCGTTTTCATCTTTTGCCATTTCGTGGGAATGAGAAAGGTCCCGGGCCATGGTGTTGGCCCGGGACTGCCGTTTTACTGAGATTATTTGGCCCGGATGGCGGCCAGAAGATCCTGGGCACCCAGCTCCTCTGCGTAGGCATCCTGAACCGGGATCACGAGATCCAGCAGCGTTTCGCGGCCATCGAAATCATGCACCTCGATCTGTCCGGCTTCTTTCATCTGAAGCAGTTTCTCGCCGTCTTCGCGGGATTCGATCTCGCGACCATAGGCGCCGGCATCCTTGCCCGCTTTCAATACGGCCGCTTGCAGTTCCGGCGTCAGCTTGGCGAAGGATTTGCCGCTGAACACGATCGGGCGAACGGTGATCGAGTGCTTGGTCAGCGTCACATGCGGCGCGACTTCGAAGAACTTGTACTGCAACAGGCTGGCAGATTCGTTCTCGAGCCCGTCGACGACACCAGTCTGGATGGCGTTGTAGACTTCGCTGTAGGCGATGGCCGAGGGGCTGGCAGAGATTGCGTCAAAGACCTTTGCCTGGATAGGCGCACCCATGACCCGCATCTTGTGGCCCTTGAGTTCATCCATGCCCGAGATCGCCTTGTTGGAGATCAGGTTGCGTGTCCCGCCGCCGGCATACCCGACGATCACGAGATCGGCCTTGTCCTTCAGTTCGTCCTCAAGCGGCTTGAGCACGTCGCTGGAAAGAACGGCGTTCCAGTGATCAAGGTCGCGGAAGGCAAACGGCATGTCCATCAGCGGAAGCGACGGTGCAAACCGGGCCAGGTTCGACGGTGCGATGATCGCATAGTCGATTGCGACACCTTGCGTGAGGAAGTTCACGTAGTCAGGCTCGATGCCAAGTTCGCTGTTCAGGCGCAGGTCGAATTCGATCTCCTGGCCGGAATACTCGTTCACCAGCTCACCGAATTTTACCAGCGTCTTGGTATAGGCATGGTCATTGTCGAACAGGCTGGCGCCCCGAAGCGTCATGTCTGCGGCCGAGGCTGCTGTTGCTGCAGCGACAGTCAGTGTCAGGCCGACAAGTGTCGCCCGGGTTTTTACGAATAGTGACAAATTATTATCCTCCCTTTGGATAGCAGAAGTCACGCCGCTCATCCTCCACGGCGAAACCGTTACCGATTGGACGCTTTATCAAATTTTCTTCTTTTACAAGGGGTTCTTTGTCGCATCTTTGGCGCTCGGTGATCCTTGGGAGGGGCCCTCAGCCGCAAATTTTCCTCTTGGGTCAACAGGTTGACGCAAGAGGGCGACGGAGTTGTCGCGAGTTCAATTTTTACAAATTTGTACGGCCTGGGCGTCGCCGCATTTGGGTATTGTCGGGCGGTGCCACTTTTTTCGCCCGATGCTGCGAGTCGTGGCAAGTGAAGACGCCGCCCCGGTGCCGGGGCGGCGAGACCATTTCCTCTGTGGAGGCCCGCGTTCTTGCGGAGGTGCGGATCAAGCGGGCGGAGTTGGGACTGCCCTCTGAACCGTTGCTGCGGTTCCTCGTTCCGGGCACAGGGGGCGATCGTGTCAGGCCGCCCGGTGACAAAACGAAAACAGCGACGGCGATGTCTCGCCGTCGCTGAAAAGTGTCGTCGTCGGCTCCCGTGCCCGCCCGGCAATCGAATGTTTGCCGGAGCGAGTCTTGTGAGAGCCGCGTATTGCTCAGATCGCGGCGCCGATCAGGCCCATGCTCTCGAGCTTCAGAAGAACCTGCTGGGCGCAGTAGTCGACATCGACACCGTCCGTGTCCAGGCGCAGCTCCGGTTTTTCAGGCACGTCATACGGGTCCGAAATACCGGTGAACTCCTTGATCTTGCCTTCGCGAGCAAGCTTGTAGAGCCCCTTTCGGTCGCGCTTTTCGCATTCCTCGATCGTCGTCGCGACGTGGATTTCGATGAATGCACCAAATTGCTCGATGTCCTCGCGCACGGCCCGGCGGGTGGTGGCGTAGGGCGCGATCGGCGCACAGATGGCGATCCCCCCGTTCTTGGTGATCTCGGAGGCGACGTAGCCGATGCGACGGATGTTCAGGTCGCGGTGCTCCTTGGAGAAGCCCAACTCACTGCTGAGGTTCTTGCGCACCAGATCGCCGTCCAGCAGCGTTGTCGGGCGGCCGCCCATTTCCATAAGCTTGACCATCAACGCGTTGGCGATGGTGGACTTGCCCGAGCCCGAGAAGCCGGTGAAGAACACGGTAAAGCCCTGCTGGGCCCGTGGCGGACGCGTGCGGCGCAGTTCCTTGACCACGTCAGGGAAGGAGAACCACTCGGGGATCTCGAGCCCTTCGGACAGGCGGCGGCGCAGCTCGGTGCCCGAGATGTTCAGGACAGTCACGCCCTCTTCGATCTCGTCTGCCGGCTCGTACTGTGCGCGGTCCTGCACATAGACCATGTGTTTGAACGGCACCATCTCGATGCCCATTTCCGCCTCGTGCTCCTTGAAGAGTTCCTGGGCATCGTAGGGGCCATAGAAATCTTCGCCGGCCGAGTTCGAGCCGGGGCCAGCGTGATCGCGGCCAACGATGAAGTGGGTTACACCGTGGTTCTTGCGGATCAGGCCATGCCAGACGGCCTCGCGCGGGCCGGCCATGCGCATGGCGAGGTTCAGCAGCGACATTGTTGTGGTGGAGGTCGGATACTGGTCCAGCACGGCCTCGTAGCAACGAACGCGGGTGAAATGGTCGATGTCGCCCGGCTTGGTCAGGCCGACGACGGGGTGGATCAGCAGGTTGGCCTGGCATTCCTTGGCGGCGCGGAAGGTCAGTTCCTGGTGTGCGCGGTGCAGCGGGTTGCGGGTCTGGAAGGCGACAACCTTGCGCCAGCCCAGCTTGCGGAAATAGGCGCGCAACTCGTTCGGGGTGTCGCGGCGGGCGCGGAAGTCATAGTGCACGGGCTGCTGGATGCCAGTGATCGGGCCACCGAGGTACACAGGGCCAGCATGGTTGTGCAGGTAGTTGACCGCAGGGTGGGCGCTGTCATCGGCACCAAAGACCTTTTCGGCCTCGCGCGACTTGTTCGGGGTCCAGCTGTCGGACACCGACATGATCGCCAGGATCACACCTTCCTGGTCGCGCAGGGCAATATCCTGATCAACCTCGATGCTTGCGGCAAACTTCTCGGACACGTCCAGCGTGATCGGCATCGGCCACAGCGACCCGTCGGCCAGCCGCATGTTCTCGACGACGCCGTCGTAGTCCTCTTCGGTGAGGAAGCCCTTCAGCGGGCTGAAGCCGCCGTTCATCAGCAGTTCCAGGTCGCAGATCTGACGCGGGGTAAGATCCCAGCTTGGCAGCTCAGCGGCTTCGATCTTCAATTTCTGGGCGCTCTCATGCGAGACGTAAAGCTCCTGGATAGGAGCATGTTGGTTCATTGACATTTGGACTCTCGGATCGCTTGCTTCAATTCAAGGGCACGCCAGCCTCCCCGTCCGGCTTGCGCTGTGCGGCTGTAGACTTGGTTTGGCGCGAAATTCAAGGCGGCGACGGCCGCAAATTCCCTTTGCGGCCAAAAGGCCGCAAATTTCTGGCTGATTTCAGCCGACGCGGGGCGGATCGGGCGAAATCGTTCCGTGTGCCGCCCAACGATGCCGGGAACTGGAAGGCATGGCAGTCCGCGATGCATCCCGTGTCCGGTCAGTCGGCCCTTTGCCCGGGATCCGGATCAGCTGAAGAAACCCCAGCCGTCCGGAACAAACCCGTAGGGCAATGCGATGCGCGTCGCGACTTCCTCTCCGATCCAGATCGAGTCGGCGGAGATGATCTGGTCGGTGAGGGTGGCCACCACATAGGGCGACCCACCATCCTCGTCGGGTGTCACGTATTCCGTTTCGAAACCATTGTCTGCCAGGGCCTCCGCCAAAGGCTTCCAATCCGCTGCGGGCGCCTCCGGAACGAGCACGTAGTCGATGTCGGCAAAGTCAGGCAGATCCTGCTGGGCGCTGAGGTCTTGGTAGATCGCGAGCGTCTCGGCCTTCTGGGCGGCAAAGTCATGCGCCATCCGCTCTATTCCTGTTCCGCCAGGAAACGTTCGGCCTCCAGCGCGGCCATGCACCCCATTCCGGCGCTCGTGACCGCCTGACGATAGATGTGATCGGTCAGGTCGCCGGCCGCAAAGACGCCCGGGATCGAGGTGGCAGTCGAGTCCGGCTTGGTCACGACATAGCCGCCCATATGGATTTCGAGTTGATCCTTGACCAGCTCGGAGGCCGGTGCGTGACCGATGGCGACAAAGACGCCGGCCGCAGGGATCTCGGAGATCTCGCCGGTTTTCACATTGCGGACCCGCAGGCCCTCGACGCTCTTGGGGGCATCGCTGCCAAAGATCTCTTCCGGAGCGTGATCCCACAGCACCTCGACCTTGGCGTTGTTGAACAACCGGTTCTGCAGGATCTTTTCGGCGCGCAGGCTGTCGCGGCGGTGCACCAGGGTTACCTTGTTGGCAAAGTTGGTGAGGAACAGGGCCTCTTCGACGGCGGTGTTGCCGCCGCCGATCACCACGACATCCTTGCCACGGTAAAAGAACCCATCGCAGGTCGCGCAGGCAGAAACACCGAACCCCTTGAAGGTCTCTTCCGATTCCAGCCCGATCCACTTCGCCTGTGCGCCGGTGGCCAGGATGACCGCGTCTGCGGTGTAGGTGGTGCCCGTGTCCCCCACGGCGGTAAAGGGCCGCTTGGACAGGTCGATCGAGCTGATGTGGTCGGCGATGATCTCGGTGCCGACGGCGCGGGCGTGCGCCTCCATCTGGACCATCAGGTCAGGGCCCTGCACCTCGGTCATTCCGGGCCAGTTTTCGACCTCGGTGGTGATCGTCAGCTGTCCACCCGGTTGGATGCCTTGCACCAGAACCGGCTCGAGCATGGCGCGGCTGGCATAGACGGCGGCCGTGTACCCGGCTGGGCCGGAACCGATGATGAGGACTCTGGTATGGCGGGTGCTGGACATTGGCGGGCTCTCGGGGCAAGTGTTTCGAAAAAGGCGGACGCGTCCGATATAAGGATGCAGGAGCCGATCCGAAAGACCCGCTTGAACATCCCCTCATTTTCGGTGATGTATACGCAAAGTTGCGCATCTGTGAAACATTGTTGCGCTTTGCGGCCTGTCTGGCTACTGTTCGTAAAATTCTGGAGGGTGTCATGCCGGGTTCTAAACTTGATCCGATCGACCGTCACATTCTGGCCGAGCTGCAGGCCGATGGTCGCATGACCAATGTCGAACTCGCCCGACGCGTTGGCATTTCGGCACCTCCCTGCCTGCGTCGGGTACGCACGTTGGAAGAAGCCGGCTTCATCCGTGGCTATCACGCCGACGTTGATCCGCGCGAACTCGGGTTCGAGGTACAGGTCTTTGCCATGGTAGGGCTGTCAAGCCAGGCCGAAGCCGACCTGTCAGCGTTTGAGCAGAAATGCCGCGAGTGGCCGCTGGTGCGTGAGTGTCACATGCTGAACGGCGAGATAGACTTCATTCTGAAATGCGTCGCGCCGGATCTGTCCACGTTCCAGTCCTTTCTGACCGAGAAACTGACCTCCGCCGCGAACGTGGCCAGCGTGAAGACGTCTCTGGTGATCCGGTGTGCAAAGAACGATCCGGCAGTGCCTTTCGAAGTGCTTGAAGATCGCTTGAACCAGGCGTCCTGAGGCGGCCGGGTCGTGGCCTCAGCCGCGCGCCCAGCGAAAGAGCGCCGAAGCCGTCCAGCCAGACGCCACAGCAATCGCCAGCGACAGCAGACCGTACAGCAGTGCCTGTTCTTGCGCCAGGTTGTAGATCCAGCGCTCCAACCCCACCTTTCGAACATCCAGCACCCGCGCGTATTCTGCCACGACCTGCTGGTTGCGGGTCAGAAAGATCCGAGTGGTGTATTCACCCTCGACGATGTTTGACGGCAGGTCGATGTCGGCCCGAAACAACGCCTGTTCGGACAATCGGACGGAGTAACCGGTTGACTCGTACAGTCCATTTGCCATGCGAATTCGAACAAGCGCTTCGGTGAATGCAGAGAGATCCTCGACTTCTCCGGCCTCCCCAACGGATCGTATCGCTTTGGGAATGGAGATTCGATGCCGAAGGTCTTCGGTCTCGCTCAGGATGTCGGTCAGCGGCGAGGACGCCGCGATCTTGTACAGCGTCGGCGCGGAATCGATTTCCACGGATTCGGAATTGACCCAGATCCCGGCAACGCGGCTTTTCTTGCGAACCTTGACCGGCTCCAGAGGGCCGGAGACCGTGACGATAACCGACAACGGATCGGTCACCGGATAGGTCTCCTTGATGACCGAGCCGACCTCCGGCTTGATTGCACCGAAGACGAGGATCTGCGACCCCGAGAAACTGGCCGTGATGGAAACCCGGCTCTGGCTCAGGTCGGCAACGACCCTTTGGGCCAGCGCCGGGCAGGCAACGGTCAGCACCAGGCCAAGCGCAAGGACGATCAGGCGCATCAGGAATGCCCTCCAGGGGTGCCCAGTGAATACAGCTCGGACGGTTGCAGCAGCAGGTCCGCGGCCAGCTTGCCGCAGACAAGCAGAACCATCAGCGCCAATAACACCCGCAGTTGCTCGGCCTTGAGCTTGGTGCCGATCTGCGTGCCGATCTGGGCGCCAACGACGCCACCGATCAGCAGCAGGACCGCCAGCGCCATGTCCACCGTGTGGTTCGTGGTGGCATGCAGAAGCGTCGTGAAGGCCGTGACAAGAATGATCTGGAACAGGGACGTCCCAACGACGACCTTGGTCGGCATCCCGAGGATATAGATCATCGCTGGCACCATGATGAAGCCGCCGCCAACGCCCATGATCGCGGCAAGCACGCCAACGGCCATTCCGACAAGGATCGGCGGGATCACCGAGATATAGAGCCCGGAGGTGCGGAACCGCATCTTGAGCGGCCAGGTGTGAACCCAGTTGCGTTGGCGTCGCACAGGGCGAGGCTGGCTGGTCTGCTTGCGCGAGCGCCGCAGCGCCCCCACCGATTCCACGAACATCAGCGACCCGATGATCCCAAGGAAGGTGACATAGCTGAGCGTGATCAGCAGGTCGACCTGGCCGAGGGACTTCAGGATGTTGAAGATCACAACGCCAAAGGCAGCGCCGATCAGGCCACCGATCTGCAGGACCACGCCCATCCTGATGTCGACGGTTTTCTTGCGCCAATGCGCCAGCACCCCGGAGAACGACGAGGCGACGATCTGGTTGGCCTCGGTGGCTACCGCGACAGCGGGCGGAATACCGATGAAAAACAGCAGCGGTGTCATCAGAAAGCCACCGCCAACCCCGAACATTCCCGACAATATCCCGACCAAACCACCCAGTCCGAGAAGGAGGAAGGCATTGACGGAGATTTCGGCGATTGGGAGGTAGATTTGCATATTTCGACTCTAGCGCGCTGGTGCTGACACGGGCAACGACGTAAGCGACCTTCGCCTCGAAACAGATGCATTTTCGCGTGCGGGGATCTGTCGGGGGCTCATGTCATCCCTCGCCTTTGGCCGCGGCGATGGAAAAGAGGTCCACTGGCGGTATCACCATGTCCAGGCCAAGCTTGAAACACACCAGCAATACCAACAGGGCCAACAGCACGCGCAATTGCTCGGCCTTGAGGTGGAGCCCGATGCTGGTGCCGATCTGCGCGCCGACCACTCCGCCGACCAGCAGGATGACGGCGAGCACCATATCGACCGTGTGGTTTGTGATGGCATGCAGAAGGGTCGTGAACGCGGTGACAAGAATGATCTGGAACAACGAGGTTCCGACGACCACCTTGGTGGGCATTCCAAGGACATAGATCATCGCCGGCACCAGGATGAAGCCGCCGCCGACCCCCATGATGGCCGACATCACGCCGACAACAAGCCCCACGAGGATCGGCGGGATCACAGAGATATACAGACCCGAGGTCCGGAATTTTCGTTTGATCGGCCAGGAATGGACCCAATCCCGCTGGCGGCGGCGTGATGGCTTTGCGCCAGGCTGTCCGGCGCGTCGCAAGGCCCGAACGGATTCAAAGAACATCAAGCCGCCGACAATGCCCAGAAAGATGACATAGCTGAGCGTGATCAGCAGATCGACCTGCCCCAGGGACTTCAGAAAGTTGAAGACGAAAATTCCAACGCCGGCCCCGATCAGGCCACCGATCTGCAGCACCACGCCCATGCGGATGTCAACGGTCTTGCGACGCAGGTGTGCCAGCACCCCGGACACCGAGGACGCCATGATCTGGTTGGCCCCCGTCGCGACTGCCACCGAAGGGGGGATGCCGATAAAGAAAAGCAGCGGAGTCAGGATGAAACCGCCGCCAACACCGAACATGCCCGAGAGGATGCCGACCATTCCTCCAAGCGAAAGAAGGAAAAGCAAATTCACGGAGACTTCGGCGATTGGCAGGTAGATCTGCATGCCGGTCTCTTAGTCCGCTAGCGCTAGCGCGGCAACGCTCATCCCAAGGGTGCAACATCTTGTCCGGGCCCGTCTTGCGACGGCCAATTTGTGCCGCTCTTTTGGGCGTCAGGGTTGCGTCTGAGCCTGTCGGGACCGTGTGGTCAGAGATCTACGTCGATTGTCACGAAGTGCGGTCCCGACTTCATCAGGCTGTGCAACTTGAAGTCCTGCAACGTGCGGCACAGGTGTATCATGACCTGATCGCCGATGGATCCCTTGGCCCCGGCAAGCACGCCGAGGAATTCGCTCTGAGTCTGCTCGCCCGACTTTGACTCGTCGAAGTAGTACTTGAGCTTGATATTGCGAGTCAGAACCAATCCGAAGGACAGACCTCCGGCACAGACTTCGCTGAGGAGCGTCGCTCGGATCCGGCCGAAACTCGCCTCGACCTGGCTGATCATGCTGCGATTGCCACCGCCCGAAAATGACGGGTTCACCTTGGGCAGGGAGGCCGCGAATTTCAGCGAGGTCATGCTTCCTTCGGTCCATGCGCTGCTCTTGCGCTTGAAGCCGTTGGAGCCGAAAGCGCTCATTTCAAATCCGATCATGACTGTCGTCCTTTGATGTGAATGCCACACCCTAGCTCATCGGGGCGGTTCGGGACATCGCGCAGGCATGTCGAAAATGGAATCGGGACCAAGGTCCAGGCGCATCATTGCGGCAGCCCGGCGATTCAATTCGCCGAGTTGCCGCAGATCGTCAGGTCGAAACAGGCTGTGGCCCTATCGTTCCTTCACATAGGGCGTCCCACCTGCGCGCGGTGGGATCGCCTTGCCGACGAACCCGGCCAGGATCACCACGGTCAGGATGTAGGGCAAGCTGTCGAGCAGTTGCACCGGCATCTTGAAGGGAAAGATCGCATCGACCACGTCGGTCCGCAGGGACAGAGCCTGCAACAGACCGAACAACAGGCAGGCCCCAAGCGCGTACCAGGGACGCCACTTGGCAAAGATCAGTGCCGCAAGGGCGATATAGCCACGGCCCGCAGTCATGTCCTTGACGAAGCCAGCCTGAAGACCGGTGGCCAGATAGGCACCCGCGATACCGCAAAGCAGCCCCGCGATGCCGATGGCAGCAAAGCGCAATCCGATGACCGAGACCCCCGCGGTGTCGACCGCCGCAGGGTTTTCACCCACCGCGCGCAGGCGCAGGCCAAACCGGGTCCGGTAGAGCACCCACCATGTGGCGGGCACGGCCAACAGCGCAACGTAGACCAGAATCGAATGCCCCGAGAGAAGGTCCGAATAGAGCGGGCCAAGGAATGGAACGTCGCGCACGGCATCGGCGAAGGGCAGGGTGATCGGCTCGAACCGGGCGCCACCAATGAGCGAGGGCGTGCGGCCGCCCTGCTGGAACCAGCTTTGCGCGACAAGTACTGTCATGCCCGAGGCCAGAAAGTTCAGCGCCACGCCAGAGATCAGCTGGTTGCCCCGGAAGGTGATCGACGCAACTCCGTGGATCAATGCAAAGACCATCGAGGCGGCGATACCGGCCAGCAATCCGATCCAGACAGACCCGGTGGAATAGGCAAAGGCGGCCGAAAAGAACGCAGCCACCAGCATCTTGGCTTCCAACCCGATGTCAAAGATGCCCGAGCGTTCCGAGAACAGGCCCGCAAGGCAGGCCAGCAACAACGGCGTGGCAAGGCGTAGGGTCGAGTCGAGGATCTGGATGAGGGTCGAGAAATCCATGTCTTACTCCCCCGCGCCGTTGTTGGAGCGGCGCAGCCGCAGGAAGACTTTCTCGACGGGCATCCGGACCATGTTGTCCAAGGCCCCGGTGAACAGAATCACCAATCCCTGGATCACCACGATCAACTCGCGCGGGATCGTCGTCCAGAGCGCCAGTTCAGCGCCCCCCTGATAGAGAAATCCGAACAGGATTGCCGCGATCAGCACACCCAGCGGGTGGGATCTGCCCATCAGCGCAACGGCGATGCCGATGAAGCCCGCGCCCTCGACCGAGTTGAGCACCAGCCGTTCAGCCTCGCCCTGAACGGTGTTGATTGCCATCAATCCGGCCAACGCGCCCGAGATCAGCATGGAGCCCATGATGATCTTTGTGGGGCGAATGCCGGCATAGATGGCACCGGATTCGGATTTGCCGAACGCCCGCAGTTCAAACCCGAAGCGGGTGCGCCAGATCAGCAGCCACAGCAGGAAACAGGCCAGCAGCGCGATCAGGAAACTGATGTTGGCGGGAGCTGATTTGGAAAAGCTGATGCCGAACGGGGCAAGCATTTCGTGCAGCGTTGGCAGGTTGGTTCCGGGCGGGAACTTGGCCGTCGCCGGGTCCATCGACCCGGTCGGGCGCAACACGTTGACCAGCATGTAGTTCAGCACGGCCGCGCCGATGAAGTTGAACATGATCGTCGTGATCACGATATGGCTGCCGCGCTTGGCGGCCAGATAGGCCGGAATCGCTGCCCAGGCGGCGCCGAACACCATGCCACCGACCATGGCGGCCGGCAGGGCCAGCGCCCAGTGCGGCCACGGCACGGCGAGGCAGACAAGCGCCACGCCAAGGCCACCCAGCGTTGCCTGCCCTTCGCCGCCGATGTTGAACATCGATGCATGGAAGGCGATCGACACCGCCAGTCCGGTAAAGACGAAGTTCGTGGCGTAGTAGAGCGTGTAACCCCAGCCATAGGTGGAGCCGAGCGATCCCTGCACCATCAGCTTGAGCGCCGCCCAGGGGTCTTCGCCGATCGCCAGGATCACCAGCGCCGAAATCACCATCGCAAGGATCAGCGAAATCACCGGCACAAGGACCACATCGGCCCATTTTGGCATCACATCCATCAGGCTGCTCCCTCGTTCGCGCCGCTGTCGTTCGTGATGCCGGCCATCAGCAGGCCGAGTTCACCTTCGTTGGTTTCCGCCGGCAGGCGTTCGCCCATGATCCGTCCGTCGAACATGACGGCGATCCGGTCCGACATCCCCATGATTTCTTCCAGTTCGACCGAGACCAGCAGGATCGCCTTTCCTGCATCGCGCAGCTCGATGATGCGCTGGTGGATGAATTCGATGGCGCCGATGTCGACGCCGCGGGTCGGCTGCCCGACCAGCAGCAGATCCGGGTTTCGCTCGATTTCTCGCGCCAGCACGATCTTTTGCTGGTTCCCGCCCGAGAAGTTCTTGGCTGCCAGGTGGCCGTGGGGGGGGCGCACGTCAAAGCGTTCCATCTTGCCCTCGGTCTCGCGCTTGAGCCCCGCGTTGTCCATCAGCAGACCGTGGTTGTAGTCGGGATCCCACTGATAGCCGAACGCCATGTTTTCCCAGGCTGCGAAATCCATGATCAGCCCCTGACGTTGCCGATCCTCCGGCACATGGGCGATGCCCCGCTCGCGGCGGGACCGCCCGTCGGAATGCTTGCCGGTCAGGTCGATCTCGTTGCCGTTGATCTGCACAGAGCCGGTGGCCGTGGTGATTCCGCCAAGCACCTGCAACACTTCGGACTGGCCGTTGCCAGCGACCCCGGCGATACCGAGGATTTCGCCCGCGCGCACCTCGAAAGAGATGCCACGCAGCCGCTCGACCTTGTCTTCGTCCACAACCCGCAGGTCTTCGACCTTGAGGACCGTTGCGCCGGGGTGTGCGGGTTTCTTGTCCACGCGCAGCAGGACCTTGCGGCCCACCATCAACTCGGCCAGCTGCTCGGGCGAGGTTTCGGCGGTCTTCACCGTGGCCGTCATCTCGCCGCGTCGCATCACCGAGACCGTGTCGGTCACTTCCATGATCTCGCGCAGCTTGTGGGTGATCAGGATGATCGTCTTTCCCTCGTCGCGCAGTCCACGCAGGATACGGAACAGGTGGTCGGCCTCTGCCGGGGTCAGAACGCCTGTCGGCTCGTCGAGGATCAGGATGTCCGCATGGCGGTAGAGAGATTTCAGGATCTCCACCCGCTGTTGCATGCCGACCCCGATATCTTCGATCAGGGCGTCGGGATCGACGTTCATCTCGTATTCTTCGGCAATCTGGGTCAGCTGCTTGCGGGCCTTGGACAGCGATGGCTTCAGCAGGGCGCCGTCTTCGGCCCCCAGCACCACGTTTTCCAGCACCGAAAAGTTCTCGACCAACTTGAAATGCTGAAAGACCATGCCGATGCCGGCGGCAATCGCGGCCTGGCTGTCGGGGATCTCGGTTGGCTGGCCATTGATCAGGATCTCACCGCTGTCGGCCTTGTAAAAACCGTACAGGATAGACATCAGCGTCGATTTGCCGGCGCCGTTTTCGCCGATGATCCCGTGAATGGCGCCCTTGGCGACCTTCAGCGTGATGTCCTTGTTGGCCTGAACGGGGCCAAAAGCCTTGGAAATGCCGCGCAGTTCGATGGCGGCAGGGGCGTTCGGCGGTGCGCCGGACGGTTGGTCAGCGGTTCCGGCCATGTCTTTCATCGAAGTCCCCTGTAAGTCGCGAAGGGCCGCGTGGCGTCACGCTACGCGGCCCTTCCTTGTCATTTGGAACGATCCGTCAGTGGATCAGAACTGCAGTGCGGGGCAGACGTTGTCGGCCATGTAGTCATGCACGACCAGTTCGCCCGAGGCGATCTTTTCAGCGGCCTCGTCGGCGGCCATTTTCCAGTTCGCATCGACGATCGGACCGTTGTTTTCGTCCATGGCAAAGCCGACGCCGCCGTTGCCAACGCCCATCACCATGACACCGGTCTCGAAGCCGGGGCCGTCGGTGAATGCCTTTTCGACAGCGTTGTCCACCCGCTTGACCATCGAGGTCAGGACCATGCCGGCATGCAGGTGGTTCTGGTTGGAATCGACGCCGATCGACAGGATACCGCCATCGGCAGCCGCCTGCAGGACGCCAACACCAGTGCCGCCAGCGGCCGCAAAGACCACGTCAGCGCCCTGGCTGATCTGGGCCTTGGTCAGTTCGGAACCCTTGACCGGATCATTCCAGGCGGCCGGGGTGGTGCCGGTCATGTTGGAGACGATTTTGGCGTCCGGGTTCACGGCCTTTACGCCTTGGGCATAGCCACAGGCAAACTTGCGGATCAGCGGGATGTCCATGCCGCCGATGAAGCCGACGGTGCCGGATTTGGACGCATTGGCCGCCAGCATGCCGACAAGGAAGGAGCCTTCATGTTCAGAGAAGACCACCGAACGGACGTTGGGCTGGTCGACGACCATGTCGATGATGGCAAAGGACGTGTCCGGGTAATCCGGTGCGACCTCGTTCAGTACGTTGCCAAAGGCAAAGCCGGTCATCACGACGGGGTTTGCGCCGCTTTCGGCCAGACGTCGCAGGGCCTGCTCTCGCTGGGCCTCGGACTGCATCTCGATTTCCTTGAAGGTCCCGGCATGGGCCTCGGCCCAACGCTTGGCACCGCGATAGGCGGATTCGTTGAACGACTTGTCGAACTTGCCGCCAAGGTCAAAGATGATGGCCGGATCGGCCGCAGCCGTACCGGCAACCAGCGCCAAGGTGGCAGCTGCGCCAAGAATGCTCCGCATGAAGGTCATGAATAGTCTCCCGGTTGGGTTTGGTAGGGCGTCGGGCCTCGCAGCCCGAACCGTGAAAGCGAACAGATCTCTTTCCGGATCACGGTTGAATAAGGCCGCAGCCTATCAGGGTGGTCAACCGGTTTTTTGGCTTTTTGGCCCGGTTGACCCGCGACCCTTGGACATTCTGTTGCTGCCGGTGGTTGGCTTCCCCCACGGTTACCGGTGCCGGATGCTGCAATTGGCAAATTGCCGTTGCGGCAATTCACCGACAGTCCGGCACGGTGTGTCGGTCAGGTGCCGGGAGGCGTGCAACTGCTCAGGTCGCGGCCAAGAACAAGCGCATCAATCCGGTGTCCCGTCGGTGTCCGAAAGTATCCCTTGCGCCATCCGGTCTGAGAGTATCCGGCGGCCCGATACAGGCCAAGCGCCGCGGTATTCTCCACGCTGACTTCCAGAAACGCGGTGGTGGCGCCGCGGAGGACGGCCGAGTCGGCAAACTCGTCCAGCAGCCGGCGGCCAAGGCCCCGGCGACGCGCCGATGGCGCAACCGCAAGGGTCAGCAATTCGGCCTCGTCAAAGATCACCCGTCCCAAGGCAAAGCCATCGGTCCTCTCGCACAGGAACGTTTCGGGCGCCGTCAGCACCGCCTCGATTTCGGCTTCCGACCACGGGCGCGGGGTCTCGAAACACTGCGCATGCAGGGCAGCTAGGCGGCTGGCAGTCATGGCAGGATCACCGGGGGCGGATCGGAGGGCGGGGCCGCATCGGCTGATCGAACGTACAGCGGGGCCGGGCGGTCCGGTGTTTCGCGCTCGTCGACAAGGCGCCGTTTGGCGATATGGGCGATCCGTTCCGGGATGTTCCCGAGGTTGGTGGGCTCGGCCAAGACAGTGCGTTGCCCGGCGATCATGTCGGCCAGGTACCCGGTGACTCGAGCTCCCTTCACATGCTCCGTCCCATCCTGGGGCGCGAACGGGTCCACCAACACGGCCTGGCCCGTCGCACGACCCTGACTGAAGGGTTGCAAATAGGCCCGGTCGCGGGGGGCGGGCAGGCTCACGAGCAAGTCCGTGCTCGTGTTCCCATAGGCCATGACCTCGAACATCGACACCCCGATCGCCGGGATGCCAAGCGCCAAGGCAAGCCCGCGCGCCGCCGACACGGAGATGCGGATACCGGTGAAATTTCCGGGGCCGATCCCAACTGCGATGGCGTCAAGGTCCGACCAGTCAAGGCCCCTGATGACGAGTGTCTGTTCCAGCAGGGGCATCAGCGCTTCGGCTTGTCCCCGCGCCATGTCGATGGTCCTGTCGCCGAACACTGTGCCGCTTGACAGCAAAGCGGCCGCGCAATGCGCGGCCGATGTGTCGAAAGCCAGGAGGGTCGGGTCAGACCGCAACGGGCCGGACCTCCAGCACCTCGGGGATGTAGTGCCGCAGCAGGTTCTCGATGCCCATTTTCAGCGTCAGTGTCGAGGAGGGGCACCCCGCGCAGGCACCCTGCATGTGCAGGTAAACGACGCCACGGTCAAAGCCATGAAAGGTGATGTCGCCACCGTCCTGTGCCACGGCGGGGCGCACACGGGTGTCGAGCAATTCCTTGATCTGGTTCACGATATCGGAATCTTCGCCGTCGTGATCCGCGTGACCGCCCGCAGTCGGGCCGCTGCCGTCGGAAATCACCGGTTGGCCGGACTGGAAGTGTTCCATGATCGCGCCGAGAATCGCAGGCTTCACATGCTCCCATTCCACCGCATCGCTCTTGGTCACGGTCACGAAGTCGTTTCCAAAGAACACGGCCGTCACGCCGTCGATGGCAAAGACGCGGGTGGCCAAAGGGGATTTTTCGGCGGTATCGGCACTTGGAAAGTCCGCGGTGCCGGCTTCGAGCACGGTCTGGCCGGGCAGAAACTTCAATGTGGCCGGGTTCGGCGTGGATTCGGTCTGAATGAACATGGGGCACCCTTTCCTGAGCGATCCGTGTGTATATGCGCCCGAGGGCCCGATGTGTCAACGGACTGGAATGATTCTAATCTGGGTGTGAACCCTGATATTTCCGCTCGATTGGTCAGCCGCACGCACTGTCACGCCGGAACGGTGCGCCGCCTGGGCCGTGACGCGCCCGGCTAGGTGACGGTTTCGAGCTGTTCCTTGGTCAGGCCACCCGGCACGATGGTGATCGGGATCGGTAGGGTGCCGGAGTTCCGGGTCAACTGCGTTACCAGCGGGCCGGGACCGCCCTTTCCAGTGCCGGCGCCCAGCACCAGCACTCCGATATCCGGGTCATCGTGGACCTGTGCCATTATTTCCGGAACTGGTTCGCCTTCGCGGATCACCAGGTGTGGGTCGACGCCCTGACGGTCGCGCATCCACTTGGCAAACACCTCGAAATGCACTTCGATCCGTTCGCGCGCCTCTGCCCGCATGATATCCCCCACACCGATCCAGTGCTGGAATTCATCGGGCGGGATGATCGACAGGATCTCCACGCCACCGCCTGTGTTGGATGCACGCATTGCGGCGAACCGCATGGCGTTCAGGCATTCGCGGCTGTCATCGAGTACGACAAGAAACTTGCGCATCTGTGGGGCCTCCTCCGTCGCGGGCACCGAGCGTTGCCCGCACAATCTGCCTGCGCATTCCACCAAGGGCAAGCGAAAGCGCGCGCCCGGAAAGTCGCGCGGGCGAACGCTTGCCGCTCAAGATGTCGTCCGGGCGCGGTCGACAAGCCAAACCAGCGCCCGCAAGGCCTGAGTGTTCCCAAGCGTCACTTGTGTCCGCCGCTGGCAGCGGCGGGCGCGTGGGGCTCAATCCGCGGACAAGGCCCAGTCCCAATAGAGTTCCCGAACCCGGCGCGTGACCGGGCCCTCCTGATAGGTCACATCGTCGAACGCCGTGACCGGTGTCACCTTGGTCATGTTTCCGGACAGGAACACCTCGTCGGCCTCGTCGAACTCGGAGAATGTCAGAACCTTCTCGACCACCTCGAACCCGTCGGCCCTCAGGTTGGCGATATGTCGACTGCGCGTGATTCCGGCGAGGAACGTGCCATTGGCAATGGGCGTGAAGATCACGCCGTCCTTGACCATGAAGGCGTTGGCTGTGGCGGTTTCGGCGACATTGCCCATGGCATCGGCCACCAGGGCGTTGGCAAACCCCTTCGCATGGGCCTCGGCCAGCATGCGCCCGTTGTTGGGATAAAGGCATCCTGCCTTGGCATTGCACACCGAAGAATCCAGCGTCGGCCGCCGGAACCGGGTCCGGGTGAGGGTCGTGGTCGTGCCGGCGGGCGCCATCGGAATCTGCTCCAGACAGATGGCAAAGCCGGTTGCGCCCTCCTTGGGCAATACGCCGGACGGGCCACCGTCCAGCGCCCAGTACATGGGGCGGATATAGACTGCCTGCGCCGGTGAATACGTCGCCAGTCCTTCGCGCACGATCTCGACCATGTCGTCAGCCGAGATCGTCGGGGTGATCAGCAAGGCCTTGGCAGAACGGTTCACGCGGGCACAATGGGCCCCAAGATCCGGTGCGACGCCCTCGAAATACCGCGCGCCGTCAAACACGGTCGAGCCGAGCCAAGACCCGTGGTCCGCCGCACGCATGACGGGCACATCGCCCTCGTGCCAGGTTCCGTCAAAAAATGTGCGAATGTTCGTTCCGACAGCCATGAGGCCCTCCATTTTAGCGCGGCGCAGCCTAGGAGCGTCATAGGGCAGGGTCCAGCCCCGCCGGGTGCGGCATCGGTTCCCGTACGGACAGCGCGGGACACGCCCTCTGGCAAGGGTCGGCGACCGGGAGGGCTTGCCCCCGGGCGCGCAGTCCGGTCAGCGTCCGACCAACCCCACAATCTCGTAGGTCTTTTTCAGGATCGGGTCGGCCAGCACCCTGGCCTGATCGGCTCCATGGGCCAGGATCCGGTCGATCTCTGCCGGATCGGCCATCAACCGGGCCATCTCGGTCGAGATCGGGGCGAGCCTGTCCACCGCCAGGTCAGCCAGAGCCGGCTTGAACCGGCCCCAGCCCGCCCCGGCATATTCGGTGATTACCTGCTCGTCCGTCATCCCCGACAGACCGGCATAGATATCGACAAGGTTCTTTGCTTCCGGTCGCCCCGCCAGTCCTTCCAGTGTTTCAGGCAGCGGTTCCGGATCGGTCCGGGCTTTCTTGAATTTCTTGGAAATAGTGTCGGCATCGTCGGTCATGTTGATGCGTTCCATGTCGCTCTCGCCGGATTTCGACATCTTCTTGGTGCCGTCCCGCAGGTTCATCACCCGGGTCGCGGGCCCCTCGATCACCGGCTTCGTCTCCGGAAAGAAATCGACCTTGTAGTCGTGGTTGAACTTCTGCGCGATATCGCGGGTCAGCTCCACGTGCTGTTTCTGATCCTCGCCCACCGGGACGTGGGTGGCGTGGTAAAGCAGGATGTCCGAGGCCATGAGCGCCGGATAGGCATACAGGCCAAGGCTGACCTTCTCGGCGTTTGTGCCGGCCTTGTCCTTGAACTGCGTCATGCGGTTCATCCAGCCGACGCGGGCCACACAGCTGAAGATCCACCCCAGCTCGGTATGGGCCGAGACCTGGCTCTGATTGAACAGGACGGATTTCATCGGGTCGATGCCGGACGCGATGAAGCCTGCCGCAACCTCCCGCGTCGCGGCATGGAGTTCCGCTGGATCCTGCCAGACGGTGATCGCATGCAGGTCGACGACGCAATAGATCGTCTCGTGAGTGCCGGCGTCCTGCCAGTCCACGAACCGCTTGATGGCACCCAGATAATTGCCAAGCGTCAGCCCCCCGGACGGCTTGATCCCGGAAAAAACTCGCGGCGTGAACGTGGATTGATCGGACATGGGATGACTCCGGCTGGATCTTCGGGCTGCGCTCGCTTACCCATGCGTGCAATTGACGTCAACCGGAGGCAGGGATGCAGCAGCGACACAACGACAGCCCGTTCAACGCGATTCCCCCCGTGGTCGTGGCACTGGTTGCCATCATCTTCGGGGTTGAACTGCTGTTTCACCTGTCGCGTTCGGGGTTCATTGGCGGCACCCGTGGTGGCGAGGACTGGCGGATCTTCGCGATCCAGGACTATGCATTTTCCAGCGAAATCTTTCGCTGGATGATGGAAACGGGCCGTTGGCCGCTGGAACACCTGCAACGCTTCGTCACCTACCTCTTCGTGCACGGCAGCTTCACCCACATGGTGATGGTCAGTGTGTTCGTTCTGGCGCTCGGCAAGATGGTTGGCGAAACCTTCTCGCAACTGGCGGTTGTGGTGGTCTTTGTTGGCTCGGGTATCGTGGGCGCGCTGGCCTATGGCCTTGTGCTCGACACCCGCCAGCCTCTGTTTGGCGGCTACACGGGCGCCTACGGGCTGATCGGGGCTTTCACTTTCATCCTGTGGGTGGGGTACGGGCGGACCGGTGAAAACCAGTTTCAGGCCTTCCGGCTGATCGGTTTCCTGATGGGTATCCAACTGCTGTTCGGGTTGCTGTTCGGCGCGAACAAGGATTGGGTCGCCGAACTGGCCGGCTTTGCCACCGGGTTCCTCCTGTCGGGTGTCCTGCGCCCCGGCGGCTGGGCCATCATCCTGAACAACCTGCGCCAGCGCTGATCCGGGGGCGGCAAGCTCGCTGTTTCGTTTCTTCCGTTCCGATAGATCCCCGCCGGAGGCTCGATTTCCCTGAAAATCGCTTGGCTTTCGACGTCAGGCACCGCGCCGCATCGAACGGCGGATGTCACCGAAACTGGTCGCCCCGATCAGCTGTGCGGTGCCGAAATAGCTGGCAATCCCGACCCCGACCAGCACCAGCAACGCCAGATATCGTAGGCCGTCGGTGTAGAGCAATTCGCCAAGCAGATACTCTGTACCCAACAGGCAGACCCCCATCACGCCGCAAGACAGCAGGACCAACAACGTGCGCCGCTTGAGCCGCGCGTCAAGCCGCGTGGCTTCGCCCATCTGTCGCGATCCGCGCCACAACAGGATGACCATTGCCCAGGCCGCCAGGGTCGTGGCCCAGGCCGCCGCATAGAACCCGATGATCGGGGAGACGCCGACAGCAATGGCGGCATTGATCACCATCGCGACCAGCGCGTAATGGAACGGTGTTTTGGTGTCATGGCGGGCAAAGAACACCGGTTGCAGAACCTTCTGAAGCACAAAAGCGGGCAAACCGGCGCCATAGATCCCGGTGACGACCGCCGTTCGGGCCGCTGCGTCGGCCCCGAAGGCGCCACGTTGATACAGCACCGACACGATGGGGTCGGCAATCAGGATCAGCGCGACCGCCGCCGGAAGGGTCAGCAGCAGGGCAAACTCGGCCGCCCGGTTCAGCGCATTCCGACCGCCGTCGGTATCCTCGGCCGCCAGTCGACGCGACAGGTCCGGCAAAAGCACGACGCCGATGGCAATCGCCACGACCCCCAGGGGCAATTGGTACAGCCTGTCGGCGAGGTTCAGGTACTGGATCGCTCCGTCGAAATAGCTGGCAACCTGGCGTCCAACCAGCAGGTTGATCTGCACCACCCCGCCTGCCAGCATGGCCGGCGCGGCGATCCATGCCAGGCGTTTCATGTCCGGCGTCATCCGGGGCATCTGCAGCGTCAGCCGGAACCCGGCCCGGGCCGCGGCCTTCCAGACGAAGGCCAACTGGACCACACCCGCCACCGGAACCGCCCAGACAAGGTATGTGCCAAAGTCGCCACCGGTGAGCTCGGCTGCAACCATCGCCCCGATCAGGATGACGTTCAGCAGGACCGGTGCGGCGGCGGCGGCCACAAAACGGCCCGTCGCGTTCAGCACCCCGGACAGCAGGGCCGCGAGTGAGATGAACAGGATATAGGGAAAGGCGATGCGTCCGAAATCGGTCGCCAGCTGAAACCGCTCGTCGGCGGCAAAGCCAGATGCCATTGCCAGCACCAGCCAGGGCATTGCCACCTGGGCCAGCAGGGTGAACACGATCAGGATGGACGCCAACCCGCCAAAGGCATCGTTGGCAAAGCCCTTGGGGTCGTCGTCTGCCTCAAGCTTCTTGGAGAACATTGGCACGAAGGCCATGTTGAAGGCGCCCTCCGCGAAGAACCGGCGGAACATGTTGGGCAGGCTGAAGGCGATAAGGAAAGCTTCGGCCACCGGGCCGTCGCCAAGCTTGGCAGCAAAGACGATATCACGGACAAAGCCAAGGATCCGGGACATCAGCGTCCAGAACCCCACCGTCAGGAAGCCCGCCACGAGGCGGATCGGTTTCATTCGGTTCTGGCCCTCTCCGCACCGTCCTCGATGGCCTTGATCAGCCTCTTCTCAAGGGCGCGTCGTTTTGATTCCGAGAAGATCTTCAAACCGAACATGTCCTTCACATAAAAGGTATCGACCACCTGCGCGCCATAGGTCGCGATCACGGCCGAGGCGATGTAGATATGCGCGTTGGCCAGCGTCCGGGTCAGGTCGTACAGCAGGCCGGGCCGGTCACGGGTATCGACCTCGATCAGGGTGTAGATCTCGGACCCGTCGTTGTCGAAATGCACCGAAGTCGGGAACCGGAAATCGCGTTCGCGCTTTTTCTGCTTGTCGCGTTTCTGCAGGGCATCGCGGGGGATTACCTCCCCCTTCAGGGTCTTGTGGATCATCTGGCTCAGTCGGGGCAGGCGGTTGGCCTCGAAGGGGGCGCCGTCGCCATCCTGGATCCAGAAGATGGCCGTGGCGTATCCATCTTTCGAGGTATAAGTGCGCGCGTCCACGACGTTTGCGCCAACCAACGCCAACGCCCCGGCAAGCCGTGAGAAGATCCCGGGATGGTCAGCCAGCGCAAAACAGGCGCGCGTGGCGTCACGCTCGATATCCGGGGTCAGGTCGATGCGGATCTCGTCGTTGGGCAGGTCGCTCAGAAGCCGGGCAAAGACCACGTGGGCATCGGTTGGCAACCCCTGCCAGTAGGGCGAATAATGCCGCTCGATCTCGGCTTCGAGCGCGTCTTCGTTCCACTCGGGCAGGGCCTCTCGCAAGGATTTCTGCGCCTCTTCGCCGATGTTGTCGCGGTTCAGATCCTCCAGCCCGTTTTCCAACGCATCCGCCGTCTGGCGATGCAGGGAACGCAGCAGTTGTGCCTTCCAGTTGTTCCAGGTGTTCGGTCCGACGCCGCGGATGTCGCAGACCGTCAGCACCGTCAGCAGGTCCAGCCGCTTGCGGGTCTTCACCGTCTTGGCAAAGTCTCGGACCGTGCGCGGATCGGAGATGTCGCGCTTCTGCGCCATGTCCGACATCACCAGGTGCGAGCGTACCAGCCATTCGACGGTCTCGGTCTCTTCCGGGGTCAAGCCCAGCCGCTGGCACACGGGCCGCGCGATCCGTGCGCCCAAAATCGAGTGATCCTCGGTTCGACCCTTGCCGAAATCGTGCAGAAAGACGGCGAGGTAGAGCACCTTGCGATCGACGCCCTTTTCCAGGATGCGAGAGGCGACCGGCAGTTCCTCGATCAGTTCGCCATGTTCGATTTGTGCAAGTACGCGGATGCACTGGATCGTGTGCTCGTCCACCGTGTAGGCGTGGTAGAAGTTGAACTGCATCATCGCGACGATGGGTTCGAACTCAGGCACAAAGGCCGCCAGCACGCCCAACTCGTTCATCCGGCGCAGAGCGCGCTCCGGGTTGCCATGGTCCAGCATCAGCCGCAGGAAGATCCGCGACGCCTCGGGGCTGCGGCGCATCTCGGCGTCGATCCGGTCCAGGTTGGCCGACACCAGCCGCATTGCTTCCGGGTGGATCAGGGTATCAGCCCGCAACGCCTCGTCGAACAGCCGCAGGATGTTGAGATTGTCCGCAAGGAAGGCATCATCGTCGGCAATGGCCAGGCGCCCGCCCTTCATGACAAAACCGTCGCGCACCTTCGGGCGACGGCGGAACAATCCGGCCAGCATTGGCGGCCGCTTCGCGTGGGCGGCTTCCAGCGCGGTCAGGAAGATCCGCGTCAGCTCTCCGACCTGAGTGGCGTGGCGGAAGTAGTCCTGCATGAAGTGCTCGACCGCGCGCCGGCCGGTGTGATCCGTGTATCCCAGCCGTTCGGCCACCGGCACCTGCATGTCAAAGGTCAACTGATCCACTGGGCGCCCGGTGATCAGGTGCAGATGGGCGCGCGCTGCCCACAGGAAGTTCTCGGCCTGTTCAAAGGCCCAGTATTCTTCGGGCGAAAACACTTCGAGCCCGACCAGCTCCTCGATACGGTTCACGCGGTGAACATACTTGGCGATCCAGAACAGCGATTGAAGGTCGCGCAGCCCACCCTTGCCCTCCTTGATGTTGGGTTCCAGCATGTAGCGCTGGCCACCTTGTTTCTGGTGGCGTTCCTCGCGTTCGTTGAGCTTGGCCTCGATGTAGTCCTTGCTCGATCCGTTGAAGAGGTCCGTCCACAGTCGGTCTGCCAACATCTCGGTCAACACCGGGTCGCCGTCGACGTGACGCATCTCCAACAGCGAAGTCCGGATTGTGTAATCTTCGCGCCCGAGCCGGATGCATTCGCGCAACGTGCGGGTGGCGTGGCCGACCTTCAGTCGGAGATCCCACAGGATATACAGCATCTCCTGAACGATGCTTTCGATCCGCGGGGTCAGCTTTTCCTCTGACAGAAACAGCAGGTCCAGGTCCGAGTGAGGGGCCATCTCGGCCCGACCATAGCCGCCCACGGCAATGACGGTCATGTGCTGTTCGCTGGCGTCGGCGCCACCGGGAACGAGCAGGAACTTGGCTGTCCAGAATGCAGTGCGGACGACACAGTCCGTCAGCCAGGCATAGGAATGCACCAGCGGGCGGGCGGCCCGTGGTGACCGTTCAAACGCCACCTCGATCGCCGTCCGGCCACGCAGCAGCGCTTCGGCCAGGATCTCTCGCGCCTGGGCACGTCGTTCGGTGCCGTCGCCGGTGGCAACGGCGGCGGTCAGGCGTTCCGGGAGACCCGCAAAGTCGAAGATGTCTGCCGCGGGGCAGATCAGATCGTCGGGTGCGGGCGGCGATACGGGGCCGTGGCTCGGCTCAGAAGCCGAAGCCACCGAAGCTTCTCGGGGCAGGGTCAATGACGGTCACCTGGTTGTTCCTGATCTGGCCCACGGCGAGGCCACGTTGATTGGTGCCGTCCGGCAGCAGGCGGAAGATACCGCTCACCCCGGCAAACCCCGATCCCTGTGTCAGGGACGTACGGGTCAGGGCTGCGGATTTTTTCTGACCGACCAGCGCGCCGATTGCGGCGATGCCGTCATAGGACAATCCGGCAAGCGGATGCGGTTGGCTGCCAAAGGCGGCGGCGTAGCGGTTGTTGAAATTGGCGCTCAGCCCCGGGTCGGGCAGGGCCAGCCAGGCGCCCTGAAGGCCGGGCTGGGTCAGGGCCTCGGACGGAATGTCCAGGCGGGCCAGGCCGATGAACTGACTCGTCGTGGTCGAGACGCCGTTCTCGGGCAGCAACTGGGCCAGGAACGGCATCGCGCCAGCGTTGTCCGAGGTGAAGAAGACGGAATTGGCACCGGTGGACTGCACCTGGGCGGCGATCTGCGGAACCGCAGCGACCAGCCCTTGCTGGGACAGCTCGAACGAGGCATTGCCCGCCATGCTGGTGCGACCGTTTCCGGCGATGGCTCGTGCAATGGCGTCGCGACCGACCTCTTCTGCGGTCGAACGGGCGTTCACGACAAAGATGTTGCCCTTTCCCTGGGCCCCGGCGTAGCCAACCAACCGGCTGGCCGTGTTGTCGAACGTGTTGCCCAGCACAAAGACGTTCCCGCCGGCGATGGCGGGGTTGTTGGAGAACGACAGCACGTTCAGGCCACGGTTGGCTACGGCCAGTCCGGCGGCGTTGGCGGCACCGGAATACAGCGGACCGACCAGGATCTTGGCACCTTCGTCGGCCGCCTTTGTCGCGGCGGCGGCCGCACCTCCGGCATTGCCACCGGTGGGATAGACCCTAAGGTCGATCTGCACACCTTCGAGATCCGCAATGGCCATGCGCGCGGCGTTTTCAAGATTGCGCGAAACCACGGCGTCGCCCTGGCTGCCGGAGCTTCCCGGTACCAGCAAGGCCACTGGAACGGGCGCGCCCGCGTCGATCTTGGGGCCGCCGCTTCCACCGGAGACCGGAACGTCACAAGCTGACAAAAGCAGGGCGGCGGCGAGAGCAAGGCCGCGGCCCGCAAACGTACGGGGAATTCTAAATGCAGAAAACATGGGCTAAATCTCGTTTTTCCTGGTCATCGCGGGTATCGGGTGCACAGAAGGCCCCGAGCGGGGCAAAGCCTATGACGGGGAGGGCCGCAAGTAAATGACCGAGGCAGGACAAGTGCGGGTGTTTCGCGAAGTATCGCTGGACCCGGGCGTGCATTTTGTTGCGACACCCATCGGCAGTGCCCGGGATGTCACGTTGCGGGCTCTGGATATCCTGGCCTCGGCCGATGTGATCGCCGCCGAAGACACCCGCACCACGCGACACCTGATGGATCTTCATGGTGTGCCGCTGGGCGGGCGTCCGATGATTCCCTATCACGATCACAACGGTGCGGCGCAGCGGCCAAGGCTGTTGGAGATGATCCGGCAGGGCAAATCGGTTGCCTATGCCTCGGAGGCGGGCATGCCGCTGGTGGCGGACCCCGGCTTTCAGTTGGGGCGGGCCGCGATCGAGGCCGGGCTTTTTGTCACAGGCGCCCCGGGGCCGTCTGCGGTGCTGGCGGCGCTGACGGTGTCGGGCCTGCCCAGTGACCGGTTCATGTTCGTCGGGTTTCCACCTGCCGCCGGTGGACCGCGCAAGACCTGGATCCGCAATTTGTCAGGTGTCGATGCGACGCTCATCCTGTTCGAATCGCCCAAGCGGCTTGGGCGGTTACTGGGCGACCTGATCCCGGAGTTCGGCGCCGATCGCAGGGCCGCGATGTGCCGTGAACTGACCAAGAAGTTCGAGGAGGTGGAGCGGGGCACGCTGAGCGAACTGTCGCAACGGCTGGCCGAGCGCTCTCTCAAGGGTGAAGTCGTGCTGGTTCTGGACCGGGCCGGAAAACCGGAGGCGGACACAGAAACGGTCGAGGCTGCCCTTCTGGAAGCCCTGGCTGACGCACCGGTCAAACAGGCATCGGCACTGGTGGCCGAACGATTCGAGCTGAAGAAGCGGGATGTCTACCAGATGGCCCTGCGGCTCAGGGGCGAGGCGGAATGACCGGGGCCGTCGGGTATCACGCTGGCCTTGCCGCCGAAGAAATCGTCGAACGTCACTATGTCGACATGGGTTTGCAGCCGGTGGTGCGCCGCTGGCGGGGGACGGGCGGCGAGATCGACCTGATTGTCCGCGATGGCGCCGGGCTGATCTTTGTCGAGGTAAAGAAGGCGCGGGATTTTGCCCGGGCGGCCGAGCGGGTGACAGCCCGGCAACAGCAACGGATCCAGTCTGCCGCGGGCGAATACCTCGGCACAATGCCGGAAGGGCAGGCGACAGAGGCCAGATTCGACGTGGCCCTTGTGGACGGGCAGGGGCATGTCCACATCATCGAAAACGCCTTCGGTCTCTGATCCGGGCAGTTGCCTCGCCCGGGGACATCGGCGATGAAGGTTCAAACGATCAAGGAATGCCCATATGCCGCTTCGAATTGCCTTTCAGATGGACCCGATCACCGGGGTCGACATCGACGCCGACAGCACGTTTCGACTGGCCGAAGAGGCGCAGGGCCGTGGCCACGAGATGTTCTTTTACACGCCCGACCGGCTGACCTGGCGCGACGGGCGCGTCGTGGCGCGGGCGCAGTCGATGACCGTGCGGCGGGTGAAGGGCGACCATGTCACGCTGGGCGAAGAGCACGAGCTGGACCTGGGCACGGTGGACGTGGTCTGGCTGCGGCAGGATCCACCGTTCGACATGGGTTACATCACCACAACCCATATTCTGGAGCAGTTGTCGCCGCAGGTGCTGGTGGTCAACGATCCGTTCTGGGTGCGCAATTGCCCGGAAAAGCTGCTGGTGCTGCAATTTCCCGACCTGATCCCGCCGACCATGATCGCGCGCGAACTGGAAGACCTGCGCAGCTTCAAGGCCGAGCATGACGACATCATCCTCAAGCCGCTCTATGGCAACGGTGGCGCGGGTGTATTCCGGCTTGACCCGAACGACCGCAACCTTGCCTCGCTGCACGAACTGTTTGTCACGCTCAGCCGCGAGCCGCTGATTGCGCAGAAATTCATCCCTGACGTCTCCAACGGCGACAAACGGGTGATCCTGGTTGATGGCGAACCCGTGGGGGCAATCAACCGGGTGCCGGCGGCCGGGGAAACCCGCTCCAACATGCATGTTGGTGGCCGGCCCGAAAAGATAGGCCTGTCGGACCGCGACAAGGAAATCTGTGCCGCCATCGGGCCGCTGCTGCGGGAACGCGGGCAGATCTTTGTCGGAATCGACGTCATCGGCGACTACCTGACCGAAATCAACGTGACCTCGCCAACCGGCATCCAGGAGTTGGAACGGTTTGACGGAATCAACGTCGCCGAGAAGATCTGGCAAGCCATCGAGGCCCGCCGCGCGGGCTGATCCGGGAGGGCGGCATGAGCTGGCGGCTAGCACGGTTGAACATGTTTCTCCGGTGGGTCGTGCGCCCGAAACTGGCCGCCACACGTACCCCCGACGAGGCGCGGCGCGACTTTGACCTGTTCGCGCCGCTTGCGTTGCGGGCGCCGCCGAATGTCTTGCACCTGACAGAGCCGGGCACGCCGGAGCTTCACTGGGTCAGCGTCGGGCGGTGCCTGCCGCGTCATGTCATCCTGCATTTCTTTGGGGGTGCCTATATCTCCGGCAGCCCGCGGACCCACCGGAGCATGCTGGGGCGGCTGTCGAGTCTGACAGGGCTGCGGGTGGCGATCCCGGCCTATCGGCTTGCCCCGGGCGATCCGGCCCCGGCACAGTTCGACGACGCACGCGCAGCCCATGCCCACCTGTTGCAGCTCGGCTATCCACCGGAGAACATCATCCTGGGGGGTGACAGCGCTGGGGGCGGGCTGGCGCTGGCGCTGCTGGCGGACCTGTGTGCCCGCGACCTGCGGCCCGCCGCGCTCTATGCCATCTCGCCGTGGACCGACCTGACGCTGAGCGGCGACAGCCTGATCACGAATGCCGACCGCGAGCCGCTGCTTCCGGTGTCGCGGGTGCAGGAGGTGGTCGGCTATGTGCTGGGGGACGTCGCGGCCGATGATGCACGGGTGTCGCCGCTGTTTGCAGAGTTTCGCCGCCCGCCGCCAGTGCAGATTCATGTCGGCACGACCGAGATCCTGCTGGACGATGCCTGCCGGATGGCAGACCGCCTGCGGGCCAGCGGAGGCCGTGTGGAGCTGCGGTGTTGGGAAAACACGCCCCATGCCTGGCCGATCTTTGATGGCTATGTCCCCGAAGCCCGCCAGACGTTGTTTCAGATCGCCGAATTCATCCGGCAGGAGTCAGGTGTTCCGGCCCGTTGAAACCCGAAAGCTGACGGCCTCGGCAATATGGGGCTTGCGCACGTCGGGGCTCTGGTCGAGGTCCGCGATGGTTCGCGCGACACGCAGAACCCGGTGGTAGCCACGCGCCGACAGGCCGAAGGTTTGCGACACCTTTCGCAGCAGGGCATGCCCTTCCACGTCGGGGCGGGCGATTTCCTCCAACAGGGTTCCTTCGGCGTCAGCGTTGACCCGCAGGCCGCTGTGCCCCTCGAACCGCCGGGTCTGTATGTCCCGGGCGGTGGCCACACGCGCGGCCACTTTCGCACTGTCTTCGGTGGGTGGTGGCAGGTCCAGATCCGTGAACGCGACTGGCGGCACCTCGACCCGAAGGTCGATGCGGTCGAGCAGCGGTCCCGAGATCCGGCCAAGGTAATCTTCGCCACATCCGGGGGCCCGGGCGCAGGCGCGGGACGGGTCGCCCAGGTGACCGCATTTGCAGGGGTTTGCCGCTGCCACCATCAGGAACCGGCAGGGATAGCGGACATGAGCGTTGGCACGGGCGACCACCACGTCACCGGATTCCATCGGCTGGCGCAGGGTTTCGAGCACCTGCCGCGGAAACTCCGGAAATTCATCCATGAACAGAACGCCGTTGTGCGCCAACGAGATTTCGCCGGGCTTCGCGCCGCGTCCGCCTCCGACGATCGCCGCCATGGAAGCGGTGTGGTGCGGTTCGCGGAACGGGCGGTCCCGCGAGATGCCGCCTTCGTCCAACAGCCCGGACAGCGAATGGATCATCGAGGTTTCCAGCGCCTCCACCGCAGACAATGGCGGCAGAATTCCGGGCATCCGGGCCGCCAGCATCGATTTTCCCGATCCCGGCGAGCCGACCATCAGAAGGTGATGGCGCCCTGCCGCCGCGATCTCCAGCGCCCGCTTTGCCCGCTCCTGACCCTTGACGTCGCGCAGGTCCTTTCCTGCGGACCTGTGCACGACCTCGCCGGGGCTGGCTGGGGTCAGAATTGCCTGTCCGGTGAAATGGCGCACGGTGGCACTCAGCGAGTCGGCGGCAAAGACGGTCGTCGCGCCGACCCACGCGGCCTCTGGTCCGCAGCCCTTCGGACACAGAAGCGACCGGTTGCCCGCCGCGGCCGCCACCGCCGCTGGCAGCGCGCCGATCACCGGCACCAGGGTGCCATCAAGGGACAATTCTCCAAGCGCGACGGTTTGGTCGACCTCTTCGGGCGGCAGGATCTCCAAGGCCGCAAGCAGCGCCATGGCGATGGGCAGGTCGAAATGCGAGCCTTCCTTTGGCAGGTCGGCAGGCGACAGGTTGATCGTGATGCGTTTGGAGGGCAGGGCAATGGCCATGCTTTGCAACGCGGCGCGAACCCGCTCTCGCGCTTCGCTGACGGCCTTGTCGGGAAGCCCCACGATGGAAAAGGCCGGCAGCCCCGGTGATACCGCGCACTGGACCTCGACCGGGCGGGCGTCCACCCCCTCGAAGGCTACCGTATGGGCAAGTGCCACCAAGTTGCGCCTCATTTTTCATGTTCTGGGTTAACGCATGCTCTTCATGCCTTTACAAAAGGTTAACTCTGTTTTCGTGGCAGTCAGTATGAGCATCTTTCCAATTAACGAAGAATTTTCCTTGGAATTGTCCGAGTTTTGCCGAAAAAGGACCGTGTAGTTTCCAGATGCATCGGGACCATGATGATCTCGTCTTTTACCAGTTCAGCTCGTTCGTCGACACGAGCTCGTTTCAACCGACAGACCTCCGACCGGAGCACCTATGCCGGCAAGAGGCTGCTCGATGTCTTTCTCACGCTGCTTGCAATTCCGCTTGTGCTGCCGCTGATCCTGCTGTTGGCGGTGCTTGTTGGACGGGACGGGGCAAACCCGTTCTTCGTGCAACGGCGTCTCGGCCGCGATGGCCGCGTCTTCCGAATGCTGAAGCTGCGCACCATGGTGCCGGATGCCGAAGCCCGGCTGGCGACGCTTCTCGACACGGATCGGGCCGCACGCATCGAATGGGAGCGTTTTCAGAAGCTCAGCTCTGATCCGCGGGTTACGCCATTTGGACAATTTCTGCGCAAGACGTCATTGGACGAGTTGCCTCAGTTCCTGAACGTGCTGCTTGGGACGATGAGCCTTGTCGGCCCGCGACCGATGTTGCCCGAACAGCGCGACATGTACCCCGGCACAGCCTATTATCGGTTGAAACCGGGGATCACCGGCCCTTGGCAGGTGTCGGAGCGCAACGGCGTCTCCTTCTCGGAACGGGCCACCTTTGATGCGATCTACCTGCGCGATCAGAGCGTTCTCGCCGATATCTCACTGATCCTGCGCACGGCAGGTGCAGTGGTCCGGATGTCCGGACGCTGACACTTCCGACCAGATGCGACGGGGCAACGATTTCACCGGCTCTCAGAGCAGGGCGGTAACCTGCGGCCACGCCTGTGGGTCCGCTATGACCTTGTCGCGGCATCCAGAATTGCAGAATCCAACGATCTTTCCGTCGATATCGGCAAAGTGGGTGATCGGGCCGCTGGAGAACGGACAAGTTGCATTGATCGACGGCCCGGTACTGGCCTTGGCGTGCAACGGTACGGGACCCGGCCACGCCTGCAGTGGGTAGGGTCTTTCGTACCACGGCAGGGTCGTGCCACGGCTTTGGCCGATAGCCCTCCATCGCCGAAAGGCACCATCGCCAAGATGCGCGGCAACATAGGCCTGTGCGTTGTCGGAGACTGGCAGGTTGTATCCGGCGATCCGGGCGGCGACCGGCGCGAAAAAGGCGTCGGCAGCGCTAAAGGGGCCAAAGAGCCACGGCGTTTGGGAGCCAGATTGGGCCTTGGCGTACTCCCAGATCACCTCGAGTCGCCGAAGCTCTGCCAGCAGTGCGTCCGACGACGGACCATGGGCGTAGCCGGTGCGCAGGTTCATCGGGCAGTCATTGCGCAAGGCCATGAAGCCCGAGTGCATCTCGGCGGCCAGACTGCGAGCGGTGGCCCGAGCCTCTGGATCGGAAGGCCAAATCCCGGCATCCGGGTGGCGGCTTGCCAGCTCTTCGGCGATGGCCAGCGAGTCCCACAGGATCGCGCCGTCGGACATCCTCAGGCAGGGTACGGTTCGGGCCGGTGCACACTCCTGCAATTGCTCGGCAACGCTGCCGGCCAGGAAATCCACCCATGTCGGTGTCATGGCAATGCCGAAGCGTTCAAACAGCAGCCAGCCGCGCAAGGACCAGCTGGAATAGGACGGGTCACCAAGGAAGAGTTCATATGTCATCGGGTCACCCTAGCGGCTGCGCGGACACGGTTCCAGACAGCCATCGTTGGGTGGGGCATCACGGGATGTGATTGATCAGGTCGGCATGCCACCGCTCGCCGTCCCATGTCAGGCGGCTGACCGACAGGTTATCGATTGGTTGCGCCAGAATCTCCACCGCTGTGCATTGACGGGCGCGCTGGACCTGGCTGAGGATCGTGCCGAAATGGGCCACTGCGATCACGTCGCCGGCCTCGCCGGTCAGCCAGTCGACCGCCCGGTGGACACGGGTGCCAAGGTCATTCCAGCTTTCGCCACCCACCGGGCGGACATCGCCGGGGTGTTCCCAGTACCGGCGGATCAGGCGAGGGTCTTCCTGCTGGACATCATCGAAGGTGCGGCCCTCCCAAGCGCCAAAATGGATCTCACGCAGGTTGCGGTCGTGCGGCAACCGGGCGCGACCGCGTTGGATGGCGTCGGCGGTGTCGATGGCGCGGCAAAGATCAGAGGACACGATCGGCGCGTCAGCGGGCAGGAAAGCGGCAAGCCGGTCAAGCGCCTCGGTGTCAGAGAGGTCGGCGGGCACGTCGGTCCAGCCGTTCATGTCGCGCCGATGGGTCGGGCCATGTCGGATCCACCACCAGGTCACCATTTCGAAACCTCCGGCAACTGGCCCTTCAACGCCAGCGGCAGCCCGGCCATGACAGCGACGACCAGATCCGCCTGCGCGGCGATCTGACAGTTCAGCCGGCCCTGAAGGTCGCGGAACCGGCGAGCCAGCGCGTTTTCGGGGACACCGCTCATGCCGAGCTCGTTGGACACGACGACAACCGGCGCGGCACATCGAGTCAGGGCCGCGATGAGGGGCGGAACCTCGGCCTCGATGTCGGCCTCGGCCAACAGGCGATTGCTGAGCCACATCGTGGCACAGTCGAGCAGCACGGTGTTTCCGGCAGCAACGGCATCAAGTGCCGCGACCGGATCATGCGGCGCATCGACGGTTTGCCAGCCGGCGCCACGGGAGGTGCGGTGGGCGGCGATCTTGGCCTGCATCTCGGCGTCGAACGCCTGCGCGGTCGCGATATAGACCTTCGGCGTGGCGCGGGCCAGCACCAGGGTTTCGGCATAGGCCGACTTGCCGGAACTCGCCCCTCCCAGAACGAGGGTCAGTTGCTGTTTCATCAATTGCCGGGTCCCGAGTGATCCACCTGTCGGCCCATTGCGTATCAGAAGCACAGGACACGACGAAAGCCCCGTCTTGGGCGGGATCGAAAGGGGAAGCGCATGACACAGGAAGAGTCGCGGGACCGGCACATGTCCCGCACGGCCATGAAAGCCGAGATGCTGGATGCCGAGACCGAACGTCAATTGGCCTATGCCTGGCGGGATCACCGGGACGAACAAGCCCTGCACCGGTTGATCACGGCGTACATGCGGCTTGCCATTTCGATGGCGTCGAAGTTCCGCCGTTACGGCGCACCGATGAACGACCTGATCCAGGAGGCCAGCTTGGGCCTGATGAAGGCGGCGGACAAGTTCGACCCTGATCGCGGGGTGCGCTTTTCGACCTATGCCGTCTGGTGGATCAAGGCGTCGATCCAGGACCACGTTATGCGGAACTGGTCGATGGTCCGCACCGGATCGACCTCCAGCCAGAAATCGCTGTTCTTCAACCTGAAGAGGGTTCAGGCCCGCATGGAGCGTGAGGCGCAGGAATCGGGCGTGCCGCTGGACGGTGAACAGATTTGTCAGTTGATTGCGGAGGATCTCGGCGTGCCCGTGCACGACGTGCGGATGATGCAGGGGCGTCTGTCGGGGTCTGACTTTTCACTGGATGCGCCGCAGGGTTCTGACGAAGCGGAGGGACGCAGCTGGGTCGACACCTTGGAGGATGACTCCGAACAGGTAGAGGACCGCGTGCGGTTTCGGCGGGATCGAGACACGCTGCGTGGTTGGTTGGTCGAGTCGATGGGCACCCTGACCGAGCGGGAGCGCTTCATCGTGCGCGAGCGTAAAATGGTGGAGGCGCCCCGCACCCTGCAATCGCTGGGCAGCGAGTTGGGGGTTTCCAAGGAGCGGGTCAGGCAGCTGGAGGCCATTGCATTCGAAAAGATGCGCAAGGCTCTGGAGGGGCGATCCAAGGATGTTTATGACCTGTTGGTATGAAACATGCCAGATTGATGCTGATCGGGATGGCGATCGCGGGATCCGCGGTGGCCCATGCCGGAGAATTGCCGGGGATTGACGCCCTCGACACGGGGGGCGCACACATTGTCCTGCTGGGCGAAGTGCACGACAACCCGGTGCACCACCAAAATCAGGCAACGGCGGTGGCGTTGCTCGCGCCGTCAGCCCTGGTGTTCGAGATGTTGACGCCCGAGCAGGCGGCGACGGCGAACGGGATGGATCGGGGTGACGCCGCCGCCATGGCCGCGGCGCTGGACTGGGTGCACAGCAGCTGGCCAGATTTTGCGATGTATCATCCGATCTTTCTGGCCGCCCCGCAGGCGTCCATTTTTGGCGCCGCAGTCGGGCGGGATGACCTGATCGCTGCGATGAAGTCGACCGCAGCCGATGTATTTGGCTCCGGGGCTAACTCTATTGGACTGACCCCGCTGCCACCCACTCAGCAGGCAGAGCGCGAAGCGCTCCAGATGGAAGCCCATTGCGGCGCCCTGCCAGAAGACATGCTGCCGGGCATGGTCGAGGCGCAGCGTCTTCGGGATGCACGTTTTGCCGCTACGACACTTGACGCGCTGGAGCAATCCGGCGGGCCGGTTGTCGTGATCACCGGCAACGGCCACGCGCGGCGCGACTGGGGAATGCCGGCCTACCTGTCCGTCGCTGCGCCCGATGTCGAAGTGTTTTCGCTGGGACAGGTCGAGGAAATCGCTCCACCTGACGGTTTGTACGACGCTTGGCTGATCACCCCTGCAGCGGAGCGCGAGGACCCCTGCGCGGTGTTTGAAAAGAAATAGATGTCGCGTCCGGGGCGTTCCCCTCGATCCGGGACGCTGCCGCGTCCGGGATCCTTGGGGCATGGCACGCCTTTGGCGTGCAGGCAGGGGGCGGGCGTTGTGCCGCTTGCCACCCCACGCGGGGCTGCCTAAACCGGGGGGCGAGGCAATTTCGGGATGGCACCACATGAGCACGGACAAGCGTATCCTTCTGGTCATCGGCGGTGGAATCGCTGCGTTCAAGTCGCTTGACCTGATCCGCAGGCTGCGAGAGCGCGGCTTTGCCGTGACGCCTGTCCTGACGCCCGCAGCAGAGCAGTTCGTGACACCGCTGAGTGCGTCAGCGCTTGCAGCCCAAAAGGTGTATCGCGACCTCTTCGACCTGACGGACGAGGCCGAGATGGGCCACATAGAATTGAGCCGGGCCGCAGATCTGGTTGTCGTGGCGCCGGCGACCGCCGACCTGATGGCCAAAATGGCGAACGGGCATGCCAATGATCTGGCCTCGACGTTGCTGATGGCGACCGACAAACCGGTGCTGATCGCGCCTTCGATGAATGTGCGGATGTGGGAGCACCCGGCAACCCGACGCAACCTCGCGGCGTTGCAGCGAGATGGCATTCTGACCGTCGGGCCGGACGAGGGGCCGATGGCCTGCGGCGAATACGGCCCCGGCCGAATGGCCGAGGTGCCGCAGATCGTGGCGGCGGTGGAGGCCGCGCTTGCGGATGGCCCGATGACGGGGCGGCATGTCGTGGTCACGTCCGGGCCGACCCACGAACCGATCGATCCGGTTCGCTACATCGCCAATCGCTCCAGCGGGGCGCAAGGCACGGCGATCGCGCGGGCGCTGGTGGCGCTGGGGGCTCGGGTGACGTTTGTGACCGGCCCCGCCAGTGTTGGGCCGCCGCAGGGTGTCGAGGTGGTCGCCGTGGAAACGGCGCGGCAGATGCGAGAGGCCGTTCTGGACGCGCTGCCGGCGGACGCAGGGGTGTTTGCCGCTGCCGTGGCAGACTGGCGCGTCGAAAACGCGGCGGACCGCAAGATGAAGAAGGATGGCAGCGGGACCCTGCCGACGTTGGACTTTGCGGAGAACCCCGACATCCTGGCGGAAGTCTCGGCGCTGTCCAAGGGCCGCCCCCAACTTGTGGTTGGTTTTGCCGCAGAGACGCATGACGTCATCGCCCATGCTACGGCCAAGCGTGCGCGCAAGGGCTGCGACTGGATTGTCGCCAACGATGTGTCCGAGGGCACGGGGATCATGGGCGGCAGCGAAAACGAGGTGACCTTGATCGGCGCAGAAACGTCCGAGACCTGGCCCCGCATGGGCAAGGACGAGGTTGCCCGGAAGCTGGCCCTGCGGATCTCGGAGGCCCTGGCATGAGCGTGGTGCTGAAGCTGGTCCGCGAGGATTGGTCCGACGCGGGCGTGCCGCTGCCGTCCTACGAGACCGACGGCGCGGCGGGCGCAGACATTCGCGCCAACCTGCCAGAGGCGGACCGCGCACAGGGTTTCACCCTTGCTCCGATGGAACGGCGAATCGTGCCCAGTGGCCTGCGAGTAGAGATCCCTGCGGGGTACGAAATGCAGATCCGCCCGCGCTCTGGTCTGGCGCTGAAACACGGGATCACGTTGCCCAACACGCCGGGCACAATCGACAGCGACTATCGCGGGCCGCTTGGCGTCCTGCTGGTGAACCTCGGGGCAGAGCCCTACACGATCCACCACGGCGACCGGGTTGCCCAGATCATTGTCGCGCCGGTGCTTCAGGCAAAGTTCGAGGTGTCGGACGGTTTGAGCGAGAGCGCGCGCGGCGCGGGCGGCTTCGGCTCTACGGGGCGCGGCTGATGGCGTTGGTCCTGTTCCTTGCGGCGCTGATCTGGGGCGTCGGGATCGTCATGAAGGCACCGATCCGGATGCGCTGGACGATGATCGGGGTGCTTTACCTGGCGGTCTTGCTGGCCCAGACGGTCCTGCCCGACGGAAACCCGTTGCGCGCGGCAACCGGTGGGTCGGCCGCGCCATGGCTGTTGCTGGGCGGTTTCGTTCTGCTGGCCGGGATCTATTCCGCCGGCCTGCGCTGGCTCAAGGCGCGGGCGCAGCCGGCGGCGATGCTGGCGGGAACCCCGCCGCGACCTGCCAGCTTCACCGAGCCGGAACTGGAACGCTATGCCCGCCATATCGTGCTGCGCGAGCTGGGTGGGCCGGGGCAGAAGCGCCTGCACAATGCCCGGGTTCTGGTGATAGGGGCAGGGGGGCTTGGCTCTCCGGCGTTGCTGTACCTGGCGGCTGCAGGGGTGGGTACGATCGGAGTGATCGACGACGACGTTGTCGAAAACGCCAATCTGCAACGGCAGGTCATCCACCGCGACGGTACCATCGGAATGCCCAAGGTTTTTTCGGCGCAGCAGGCGATGCTGGAGCTGAACCCCAATATCACCGTCAAACCCTATCAGCGCCGGCTGTCCGACGAGATCGCGGCAGAGTTGTTCTCGGAATTCGACCTCGTGCTGGACGGAACAGACAATTTCGACACCCGCTATCTTGCCAACCGTGCGGCGGTCGCTGCGCAGATCCCGCTGATTTCCGGGGCGCTCAGCCAGTGGGAGGGGCAGATCTCGGTCTTTGACCCGGCCAATGGCGCTCCCTGCTATCAGTGCATCTTTCCCGAGGCACCTGCGCCGGGGTTGGCGCCATCCTGTGCCGCCGCGGGTGTGCTTGGACCATTGCCGGGGGTCATCGGTACGATGATGGCTGTCGAGGCGGTCAAGGTGCTGGCCGGTGCCGGGGAACCGCTGCGTGGGCGGATGATGATCTACGATGCGCTGTACGCCGAAACGCGCCAGATCAACCTGTCGCCCCGGGCCGATTGCCCTGTCTGTGGCGGTGGATCCGCCGGCTGACTGGACAGTGCCGCCCGCAACGCCATACTGCGACGAAAATCAACAGGGAGACTCCCCCCATGAAGCTGCTTTCGTCCCTTGCCGTCGCGACCCTCGTCGCGGCCTCTCCGCTGTGGGCCGAGATGCCCGACCTTGCCGGGCAGGAGGTGACCATCGTCACCGAAAACGCCTATCCGCCGCTGCAATTCGTCGATCCGGCATCGGGCGATGCGATCGGCTGGGAATACGACGCGATGGAAGAAATCGCCAGGCGCATCAACATCGCCGTCACCTACGAGAACACCTCCTGGGACGCGATGATACCGGCCGTGTCGGAAGGCCAGTACGACATGGGCATGACCGGCATCACCATTCGCGATGACCGGGCCGAAAAGGTCGATTTCTCGGCTCCCTACCTGCGCTCTGAAATGATGATGATCGTGGCCGGCGACGAGGATCGTTTCTCCAACCACACCGAGTTTGCCGCCAACGACGACCTGTTGATCGGCGCCCAGCCGGGCACCACGCCGTTCTACGTGGGTATCTACGAGGTGCTGGATGGCAACGAACAGAACCCGCGCATGAAACTCTTCGAGACCTTCGGTGCCGCCATCCAGGCGCTGAGGACCGGCGATGTCGACCTTGCGCTCAGCGACAGCACGGCCGCGAACGGCTATGTGCGGGCGTCCGAAGGCGGGTTGAAGATTGTCGGCGATCCACTGGGCGCCGAGGATTTCGGTTTCATCTTCCCGAAAGGCTCGGATCTGGTCGCGCCGTTCAACGCCGCCATCGCCTCGATGCGGGAAGACGGCACATTGGACGCGTTGAACACGAAATGGTTCCTGGACTACAAGTTGGGCGGCTGAGCGCGCACATGGCATCGCTGGTCGACACCTGAAAGGCCGCGATGCTTCCTTCGCCCAAGAACGACGATACCGAATTTCCCTGGTGGCTGCTGGTCGCCGGGGGACTTGCCGCGTTTTTCCTCTATCGGATTCTGGATGACGCGCTTTACACCCAGGTCCTGTCGACCCTGTCCAAGGGCGTGGGAATCACCATCTTCGTCACGCTCGTCGGGTTCAGTTCGGCTTGCCTGATCGGCTTGCTGCTGGCCGTGGCGTGCCTGTCGCGCTACCGCGTGCTGCGGCAACTGGCGCGGTTCTATATCGAGATCGTGCGGGGCCTGCCGATCATCGTCCTGTTGCTCTACGTGGCGTTCGTCGTTGCTCCGGCGCTGGTCGCCGCTATCAACTGGGTGCTGGAAGGGGTGGGGATGGAGGGGCTGCGGACCCGTGATTTTCCGCTTCTCTGGCGCGCGATCCTGGCGCTGACCATCGGCTATTCCGCCTTCATTGCCGAAGTGTTCCGTGCCGGCCTTCAGGCTGTGGACGAAGGCCAGGTCGAAGCGGCCAAGGCGCTTGGACTGAACGGGTGGAACAGGTTCCGGTTCATCGTCTTTCCGCAGGCGATCCGGATGATCCTGCCGCCGCTGGGCAACGATTTCATCGCCATGATCAAGGATAGCTCGCTTGTTTCGGTGCTGGGCGTGATGGATATCACCCAGCTGGGCAAGGTGACCGCCGCCGGAAACTTCCGATATTTCGAGACCTACAACGTCGTGGCCTTTCTCTACCTGACCATGACCGTCACGCTGTCCCTGCTCTTGCGCCGGTTCGAACGTCACATGTGCAAGGTGCCGGACTAGGCAAGCGGCACGTGGCTGGTCAGCCATGCATCAGACGCAAGGACGCTTCCCCATTGAACTGAGGATCGGGTGCCCCTACGTCCCGTGTTCACGGGACATCCAGAACGAGATTCTGACGACAGGGCGGGCACATGCGACCACCGATTTATTCAATCGTGAACTTCAGGGTTCAACCGGATCAGGTCAACAAGGCCCGGGTACAGATGCGGCGGCTGGAACGGGATGCACGCACCCTGGAAGGGTGTATCCAGTACCATTTCCTGCAGGATCTCGACGACCCGTCGATCTTTGCCGGCTATGGCATCTGGACCAATGGCGCCGATCTGGACCGCTATCGGGGCCGGATGGACGATGCACGGGAAAACGGGAATGCCCTGATGTCGATGTTTGACCCGGAGACCCCGGTTGTCATTCGCACGATGGACAGGATCTGACGCACTCCGGCGGCCGGGTGATTGTCTCCGGCGGTTCGGGCGACTAGCTAGTGTCTCGAAGGAGAGACGCATGACAAATCCCCTGCTCGCAGAGCGCTCCACCCCATTCGACCTGCCCGACTTTGCCGCCGTGTCGGATGCGGATTTTGCCCCTGCCTTTGATGTGGCGCTCGACGCCGCCAAGGCCGAGATCGACGCGATTGCCGGTTGCCCGGAGCCAGCCAGCTTTGCCAACACGATCGAGGCGTTGGAACTGGCCGGCAAGGAGCTTGGCGACGTGCTGGCAGTGTTCTACCTGCTGGCCGCTGTCGATTCGAACCCGGAGCGCCAGGCGTTGCAACGGGCGTTCTCGCCCCGGCTGGCCGAGTATTCCAGCGACGTGTCGCTGAACGAGGCGCTGTTTGCCCGCATTGACGGGTTGTGGACCCGCCGCGATGCGCTGGATTTGACCGACGAACAGGCGCGCGTCCTGTACCTGACTCACCGCAATTTCACCCGCGCCGGCGCAGCGCTGGACGGAATCGGTCGCACGCGCCTGCGCGAGATCAACACCCGACTGGCAGAGCTGGGCACCGCCTTCGGCCAGAACCTGCTGGCGGATGAACGCGACTGGTTCATGGAGTTGTCGGAGGCCGATCTGGAGGGTCTGCCCGCGTTCCTCGTGGATGCCGCGCGGGCTGCTGGGCAGGAAAAAGGCAGCGACGGGCCGGTCGTGACGCTGTCACGGTCGTTGATCGTGCCGTTCCTGCAGTTCTCGCCGCGTCGAGACCTGCGCCAGACCGCATACGAGGCATGGGGCGCGCGCGGCGCAAATGGCGGTGCCACCGACAACCGCGCCATGATCGCCGAGATGCTGGCCTTGCGGCATGAACGGGCCGGGTTGCTGGGCTATGACACCTTCGCGGCCTACAAGCTTGAAACCGAGATGGCCAAGACGCCGGATGCGGTGCGTGACCTGTTGATGGCGGTTTGGGAACCGGCCCGCGGGCGGGCCCAGACCGATAGTGCCTACCTGGAACGCATGCTGGTGGCTGACGGCGCCATCATGCCGCTGGAGCCCTGGGACTGGCGATACTATGCCGAGCGTCGCCGCATGGCCGAACATGATCTGGACGAGGCGGAACTGAAGCCGTTTTTCCAGCTCGACCGGATGCTCGAGGCCGTGTTCGATTGTGCCAACCGGCTGTTCGGGTTGGAGTTTGCAGCTTTGGATGTGCCGCTGCATCATCCTGACGCCCGCGCCTGGGATGTCACGCGGGATGGCCAGCACATCGCGGTGTTCATCGGGGACTACTTCGCGCGGTCCGGCAAGCGCTCCGGTGCCTGGTGTTCGGCCTTGCGCAGCCAGCAGAAACTGGCCGGCGACATTCGCCCCCACGTGATGAACGTCTGCAACTTTGCCAAACCGGCCCAAGGTGCACCGGCGTTGCTGTCCTACGACGACGCCCGCACCCTGTTCCACGAATTCGGCCATGCGCTGCACCAGATGCTCAGCGACGTGACCTATGACAGCATCTCGGGCACCTCGGTTCCGCGCGACTTTGTCGAACTGCCCAGTCAGCTTTACGAACACTGGCTGGAGGTGCCCGAGGTTCTGGAACGCTTCGCGACCCATGCCGAGACCGGCGAGCCGATGCCGCGTGACCTGCTGGAGCGGGTTCTGGGCGCTGCGACCTATGACATGGGGTTCCAGACGGTGGAGTTCATTGCCTCGGCCATGGTCGACCTGGAGTTTCACGACGGCCCGCCACCCGCCGACCCGATGCAGAAACAGGCCGAGGTGCTGGAAGGCATGGGCATGCCGGCGGCGATCCGGATGCGCCACGCGACGCCGCATTTCGCCCATGTCTTCTCGGGCGGGTATTATGCGTCCGCGTACTACAGCTACATGTGGTCCGAGGTGATGGACGCGGATGCCTTCGCCGCCTTCCTTGAGGCCGGTGGCGCCTTTGATGCAGCAACGGCTGCATCGCTTGAGCAGAACATCCTGTCGGCCGGCGGATCGCGCGACCCCGAGGCTCTGTACACGGCGTTCCGGGGCCGGTTGCCGGGCGTCGAGGCGCTGCTCAAGGGGCGGGGGCTGGTGGAACCGGCCTGAGCCCGGAGGGGCTGTGGCGGGGACAGCGTCCCCCGCCGCAGATCTGGGTGAAAAGTTGAAACCACGGGCCCCAATGCCGTCGGTGGTGTCGGAATGCATCCGGCGATTGGGGAGCGTTGCGACGGCATCTTTCGAAGGCTGCGTTTCCTGAAGGGACTGGCGGTGTCATCGCGAACCCCGACCGGTGGACACTGGTGCATCAGAATTTCACCGCCGCCGGGAACGAGCCGGGTTGGCCTGACTCATCCGATAGAGCGGCCGCATCGGCTCGGGACAATCCGTGTGTGTGAGAGGCAATTGTTGCAAAAAGAGCCTGTGGATCACATGGGGAGCTTAGGTCCCGGAGATTCCTTGGCGCGCCACGTGTCTGAAACCCCTGGGTCAGGCGGATGACCGATCACTCGCGGATCTCGTCGGGGAGGACGCCCCACATCGCGGTCTTCTCCAACCAGCCACGCTCGCCACCGGCCGTGACCTGACACCAGTTGGCGGTGCATTCCCCGAGGCGGGCAATCACACCGATCTCGGCCTGTGCCACGACATCGGCATCCTCGGACGGGCTGGCGTGCATTTCGACCATGTCCCGCTCGATCAACACGGTCCGAACCCCGGACAGCAGCGAGTAGTGCACCCAACCGCCCGCGCCATCCCTGTCACGGACCCGGCGCCAATGGCCGAACTCGGCCGTGATCTCGAGCGGTTGGTCACGTCGTTTGTAGACCCAGTCGATCCGGTGGCTGAGCGACGGACCGCGTCGCGCGTTCCCCTCGGAGGACTTGAGTGAGACAAATCGCGGCAGCGGCAGATTGGTGACCGGCCCGCGGTCTGGCTGTGTGTCGGCCGCAAATGCCGGAAATGTCGCCATGAAACCGGAGATAACAGCCACGAAGGCCGTCTTTCGGGCGCGATTCCTGACGGCGCCTGCCTGTTGTGCCATGTCTTTTTGTCGCTCGTTTCTGAGGGGCGCTTGTGCCGCGCGATTTTAGACCGCACTGTGCCACCCGACAGGAATTCAGGGAAGATGTCAGGAGAGGTTTCATGGCAACGAAGCGGTTGAGTGTTGTCGTTACGCGACGGTTGCCCGAGGCGGTCGAGGCCCGGATGGCCGAGTTGTTCGATACCGAGCTACGCAGTGACGACCGGCCGATGACCCGCGACGAGTTGATCGCCGCGATGTGCCGCGCCGATGTGCTGGTGCCGGCGATCAACGATCATATCGACGCGTCGATGCTGGCCCATGCGGGCGAGCGGGTTAAGTTGATTGCGAACTATGGGGCAGGGGTCGACAATCTGGATGTGCTGACGGCCCGACAGCGCGGCATTCTGGTGACGAACACGCCCGGCGTGACGACCGAGGATACCGCCGACATGGCGATGGCGCTGATCCTGGGGGTCACACGGCGCATCCCCGAAGGGCTGTCGGTGATGCAGTCCGGTCGATGGGAAGGCTGGGCACCGACGGCGTTCCTGGGCGGGCGGGTCGGCGGACGACGGCTTGGGATCCTTGGCATGGGCCGTATCGGTCAGGCGGTGGCACGACGCGCCCGGGCCTTTGGCATGCAGGTGCACTATCACAACCGGCGCCGCTTGCGCCCGGAGGTGGAGCAGGAACTGGACGCCACATGGTGGGACAGCCTCGATCAGATGGTCAGCCGGATGGACGTGGTATCGATCAACTGCCCGCACACACCGTCGACCTTCCACCTGATGAACGCACGGCGCCTGAAGCTGATGAAACCCTCTGCGGTGATCGTGAACACCTCGCGCGGCGAGGTCATCGACGAGAACGCGCTGACCCGGATGCTGCGCACGGGGGATATCGCCGGGGCAGGTCTGGACGTCTATGAACACGGCGTCGACATCAATCCCCGCCTGCGCGATCTGCCGAACGTCGTTCTGCTGCCGCAAATGGGGTCGGCAACGGTCGAAGGCCGGATCGAGATGGGCGAGAAGGTGATCATCAACATCAAGACCTTCGCCGATGGCCACCGGCCGCCCGACCTGGTCGTGCCGTCAATGCTGTGACGCCGGGATGAGCGGTTCGCGGCGCAGCGTGTTTCTTGCGGGGTTGGCGGCCCTGTGCCTGTTGCTTGCAACACTTCAGGCAGGCCCGCTGACTTCGCCTGCCGTTCGCAGCGCCCGTGACGCCGCCGTTGCCAGCCTTGGCGTTTATGTCGCGCTGCGGTCCATCAATGCCGCGTTGTCGTTCGCGCAGGAGATCGAGGTCGGGGGGAGCTTTGGCCTGTCGGCCAATGCACAACCGCTGAAGTTTCTCGAACCCATCGACGACACGGTTGAACGGGTTGCGGGGGCAATCTTTGCGATTTCGTTATTGGCCGGTGTGTTGACGGTCTCGATTGCACCTGTGTCCGGGCTGGGCTTTCTGCTGCTGGCGGCGGGGTTGATGATCGGGGCATTGCGCGGCCTGCTGGTTGCGCGGGCGGGAGCGGTGGCCGAACCGGTCTGCCGGGCCGGAAACGCCTGCAACGTCACCGGAGTTTTCCTGGCCTTGGTGCTGCCGGTGTCGCTGTCTCTGGGCAGTGTTCTGGGGGGGCATCTGACCGCAAACCAGTGGACAGAGGCGCAATCCAATCTTACGCAAATATCGGATCACGCCCGCGACCTGTTGGGGGCGACCGAGGCCGCCGGTCTTGCCGACACCGGCGGCACTGCCCTGCCATCCGACGCATCGCCGGGCGTCTTGGGGCGGGTCTGGGGCGAGGTGTCAGGCGCGGCGGCGCAGACCGATGCCTATATCGATGCCGCCGGTTATTTTGTCGTTCATGCAGACGAGTTGCTGGAGTCGTCCTTGATCATCGTGGCGATCTTCCTGCTCCGCACCTTGGTGCTGCCGGTGACATTCATGCTGGTCATGCTTGTCCTGACAAGACGTCTGGCCCGGTTCTAACGCGGCTTGCGTCCATTGGCGCCGAGACAGGATCGCAGGCGAGCAGGGAGCCGCGTCGTTTTCGGCGGTCCAAGGGTCGTCACCGAATGGCGACGGATTTCCGGTCTGCGGTTTACTCCCCTCAACAGGTTTGCAGAGGGAAGTTGGCCATGAAGACCCACGTTAAAGCACTCGTCGTCGGCGGCGGTGCTGTCGGTACCGGCATCGCCTATCACCTGGGCAAGGCGGGCTGGGACACCATGCTGCTGGAACGCGACGAGTTGACCTGTGGTTCGACATGGCATGCGGCGGGGCTTCTGCCGCTGTTCAACATGTCGTTCGCGACCTCGCATATTCACGACTACTCGGTAAAGTTCTACAAGGGGCTGGAGGCCGAAACTGGGCTAAACCCGGGGTTCTCGGTGGTCGGCAACCTGCGCATGGCCCAGACGCAGGCCCGCATGGACGAATACATGCTGTATGCCTCCACCGCCGAAACGGTCGGAATCCCCTACGAATGGCTGAGCCCGGCGCAGATCCGGGAGCGCTGGCCGCTGGTGCGGACCGAGGATCTGAAAGGCGCGATCTTTCACCCCACCGACGGCTACATCAACCCCGCCGACGTGACGATGGCGATGGCCAAGGGCGCGCGCCAGTTCGGCGTCACCATCGAGCGTAAATGGCAGGTCGACGGCTATGAATGGACCGGGTCCGAGTGGCGCGTCACCTGCACCAAGATGGCCGAACGGGGCGGAAACCTTGTGCCGACGGACGAGCAGGTGGTGATCACCGCCGAACATGTTGTCACCGCCACCGGCAACCACGCGCAGCGCACCGCCGGATTGTTGGGGATCAAGATCCCCGCGATCCCGGTCGAGCACCAGTTCATCGTGACCGAACCCGACCCGGCGCTGGTTCAGTACCGCAAGACCCACGGCGAACACCCGGTGCTGCGGGATGCCGACGCCAAATGGTACGTGCGTGAGGAGCGTGGCGGCTGGATCCTTGGCCCGTATGAAGACGGCGCGCCCGCGCGGTTCAAATACGCGGTTCCCGAGAGCTTCCGCGCCGATCTGTTCCAGCTCGACCTGGATCGGATCGAGGAAGAATACATGTCGATGATCCACCGCATCCCGACTTCGGAGACGGTGGGCCTGAAGGACGATTTCAACGGTCCGATCTGCTATACGCCCGATGGCAACCCGCTGGTCGGCCCGGCACCGGGGCTGCGCAACATGTGGCTGGCCGAGGGGTTCTCCTTTGGCATCACCGCTGCAGGTGGCACCGGTTATTACCTTGCCCAGATGATGGTGCAGGGGGAGGCCGAAATCGACATGGCGAGCCTCGATCCCAAGCGGTACGGACCGTGGATGACCACCGAATATGCCGTGCAGAAGAACGAGGAATGCTATTCCCACGTGTTCGTGCTGCACCACCCTGACGAGGAACGCCCGGCGGCCCGCCCGCTGCGCACCTCGCCGGCCTATGATCGGCAAAGGGCGCGCGGCGCACAGTTCGGCCACGTCAACGGATGGGACCGGCCCAATTATTACGCGCCCGAAGGGTTCGACGATCACGCATCGCGAAGCTTCCGCCGTGGTGGCTGGTGGCAATATGCGGTCGAGGAGGCCAAGGCGATCCGCGAGGGCGTCGGCCTGATCGATGCAACCGCCTTTACCAAGCACATCGTCAAGGGGCCCGGCGCGACCGCTTTCCTTGACTGGTTCACCACCAACAAACTGCCGAAGGTGGGCCGGATCAACCTGACCTACGCGTTGACCGATGCGGGCACCACGCGCACCGAGTACACCATCGTGCGGATTTCGGAGGAAGAATATTACCTCGTCTCTGCTGGTGCGTGGTCGGCCTACGATCAGGACTTCCTGAAGAAGGCCATCGAGGACAAGGAACCCGAGTTCGGTCGCATCGAGATGCAGGATGTCACCACCCAATGGGGCGTCCTTGCGATTGCAGGCCCAAAATCACGCGATGTGCTGAATGACCTGGTCCGCGATGCCGAGCCTGAAACGGTGCTGTCCAACAAGCGGTTCCCCTGGCTGTCGATGCGCAAGATCGAGCTTGGCATGGTGCCGACGATGGCCATCCGCGTGGCCTATACCGGCGAGCTTGGCTGGGAACTGCATCACCCGATCGAGATGCAGAACCACCTTTGGGATCAGTTGATGCTGGCGGGGGAAAAACATGGACTCAAGCTGGTGGGCGCACGTGCCCAGAACTGGTTGCGGCAGGAGAAAAGTTATCGCGCCTTCGGCACGGAACTCGGGCGCGACGCCACCCCGCTCGAAGCCGGGCTGGACCGGTTTGTCGACCTTGGCAAGACGTTCAATGGCAAGCAGCCCATGCTGGACATCGGTATCCGCAGCACATGCGTGACTGTTTTGATTGATGGGCCGGAGGATGCAGACCCGTGGGGGCGCGAGGCCTTGTATGATGGCGACACCAAGGTTGGCCGCCTCACCTCTGGCGGGTATTCGGTGGCCTTTGGAAAATCCGTCGGGATGGGGTATGTCCGCCCTGACCTCGCCGTACCGGGCACGCGGTTGAAAGTCCGGATGTTCGACCAGCTCTGGGATGTCGAGGTGACCGAAGACAGCCCCTATGACCCCAGGAACGAAACCATCCGGCAGAACGGCTGATCCGGTTCCGCATTGGACGCGACAACCAATGCAACCGGGTGACAAGGGGGATCGCATCCCAAGATGCCGGCCCGGATTTGCCGGGCTGGCCAGGCATTGGGCTATTTGGCGATATAGATCGGGTTCAGGCCGTCGTTGACCTCGACAGCTGACGTGTCGGCGGTTGGTGCACGTCGAGAGGTCGTCGTGTCCACGTCCCGATACACCCAGTCACCGGTTGCCGCGACATATGCAGGGCGCTGGCCATGGGCGTCGGGTGCCCCGGTATATTCGGGGTAATCGTCCTTGTGGGTTCCGGTCTGCAATTGGCTGGCGCGCATCTTGCGCACATCGATCCGCTGCGTCGACTCCGGCAGGTAGACCTTGTCCATGGATGTGTCGAGCGACGTGCAGGCCGTCAGGCCCGCGCCAAGGGCGACCACGCCAAGGCCCCGGAAAAGTGCCGCAAATCGGCGTGCAAGATAGTCAAACATCACGTTGCCCTCGTTGAAAATCCATCCGATCCCCAGTCACCGGGTAAAAGCCTCGAAACAACCGGCAGGAACGGCGAGTGTCAGTCTAACGGCGATTGCGCCCGGAAATACAGCGGATTCATGGCAGGCATGGGCCAGAGCCCCCATCATGCGGCGGCGCAAGGGTATAGGGGACGTGCCCTAGCGACCCCAGGTGTTCCAGGCCGCCGCCGAGCCGGAGAAGACGTTGATATCGACCGGTCCGGCGATTCCCGGAACCACGCCGGTCCCGGTATATTGCCACAGCATCCAACGGCTCCCGGGATAGGTTTCGCGCGGGTGCCCGGCCACGGAGCGCAACCAGAATTGTGTTCGGGGAACCCGCTTGATGTCGGTGTCCTCCCAGAAATCGGGCGTTGTATAGATCACCGGACGCTTTCCATAGTGACGTTCGAGAATGTCCAGAAAAGTTGCCGCCTCGGCGCGCACCGTTGCGCCGTCCGGGCGCTTGCGGCATGTCGGCGAATGCGCATTCCACTCCATGTCGAGCACATGGGGCAGGTCGGACCGGTCGCGCGGGACATTGGCAATGAACCACCGCGCCTGCTCTGCGGCCGGGGCGCAAAAATAGAAATAGTGATAGGCGCCGCGCGCGACCCCGGCGGCGCCCGCGGCCTCCCAATGGGGTCTGAACCGGGGATCAAGCTCCTCCTTGCCCTCGGTGGCCTTGATAAAGGCAAAGCTGATGCCGGCGGCCCTGGCCTTGTTCCAGTCGATGCTGGCCTGCCATCGCGACACGTCGATCCCGTGCACCGGATAGCTGTGCGGCGCCCGCCCCGACCAGGGATGCGGATCGCGGTCTGCAAACCGGGGGTACAGACGAGGGGCCACCGGGTTTCCGGCCCCGGCGCGACCCGTGTCCTGCTGGGATGGGCGCCCGCCGCACCCGACCAGGAAAAGCGTGATCAGCAGGGTCAGAACAAGTCGCGTCATCAAAAAACTCCCCGGGGCGATTCCCGTATGCAATGAGGCCATTAACGCCGATCCCGATTGGCCCGGCAACCGTGTTGGGGCACCAATCGTGGTGCGGCTGTTATCCCCCGGCCACCGCCCCAACGGGCCGAATGCCCCGGACAGGGGGTGATGGGACGCGCGCGCCGGGCCGGGTCCGGAGTTTTCTGCGACTTTCCCGTTGTCGGAGCGGAAATCCCCTTGTTCCCAATCGATACCCTGTGAATTGTGCCTACCGAGATCATGCTGAGGGAGAGGTTCCATGACATCCTATCTGAAGACGACACCCACCCGTGACGGCTTTTTTGGCGAGTATGGCGGAGCGATGCTTCCGCCGCCGCTGGAGCCGCACTTTGCCGAGATCAACAAGGCTTGGGACCAGTTGTCGAAATCGGCTGCGTTTCTCGAAGAACTGCGCTCCATCCGCAAGCATTTCCAGGGCCGCCCGACGCCCATTTCGTACCTGCACAACATGTCTCGGCACTTGGGTGGGGCTCAGATTTACGCCAAGCGTGAAGATCTCAACCACACAGGCGCCCACAAGCTGAACCACTGCATGGCGGAGGCGCTGCTGGCCAAGTACATGGGCAAGACCAAGATCATGGCCGAAACCGGTGCCGGGCAACACGGCGTCGCTCTGGCCACCGCCGCCGCCTATTTTGGCATGGAATGCGAAATCCACATGGGCGAGATCGACATCGAGAAAGAGGCGCCCAATGTCACCCGCATGAAGCTGCTGGGGGCAACGGTCGTCCCGGTCGGCTTTGGTGGGCGCTCTCTGAAAGAAGCGGTCGACAGCGCCTTCCAGAGCTACGTCGCCCAGGCCGACCATGCATTGTTCTGCATCGGATCGGTTGTCGGGCCGCACCCCTTCCCCAAGATGGTGCGTGACTTTCAGTCGATCGTCGGCATCGAAGCCCGCGAGCAGTTCCACGAGATGACGGGGCAGTTGCCTGACATCGTGGCGGCTTGTGTTGGCGGTGGGTCCAATGCAATGGGGCTGTTCGCCGGCTTCATCGACGAAGAGGACGTGGCGCTTTATGGGGTCGAACCGATGGGCACGTCGTCCAATCTGGGCGATCACGCAGCAACCATAACCTTTGGCGAGGACGGCGATATCCACGGCTTCCGCACCATGCTGCTGAAGGATGAAAACGGCGAACCGGCGCCGGTTCACACCGTGGCCTCGGGGCTCGATTATCCCGGCGTCGGCCCGGAACACGCCCACCTGCACCGCACGGGCCGGGTCACCTATACCTCGGCAAACGACAAGGAGGCGCTTGATGCCTTCTTTGCGCTGTCGCGGGACGAGGGCATCATTCCAGCGCTGGAGAGCGCCCATGCGGTCGCCTTTGCAATCCGCGAGGCACCCAAGAACCCTGGAAAGTCGATTCTGCTGAACCTGTCAGGGCGGGGCGACAAGGACATCGACTACGTGACCGAGACCTTCGGTTTCGGCGACGCCTAACCGCAAAGTCCGACACAGCCGGCGCCGGCTGTGTCGGGCGGACACCGCGGGCCTCACAGCGTTGATCGCCGGTATGTAAGCCCTTTAGTGTAAAGAAAAAACTTTCTGAGATTGACCTGGGTCAGTGCAACTTCCGAAATTGCATCGGCAAGGCAGGGCAGGGCCAATCGACAGGAGGTTTGCACCATGACACACACGAAGCTTGTTGCTGTGGCTCTTGCTGTGTTTTCCTTAGGCACGTCAGCACAGGCGTTGACCGGAGACAGCACCACCCTGCGGGAGGGGCTCGGCCTGCCTCCTGTTCTGCTGGCGCAATCAAATTGCCCATCCGGGACCACCCCCTGTGCTGCCGGGAGCTATGGCCCGGGCGGTTGCTACAAACCCGGATACGCCACCTGCACTGCCGGTCTGGTTTGCACGGACGGGATGTCGGCCTGCAAACCGACAAACGGCGGCCCGGCCTATTGCTTCAAGGCGGGCATTGGCAGCTGCAACTGACTCCACTTTCCGCACCGCAGGCCGATGGCCGTAGCGGTGCGGATATCTCGCGCCACGCTGAGCCTTGGTCAGCCCCGGATGGTGTGAAACCAGTGCACGCCATAGGCATCGAGGCGTAGCGGTCCGGTGCCGATCGCCGTTTCCGGGGCCAGCAGATCCATGACCTTGGCGCTTCCCAACAGGTCGGCAACCGACTCCTCCAGCGACAGAGTGTGCTCGCTGAAGTTCGCCACCACGAGCAACCGCGCGGCGTCGGTCTCGCGCAGGAACGCGAACGTATGCGGAGACGCCAGCCGTATCAGGTCAAAGGACGAGGACCCAAAGACCGCGTTGGCCTTGCGGATGGCGATCATCCGGCGGATTTCCGAGTGAATATGTGCCTGCGGGGTCCCGGGGGCCTGCGCGGTCGTCAGGTCGGCATCGGTCAGTGCCTTGCGATGAACCCACCGCGAATCTTCCCGTTTGCTCGGGTCGGTCAGATAGGCATCGTCGTTCAGAACGCCGATCTCGTCGCCCTGATACAGCAGCGGTATCCCCGGTGTGGCAAAGACAACGGCGTTCAGCAGATCGATGCGCCGCAGGGCATGCTCCATCGCCAGCGCATTTCCGGTCTGCTGTGCCTGTTCGACCCCGGCGAGCGACGCCAGCGTCCCGCAGACCCGGCAGTCGCCATTTGTCGGGTTCTCCTGAAACGGCACGCCACTGGCAAAACTGCCCTCGAAGCGTCCGGTGTAGAACCGGTTCAGGAACTGGCGGTGGCCGTAGCCGTCGATGCCCAACCTGGCGGAAATCGCGTCGTCCCACATCCAGCCGATATCGTCATGGCAGCGGATATAGTTCACCCATGCGGTGCCTTCGGGGATGGCAAAGCTGCGCTCCATCGAGGCGTTCAGCAGTTCGGTGCGACGGGTGGCGAGGCTTTCCCACATCAACGCCATCATCAACGGATTGTACGACAGCTCGCATTCGTCGCGGCGGATGTAGCGGTTTACCTCGTCGGGGTGCACGATAGCTTCGGATTTGAAGACGACCTCGGGCGCGGCCAGCTTCAGGCACAGGTTGAAGGCCTGGATGACGGTATGTGCCTTTGGCAGGTTTTCGCAGACGGTCCCCATCTCCTTCCAGACAAAGGCCAGCGCATCCAGCCGCAGCACGTCGGCCCCCATCGACACCAGGTGCAGCATCTCGTCCACGACCGAGACAAAGACATCCGGATTGGCGTAGTTCAGGTCCCATTGGAACGAATTGAACGTCGTCCAGACGTGTTTGCCCAGCGTCTCGTTCCAGGTGAAGCTGCCCCGGCGAACCTGTGGAAAGATCTCGCGCACGGTGCTGTTGTAGGCGTCGGCGTCGTCAGGATCGCAGAGGAAATAGAACTGCTGATAGCGCGGGTCGCCATCAAGCGCGGCCCGGACCCAGCGGTGTTCGTCCGACGTGTGGTTGAAGACGAAGTCCAGCACCAGGCGGATGCCACGGGCGTGCAGTGCCCGCGACAACGCCTTGAGATCCTTGTTGGTTCCAAGAGCCGGATTGACGGTCCGATAGTCGGACACGGCATAGCCGCCGTCGCTGTTGGCCTCGGGAGCCAGGTACAGCGGCATCAGGTGCAGGTAGGTCACGCCGAGGTCTTCGAGATAGGGAATGCGGTCGATCAAACCCTTCAGGTCACCGGCAAACAGATCCACGTAGACGGCCATTCCCACGGCCTCCCGGCCTTCGAACCAGGGCTCCGTCGTCGATTTGACCCGCCGCATGGCCGGGGTGGCCTGGTGCCGGGCGAGGCCCTGCATCAAGGTGCGCATGTGCACATAGGCATCGTAGCGGGTGCCGTACAGCTCCATCATGTGGGCGAACAGGTCAGGGAAATACAGGTCGATCCGCTTGCGAAAGGCGCTCATGCGCCGGGCGGGCACACCAGAGAGATCGATTTCACGCAGGATCAGGTCCAGCGTCTTTCGGGTTTCATAGGCGGTGTTCATCGGGACAGTCCTCCGATCGGGTCGTTCAGGAAAGGCCGCCGACCTACGCCCGGACAAATGCTTTTGCAAGAGATCTGCCGGGCGATCCGCGGGAGTGGATGCCGGGTGGGGGGGCTGAACGACATCGGGCCGGCGTGGGCCGGCCCGAGATCCTGTTTGTCTGCGTGCCGCGGGCTGTCAGTCCGCAGTCCCGGTTCCCAGAAAGCCCTTGATCGCGGCTGTCAGGCCCTGGGTGTCAAGGATGCCGCTGTGATCGACGGCGGGCAGCGTGGCCGTCAATGCCAGCTCATCGACAACGTGCCTGTATTCCTCCAGGTACCCTTCGGGCAGTGTGTGGGCGATGCCCTGGTGACAGTCGATGCAGGTCATGTTTTCGTCCAGCGCCCGCTGGTGCTCGTTCGAGGCGCGGTTCTCCTGGATTGTGAAGTCCATGTACTCGAAGCTGTGGCAATTCCGGCACTCGCGGCTGTCGGTCTTCTTCATCTTGGTCCAGACGGCGGCGGCCATGTGCAGTCGCCGGTCCTCATAGCTCTCTTCCGTGGCGATCGTGCCCAGAAGCTCGTGATAGACGTCCTTGCTGGCCATGATCTTGGCCTTGATCTTGTGCTGCCATTCATTGGGCACGTGGCAGTCCGGGCAGGTCGCGCGCACGCCGGAATGGTTATTGTAGTGCACTGTCTCCGTGTACTCGTCGAAGTTGCGCTCCATCGTGTGACACGAGACGCAGAATTTCTCGGTGTTGGTCATTTCCAGGGCCCAGTGGAACCCGCCCCAGAACAGGATCCCGAAAAGGAACCCGAGGATGGTGAGGAATCCGAGGCTCAGAACCCCGCTGGGGCTCCAGATCCAGTTCCAGGTGCGGCGGATGATGCCGTGACGTTCGGTGTCGGCCATGTGGTGTGCTTCCTTCTGTTATCGAAGGCTTCAGCGCGAGGCCGAGGGTTCGAAGGTGTTCTCGACCAGCGCCGGGGCGTTGGCCTGTGGCACGTGACACTGGTTGCAGAACCAGCGTGTGCCCGCGACGTGATCCATCTCGTTGCCATCCCGGTCCAGGTAGTGGGTCATCGACAGGGTCGGGGCGCCGCGATCACCGGCATTGGTCCAGTCGTGACAGCTGAGGCACTGGTTGGCCTTCAGGTCCATCTGGTACTGATCGATCGAATGCGGGACCAACGGCGGCTGCTGTCGATACTCCCGCGTGAAACGCTTGGCGTCCTGTTGAAACACCTCCTGTGGCGCAAGGCTTTGATCCACGCCGACGCCGCGCAGGGACGAGACGACTCCGGTGGTTTGGGCAAGGCCGAACCCCGCCAGGGAAAGAGATGTCGCAAGGGCAAGGACACCCGCAAGGACCGGCTTTTTCATCTTGGTTCTCCGTTGCTCGTTTCACGCTGCATGTCGGTTTGGCGGCTCGGTATCCGAGACCGCGTCTTTCGGGGCTTCGACATGGGTGTCAAAGCGGTGAGTGAAGGCGAAGACGTCCACGGCGCAGACGTCGATGCACCGCCCGCAATTGGTGCAATCGGGCGACAGGATCAGCGGCGTGCTGCCGTCCTTGCCCTTGAGGGCGGGCGAGATGACCTGGTTTTCGGGGCAGACCGCATAGCAATCCATGCAGTCGTCGCAGGCCGACCGATCCACCGCACTGACGCGCAGCAGGCTCTTGGTGCCGATCAGGCTGTAGAAAGCGCCGACGGGGCAGACATGGCCGCACCAGCCGCGGCGTGCCACGAGCAGGTCGAAAAAGAAGATGCCGATCACAAGCGCCCAGACAAAGCCCATACCGAAAACCAGCCCGCGATGCACCATGGTGACCGGGTTGATGACCTCCCAGGCGATGGTGCCGGTCAGGGCAGACACCGCCATCACGGTGCCGAGGATCCAGTAGCGGGTGGCACGCTTTGGCTGCCATCCCTTGGGCAGGTTCAACTTGTCGTGCAACCAGTGCGCGGTGTCGGTCACCGGGTTGATCGGGCAGACCCAGGAGCAATAGACCCGGCCACCGATCAACCCATAGGCGACCAGAACGATCAGACCGCCGATCAGCGCGGTGGTTTCGGGCCAGTGGCCCGCAAACATGCCCTGCAACAGGATCATCGGATCGTTCAGCGGCAGGACGCCGAAGGTCATCGACCCGGCAAGGTTGCCCTGAACCCACCAGAGGCCGAACCACGGCCCCATGAGGAACAGGAACAGGAAGAAGGTCTGGCTGATGCGGCGCAGAACCAGGTACTTGTGGGCGCCAAACCAGCCTTTGACTTCGCGGGCCTCCTGGCCAACGGGGAGATGAACCTTGCCCTTGGTACTCATTGGGACACCCCCGGCAATTTGTAGGTCGGTTCGAAGCCTCCGGGCGCGGCAAGGTTGTCGGTGCCCGGTCCGGGCAGGCGGTCGGGCAGGTCGATGATGCCTTCGACCACGGGCGCCCCCTTGGCGTCCTGTTCTTCCCAGCCGAGCCGATAGTGCTCGGCGGCCTCGCCACGGGCGAGTCGCAGCGGCAGCACCTTGATGGCGGACTCGGGCAGGACGCAGGATTTTTCGCAGACCCCGCAGCCGGTGCATTTGTCGGCATGCACGGTCGGGGCGAATATCGCGTGGTGGCCGGAGCGCTCGTTGTGCATCGTCTCCAGCGTGATCGCCTCGTCGATGACGGGGCAGACGCGATAGCAGACGTCGCAGCGCAGGCCGAGGAAGTTCAGGCAGTTTTCCTGATCGACCAGAACGGCTGTGCCCATGCGGGCGTCGTCGATCACGGTCAGATCCTTGTCGAGCGCGCCGGTGGGGCAGGCGGCAACGCAAGGGATGTCATCGCACATTTCGCAAGGGATGTTGCGCGCGGTAAAGTACGGTGTGCCAGTGGCCGCGCCATCCACGCCCAGCTCTGCAAGGACCAGCGTGTCATAGGGACAGTCCCGCACGCACAGCCCGCACCGGATGCAGGCCGCGAGAAAGTCGTCCTCGGGTAGCGCCCCCGGGGGCCGAATGGCCTGATCCGGAAGCGCCTTCGCGTCGTTTGTCACATAGGCCAGAAGCGTGCCCGCCACCGCGCAGCCCCCCGCCATGCGGGCGGAGTCTGTCAGAAATCGACGACGGTCGACCTTCCTGGGTTTTGCGGCAGTGGGCATTGTCGGCTCCTAAGGCTCCAGGGTGGTGCGCGTTTCCTGGTGCGGGTGACTGGGATGTGACGGGATCAGGCGCGCTCGACCTTGCAGGCGCACTTCTTGTAATCCGTCTCTTTCGACAGCGGGCAGGTCGCATCCAGTGTCAGCTTGTTGGTCAGCTGGCCCTCGTCGAACCACGGCATGAACACCAACCCCTGCGGGACCTTGTTGCGCCCCCGGGTTTCCAACCGGCTGAGAACTTCTCCACGACGGGTCGAGATCGAGATCTCCTGACCCCGGCGCAGGCCACGGTCCTTGGCATCCTCCGGGTGCATGTAGACGACAGCGGCCGGGAACGCGCGGTGAAGCTCTTCGACCCGACGGGTCATCGAGCCAGAGTGCCAATGCTCCAGAACCCGACCGGTGCAGAGCCACAGGTTGAACTCCTCGTCCGGTTCTTCGGCAGCAATCTCGTAGGGGGCGAAGATGATGTTCGCCCTTCCGTCGGGCTTGCCGTAGAATTTGACGCCCTCGCCTTCCTTGACATAGGGGTCATACCCTTCGCGGAAGCGGTACAGGGTCTCCTTGCCATCGACCACGGGCCAGCGCAGGCCACGGGCCTTGTGATAGGTGTCGAAGGGGGCCAGGTCGTGGGCATGACCGCGACCGAAGCCGGCGTATTCCTCGAACAGACCCTTCTGGACGTAGAAACCGAAATCCTCGCTTTCGTCGTTGTCAAAGCCTTCGGCCGTTTCCGACAGCGGGTACTTGTCGACCACGCCGTTGGTGAACAGCACCTCGTAGAGCGTCTTGCCCGCGAGTTCCGGCTTCTTGGCGACCAGCTCTTCGCCCCAGGCCTCTTCGACGGTGAAGCGCTTGGAGAATTCCATCACCTGCCAGACGTCCGAGCGTGCCTCGCCCGGGGCCTTGACCTGCTGGCGCCAGAACTGGGTGCGGCGCTCGGCGTTGCCATAGGCGCCTTCCTTTTCGACCCACATCGCGGTGGGCAGGATCAGGTCGGCGGCGGTGGCGGTCACGGTCGGGTAGGGGTCTGAAACGGTGATGAAGTTCTCGGGGTTGCGATAGCCCGGAAGCCCTTCTTCGTTCAGGTTCGGTGCCGCCTGAAGGTTGTTGGTGCACTGCACCCAGTGACAGTTCAGGTCACCGTCCTTGAGTTTGCGGTGCATCAGAACGGCGTGGAATCCGGGCTTGGGCGGGATGGTGCCCTCGGGGATGTTCCAGGCGGTCTCGCAGATCTCGCGGTGCTTGTCGTTGGCGACAACCATGTCGGCGGGCAGGCGGTGCGCAAAGGTGCCGACCTCGCGCGCGGTGCCACAGGCCGAAGGTTGGCCAGTCAGCGAGAAGGGCGAGTTGCCCGGCTCGGAGATCTTTCCGACCAGCAGGTGCACGTTGTAGCACAACGAGTTGACCCACGAGCCACGGCTGTGCTGGTTGAACCCCATCGTCCAGAGCGACATCACCTTGCGGTTCGGGTCGGCGTATTGCTTGGCCAGCCGTTCCAGTTTGTCTGCCGGCACGCCGGACAGTTCCGAGGTGTATTCCAGCGTGTAGGCCGAAACGGCCTCGGCATATTCCTCGAAGCTGATCGGGTCCATCTTGCCGGAGTTCGGGTTCTCGGCTTCCATCTGAAGGGCATTGTCGTCCCGCAGGCCATAGCCGATATCGGTCGCAGTCTTGGTGAAGTTGACGTTCTTCTCGACGAACGCCTTGTTCACCATGTCGTTGGAGATGATGTAGTTGGCGATGTAGTTCAGGATCGCCAGATCGGTCTGCGGGTTGAAGATCATGCCGTTGTCGGCCAACTCGAACGACCGGTGCTCGAAGGTCGACAGGACGTGAACCTCGGCCCCCGGCTTGGTCAGGCGTGTGTCGGTCAGGCGCGACCACAGGATCGGGTGCATCTCGGCCATGTTTGACCCCCAGAGCACAAAGGTATCAGCGTGCTCGAAGTCGTCATAGCAGCCCATCGGCTCGTCGATACCGAAGGTGCGCATGAAGCCCACAACGGCCGAGGCCATGCAGTGGCGCGCGTTGGGGTCGATGTTGTTGGAGCGCAGGCCGGCCTTCATGAACTTGGCGGCGGCGTAGCCTTCCCAGACAGTCCACTGGCCAGAGCCGAAGATCGACACCCCGGTCGGACCCTTGTCCTTGAGCGTGGCTTTCCACTTTTCGGCCATTACGTCAAAGGCTTCGTCCCACGACACCGGCTCGAAATCGCCGTTCTTGTCATAGACGCCGTTCGACTTGCGCAGCAGTGGCGTGGTCAGGCGGTCCTTGCCGTACATGATCTTGGACAGGAAGTAGCCCTTGATGCAGTTCAGGCCACGGTTCACCGGCGCGTCCGGGTCGCCCTGGGTGGCGACGACACGGCCGTCCTTGGTGCCGACCAGCACCGAACACCCGGTGCCGCAGAACCGGCAGGCGGCCTTGTCCCAACGGATGTCGGGGGTGCGGGCCTGGGCATTCGCCTCGCCCGCGGGAAGGGTGATGCCGGCAGCGGAGGCCGTTGCAATTGCCGCGGTGGATTTCAGGAAAGTCCGGCGGGAGTCTGACATGGTCATTGCTGTGGTACTCCGGTTCAGGTGTTGCTGGAGAGGGCCGGCTGCGGCTGGCGTGTGGCGCCATCCTGCGGGTCCTCGAAATGGTGATAGGTCAATGTGAGCGAGACCACGCCTGGGATCTGGTGCATCTCCATGATCGTCTCGGAGGCGCGCCTGTCCTCGGTATCCTCGACGACGACGACAAGCCGTCCCTCCTCGGTTCGTGCATGGACCTCGACGCCCGCCATGGCATTCGCCGCGTCCGACACGCGATCTACCTTGTCGGGGGTCGCATGGACCAGGCATCCGCAGATGTTCATCCTGTCGCCTCCAATGTCGTGATTTCCTGTCGTGCAAATTCGATGGCTCCGGCCGGACAGCCGCCGGCGCAGGCGCCGCACCCGGTGCAAAGATCTTCGTCGATCATCGGGCGGGCCTTGCCGCCCAGTTCCAGCCGGAACCGGATGGCCTGTTCGTCGCAGAAATCTTCGCAGGTGCGGCAGCTGATCGCCTGCAGGGACAGGCAGGCGGTGCCAACACGGGCAATCCAGTTCCAATCATCCTTCCGGTCCGCGAGCAGCGCGCCGGTTGGGCAGGCCTCGATGCAGGCATGACAGAACGTGCAGGCACCGCGGCTCAGATCCAGGGCGGCGAGTCCCTCGCTGTCTTTGCGGATGATCTGTTCCGGGCAGGCGCGGGCGCAATCGCCACACCCGTCGCACGCACGCCCGAACGGCTCCATCCCGAGGGCACCCGGCGGGCGCATCGTTTCGGTCTTCAGGTAACTCGCACGAAGAAAACTCCTGCGCGTGCCTTGGGTCGCCATGTTTCGGCTGCCTGTCGCGTTGTTCATAACCTGCGTAGTAAGTAATCAACACGCTTACAATCTTGACTTTTGTCAAGAAGAGTCCGCGAATCGATTAATCGGTGCAGGAGAAATGCCGCAGCAGGGCTTGCCAATTTTATGCTGAATTTTGAATGTGATCGGTCGAATGCCGCATTGACCCTTTGCGACAATCGGCAGAAGAACGGCTCAGTCGGCCCCTTGTCCGGGGTCAGGGCCCGCCCGACGGGGCGGACGCAATCCCGCTGAGGAACACAAAGATGAAACTTCGCTCGCAACGTTGGTTTGACAATCCCGAAAACCCGGGGATGACGGCGCTCTATCTTGAACGTTATCTGAACTACGGGATCACGCGGGAAGAATTGCAGTCCGGCAAGCCGATCATCGGGATTGCGCAGACTGGCAGCGACCTCAGCCCCTGCAACCGGCACCATATCGAACTGGCCAAGCGGGTGCGCGACGGGATCATTGCCGCGGGCGGCATCTGCATGGAATTCCCGGTGCATCCGATCCAGGAAACCGGCAAGCGACCGACGGCAGCGCTGGATCGCAACCTGGCGTATCTGGGGCTCGTCGAGTGCCTGTATGGCTATCCGCTGGATGGGGTCGTGCTGACCATTGGTTGTGACAAGACCACGCCGGCGATGCTGATGGCTGCGGCCACGGTCGACATCCCGGCCATCGCGCTCAGCGTCGGACCGATGCTGAACGGCTGGCACAAGGGCGAGCGCGCGGGCTCGGGCACCGCGATCTGGCTGGCACGGCAAAAGATGGCCAAGGGCGAGATCGACTATGACGAGTTCATGGATATCGCCGCCGATTCCGCCCCGTCCGTTGGCTATTGCAACACGATGGGCACCGCCTCGACGATGAATTCCCTGGCAGAGGCGCTTGGCATGCAATTGCCGGGGTCTGCGTCCATTCCGGCACCCTACCGCGAACGGGGCCAGATCTCTTACGAGACCGGTCGGCGGATCGTCGAGATGGTGAACGAAGACCTGAAGCCGTCCGATGTCATGACCCGCGCGGCCTTCGAGAACGCGGTTGTGGTGAACTCTGCCATCGGTGGCTCGACCAACGCACCGATCCACCTGAATGCCATTGCCCGCCATCTGGGTCTGGAACTGTCGAACGACGACTGGCAAGCGGTGGGACACCAGATTCCGCTGCTGTGCAACGTCCAGCCGGCCGGTGAATACCTGAGCGAAGATTTCCATCGCGCCGGCGGCATCCCGGCGGTCTTTGGCGAACTGATGGGGGCCGGCGTCCTGCCACACCCCGAGGCCGTCACCGTGTCGGGCAAGGCCGTGTCGGATATCTATGCCAAGGCCGCGATCCAGAACACCGACGTGATCCGACCCTTCAACGACCCGCTGAAGCCCGCTGCCGGCTTCATCAACCTGCGGGGCAACCTGTTCGACAGCGCGATCATGAAGACCAGCGTGATCTCGGAGGACTTCCGCGCTCGCTATCTGTCCAATCCGGACGATATGGAAGCCTTCGAGGGCCGCGCCATCGTCTTTGAAGGGCCAGAGGATTACCACGACCGGATCGACGAGGCTGCGCTGGAAATCGACGAAAACTGCATCCTGGTGGTCCGCGGAACGGGTCCGATCGGGTATCCTGGCGGGGCCGAGGTGGTGAACATGCAACCCCCGGCGGCGCTGCTGAAGCGAGGCATCGATGCGCTTCCCTGCATCGGCGATGGACGCCAATCCGGCACATCGGGAAGCCCGTCGATCCTGAACGCCGCCCCGGAGGCCGCCGCCATGGGCGGGCTGGCGCTGGTACAGACCGGCGACCGCATCCGGGTGGACCTGAACAAGGGCACCGCCAACCTTCTGATCCCGGAGGCTGACCTGGCTGCCCGTCGGGCGGCACTTGAGGGCGCTGGCGGCTTCCCGTTCGCCGACCACCAGACACCGTGGCAAGAAATCCAGCGTGGCATTGTCGACCAGTTCGACAAGGGCATGACGCTGAAGCCGGCGGTGAAATACCAACGGATTGCCAAGACCAAGGGTATTCCGCGCGACAACCATTGATGACGAATCCCGTGCCCTCGCCTGTAGGAGAATAGGGCACGGTTTTCCAGAATTCGGCACGGTTTCCGATTTTTGACGCCGTAACCTGACCCGAACAGGGGCGGATGTTTCCGCCCCGCCGGTGTCAGGGAGCGCGCCCGATGCAGTTCGGATTGTCGCAAGAACAGGAGATGATCGTCTCCACCGTCCGCAGTTTCGTCGAAAACGAGATCTACCCGCATGAAACGGCGGTAGAGCGCAGCGGGCAGGTTCCGCCGGAATTTGGCGAAGCGATCAAGGCCAAGACCCTCGAACTGGGTTTCTACGCCTGCAATTTCCCCGAAGAGGTCGGCGGTGCCGGTCTGAGCCACATGGATTTCTGCCTGGTCGAACGCGAACTTGGTCGTGGCTCCATGGCGTTGACGCATTTCTTTGGCCGCCCCCAGAACATCCTGATGGCGTGCGAGGGCGCGCAGCGCGAGCGGTACCTGCTGCCGGCGGTGCGGGGCGAGAAAATGGACGCGCTCGCCATGACGGAACCCGACGCTGGATCGGATGTGCGCGGCATGAAATGTACCGCCGTCTGCGATGGCGGCGACTGGGTCATCAGTGGCTCAAAGCACTTCATCTCTGGTGCCGAGCACGCTGATTTCTTTATCGTTTTCGTGGCGACGGGAGTCGATGAAACACCCAAGGGTCCAAAAAAGCGGATCACCTGTTTCCTGGTGGACCGCGGCACGCCGGGGTTCGAGGTGCGCGATGGTTACCGGTCAGTCAGCCATCGGGGCTACAAGAACTACGTTCTGGATTTTGACCAATGCCGCCTGCCGGATGCGCAGGTTCTGGGCGAGGTCGATGGCGGTTTCGCGGTCATGAACGAATGGCTCTATGCCACGCGGCTGACAGTTGCGGCCATGGCCGTCGGACGCGCACGCCGCTGTTTCGACTTTGCGCTGAACTACGCCGCCGAGCGCAAGCAGTTCGGTCAGGCCATCGGCAAATTCCAGGGGATCGGGTTCCAGATTGCCGACATGGTGACCGAGATCGACGCGGCCGACTGGCTGACACTGGCGGGGGCGTGGCGGCTGGATCAGGGACTTCCGGCCAACCGCGAGATCGCTTCCGCCAAGCTCTTTGCGACCGAGATGCTGGCACGGGTGACCGATACGACTCTCCAGATCTTTGGCGGGATGGGGTTGATGGACGATTTTCCCATCGAACGGTTCTGGCGGGATGCGCGGGTCGAACGGATCTGGGATGGCACCTCCGAAATTCAGCGCCACATTATCAGCCGCGACCTGCTGCGGCCGCTGGGCGCCTGAAAGATCATGCCTCCGGCGGGGATATTCCCAGACAGAACAGCCGCTGCCACGCAGGTTTTGGCCACGAGGCCGGGGGCTGGATGGTTGCTATGCGACCGGTGCCCCCCCGGTCTTTGCCCAGCGGCGAGTTGTTCCGACGCCGACGTGCCACCGGTTTTTGATCGTCCGAGCCAATGCGAGGGCAGAACGTGATGAACGGTTTCGACCGCCTTCTGCAGCCCCGATCCATTGCCGTGTTTGGCTCGAGTTGGGCGGAGAACGTCATCGCCCAATGCCGCAAGATGGGGTTCGCTGGCGAGATCTGGGCCGTGCATCCCCGGCACGCCGAGGTGGGCGGGCATCGGGCCTATGCCTCGCTCGCGGATCTTCCCGGGGCGCCGGATGCGAGCTTTGTCGGCGTTAACCCATTGGCGACACTTGAGATCGTTGGGCAATTGTCCGAGATGCAGGCCGGTGGTGCCATCTGTTTCGCGTCCGGGTGGCGCGAGGCGGGGCAGGACGCATTGCAGCGGAAGTTGGTCCAGGCGGCCAATGGAATGCCCATTCTGGGGCCAAATTGTTATGGCATGATCAACTACCTCGATGGGGCGATCATCTGGCCGGATCAGCATGGTGGCCGCCGGGTGGACCGTGGCGTGGCGGTCATCTCGCAAAGTTCGAACATCGCGATCAATATCACGATGCAGGCGCGCGGGTTGCCCATTGCCTATGTCGCCTGCCTTGGAAACGCGGCGCAGATCGGGTTGGCGGATCTGGCAGCAGCCCTGTTGGCCGACGACCGGGTGACCGCCCTGGGGATCTATTGCGAGGGGATCGACGATCCCGCAGCCTTGGCAGCGGTGGCACAGGCTGCGCGGCTGGCCGGGCGGGGCGTTGTTGCGATCAAGGCGGGCAAGACGGCGGCCGGTGCGTCGGCGGCGGCGTCGCACACCGCATCCCTGGCCGGATCGGCCGCCGCATCCTCGGCATTCTTGCGCCAGGCCGGCATTGCGGAGGTCCTGACCATCGCCGAACTGGTCGAAACCCTGAACGTCTATCACGCGCATGGCCCTCTGCGCGGCGCGCGGTTCTGCTCGTTGTCTTGCTCCGGCGGAGAGGCAACGCTGGTGGCCGACCTGACGGAGCGCTCGGTTCTGGATTTCCCTGCGCCTTCAAGCGCACAGTCCGAGTGTCTTAAGACCTTGCTAGGCCCCATGGTGACGATCAGCAATCCGTTGGATTACCAGACCTATATCTGGGGCGACACAGACAGGACGACACAGGTGTTCACGGCGATGCTGGAGGGCTACGACGCCGGGCTCTTCGTGATCGACCCGCCGAGGCCGGACCGGTGCGACCCGGCGTCATTCCTGCATTCGTTGCAGGCGATAGAGGCTGCGGCGCGGGCGACAGGCAAACCGGCATTTCCGGTAGCGACACTGCCGGAAAATTTTGACGAGGACCTCGCCATTGCGATGATCGATCGCGGGATTGCGCCGTTGTCGGGGCTCGAAACCGCATTGACGGCGCTGGCAGCTGCCACAACTCCGGCCGGTGGGCCGACCTGGCGTCCGTGGCCTGCACTGTCGGAAGCAGAGACGGCACTGATGTTGGAAAGTGACGCCAAGGCGATACTGGAAGCTGCTGGCATGTCCATCCCGGTCGGGATTGCCGCCGACACGTTGGAAGGCCTGGCAGAGGACATCGGGCAGCTTGTACCGCCGTTTGCCCTGAAGGGGCTTGGGTTCGCACACAAGAGCGAAGCCGGAGCCGTGCGGTTGGGATTGATCGACCTGTGCGGGCAGGTCCCGATGCCGGGCGCCCAGGGGTACCTTGCCGAAGAGATGGTCACCGGCGGTGTTGCCGAAATGCTGATCGGTGTCCGACGGGATCCGGTTTATGGGGCCACGGTGACGTTGGGGTTGGGCGGTGTGACGGCGGAGCTGTTGGCCGATACCGTCACCTTGGTCCTGCCGGTATCGGCCAATGACGTCGAGGTTGCCTTGGGGTGGTTGCGCCTTGCGCCGCTGTTGCGCGGATACCGCGGGCGACCGGTGGCCGATGAAGGCGCGATCATCGATGCGGTTCTGATGTTGCAGACGCTGCTCGAAACCCAGCCTGACATCGCAGAGATCGAAATCAACCCGCTGATCGTGCGGGACACCGGCGCCATCGCGGTGGACGCCCTGATACGAAAGGACATCGGATGACCGACGGACCCATTCGCACCCGCCAGGAGGGCGGCATTCTGGAGGTCACGCTGGATCGCCCCAAGGCCAATGCTATCGATCTGGCGACAAGCCGCATCATGGGCGAGACCTTTCGCGGGTTTCGCGACGACGACAGCCTGCGGGTGGCGATCCTGCGCGCCGAGGGGGACAGGTTTTTCTGCCCTGGCTGGGATCTGAAGGCCGCCGCCGACGGGGATGCGGTGGATGGTGATTATGGCGTCGGGGGCTTTGGCGGATTGCAAGAACTGCCCCGCCTGAACAAGCCCGTTATCTGCGCCGTCAATGGCATCTGTTGCGGGGGCGGTCTGGAACTGGCGTTGAGCTGCGACCTGATCCTTGCATCGGAGACGGCGACCTTTGCCTTGCCGGAAATCCGCTCGGGCACCGTCGCCGATGCGGCCTCGATCAAGCTGCCCAAGCGCATCCCGTATCACGTCGCCATGGACCTGTTGCTGACAGGGCGATGGTTCGATGCTGCAGAGGCCAAGACCTGGGGATTGGTGAAGGATATCACCACGCCGGAGGGGCTGTTGCCAGCGGCCTGGGACCTCGCGCGGTTGCTCGAAGCGGGGCCGCCGCTGGTCTATGCGGCAATCAAGGAGGTTGTACGCGAAGCGGAGGACATGAAGTTCCAGGACGCGTTGAACCGGATCACCAAGAGCCAGTTCGCGACGGTTGAGCGGCTGTATTCCTCCGAAGACCAACTCGAAGGCGCTCGCGCTTTTGCCGAAAAACGTGATCCCGTCTGGAGGGGGCGCTAGGGTCAGGCTCAGAGGTCGAGCGCCCGCCCCGGTGACAGCCGCCCGCGCATCAGGTCGGCAAGGGCGATGAGGTTGCCCTTCAGTCGCCCGCGACTGTCCGTCCAGGGGCGAGGACGGACAGAGTAGAGGACGTTCGACACCGTGTTGCGTGCCATGATCTTGAAAGCGCGACTGCCGGCAAAGGTTCCCTTGCTGTTCAGATACACCGGGTTGGCGATCTGCGAGTACCCCAGACGTTGGCCGGGGGTACGGCTGGTCTTGGTGCCCAGGTGCACGCCACACAGGCCCGAGGACCGAACAATCCGCCCAAACGGCGCTAGCTGCCGCGAGAAATCCACGTCTTCCAGCCATCCGTACAGCGGCAGGTTCTCGTCAAAACGCAACTGGTGGCCGACGATCGGGCGGCCTCGCATCGCCATGTTGCACCCGTATCCGTTGTAGATCTCTTCGATAACGGAGGTGTCGGCCGGCGGCGCGGTACCGCCCAGCAGGGCAACCCCTTTGGCGTGGTCATAGCCTTCGCCCACGACGCCATCCGCCAGCACTGTTCCTGTTGCCATGACAATCTCCGAATCGGCTTCCAACAGGGCTTCGAGTCTCTGCAGATACTCCGGCGCCATGAGGAAATCGTCGTCCAGGAACAGCAAAAGGTCTGTTGCTGTCAGTTTTTCCAGAATCCGGTTTCGCTGTGCCGGAAGCCCGCGTGTCCCCGTGAGGACGATCGCCGGAAAGGGCAGATCGGACAGAGCCTGACGGTCGATGTCCGATTCCTGGGAAATGGAGAGGATCAGCAGGTCCGGCAATCGCGTTTGCAAAACCAATGCCTTAACTGTGTCAGTGAGAATGCTGCTGCGTCCGACGGTCGGGATCCCGACAATCAGTCGCGCTGCCGGTGCGGGCGGTTCGACGGGGGCCGGGGCCGGTCGGTCACAGGTCGGGCGTGTCGTGAGGGTCATCACACATTCTCTTTGACTGCGAATCGAGACGCTGGCATGGTCCGAGTCGTCGCTGGGGGGCGATTGAGGAAACAACCGATGCAAGACGCGCCCCATACGGAATCCCACGAGAGCACCAAATGTCCATCCTGGACGAATGTCACTCCGCACGTTTCGTGGCGGTTTGCGGTGTTGTTCTGTCTTGTTTTCTGGGGAGGGACGTTGTCGCTTCTGATCGGCTGAGACAGAAACGGCGCGCTCAGCGGGCGCCGTTTCCGGTCAGGACGACCCGTACCGTCTGAAACACGATCTTGATGTCGCCCCAGAAAGACTGGCGACGGACATAGGCCACATCCATTCGAACGCGTTCGGCAAAGGTGGTGTTGCTGCGACCAGTCACCTGCCAAGCGCCAGTGACGCCGGGGCGGACCGATTTATACTCTGCCAGGTATTCGCGATAGAAGTGCGCTTCGTCCGCCACGATGGGCCGGGGGCCGACAACCGACATTTCTCCCCGCAGGACGTTGAGGAACTGGGGCAGCTCATCCAGGCTTGATTTGCGCAGGAATCGGCCCAGGCAGGAGACCCGAGGATCGTTGGTCAGCTTGCGGGTTGTCTGCCATTCGGCCCGTGCGACCGGGTCGTTTTCCAACAACTCTTCCAGCTGGCGATCGGCATCGACGGCCATTGTCCGGAACTTGAGGCAGCCAAAAGGCTTGCCGGCATGACCCATGCGCTGGTGCCGAAAGAACACCGGGCCACCCTCGGTGATGACCAAGGCCAACGCGACGAGTACCATGAACGGCAAGACGAATGTCAAAGCCGCCAGAGAGAACACGACGTCAAAGACTCTCTTTGACGTCGATATGTCCGGGAACGCCGTTTTCGCTGCATGATTAGGACCATACACAACACCGGATTCCATCAGGCCAAGGCCTACTTCGCTTTGATTATTCATATCTCAATTCATGGCCGCTTGCGCGGCCGCCCCTCACAATGTCAATGAGGACCACACCCGCCCCCTTATTGACATATTCTTGCCGTCTTTCCACCGTCTCCAAGCGTAAACACACTGTTTACGTAATCGCACCTATAGGCAGTGTGGCGTTCAAACCGATACTCCACTAAGGTGATGCGGCGTTGCAGAAAAACACTTTGTGGCGAATTTAACGTTAAGTCATAGGGGCTTAGGGTATTTCGAGAGGACGCATTTCTGTGGAAATCTCAGGAAAAAAAGCGCGTCGAAACAAGGGCCGCGGCTCCGGTGCGATCGGGGGTGGGTTGTGGACGATGGCCGAACGGCTGACGTCACAATCCAGTCAACTTGTCATTTTTGTGGTCGCGGCGAGGATTCTCGGACCGGCGGATTTTGGCGTATTCGCGCTCGTTGCGGCCTGCGCGATTCTGTTGATGCGGCTCGCGGAGGGGGGGTGGTCCCCATACATCCTGTCCTATGCAGGCGATTCGACCGTGCCGCGACAGGTTTTGCTGGTGGCGATCATCAGCGGCGCGATGGCGGCAGTCGCAGGCGGGCTTGTCGGCCTGACGTTGCCCTTCGTTGGGTTTTCCACCCAGATCGTCACTTTGGTGGTGCTGTTCTCGGGATGGGTCCTGCTGGCGGTCACCTCATCGGCGCAAAAGGCTATCCTGATCTGGCAAGGGCGTTTGCGGGCCGCGGCGGTGTCGGAGATCTTCGGCGAGATCGCCGGACTGGGCGTTGCGCTCATGGCATTGTACGGGGGGCAGGGCGTGCTGTCGCTGGTCTATGGTCGGCTTGCCTTTCAGACGGTGCAACTGATCGTGAGCTTTTCGATCACCCGGCTCAGCCCGCTGCCGGGCATGGAGCGGACGGCCTTTCGCGAGATGATGCGGGTCTCGGGGCAATTCTTCATCTCTCGCATGATCTACAATTTCCGGGTTTATGCGGCGACTTTCATGGTTGGTGCGTTCCTCGGGCCGGCGGCGGTCGGGTTTTACCGCGCTGCCGAGCGTCTGACCGGGGCCATGGGCGAGGTCGTGGGGGTGCCGACGCAGACGCTGGCCTGGAACCTGTTTCGTCAGGCCCGAGAGGATGACAACGGCGGCACCGGAAAGTTCCAGGCGGTCGCCAATACGTTCTTCCCGGTTCTGTTGGCCGCAGCGGTGCCCCTGTTTGTCTGGTTGAGCATCATGGGAGAGGACCTGATCCGCGGCCTGTTGGGCGAAGAGTGGCTTCCGACCTTGCCGGTGCTCGCGGTGCTGGTCTTTGCGCGCGCGATCAACCTGGTGGGCTTTCTGACAGAGCCGATCCTGTCGCTGGCCGGTCAGATCCATCGGTTGCCCGCGATCTCTGTCCTGTACCTGCTGGTCACCATTGTGGCCGTTCTGGTCTCCGCGCCCTTCGGTCTGATCCCGCTGGCCGTGGCGCAGGTCGGGGTCTCGTCGGTTGTGGCCGGCACGACATTCTGGCTGCTTCATCGGCATGCGGGTCTGGAGTGGGGGGCAATCCTGCGTCGCTTGCCGCGCATCGTGCTTGCGATCGTGATCGGCGCAGGCACGATGGTGTTGCTGCGCAACAGCCCCATGACGGCGTCGTGGCCGCCGCTCTTGCGGGCTTTCGGGCTGATCCTCCCGGTGGTGATCGTGTATGCGGGTGCACTTGTGGCGTTGGAGCCGACCGTGCGCGGGCTGGTCATGGGGCGGCTGCGGGCCGCGCGGGGCAATTGAAGCACAGGAGGCCGACATGGGTGTGATCTCGAAACTGCGCAAGGCGGGCGGCAAGGCGACCATGCCCCTGACGGCGGGTCTGGCACACGCGAGACGTCTGGCCGGGCGCCCGGCCAGGTTCCACGGCACCTGGCCCACAGTCGAGGCGGCGTTGGCAAGTCTCCCGACCGAGGCCCGCGGCGGCTATGACACCGAGGGTGTCGCCGACATCTCGTTCGAGCAGATGGCACGAGTGGTGCCGTGGGATTATCCGGTGCTGTTCTGGCTGAGAACGCTTTTACCCGATGGCGGTAGCGTGCTGGATGCGGGCGGACATATGGGCACCAAGTACCTGGCCTTTCGATCCCTGATGCCGCTGGAAGCAATCACCTGGACGGTATGCGACCTGCCGGCGATCGTCCGCGCGGCCCGTTCGGCCCAGGCCGCCGGGAAATTGCCTGTCGAAATCGGCTTCAGCGACCAGCCGTCACAAACATCGCCCGCTGACGTGCTGCTTGCCTCCGGGTTGCTGCAATACCTCGACACGCCGCTGTCGGCGTATGTCGATGCTCTTCCGGCGCGGCCCGATTTCCTGTTGCTCAACAAGGTGGCCTTGCGGGATGGACCACAGGTGGTGACACTGGAGCAGATCGGCCCGGCACGTGTGCCCTACCAGATCCGGTCCCGACAGGAGTTCCTCCGCGAGGTGGGGACGATGGGATATGTCGTGCGGGACACCTGGCGGATCCCGGAATTGAACCATGTCATTCCGTCTCACCCCTGGTTGGGGTCTTCCGCAAGCGAAGGGTTTCTTTTGGCAAAGGCCGACGATTCGCAGTGACCTGTCCTTTTGGGCAGGTGTAATTCCGGTTGGCCGCGTTTCTGCCACATTGTCGACGGCTTACGGTCTTGCATGCGAATTGAATATGGCGACCGAAACAACATGAAACGGTTGTTTCTGTTTTTTAATAATATTTAAAAACAGTTGGTTGCGTGAATTTATTCACCCAGGTGCCGAATTGCTGACCGATAGGGCTGCTGCTTGCGTTGACAGGTCTTTGGTGCCGTCAATAATCGTTGGATATGTCGTCGATTTTTCGGAAAGTCTTCCGTTCTTTTCTGGTGGGTGAATGGCCGGTTTTGGCGGTGGTTTCGAATGATTGGCTGATGGGTAAACGATATTTGCACACGAAAAGGCGATTGAAGCACGATGGAATGCGATCGCATGGGACACGTCCATGACTTTGGGTGACCGGACGCCAAACCGGCCTGATGCTGCCCGTGATCGGCCAGCACCCGGGTTGGTTGGGGTGTTCCGCCAGCACTGCAAGGCGTCGCCGGATGCGTTGGCTGTCATGGCTGGCGCACGTTGCATGTCCTATGCAGACCTGGACCATGCGGCGCGGCGCGTGGCTGGATGCCTGCAGGCAGCGGGTGTCCGGCGTGGTGACATGGTCGGCCTCTATTCTGCCCGCTCCGTTGATGCCGTCATCGCGACGCTTGGGATCCTCTATGCCGGTGCGGGCTACGTGCCACTTGATCCGACCCATGCGCCCGAACAACTGGCGTTCATCGCGGAGGACCTGTCCCTTGCGACGGTGCTTGTCGCGCCAGACTGGGCGACGGATGCCGACAGGGATCTCGGGGTGGATGTCACCCGCATCCCGCTGGCGGAGGCGATCGGGTTTGCGGCAACCGGCGCAATCGTGTCGGATTGTGGTGGCGAGGACGTCGCCTATGTCATGTATACGTCCGGCACCACGGGGCGGCCCAAGGGCGTGGCCGTGCCGCATCGTGCCATTCTGGCCTATGGCCATGCGCAACCCTTCATGCAGATGCGCGCCGACGACGTGGTGCTGCATTTCCTGACCATTGCCTGCGATGGGGCGACGTTCGAGATCTGGGCGGCCCTGTTGAACGGCGCGAGCATCGCCGTGGTCGAGGCTCAGGCCCCGTCGCTGGACGATATCGCCTCCGCGATGATCCGCCATTCGGTGTCGGCTGTGGGGTGGTATGCCGGCATCCATCACATGATGATCGATCAACGGCTCGAAGCCTTCGCGACGGTGCGCCTGAACATTGCGGGCGGCGATGTGATGTCGCCTGCCCACGCGGCGCGGCTGTTGGAGGCCTGGCCTGATATCCTGCTGATCAACTCCTATGGCCCGACCGAAGCGACGGTCGGCGCGCTCTATTGCCATGTCACACCCGAGGTGCTGGACGGTGGTCCGATTCCGATCGGAAGGGCCTATGACCGATATGACGCCTTTGTTGTCGACGAAGCCCTGAGAGTTTTGCCCGAAGGCGAAACCGGTCAGTTGGTGTTGGCGGGGGGCGGTGTCGCGCTTGGGTATCACAACCGCCCCGACCGGACCGCGACCAGCTTTGTACCTGACCCGCGGCCCGGGAAGGGGGGCACGGTCTACCTGACCGGGGATCTCGCTCGCCAGTCCGAGGATGGCAGTTTTGCCTTTGCAGGGCGCGTGGACCGCCAGGTCAAGCTGGGCGGTCGGCGGATCGAACTGGACGGCGTCGAACATGTCCTGCGCACCCAACCCGGCGTTCGTGGGGCGGCTGTGGTGCTGCTGACGGCAGAGCGGGGCGACCGCCGCATCGCCGCCGCGTTGCTGGCCGAAGACACCGACGGGTCCGGGTCCGACCTGATCGACAGGGTCCTCAAGGGTGCGGCCGAGCAACTTCACCCGATGACCTTGCCCCGTCAGGTCCGAGTCCTGCCGCGCTTTCCGCTGACCTCGGCGGGAAAGGTGGATCGACGCGCGGTGGCTGAGCTGTTGCAGGAGGATCCCGACGTCGCGCCCGATACGTCTGTCGATGCTGCGGACTCCCGGGATGTCCGCGCGCTGATTGCCGATGTCTGGGACAAGCTTCTGGGCTGCGGGCCGGTGTCCGACGACACGACCTTCTTTGATGCCGGCGGCAACTCATTGCAGCTGATGGAGGCCCATGCGGCGCTGGAGACCGCGCTCGGAATGCGGTTCCCGATCACGCAGTTGTTCGACACGCCCCGGTTGGGGCAGCTTGCCCGGGTTCTGGGCGCGACAGCCCCGGCGGAGACAGCAGCAAAGGCCCGGTCGGTCCCGTCTGCCGACACGAGTGACCTTCCTGCTGGAGCGATTGCAATTGTCGGCATGGCTGCCCGCCTTCCCGGGTCTGCCTCTGTGGAGGACTTCTGGGAGCACCTTCGGCGTGGCGACAACCTGATCGACCGCTTTTCCGTCGAGGAGTTGGAAGACAATCACGACGCGGCGACCCGCGCCGATCCCGCCTTTGTGCCGGCCCGGTCGATCCTGCCCGATGCCGACATGTTCGATGCCCGGTTCTTTGGGGTGCTGCCGCGGGAGGCCGAACAGATGGACCCGCAGGCACGCGTGTTCCTGGAGCTGTGCCAACAAGCGCTGGAAGACGCCGGGATCGATCCGGCCCGCGCGCCCGGTGCCATTGGCGTCTGGGCGGGCAGCTCGCCGAGCACCTATCTGCTGGCCAACCTGCTGTCAGGTGGGGACGACCTGCGCGACTATACCTCCACCTACCAATCCGGCGACTATCACCGCCTGACCGGCAACAGCACCGACAGCCTCGCCACGCGGGTTGCCTACAAGCTGGATCTCAAGGGACCGGCGATGTCGGTGGGCACGGCGTGCTCGACCTCGCTGACAGCCATTTCCCAGGCCGTTCAGGCCCTGCGGTCCGGTGGCGCCGACGTGGCCATGGCCGGCGGCGTCTCGATCACCTTCCCGCAGAAACGTGGATACCTGGCATTGGAGGGGGGGATGGCGTCGCCGCACGGCCTGTGCCGCCCCTTCGACGCTCAGGCCGACGGAACCGTGTTCGGCCATGGCGCAGGTGTGGTTGTCCTGCGTCGGCTCGAAGATGCGTTGGCCGATGGCGATCCGATCCATGCGGTCATTCGCGGCGTCGGGCTCAATAACGATGGCGCCGACAAGATCTCGTACACGGCGCCGTCGGTTGACGGGCAGGCCGGTGCAATCCGCATGGCGCACAGCGATGCCGGGCTGGACCCGACCACGATCAGTTATGTCGAATGCCACGGCACCGCGACCCCGCTGGGGGACCCGGTGGAGCTGATGGGGCTGGCACGGGCCTTTGGGCCGGGGGCCGAGGGCCGCTGTGCCATCGGATCGGTCAAGGGCAACATCGGCCACCTGGATGCCGCCGCCGGGGTGGTCAGCGTGATCAAGACGGCGATGATGCTGACACGGGCCGAGATTCCGCCAGTCGCCAACTTCCGCGCGCTCAACCCCCGGATCGATCTCGATGGCACGCCGTTCCGCGTTGCCGACCGGCTGACCGACTGGGCCTGCAACGGCCCGCGCCGGGCCGGGATCAGCTCGTTCGGGGTTGGTGGCACGAACGCCCACCTGGTGCTGGAACAGGCACCTTCCGGTCGCGAGGCTGCCTCTATCACGACGCCGCAAGCCTTGCCGTTGGCAGCAAAATCCGCCGAGGCGCTGGCCGAGATGACGACGATGCTGGCCGACAGGCTCAAGCGCGATGATGCGCCGGATCTGGCAGAGGTGGCGCTGACGCTGCAACGGGGACGCAGCGAGTTCCCGTGGCGGCTGGCAGTTGCGGCCTCCGATCCCGCCACCGCGATCGCGAAACTGCGCCGGGCCCGGCCGCCTGCAACCAAGGCGCCAAGCACTGCGCCCGAGGTCGTGTTCATGTTCCCCGGGCAGGGCTCGCAGTATCCCGGAATGGGTAGCGGCCTTTACGCCGCCGAACCGGCTTATGCCCGCTGGATCGATCGGGGCGCCGAAATCCTGCGACCGATCATTGGTCAGGACCTGACCGCGCTGCTGACCCGCGCCGACCTGTCGGATGACGAGGCCGCCCGGGCATTGCGCGACACCCGATTGACCCAGCCGGCGCTTTTCATCGTGCAATACGGTTGTGCCCGGGTGTGGATGGACCGCGGCATCACCCCCGCGGCGATGGTCGGGCATTCGGTCGGGGAATTCACCGCCGCCGCATTGGCCGGCGTGATGGATTTCGAGACCGGCCTGCGGATCATCGCCGCGCGTGGGCAGTTGATGCAGGACCAACCCGGCGGCGCAATGTTGTCGGTGCGTGCCCCGCTGGAGGCACTGGAGCCGCACCTGTTCGCCGGCGTCGAGCTGGCCGCGATGAACGCGCCAAAGGCGCAGGTTGTCGCCGGGCCGTTCGACGCGATCGAGCAGCTGGAGCTACGCCTGTCCGCTGCCGGCATCGCCGCAAAGCGGCTGCACACCTCGCACGCCTTCCACTCGGCCATGATGGACCCGGTGGTATCGGCGCTCGAGACAGAGATTTCAGGCGTGGCCCTTGCCGCGCCGACCATTCCGCTGGTGTCTTCGGTCACCGGCGACTGGTTGACGGACAAAGACGCTCGCAGCCCCGCCTTCTGGGCGGCGCAGGCGCGGGCGTCAGTAAACTTCCAGGCTGCTCTGCAGGCGGTCTGTGAAGAAGCGTCGCGTGTGCTGGTTGAAATGGGGGCCGGTGGCACCCTTTCGGCCTTTGCCACGCAAACGCTTGGACGCGGAGGTTTTGGCGGGGTTTTTCAGTCACTGACGGACCACACCCAAACCGAATGTGATGTCGATGCCATGGCCTCCGCGTTCGCCAATCTCTGGGCTGCTGGCGTGCCCGTGGACTGGTCCCGATTGGGACCGGCAGCCACGAAACGCGTGTCGGTTCCCGGCACGGCGTTCCAGCGCAAACGCTATTGGGTCGAGCCGCCGCAATCGGATGCGGCTCGACCTGTTTCCATTCCGGCGGCGGCTTCGGTGGCCGCTGCACCCGTTGCGTACGAGGAACCGATGACAGAAACGAGCCCAACCCCACAGGCAGAGCGCGGCCCACGGTTGACGCAGGAATTGCTGGCGATGCTCTCGGATCTGTCGGGCGAGGATCTGGGCGCGGCGGATGCCGGGGTTCCGTTCCTCGAACTGGGGTTTGATTCGCTGTTCATGGGGCAGGTTAGCCAGGCGATCGGCAAGACGTACGGCGTCGAGGTCACCTTCCGAACGCTGTTGGCCGAGATGCCCAGCGTCGAGCTCTTGTCGGCGCATCTGGACAATGTCTTGCCGCCGGAAGAGGCCGCCCCGGTGCACGTCGCCACTCCGGCACCTGCGGCCGCGCCAACCGCCGTGGGGGCACCAGTCCCTGTTGCCGGGGCCACTCCTGCGCCTGTCGCGCCGTTGGCTGGCGATATCGGGGCCGTGATGCAAGCCCAGATGCAGGCCATGCAATCCTTGTTTTCGGAGCAGTTGCGAGTACTCGGCGGCGGCAGCCCAGTGGTCGCCCCGGTGCTGCCGCAACCGGCGCCGGTTCAACCCGCCCCTGCGCCAATGCCTGCTTCGACGGTTGCCACGGCCGGTACGTCGATGTCGGCGCCCCCCACTGGAGGCTTCAAGACCGGTCGCGGGCCGGATGTCTCGGGCGGGGCGCTGGATGCAGCCCAGGCAGCGTTCGTCGCGGACCTCGCCCGGCGGTATTCCGACCGCTTCGCCAAGTCCAAGGCCTATACTGCCGACCATCGCGGCGCGCTGGCCGATCCGCGCACGGTGTCGGGGTTCCGGGCGGAGTGGAAGGAACTCACCTTCCCCGTCGTCGTCGAAGAGGCCCAAGGGGCCTATTTCAAGGATGCAGATGGCAACCGCCTGATCGACCTGGTGAACGGGTTCGGGCAGACGGCGTTCGGCCATTCGCCCGATTTCGTCTCCAGGGCCGTGGCCGACCAGATGACGCGCGGCTATCCCATCGGCCCGCAGAGCGATCTGGCAGGGCCTGTCGCGGACCGCTTTGCCCGGTTGACGGGGCACGAGCGGGTCACCTTCTGCAACACGGGGTCCGAGGCGGTGATGGCTGCGATGCGGCTGGCGCGCACGGTAACGGGGCGCGAAAAGGTTGTTGTCTTCAGCGGCGACTACCACGGCCAGTTCGACGAGGTTCTGGTCAAGGGCAAATCGCGCGGCGGCGCGCCGGCGGCGTTGCCCATTGCGCCGGGGATCCCGCGCTCGGGCCTGACCAACATGACCGTGCTGGCCTACGGCGCGCCAGAATCGCTGGACTGGCTGCGGGAGAACGCACACGACATCGCGGCGGTGCTGGTCGAGGCGGTGCAAAGCCGCCACCCGAACCTGCGTCCGGCAGATTTCGTGCGCGAGGTGCGCAGGATCACCGCGCAATCGGGCACCGCGCTGGTGATGGACGAGGTCGTCACCGGGTTCCGAACCCACATGCGCGGCATGCAGGGCGTCTGGGACATCAAGGCCGACATGGCCACCTATGGCAAGGTCGTCGGTGGCGGCATGCCCATCGGTGTGCTGGCGGGCGATGCGCGTTTCATGGATGCGCTGGATGGCGGCACATGGCAGTTTGGCGACGATAGCAAGCCCGAGATTGCGCCGACCTTCTTCGCCGGCACGTTCGTGCGGCATCCGTTGGTTCTGGCGGCTGTTGACGCCGTTCTGAGACATCTGGAAACCGACGGCGAAGCGTTGTTTTCCGATACCGCTGCCCGTGCGGCTCGTCTGGCCGATGATCTGCGGGCAGCGCTGGCCCGCCGCGGATTGCCCGACCTGGTCGAGAGCTATTCCAGCTGGTTCGTACTGAATGTCACCCAGCGCGACCCGCGCGCCACCTTGCTCTATGCGCTGATGCGCATGGAGGGGGTGCATGTGCTCGACGGGTTCTGCGGCTTCCTGACCACAGCCCATACGGATGCCGACTGCGCCGAGGTTCTGCGGGCCTTCGAAACGGCGCTGGATGCCTTGCAATCCGTGGGCATCCTGATCGGAGAACCGGCCGATAGTGCAACGTCGGCCTCGACCACTCCAGCCCCGACCACGGCCATTCCGCTGACCGAAAACCAGCGGGAAATCTGGATGGTGCATCAGCTGGGCGATCTGCCAGCTTGCAGTTTCAACGAGAGCGTGTCGGTCCATCTTGACGGCGCGCTGGACATGACCGCCTTGAAAGGCGCGCTGGACGATCTGGTTGCGCGCCACGACGCGCTGCGGATGGTATTTTCGCGCGACGGTCAGCAGTTCGACATCGCCGAGGCTCCGGAATTGCCGTTCGAGGCAATGGATCTGCGCGAAGAAGCCGATCCACAGGCCGCGCTGGCGGGCGCATTGGACCGCGACGCGCGCACCCCTGTCGACATCACCAACGGTATCCCGCTGCGCGCTGCCGTGTTCCGGCTGGATGACGCCGCGCATATCCTCATCCTGACCGCCCACCACATCGCCGTCGACGGCTGGTCCTATGGTGTGATGTTCGAAGATCTGGCCGCGTTCTATTCCGCGCGGGTCGACCAACGGACGGCCGATCTTCCGCCGGCCCCGTCGTTTGCGGCCCACGCCATGCAGATGACGGGCAAGGGAGCGTCGGCGGCAACGCGCGCTTTCTGGAAGAAAGAGTACAAGACGGTCCCGCCGCTGCCCGAACTTCCGACCGACATGACGCGTCCGGCCATCAAATCCTATGAGGGCGCGACGACCCATGGCGGCATTGACGCCGCCACGTTGAAGGCCGTGCGCAAAGCCGGTGCCAAGCTGGGGTGTACGCTGTTCGGCACCCTGTTCGGGGCCTTGCAGGTCACGCTCGGGCGGCTCACCGGCTCTGATGACGTGGTCATTGGCGTGCCGACAGGCGGGCAGGCCCAGTTGGAAGACCAGTCGCTGGTTGGCCATTGCGTGAACATGTTGCCGGTCCGGGCGCCCTTTGCCCGAACCGACAGCCTTGGCGCGCATCTCACGCGTGTCTCCGGCCATCTGCTGGAAACCTTCGACCATCAGGACACGACCTATGGTGCACTGGTGCGCGACCTGGAGATCGAGCGATCGTTGAACCGGATGCCGCTGACGGAGGTTCAGTTCAACCTTGAGCGCAGCGCTGGTGCCATCCCGATGGGCCCCGTCACCGCGCGCCCGGTGACAAACGCCAAGGCGGCAGCCAATTTCGACCTGTTTTTCAACGTCGTGGAATCCGCAGACGGTCTGCGGGTGGATGTGGACTACAATTCAGCGCTCTACACAGCTGCGACGGTTGAACGCTGGATCGGCCACTTTGCCAACGTACTGAAATCGCTGGTTGCGGATGCGCAGACGCCCATCGCCGAACTGCGGTTGATGGACGGCGCACGAGTGCATGATTTGGTCGACATTTTCAATGACACCACCATGCCCTATGACAGCGCCGCGACGTTGACCGATCTGGTGGCACGCAGCTGCGCCGCACGGCCTGACGCGGTCGCCATCAAAGACAGCCAGGGGGCGATGACCTACGGCGCGCTTGCCGCCCGCAGCGATTCCCTTGCGGCCCTGCTGCAAGAAACGGTGCCGACACCGGGCCAACGGATTGCCGTCGCCCTGCCGCGTGGGGCCGGAATGCTCGCGGGACTAATCGCGGTGATGAAGGCGGGCCATGCCTATGTGCCGCTCGACCCCGACCAACCGGCAGAGCGCCTGCGCCAGATCGTGGACACCGCGCAGGTCGCCGCAGTTCTGGGCGATGGCAGCGGGATGGCATTTGCCGATGCTGCCGGTATCCCGGTTATTGACGCCAACGCGGCCCAGGAGGGCGCAGCCCCCGCACCGGTGGCGCGCGACCCGATGGCGCCGGCCTACGTTATCTTCACCTCCGGCTCCACCGGCACGCCCAAGGGCGTCGAGATCCCGCACCGCGCCGTGGTCAACTTCCTGACCTCGATGCTGCGTGAACCTGGACTCAGCGCCGATGACAGCCTTCTGGCGGTGACGACAGTGATGTTCGACATCGCGGTGCTGGAACTGTTTGGCCCACTCGTGGCGGGGGGGCGGGTCGTGATCGCGGACCGCAGCGAGGTCCTGGACGGTTTCCGACTGGCGGAGCGCGCGGGGCGGGATGACATCACCGTGCTGCAGGCGACGCCGACCCTGTGGTCGATGCTGCTGGAGGCCGGGCTCGAACCCCGCCCCGGTTTGAAGATGCTGGCCGGCGGCGAGCCGCTGGCGGATGACCTGGCTGACCGCCTGTTGCAAGGCGGTGGCGCGTTGTGGAACATGTACGGCCCGACCGAAACCACCATCTGGTCGGCCCTGAAACAGCTGTCGCCCGGCGCACCCGTCACCATCGGTGGTCCGATCGGCAACACCGAACTGCATGTGCTGGACACGGCCGACCAGGTGGCGCCGATCGGCGTGGTCGGGGAGCTGAACATCGGCGGCGACGGATTGGCGCGTGGCTACTACGGTCGGGCGGACCTGACCGAGGCCGCCTTCCGGGATGTGCATCTCGATGGCAGGGCGCGGCGCCTCTATCGCACCGGGGACCTCGCCATGCGGCTGACCACGGGCGAGATCCGGGTGCTGGGGCGCATCGACACGCAGGTCAAACTGCGCGGTTACCGGATTGAACTGGGCGAGATCGAAACCCGGCTGCGCGCGGTTCCGGGGGTCACGGCTGCGGCCGTGGCGCTGCGCGCTCGGGCCAATGGCGACAAGCGGCTGGTCGGCTACCTGGTGGCCGAGCCCGGCGCGACGCTGGATCATGCGGAGGTACGGGCGGCCCTGGCCACGCAGATGCCGGACTACATGGTGCCCCAGATGTGGGTCGACCTCACGGCGCTGCCGCAGACCGGCAACGGAAAGCTCGACCGCAAGGCGCTGCCTGAACCCGAAGACACGGCGACCATCACGCCACTGCGCACAGCCGTGACCGCCGACACCGAGACCGAAAGGCGGATCGCCGAAATCTGGGCCGGTGTGCTGGGGGTGGAAGAGATCGGCGTGACCGACACGCTGTATGCGTTGGGAGCAGATTCGCTGGTGATCTTCCGCATCGCGGCGCGGATGCTGGACGATGGGCTGAACCTGGAGGCCCGGCACGTTTTGGCCCATCCCACGATCCGTGAACTGGCCATGTTTGCCGACAGCCGCGCCCCTGCGGATGCCACCTCGTCGCGGCCGTCATTGCGCGATTTCCGCCAGGGCGCGCGCCGCAACACTCAGAAGGTGTCCTGACCCATGAACGATGCCCGTATCGAACTGGACAGTCCGGAAGAGATCATTGGCGAATTCCCGGTCACCACAACCCAGGAACGCTGCTGGTTCCTGGACAAGGTGCAGCCCGGCAATCCGGCGCTGAATGTCGCGATCCGCTGGGAACTGCGCGGCAAGGTCTCTGCCGAGAACCTTGAACACGCCTTCCTGACTGTGATCGAGCGGCACGAGGTCTTGCGGACCCGCTTCGTGGAACGGGACGGTGCGCCGATGCAGCAGGTGGTCGCCCATGTGCCGTTCCGGTTGGGGGAACTGGACCTGCGCACCCAACCCGCCACCGACCGCATGGCGCGGATCGATGCGATCGCCCACGAGGAAGCGGCCCGTCCGTTTGACCTGCGTCAGCCGGGATTGATCCGGGCCACGCTGGTGCGGTTCGAGGCTGACCGCGCGATCCTGCTGATCGTGGCGCATCAGAGCTGTTTCGATGGGTTTTCCATTGGCGTGCTGGGCCGCGAGATCGGGACAGCGACGCAGGCCTTCGAAGAAGGTCGGGTGCCGGACCTGCCGGACCTGCCGTTGCAATACGGTGACTTTGCGCTCTGGCAGAAAGAATACCACGACAGCGGCGTACTGGAGGAAGAGGGCGCCTATTGGCAACAAACCCTGCAGGACGCGCCCTATTTCGAGATCCCGACCGACAAGCCGCGCCCCGCCCAACAGAACCCGGACGTGCAGATGATGCATTTGCCGCTGCCCGATGGGTTCCACGACCGGCTGGAACAGCGTGCACGCGATGAGGGTGTCACCGCCTTTACGTTTGGCACCGCAGTGATCAGCGCCTGCCTGCACCGGATGACAGGAGCGTCGGAGGTGCTGATGGGCACCCAGATCGCTGGTCGAATGGACGTGGACCTGGAACCGCTGATCGGCGTGTTTATCAACAACCTGGTGCTGCGGTTCAACACCGATCCCGACACCCGGTTGAGCGATCAGATCGGCCTGGCCCGCGATGTGGTGCAGGGAGCATTGGCGCACCAGAACATGCCGTTCAACCGGCTGGTCGAACGTCTGAACCCGGTGCGAAATGCGTCCAGAAATCCGATAATTTCAATCAATTTCAATTTGATGCACGTGTTTCTTCAAGGAAAGCATTATGGTGGGTTCGAGCTGATCTCGGTACCGTCGCATTCTCCGGGCTCGGTCTATGACCTGCAATTCGTCATCATCGGACGCCCGTCCGCCGGATGGCAGTTGACGGTCGAATACCAGACTGACCTGTTCGAAGCCGCGACCGTCGAACGAATCATGACCTTTGTGCGCGACGGCTTCGAGATGGCGTTGGCACGCCCGGACATGCGGCTGGCGGATATTCCGCTGGACCCGATCCTGGAGGCGCGTCGTGACAACGACGGCGCCGGGCTCAAGCGGGTCGAGGAAACGTTGAAGGCGCATCCGATGGTGGACGAGGTCGCCGCAGTGCACGCCAACGAGGGCAGCTATGCCTTTGTCAGTCCCGCGAACACCGGAACCCGTCCGTTGGAGCGCCTGCCGGAAGAACTCATGACCTTTGCGGCCGGCCGGTTGTCGTCGGACGAAATGCCGCTCGGTGTGTCGGTGCTGGCCGGGTTTCCCCGGACATCGCGCGGCGACATCAACCGCAGCCTACTTACGGTGCCGCGACATGTGGGCCGGGCGCAGGCTGCGGTGGCAGGGAAACCGACGGAAGTCGATCCAGCTGTCGAAAGCCGGCTTCGCACGCACTGGTTGGACATACTGTCGGTGACCGACGTGCCGGCCGGTGCGACGTTCTTTGAACTTGGCGGGCACTCCCTGTTGGTGGTGCGCCTGCTGGCCCGGATTCGCGAAGACTGGGGGCTGGAACTGGGTATCGCCAGTGTCTACGAACACGCCACCCTACCGGATCTGGCGGCGCTGATGTCGGAACGGATCGACCGGGCACGTCCACCCGAGGACGAGGATTGGCGCATTCTGCGGCTGCATCGCGAGGGCGACGGACCGCCGCTGATCGCGATCAACAATGCTGCCACGATACTGGCTGTCCAGCCGGAGTTGGCCAATCCGGGACCATCAATCTGTGTTCGGCTGTTTGATGGCAACCGCGGCATCGATCAATCCCCCCGTAGCTTCGAGCAGATCGCCAGCGAATACGCCAAGGTGATCCGCAAGGCGCAACCCGAGGGTCCTTACCTGCTGTTCGGGATTTGTGTTCACGGAAATATCGCGCTGGAAGCCGCCCGTATCCTGCAGGCCGAAGGGCAGGAGGTGCGCGGGGTCGTGATGAAAGACGTCTGGGAGCCAGGGTTCGTCGACTGGACCCGCACGGACGTCGGGGCCCGACGTCAGAACAAGCTGCATTCATTGCGCAATCGAATTCGGATGGTCCGGGATGGAACGCTCAGCCTGTCGGCGTTGCTGGGCAGTTATCGTGCCGTCCGCGCGACCGGTATCCTGCAGGCCGCTCGCGCCATGGGCCTGATCGATCGCGTGCGGTGGTCGGACCTCGAGGAAGAGCAGGAACGGTTCATCAAGTATATCTCCGCAGCGCGGGATGTGTATCGGCCCGGTCCGCTCGACATTCCGGTGTTGCACGTCGTGACCCGGATCACCCCGCAGGGCGGCGCTTTCCCTGATTCCATCGGTTGGGAAGAGATCGTGACCGGCCCGCTGAAAACGGTGCGGTTGGACGAGGTTCTGGTGCATGGCAGCCATAGGATCGGGGTCGAAAGGCTGGGGGCCGAGATCGAAAGCTTCCTTCAGGAAAACGATCAGCGCGCCCAGTCGACGTCGTCGGACACGCCCCGGTAAGGGCGTGGTCGCGTCAGGCGTGTCTCGGCACCGACACCTGACCCTCTCGAAGGGTTATGTGCATCGGTTCCGGTGTGCGGGCGGCAATTGCCCCAACGAAATCCGGAGCAAGATCCAGGTGACACAGGGACCAATCCCGTGTCACCTCGCCCGGTTTACGGATCGCCAGCAGGCGGGCCGGTGTGTCGGGCGACAGGGTGACGTCAAAGCTGTCCAGCGGCAACGACAGCCCGGTGCCAAGTGCCTTGACCATTGCCTCCTTGCGGGTCCAGCAGCGAAAGAACCCGGCGCTCCAGGTGTCTGGCGGCAAGGCGGCGAGGTCCGCGTTTTCCCGCGCGGAGAAGAACCGGAGCGCCACGGCTGGCTCAACCTCGCGAAATTGCTCGATGTCGAGGCCAAGCAGGTCCGTCCCGGCATCCGGTGCGACAACCAGCGCAGCCGTTCCGCCTGCGTGGCTGAGGTTGAACGTCGGGCCGCCCGGCACCTCAGGCTTGCCGTGATCGCCATAGGCAAACCACAGGCTGTCGGCGCGGGTGCCGCAATACCCCGACAGGACCTGCCGCAAACGCCCGCGCGCGGCCTGGTAACGGCTTCGGTCGCGGTCGAACACGAAGCGGCCTGCCCGCGCCTGCTCGTCCGGGGACAACAGCGCCGCAAGCCCGGCAGTTTCCTCCGCCGACCTGTCGAGGGGCCAGATCCACAGATCCACGTTCATCCACGTTCCCGTCATGTGTTGCCTTGGGTCCTTGTGCACTTTAGCCCTCGGACAAGACAATGGTCGAGAGAGAGCGCCACATGTTGATCCGCCTGGTTCTTGCTGTCTGCGTCGCGGTGGTTGCGCTGATGGCCGTTGCTGTCCTGACCGACACCGGGCGAGACCACCTGCGCGGCATCAAGGCCGAGCTGCGCTACAGGCTGGCCGTCGTCCGGATGCACGGAGTGCGGTGGCCGCGCGAAACCATGGTTCCGATGCCCGATGGGACCCGGCTTGCGACAGATGTCTACCTGCCCGCGATACGGGTCGGGCCGGTCCCGACGGTGCTGATCCGTCTGCCCTATGGCAAGCGGCGCTTTGGCGAGGTGCGCGATTGGGTGTCCCTTCTGGTGCCACGTGGCTATGCGGTCGTGGCGCAGGACATGCGCGGGCGTTGGCGGTCGGAGGGGGTGTTTGCTCCCTGGCCCAATGCCGCGTCCGATGGCACCGCGACGCTGGACTGGATTGCCGCACAGGATTGGTCCGATGGTGCCGTTGGAACCGCCGGATGCTCGGCCCTTGGCGAAAGCCAGGTCATTCTGGCGGCCGCCACCCACCCGGCGCACCGGGCGATGGTGCCGATGGGGGCAGGCGGCGCGATCGGCACGGCGGCCGGGTCGTATGGGTTCTTTGGCCTGTTCGAGGGTGGCATCCCGACACTGGCCACGGCACTTGGCTGGTTCGCGACCGCTGGCGGCAAGACTCCCGACCAGATGCGATCCGCACCGGTGGATCACGCAACGGCGCTGCTGACCCTGCCGCTGCGCGACCTCGTTGCCCGGGTGCGCACGGACCCGACCGATTTCGAGTGGCTGCTGGACGGGTTCGAGGATGCGGCGTTTCATACGACGTCTGGCTATGTGCAAGACACGGATCGGTTCGCCACCCCGGCGCTGATCGTCGACACGTGGTACGACGCTGGCGTGTCGGCGACGTTGGCGTTGTCCCGGCAGATGCAGGGCGGGGCGCCGGAACAACATGTGCTGATCGGGCCGGGGACCCATTGCGATATGACCGGTCCGTTCAAGGCCGGCCACGTCGGCGACGTGCCGGTGGCGCCTGATGCAATGCAACCGTTCCAGGAGCTTTATGCCGCCTTTCTGGACCATCACCTGAAGGGCGCGCCGCTGCCAGATCTGCCACGGTACCGCGTTTTTGCGCTTGGGGCGGATCGTTGGCTGGATCTGGACGCTTGGCCGCCACGACAGGCAGAGTTGCGCCAGTGGGCCCTGTCGCAGGACACGCTGGTCCAGGCAGACCCGGACCCGACCGAACGGGGCTTTGTATCCGACCCCACGGATCCTGTGCCGACGCTGGGCGGCGCCTTTTGCTGCACCGGCGATCCGGATCTGAAGGCCGGGCCGGTGGATCAGAGCCCGATCGAAGCGCGGGCGGATGTTCTGGCGTTCACCTCTCCCGCGATGGACGCGGATATGCTGCTGGCCGGGTCGATCTCGACCACGCTGCAGGTTTCGGCGGATGTGCTCGACACCGACATCGTGGCCCGACTGACGGACGTCGGGCCAGACGGCAGGTCCATCCTGATCCAGGAAGGCGCTCTGCGCCTGCGCTATCGCAACGGGTTCGATCAGCCGGAATTGCTGGTGCCGGACGAGGTCGTGCCGGTCACGATCAGCCTGCGGGACATCGCCTGGCAGGTGCCAGCCGGACACAGGTTGCGGCTGTTGGTTTCCGGGTCGAGCTTTCCGCGGCTGGCGCGCAACATGAACACCGGCGGCGTGACGCAGGACGAATCCGTCCCGCGCCCGGCGCGGATCACGGTGCATTCGACCGCGTCGCAGCCATCCGTGTTGCGGGTCCACGTGTTGCCAGAGTAACGGGTCGGAGCGGCCTCAGCCTGTGGCGGTAACCGGTGCCTCGACACCCAGATCCAGCAATTCCCGCACGATGCCGCGCTGGAAATTGCCCTCGTCAAAGCCTGCCGCATGTTGCACCAACGCTTTCGGGTCGAGCCGGTCCAGACCCTCGGATTCGAACCGCTGGATCGCTGCCGTCAATCCGTCGATGCTCTGGTCGCGGAACAGCAGGCCGGTTTCACCGTCGATCACGCTGTCAAGCGCACCGCCACGCCCATAGGCGATGACCGGGCGGCCCGAGGCCATGACCTCGACCGGGATGATGCCGAAATCCTCTTCGCCCGGAAAGATCAGCGCCTTGCAGCGGGCCATATGCTGTTTGAGCACGGCAAAGGGCACATGGCCAAGGAAGGTCACGGTGTCGCCAGCGTTTGCGGCCAGTACCTGCCGGGTCTTGTCCGGCCCGCCGATCACGACCAGTTTCTTGCCCAGCCGCCGACAGGCCTCGACCGCCAGGTCGGGGCGTTTGTAGGGGGCAAGCTCGCCCGCCCAGAGATAGAAATCGCCAAGGTCCTCTGGCGCGGCCGGGGCAAAATCAGCCACCGCCACGGGCGGGTAGACGATGCCGGCATCGCGGCGCCAATACTTGTTGATGCGGGCCGCGACATGGCCGGAATTTGCGACGAACCGGTCCACGCGCGCTGCGCTGGTCACATCCCACTGGCGCAGCGAATGCGCGATGTGCGGCATCAGCATCCTTGTCAGTCGTCCGGCGCCGTCGCGATAGGTGTGGTACTGGTCCCATAGGTAGCGCATGGGCGAGTGGCAATAGCACAGGTGTGGCGCTTCGGGCGGCGCGATCACGCCCTTGGCCGGACCACTTTCCGACGAGATCACAAGGTCGTAGCCGGTCAGGTCGATCTGCTCCAGCGCACGGGGCATGAAGGGCAGGTACTTCTGATAGAACCGGTTGACAAAGGGCAGGTTGGCCACAAAGGTTGTTCGGATCTGATGATCCAGCAGGGTCTTGCTGAGCTTTTCGGGGGCAACGACATGGGTGTAGATGTCGGCCTGCGGAAACATTCGGCAGAGCGATTCCAGCACCTTTTCGCCGCCGCGCATTCCGACCAGCCAATAGTGGATCAGGGCCACCCGCATGTCCTGGGATCGGCGCGGGACACGTGACCGGCTGACCAGTACCGTTTCTGTGGACATCGGCGCCGGCGGTGTCGTCATGTGATCAGGCATCGTACGCGTAACCTTCGATGTTGGGATCGTCCGACGATTTGCTGGGATCGACCATTGTCATCGCGGTGCCGGTCACGTCCAGACGCATTTCGTCCAGTGCCGCCAGCCCCGAAGAGACCGCGCGGCGCGGCGTGCTGTTCCAACGCACCAACAGAACCCGCGTATCCACCACCTGTGCCAGAACAAGGGCGTCGGACACCGCCAGCAGCGCCGGCGCATCGACCAGAACCACATCGTAGACCCGCTTCAGATCCTCGATCATCGGCGCAAGGATCGGCACCGACAGGCGGTCGGCGACATCCGGGTGCGACCCGGTCGCGGCCAGGAAGTCGAAACCGAAATCGGGATCGGAGTAGACCGCGTCGGAAAGGGCGCAGTTGCCCCGGATGAAGTCCGCCAGGTCAAGGTCGATGTCCCAGCCGAACGATTTTTGCATGGTCGAGCGGCGCAGGTCGCAATCGACCACGATCACCGACTTTCCGGCCATTGCCGACATCTGGGCCAACGCCAGCGTCGTCGTCGTCTTGCCCTCGCCCGGAGCGTTGGACAGCAGCATGATGGCGCGCGACTGGTCCTTGCCGTCGCGCATCAGCAGCGAGGTCCTTAGGTGCCGGATGCGTTCGCCGTACAGGCTGTAGGGATTTTCGGCCAGCCAACGGGTCGCCGCCATCAGGCCCTTCTTGCTCTGACCATGGTTCGGAATGGCGGCCAGCATCGCCAACCCGGTTTCGGACTCCAGTTCGCGGGTCGAGCGGAAGGTCTGCGCCGTCATCTCGAAGAAGAAGATCACGCCAAGCCCAAGCGCGCCGCCCAACATTCCGCCAAGCGCGCCCATCAACTTTGGCCGCGGGGCCGACGGCGCGCCGGGGATGGTCGCCTTTTCGATCAGCTTGGCGTCGGGTTCCTGCAACTGCTCCTGGGTGCGGGTTTCGGTCAGCCGCGACAGCAGGGATTCGTAGTTGCCACGGGCGGCCGCAGCCTCGCGTTCAAGCTGGCGAACGCCCAGAGAGTTCTGCGAGATCGACTGGATACGCTCCTCCAGGGTCGAAATACCCTCCTGCAAGGTCGTTTCACGGATCTGCGCGATTTCCAGCTCGTTTCGGCTGACATCGATGATCCGCTGGACCTCGGATTCAACATCGCCATCCAACCGCGCCATCTTGGCCTTCAGGCGGACACGTTCGACGTGATCCTCGTCATAGCGTTCGGCCCAGTTGTCGTCCTGCCGGACCAGTTCGATCCGTTCCGTGGTCAATTGTTCGATCAGAGGGGACGTGACGATCTTGGCCACGGCAACATCGCCGCCGGTTTCCTGGACGCTGCGCAATTGTTCGTAGCGGGCCTGAGAGGTGGCGCGGTCGGCGCGGGCCTCGATCAGTTGCCCGGCAAGGTTGGCCAGTTGCTGGGTGGCGGTGTCCAGTGTGCTGCCGTCCGCCACAAGGCTCTTGGCGCGATACGTGGCCACGGCGGTCTCCGCGGTCTCGACCTCGCCGCGCAACTCGGCCACCCGGGCTTCCAGCCAGTTGGTTGCCCGGCGCGCGGTGTCCCTGCGCCCGGTGATCTGCCCGCCGATATAGGTGTTCACGACGCCGTTGGCGATGTCGGCGGCCATCACCGGATCGCCGTTCTCGACTCGCACGCCGATGACGTAGCTTTCGCCCTCGCGATAGACGGACAGGTCCTTTCGAATTCGCCAGACAAGCTCCTGCATGCGGTTGGCCTCGGCGCGGGCAATGGAGTCGGCGTTTCCGCTGGCGGCGGCATCATTGACCGAGGCAAAGGCCTCGGGCGCCATTTCCGCGAACCGGTCGATGCCCATCGATGTGATGACCTGTTCGATCAACACGTTGGAGCGCAGCACGGCTGCCTCGCCGTTGACCACCTGTTCGGACAGGTCCAGATCCTGCACGACCTCGTCGTTGGTGATGATCTGGGCCTTGCGCGGGTCCAGCATGACCTTGGCGAGGGCCGAGTAAGTCGGGGTGATCATGCCGACGGCAAGCCACGTGATGACTGCCATGCCGATGGCACAGGCCGCCAGGATCCAGCGATAGCGCCATATCGTCCGGACCAGCCCGCGCAGGTCGACGGAATCGGCATCCTCGGGATGGTGGCGATGCTTGGCGCGCGAAAACGGTCTCAGGTCGGCTGGCATGACTCTGCTGTTCATTTCCGATGTTCTCCCAGCAGAAGCCGGGCAGGGGACAGGGACGCTCTGTCGTGCGCTCCGGCCGAAACGCCGGAGAGACTCTGGAGGTTGACCGTCGAAATACGACGTGACCGCCCGATATCAAAGATGAGTCGCATACCACCTGTCCCACTCGAAAAGACACCGACTGACCGTTTACACGATCCACGGAGCGCACCCACCTATGCCAGAGTGACATGGCGGGAATTAAAGTCAAATAATGCAAAAACTGTGGCAGTTTGCCCTGTCATACCGGGAACAATGCAATCGAGTGCCGGGTTATTGTGTATCGACCTGAGGCAATGGGTCGGCCTCCGCATTCCTGGCTGCAACCGATTCGAGCACCGCGCCCCGTGACATTCCTGCCGCCAGCCCCGCCATGGCAAAGAAGAAGATTCCAAGATCGGGCGTGGCATGGGTCAGCATTGCCGACATGAACAGGGCGACGCAGCCAGCCTTGAGGCCCTGCAAGGTCGCCTTGCGATCTTCCGGAGCGCGCGGGATAGGCAAGCGCAGCAAGGAGGCCATGAAAGCGAGGTACAGGCCGGTACCGATGATGCCGATGCTGCCAAGGCAGGTCAGCAGCCAGTTCGACGCCCGAATACTGCCAAGCCCCGCGCCCATCAGCCGTGTGTCGGTGAAATTGGTCCAGGCCTGCGCGTTCCAGCTCATCCGCTCGACGCCGGAATCGGTGCCCAGCTTGTCGAACAAGGCCCGGTCCAGATAGGCGGTGACCGGGTCCACCAGTTGATAGCTGGCAAACAGCACCACCATCGCGACCCAGGTCAACAACCCGAGCGTCGCCGCGATCGAGACGGACCTCCGCCGCGCGGTCCGACGCAGGTTGGCCACCAGGTGAAAGGCCGCGAGCGTCATCACGAACACCACCGCCGCGACGTAGGCCGAAGACGAGGTCGAACGCAGCAGCAGGATCGTCGTTGCCACCAACATCCAGGCGGCGCGGCGTGATCCGGGCGAGGCGATCCACATCTGAAGCCAGAACCCGAACAGCCCCAGCGTGTAGAACCCGAAGGAGGAAGCCTCGGGGAAACCGCCGATCATGCGTTTCAGGCCGACCATGCGCACATCGACCAGCATGGCGTAGTTGGCCGTGCGCAGCGGGTCCATCAGCTCCTTCATCCCGGCGGCAAAGGTCACGACATCCAGCCAGCCAAGGGTAAAGTTGATGACGGTCGCGATCGTCATCGCCCGCAGCACGATGTGGTGGTCCGGCCGTCCACGCATCAGGGTTGCGAGCGCATAGAAGGTCAGAAAGCCCAGCACCATCCGGAACAACTGGGTTATGTTTCCGGTTGTCGGGCGCAGCGGCAACGAAACAATGCCGCTCTGGTTGTCGGTGCGCGACAGGCCAAAGACCTCGGTCTGGCCCGCGAACAGGCGCGGCAGGAACATCGCCGCGATAAAGCAGGACAGCGCCAGCAACAGCAGGAACGATCCAGGTTGAAAGGGGCGCATCGTGCCGACAATCCGTTCGCCGCCCTTGGGCATCATCAGGACCAGCGCGAACAGGGTCAGCGTGCCCATGTCCATCACGCCGATGGTGGCACCGCCCACGGCTGGCAGGTTGAAGGCAGCCGCTGCGCCAAACGGGGTCAGGGCGAAGAAGACCGGGATCGCGCCGTGCGGTCCTCGCAGAACCATCGCGAGCATCGCCGCCAGGGCAAGAAAGGTACTGGGAACGATTTCCATTGGGTGTCGGTGTCTGCCCGCGCTGTCGGTTTCGGTTACAATAGGTGGCCGCCGCCGGATTGGCGAGGTCGCCTGCTTGCGGTCTGTCTGTTGCTGCTGCACGGTTGCCGCACCATTTGGGCGAAAGAGAGGCCAATCATGCGCAACATTCCGAGAGGCCTGCTGATTGTTGCGGCGTTGTCCTGTGCTGGTGACGCGTCGGCGCAGGATTGGTTGCGCGGACCGCTGCTGGCCGCCGCGTCCAACTTTGGCCAGGGCGCGCAACCACGCATGTTCGAGGCCGCGCGCGCAGCCGGGATCAGCGATTTTCGCGATGCGGTCTATTGGGCGGGTACGGATGACGGCTCGGGGCAGTTCACATTTGACCAGCCAACGACGACCTGGCCAGATGCGCTCGAGCCCGCTGGCGCCTGGGCGAGCCTGACCGTCAACAATGGTCACCCGGCCTATGACGGCGGCGCAACGCCCCATACCGACGCCGGCGTTGCAGGGTTCGCGGCCCATGCTGCCGCGCTGACGGGCCGCTTCCCGGCCATACATGCGATCGAGGTCGGCAACGAATTCAATGGCGGCAATTTCGTTTCGGGGCCGGTCAAGCAAGCCGGGCGTGACGGAAGGGCGGCGGCCTATGTGGCGCTGTTGCGGGCAACCCATGACGCGGTGAAGGCCTCGTCGCCGGGGGTGCTGATCCTTGGCGGCGGCGTGCATTCTATCCCGGTCGGGTACCTGGCCGAGGTCGCGGCCCTTGGTGGGGCCGACCTGATGGATGCGCTGGTGATCCACCCCTATTCGACGCCCCCCTGGCAGTTGACCACGCAGGTCGAGGTGCTGCGGCGCGACCCGGCCTGGGCGGCCATGCCGCTTGAAGTGACGGAATTCGGTGATCTGAGCGCGCGCACCGCAGCCGGGCACATGCTCGCGGCTTATTGCCAGATGGCGTTATCCGGGGTGACGCGGGCGGTATGGTACCCGTTGAATGAGCGCGGCGACGGTTGGGTGCCACTGATCGACAAGCGCGAAAAGCTGACGTCGGCGGGGCGGGCCTATCGCCTGATTGCCGCACAGTTGGAGGGGCAGTCTGTGCGCGATGTGTCGCCCGATCCGTTCACCCGGGCCTGCCTGTTTGGCGAGGATCGCCTGGTGATCTGGGGGGCACCGCGACAGCTTGATCTGTCCGGCGGCAGGCTGGATGCGCAGGACGCAGAAGGCATGGCGCTCGACGCGGGGCCAGTGGTTCTGGACTGGGAGACGCCGGTTCTGATCCTGTCGCGGGATGGACCGCTTGATCCGGCGATGCTCGCGCTTGCCCCGCAACGGCTGCTGGCGGACAGCCGGCTTCAGTACACCTATCCAATGCCGGGGCAGGACCAGGCCAAGGACGACGGGTTCGACCGGTTTGTCCGCAGCAACGCCGGGGATCGACCGTTGATCACGCGACCGGGGCAGGAGCGGGATGGCGTGCCGTGGGTTCCCTATCGCGCCGCGAGGAACGACCCGATGGTTCGGTTGACCGCCGATACCCTTCTGCCCGGTGGAACCGGCGCGGCCCCGGCCGAGATCGTGCATCGTTACCGGGCAGACACGACAGGTCCGGTCGATTTGCAGATCGAGATCACGCCAGCCGACCGCAGCGAGGATGGGGTCAGCGTTGTCCTGCTGCACAACAGCACGGAATTGGCCCGGGAGACTGTCACCGACCGTTTGCAGATCGAGCGCGCCGGAATGAAGCTTGCCGAAGGTGACACGTTGGAGGTCGTCGTCGGACCGAACCAGACCGCCAGGGGCGACGTGACCGACTATCGTATCAGGATCTGGCGCGCGGCGGAGTAGTGGCCAGGGCAAGCAGGTCGGCGATCGCGCGCCGGGTCTGATCAAGCACCCGGGCGTGGTCCTCGGTGTTTATGTCCTCTGCCAACGCGGTTTCCACGAGGTCGGCCACATGTGGCGCAGAACACTGCGCACGCGGAACGAAGGCGGCCCTGCGGTCGGTCAGCTCGAAAAAGCTCTCGACCTTGCCGTCCCAGCCAAGGCCAACGCTGGGAATGGCATAGGAATAGGCGATGATGCAGGCATGCAGCCGGTGGGCCACGACACATCCCTGGCCCGAGATGATCCGGGCCAGATCGGTGGGCGTGTCGGGTGACGGTGCCGCGCGCAGGCGGCCATCGGCGAAAGCGCCTGCCAGGTCCGGCAGCTCTGTCAGGGCCAGCAGGGCCGCGCGATCTTCCGCCGCGCCGTTGCAGAACAGCGTCACCTCGCGGCCTCGCTGGATCAGGTCCTGCGCCAGTGCGGCAAAGAAGGACAGGCCTTCGGCAGCGCCGGTGCCAGCGTCAGCGTGATAGTCCAGTATGCCGGAATCGGTCACGCAAAGCGCGACCCGGTCGCTGGTCTGGTCGGCCGGACCATAGCAACTGGCCGAGAGAAGGCCGGGATCGGGGGTGAGAATCGGCGCAGGACCCGCTGGTCCGGCCTGTGACGTCCAGGCCTTCAGGGACGGCGCGTCGCGAAGGCCGATCTGGCGCAGGTCTGCGTCGAGAACGGAGCGGAACATCGCATTGCCGGGGCGCGACCAATTCTGCGATACGCCGACCGCGTGGATCGCGACCGGAACATTCGCGGCCTGTGCCAGCGCTGCGGCGGCGGAGATCTTGATGGGAAAGTTGAGGTCGGCATCCGAAAAGATCTGCCCGCCGCCGATAACCGCCAGGTCTGCCCCCTCCAGCGCCGCCTGCCAGCCGGGCGTGACCCGGGACAGAAGGGCAGAGAGCCGATTGCGCACGATGGCGTGGCGCAGCGGTCTCGGCAGCGCCTGAAGAATCCGCAGTGCCAGCGCCCGGTTGCGGACCGTCACGGCCCCGAAACCGTCACGTCCCGACAGGTCGATCCGGGTAACCTCGGTCTCGGGGTGCAGGTCGGCGATCGCATGCGCGAGGCACTCGGAGATGATACCGTCGCCGACATTGGGGCTGAAGGGCAGGCCGAACAGGACAATTTTCATACAGGCACACTCCGCAACAGATCTCGGTGACCCTAGCCCGCCAGACAGAAATATGGGAGACGAAATGCAGGGCTGCGCCGGTTGGTGCGGCAGGTTTCTGGTGGTGTTTGGACCGGGGTACAGAATGATGGAACGGGCAGGGCAGCAGGCGGAGGTGGCTCCGGACCGGGTGGTCGTGATCAACGATGCCAGCGTGGCGCGGGGCGGGGCCACGGCGCTGGCGCTGCTGTCGGTGTCATTGCTGGCAGCGCGTGGCCTGCCGGTGACCTTTGTCTGCGGCGACGACGGCACCGAGATTGAGGGTGCTGACGAAATGGTTGCCTTGGGCGGCGGGCGGTTGCTGCAGGGCGGGCGGCTGGATGCGATGCGGCGTGGGCTGTTCAATCGTGATGCGCAAGCGTTGTTGGTGGACTGGATTGCGCGCAACGACACACCACGCACGGTCTATCACGTACACGGCTGGGCGCAGATCCTGTCGCCCTCCATTTTCGAGGCGCTGCAACCTGTGGCCGCCCGCACTGTGGTGCATGCACACGATTTCTTTCTGGTTTGCCCGAACGGCGCCCAGATGGATTTTCATCGCGACGAGATCTGCAATCGTGTGCCGCTGGGCGCGGCCTGCCTGGCGACCCATTGCGACAAGCGGTCCCGGCTGCAGAAAATGTGGCGCGTGGCGCGGCAATACTCGTTGCGCCGCGCGTTTGACCAGTCGCTGCCCTGGGCGGCCATTGCGATGATCCACCCTGCGATGCGGCCGATCCTGGAACGCGGACAGCTCCCGGGTGATCGGTTGACACCCCTTCGAAACCCGGCAGCGCCCTTTACCAAAGAACGGATCCGCGCGGAGGACAACACCGGGGCGCTGTTTGTTGGCCGCCTGATGGAGGAAAAAGGCGTTCTGGAGCTGGCGCGCGCCGCGCAGACCCTGGGCATGCCGCTGACGATGGTCGGCGATGGGCCGTTGCGGGAAGACCTTGCCCGCGACCACCCCGAGGTCACCCTGGCGGGCTGGCGGACAGGGGCCGAGATCGCGGAATTCGCCCGATCGGCGCGGGTTCTGGCGATGCCATCGCGAACGCGAGAGCCTTTTGGGCTGGTCGCCGCGGAGGCTTCGGCCAGCGGGTTGCCGATCGTGCTGCCGGATGCGGCCCTGTTGGCGGAAGATGTCGCGAGCGTCGGGCTGGGTCGCAGCTACCAGACCGCTGACCCGAACGGCCTTGTACGGGCCCTGGAAGCGATCCGCGATATGCCGGACGCCGACATTCGGGCGATGAGCCTGCGGGCCCATGCCCGCGAGGCGCCGCTGGCTCTGACGCCTGACGACTGGGCGGACGCGATGGTGGGCCTGTATCGTCAGGCCCTGGCCACCGCGTAGCGCCGCCGGGCCCTCAGGTGTTGAACAGGAAGTGCAGGACGTCGCCGTCTTTCACGACATAGGTCTTGCCTTCGATCCGCATCTTGCCGGCTTCCTTGGCGCCACTTTCGCCATTGTTTGCGATGAAATCGTCATAGGCGATCGTCTCGGCCCGGATGAAGCCGCGCTCGAAATCGCCGTGGATGACGCCAGCGGCCTTTGGCGCAAGATCACCCTTGTGGATCGTCCAGGCGCGGGCTTCCTTGGGGCCGACGGTGAAATAGGTCTGAAGGTTCAGCAATTCGTGCCCGGTGCGGATCAACCGGTCGAGGCCGGCTTCTTCGAGCCCGAGTTCCGTCAGGAACATCTCGGCCTCTTCCGGGTCCAACTGGCTGATTTCTTCCTCGATCTTGGCCGAGATAACCACGCAAGCGGCGCCCTGTTCGGCCGCCATCTTTGCCACGGCCTCGGAATGGGCATTGCCGCTGGCGGCTTCTTCCTCCGAGACATTGCAGACGAACAGGATCGACTTGGTGGTCAGCAATTGCAGCAGGTCCCACGCCTTGCGGTCCTCGGCATCGATCTCGACCGTGCGAGCTGGCTTGCCGTCTTCGAGCGCGGCCAGCGCGGCGCGCAGCAGGCGTTCCTGCTGCATCGCGTCCTTGTCGCCACCGCGTACCTTGCGCAGCAGCCCCTGAAGCCGTTTTTCGATGCTTTCCATGTCGGCCAGCATCAGTTCGGTCTCGATGGTTTCAGCATCCTCGACCGGGTTCACCCGGCCGTCCACGTGGGTCACGTCGCCGTCCTCGAAGCACCGCAACACGTGGGCGATGGCGTCACATTCGCGGATGTTGGCCAGGAACTGGTTGCCCAGGCCTTCGCCCTTGGACGCGCCCTTCACCAGGCCCGCGATGTCGACGAAGGTCATCCGGGTCGGAATGACCTGCTTGGAGCCGGCAATTGCCGCCAGTTTGTCCAGCCGCGAATCCGGCACGGCCACCTCGCCGACATTCGGCTCGATCGTGCAGAACGGGAAGTTGGCCGCCTGCGCGGCGGCCGTCCTGGTCAGTGCGTTGAACAGGGTGGATTTGCCCACGTTCGGCAGGCCAACGATGCCGGTCTTGAAGCCCATGTCGGAATATCCTTCGGAAAAACTCGCCGCCTTCTAATGTCCTGTGCCCGCCCCCGCAAGCCAGCACGATGACTTCGGTGCTGCATGCAGGGTTTGCGCGGTCGCGGTGGCGCGATGAGTCGCCGCCGAGCCGGATTGGCGGACCGACCGTGGCCGGGACGACGCGCAACCCGGCAGGCAGACCTGTCAGGGACGCGAAGCGCGATGTCGGCCAAGGGTGTCCTTGATTTTCCCGTCCGCATTCGGCAGGAGTGTCCGGACCACTTGCGAGGACATCAGATGACCCGGATCGACGATACGTTTGCACGGCTGACCGCCGAAGGGAAAAAAGCCTTCGTGGCCTATGTCATGGCCGGCGACCCGGATTACGAGACCTCGCTGGAACTGGTGAAGGGACTGCCGGATGCGGGCGTCGACATCATCGAGCTGGGCCTGCCGTTCACCGATCCGATGGCTGACGGCCCGACGATCCAGCTTGCCGGGCAGCGGGCCCTTGCCGCCGGCATGTCCCTGCAACGGACGCTGGATCTGGCCACGGAGTTTCGCAAGGGGGATGCGACCACGCCGATCGTGCTGATGGGGTACTACAATCCGATCTACAATCGCGGTGTCGAGACCTTCCTTCAAGACGCCAAGGCTGCCGGTATCGACGGGATGATCGTTGTCGATCTGCCGCCCGAGGAAGATTCCGAATTGTGCATTCCTGCCCAGGCTGCCGGGATGAACTTCATCCGTCTTGCAACGCCGACGACGGATGACAAGCGCCTGCCAAAGGTGCTGCAGAACACCTCCGGCTTTGTCTATTACGTGTCGATCACCGGCATCACCGGCTCTGCCGAGGCGCAGGCATCCGACGTTGCGCCGGAGGTCACACGGATAAAGGCCTCGACGGACCTGCCGATCATCGTCGGTTTTGGCATCAGCACGCCTGAGAAATCCGAGGCCATCGCGAGCATCGCCGATGGCGCGGTTGTCGGCTCCGCCATCGTCAAGCTGATTGGCGAGGGCAGGCCGGTTGCCGAGGTGCTGGAATTTGTCAAAGGTCTGGCCGATGGCGCCCACCGCGCCTGATCTGTTCCTCGCAATCGCCATCCAACGTGCCTGACCCAGACGTTTTTCTGGGCCACAATGATGGCAGTCCCCTTGCAGGATCGGATGGCTCATCATGTTTTCGATGCCCTTGAGGCGGTTGTTTCCGCGCCGGCAGCCCAAGCTGAGCGGCGTGTTTCTGTCGCCGTTAAGGCCCGGGCACTGCAATGTGCGGCCCATTTCCTCAACGCGGCAATCGTGATGGAGGCGCGCGGCCTGTTGGCGACATTTTCCATGGAACAGGTGAACTGGTTTGGAGCGTATTTCCTGCACCATCAGGTCAGCGGCTCACAGAGTCAGACGCTGGGGCCTGCCGCGTTGTCCTCGACAGGAAGCCGATCTGGGATCAGGCGCACAACGAAGAGAGTGCCAAAGACCCTGACGGGTGCGGGCGACGGCTTTTGAGATAACCGGACTCCCGGTCAGGGTTTCGGGTTTGGGCAAGGCGGTTGCGGCAACGTTTCCATTGTTTACACCCTGCCGAATTGGTAAGCGAACCTAACCAATATAGCGGTCAGGGAGCGCCAGAATGCCGGTCATCACCAATATCGAGGACCTGAAACGGATCTATCGCCGCCAGGTTCCCAAGATGTTCTACGATTACGCGGAATCGGGAAGCTGGACCGAGCAGACCTTTCGCGAGAACACGTCGGACTTCGACCAGATCCGCCTGCGACAGCGCGTGGCCGTGGACATGACCAACCGCTCCACCGCCAGCCAGATGATCGGACAGGATGTTGCGATGCCGGTGGCGCTGGCCCCTGTTGGCCTGCTGGGGATGCAGCATGCCGATGGCGAGATCCTCGCGGCCCGGGCGGCAGAGAAATTCGGTGTTCCCTTTACCCTGTCGACGATGTCGATCTGCTCGATCGAGGACGTTGCCGCAGGCACGACCAAGCCGTTCTGGTTCCAGCTCTATACAATGACAGACGAGGACTACGTCCGGCGCCTCCTGCAACGGGCTCGCGATGCCGGTTGTTCGGCGCTGGTGATCACACTGGATCTTCAGATTATCGGGCAGCGGCACAAGGATCTGAAGAACGGTCTGTCGGCCCCGCCCAAGCCGACGCTGAAGAACTGGATCGACCTGTCGACCAAATGGGCCTGGGGTCTGAACATGCTGCAGACAAAGCGGCGGCAATTCGGCAACATCGTCGGCCATGTCCAGGGGGTCGAGGATCCGTCGTCGTTGTTCGAGTGGACGGCCAAGCAATTCGATCATGCGCTGGACTGGAAAAAGGTCGAGAAACTGATCGAGATGTGGGGCGGCAAGACAATCCTCAAGGGCATCCTGGATGTCGAGGACGCGAAGATGGCCGCCAAGGTCGGTGCCGATGCCATCATCGTGTCGAACCACGGTGGCCGGCAACTGGACGGCGCGCTCAGTTCGATCCGGATGTTGCGGCCGATCATGGACGCCGTCGGTGATCAGATCGAGGTGCATCTGGACAGCGGTATCCGCTCCGGGCAGGACGTTCTCAAGGCCGTCGCTCTGGGGGCCAAGGGCACCTACGTCGGTCGCGCCTTCGTTTATGGGCTGGGAGCCATGGGCGAGCGGGGCGTGACCTCGGCGCTGGAGGTGATCCAGAAGGAAATGGATACCTCGATGGCCCTGTGTGGCCGTCGGCGGGTCGAGGAACTGGCCCCTGATATCCTGCTTGTCCCAGAAGATTTCGAAGGTCGTTGGACCCCGGTTTGAGACTGGTCCCGATACCGGTTCGAGTCATGTGAGTCGCCCGGCGGCAGAGTCGCCGGGCAATATTGTTGCGTTGGACGCTACGTCAGTCGCATTTGTCGCAGTTTTTTGACGGGCATGGCGTGAATTTTCGGTCGCGGAGCGTGAGCGCCACCAGCTTTTGTTTTCATCGCGCCAGATCACCCTAATGTCTTGTTTTTTCGTCGTTTTGGCGTCTGTTGGGAAAACAAATTTACAAAACGGCATCCGCGAGGGAAAACGAATTTACAGAAAAATCCTTTCGGAAAAAAGGGTTATGCCTTTTTTGACGAATAGCGTATGGTCCCTCCAACGGGTGACCTAGGGGGGAGACTCGTTGCATCCGGACAAGTGCCGGATCACAACTCTCTCCTGGTGTTGCATTGGCAATTCAAGGGAGGAGTTCCATGACCGCGAAATCGAAGGCAGCCACCGAAATCGGCGCCATCCCCGAGTCGTTCAAGAAAAACGCGCATATTGATGCCGCGACTTATGAAAAGATGTACGCACAGTCGGTGTCGGATCCGGAAGCGTTCTGGGGGGAGCACGGCAAGCGTCTTGACTGGATCAAGCCGTACACCAAGGTTCAGGACTCGTCCTTTGCGCCGGGCAACGTCTCCATCAAGTGGTTCGAGGACGGCACGCTGAACGTCGCGGCCAACTGCATCGACCGTCACCTTGCCAAGCGTGGCAACCAGACTGCGATCATCTTTGAGCCCGATGATATTCACGAGCCGGCGCAGTACATCACCTATCGCCAGTTGCACAACCAGGTCTGCAAGATGGCCAACGTGCTGGAAGAGCTGGGCGTTCGCAAGGGCGACCGCGTCGTCATCTACCTGCCGATGATCCCCGAAGCCGCCTATGCGATGCTGGCCTGTGCCCGCATCGGTGCGATCCACTCGATCGTCTTTGCCGGGTTCAGCCCGGACGCGCTGGCCGCTCGAATCAACGGCTGCGACGCCAAGCTTGTCATCACCGCCGACTACGCCCCGCGTGGTGGTCGCAAGACGCCGCTGAAGTCCAACACCGACGCCGCGCTGCTGCACTGTATCCATGACCCCTCGGTCCTGATGGTGCGCCGTACCCGCGAGCAGACTACCTGGGTTGAAGGGCGCGACTTCGACTATGGCGAGATGATGCTGGAGGCCTCCGAGATCAGCAAGCCGGCCGAGGTGAATGCCGAGGATCCGCTGTTCATCCTCTACACCTCCGGGTCGACCGGTCACCCCAAGGGCGTCGTTCACACCTCGGGCGGCTACCTTGTCTATGCGGCGATGACGCATCAGTACACGTTCGACTATCATGACGGTGATGTGTTCTGGTGCACGGCTGACGTGGGCTGGGTCACCGGCCACAGCTATATCGTCTATGGCCCGCTGGCCAATGGCGCGACCACGGTGATGTTCGAAGGCGTTCCGACCTATCCCGATCCGGGCCGGTTCTGGGAAGTCTGCGAAAAGCACAAGGTCAACCAGTTCTACACCGCACCGACCGCCATCCGCGCCCTGATGGCGCACGGCAACGATTGGGTCGAGAAGCACGACTTGTCGAGCCTGAAGCTGCTGGGCTCGGTTGGCGAGCCGATCAACCCCGAAGCCTGGAATTGGTACAACGACAAGGTCGGCAAGGGCAAATGCCCGATCGTCGACACCTTCTGGCAGACCGAGACCGGCGGCCACCTGATCACGCCGCTTCCCGGCGCTCATGCGACCAAGCCTGGGTCGGCCACCAAGCCGTTCTTTGGCGTGCAGCCGGTGATCCTGGACCCGCAGTCGGGCGAAGAGATCATGGACATGGAAGCCGAGGGCGTTCTGTGCCTGAAGGACAGCTGGCCCGGCCAGATGCGCGGTGTCTGGGACGACCACGGTCGCTTCGAAAAGGCCTACTTCTCGGACTACAAGGGCTACTACTTCTCGGGTGATGGCTGCCGTCGCGATGCGGACGGTTACTACTGGATCACCGGCCGCGTCGATGATGTCATCAACGTTTCCGGCCACCGGATGGGCACGGCGGAAGTCGAGTCGGCGCTGGTCGCGCATGCGAAGGTTGCCGAGGCCGCAGTTGTTGGCTACCCGCACGACATCAAGGGTCAGGGCATCTATTGCTACGTGACGCTGATGAACGAGGTCGAGCCCAACGACGAGCTGCTCAAGGAGCTCAAGATGTGGGTGCGCCATGAAATCGGCCCGATCGCCAGCCCCGACGTCATCCAGTGGGCCCCCGGCCTGCCGAAGACGCGTTCGGGCAAGATCATGCGCCGTATCCTGCGCAAGATCGCCGAGAACGACTACGGCTCGCTCGGAGATACATCGACCCTTGCGGACCCTTCGGTGGTCGAAGACCTCATCCAGAACCGCATGAACAAGGGCTGAGGGCATGACCGAGGCAAAGACCCCTCCCGTGCTGATCTTGCTGGGCCCTCCGGGGGCCGGCAAGGGCACCCAGGCACGGATGCTGGAAGAGACCTTCGGGCTGGTCCAGCTGTCCACCGGTGACCTGTTGCGCGCAGCGGTTGCTGCGGGCACCACGGCTGGCAAGCAGGCCAAGGCGGTGATGGAAGCCGGCGATCTGGTCAGTGACGAGATCGTTCTGGCAATCCTGAAGGATCGTCTGGGCGACAACGACGTTGCCAACGGCGTCATCCTTGACGGCTTCCCGCGCACCACGGCCCAGGCCGAGGCGCTGGATGATTTGCTGGCCGCCACCGGTCAGAAGATCAACGCTGCGATCAGCCTTGAGGTCGAGGACGAGGCGATGGTGGAGCGGGTTTCGGGCCGCTACACCTGCGCCGGCTGCGGCGAGGGCTACCACGACAGCTTCAAGACCCCACAGGTCGAGGGTGTCTGCGACAAGTGCGGCGGGACGGAATTCAAACGCCGGGCCGACGACAATGCCGAGACCGTCCGGTCACGGTTGCAGGCCTACCACGACCAGACCGCGCCGCTGATCGCCTTCTACACGGATCGTGGTCAGTTGAAGGAAGTCGCGGCAATGGGGGCGATCGAGGACATCGCCGCTTCGCTGGGAGAGATTGTCGCGCAGGCCAAGGCCTGAGTGACGGGGCAGGGGGCGTGTCCCCTGCCCGAAACCGAAGCCTGTCTTCGGAACGAAAAGGCTGCGCCGCGCAGGAGGCACGGTGCAGGACCAAGTAACCAATCGGGAGGACCGTATGTCGGACAAACCTGAAAACAATGCGTACTGGGCGTCGAATATTCGTATCGTCACCTGGTGCCTCGTCATCTGGGCACTCGTGTCCTTCGGCTTCGGCATTCTGCTGCGGCCCATGCTTTCCGGGATCGCCGTCGGCGGGTCGGATCTTGGCTTCTGGTTCGCCCAGCAAGGCTCGATCCTGGTCTTCCTTGCGATCATCTTTTTCTACGCCTGGCGTATGAACAAGCTCGACGCCGAATACGGCGTGGACGAGCAGTAAGGAACGGGACAGGGACACATGGATCAGTTTACTCTCAACCTGCTGTTCGTGGGCGCCTCTTTTGCGCTCTACATCGGCATCGCGATTTGGGCTCGTGCAGGCTCGACCGCGGAATTCTACGCTGCCGGACGCGGCGTTAACCCCGTCGTCAACGGCATGGCGACCGGCGCCGACTGGATGTCGGCTGCGTCGTTCATCTCGATGGCCGGCCTGATTGCCTTCACCGGCTACGACAACTCTACCTTCCTGATGGGTTGGACCGGCGGCTATGTGCTGCTCGCGCTGATGCTCGCGCCTTATCTGCGCAAGTTCGGCAAGTTCACCGTCCCGGAGTTCATCGGCGACCGTTTCTACAGCCCGACCGCCCGTATGGTGGCCGTTATCTGCCTGATCACCGCCTCGATCACCTACGTGATTGGCCAGATGACCGGCGTCGGCGTTGCCTTTGGCCGCTTCCTCGAAGTCGACAACCAGACCGGTCTGTTCATCGGCGCCGCTGTCGTGTTTGCCTACGCCGTTCTCGGCGGCATGAAGGGTGTGACCTACACCCAGGTGGCGCAGTACTGCGTGCTGATCCTGGCCTACACCATTCCGGCGATCTTTATCTCGCTGCAGCTGACCGGCAACCCGATCCCGGCCCTTGGTCTGTTCGGAAATGCCGTGGACGCGCAGGGTGTCGATTCCGGCGTGGCACTGCTTACCAAGCTTGACACGATCGTGACCGAGCTCGGCTTTGCCGAATACACCACGCATCACTCCGACACGCTGAACATGGTTCTGTTCACGCTGTCGTTGATGATCGGTACCGCTGGCCTGCCCCACGTCATCATGCGCTTCTTCACGGTGCCCACCGTGGCCGACGCCCGCTGGTCCGCCGGCTGGTCGCTGGTGTTCATCGCGCTGCTGTACCTCACGGCCCCGGCTGTTGGTGCGATGGCTCGCCTGAACATCTCCGAACTGATGTGGCCGAATGGCACCGACGGTGAGCCGGTGACGATTCAGCAGATCGGTGAGGAAGACAAGTATGCCTGGATGGCGACTTGGGAGAAGACCGGCCTGCTTGGTTGGGAAGACAAGAACGGCGACGGCAAGATTGCCTACTTCAACGACAAGAACACCGAGAAGAAGGCAGCCATGGAAGCTGCTGGCTGGGGTGGCGAGAACGAACTTACCAAGTTCAACCGCGACATCCTGGTGCTGGCCAACCCCGAAATCGCCAACCTGCCGGGTTGGGTGATCGGTCTGGTCGCTGCCGGTGGTCTCGCCGCTGCGTTGTCGACCGCTGCCGGCCTGTTGCTGGCCATCTCGTCGGCCGTCTCGCACGACTTGTTGAAAGGTCAGCTGACCCCGGACATGTCCGAGCGCAACGAACTGCTGTCGGCTCGGGTCGCTATGGCCGTTGCCATCGCGGTTGCAACCTACCTCGGCCTCAATCCTCCGGGCTTTGCCGCCCAGACGGTTGCCCTGGCCTTCGGTCTGGCCGCTGCCTCGATCTTCCCGGCACTAATGATGGGCATCTTCTCCAAGCGCATCAACAACGTCGGCGCGGTTTCCGGCATGCTGGTGGGCCTGATCGTGACGCTGGTGTACATCTTCCTGCACAAGGGATGGTTCTTCATCCCCGGCACGAACAGCTTCACCGACGCCGATCCGCTGTTCCTCACCGTTCAGTCGACTTCGTTCGGCGCGGTCGGGGCGATCCTGAACTTTGCCACTGCGATCCTCGTCAGCAACGCGACAGCCGCGCCGCCGAAAGAGATCGTGGAGCTGGTCGAAAGCGTCCGCATTCCGCGCGGCGCCGGGGTTGCCACGGATCACTGATCTCGACCGTCGGGCGGGGTTTCCCAATGGCCCCGCCCGCGCAAGAGAAAAGCCTGGCGCGCCCCTTCAAAAGAGGGGCGCGCTCTTGTCTTCAAGCGACCCAATTCCCATGGTGAGACGATGACCGACGACAACCTTGACCGAGATACCCGGATCCTCAGGTTCCTCGAAAACGTCCACCCATACGACAGTCTCAAGCGTGAAACGCTGACCCGGATCGCCGGTGTCTTTCTTGATCGCGTCGCCGACGCCGGAAGCATGATCTATTCCGCCGGCCAAGCGCTCGAAGGGCTGTACCTGATCGAACACGGCACTGTGGAGGTCACGGACGCCAACGGGGCTCCGGTGTCGATCCTGCACGGCCGCAACTCCTTTGGAGAACGTGGTCTGAGCCGGGACGGGATCGCGGCAACCAATGCGCGCGCGACCGAGGAAACCCGGTTGTTGATGCTGCCGGCAGACGAATTCCACGACCTCATCCAGACCTCGCCCAGCTTCGCGCGTTTCTTTGCCCGCAGCCGTGCCGCCACTCGCGAAACGCCCGGGAACCTGGCAACCCAGAAGGTCGGTGACCTGATGGCGCGCAACCCGATCACCGTGGACCCGGAAACATCGATCCAGGAGGCCGCCGGCATGATGCGCGACACACGCGTATCATGCCTGGCGGTGACCGGAGGCGACCAGCAACTGCTCGGCATCGTCACCCTGCGCGACATGGCGACCAAGGCCGTGGCGTCCGCCCTGCCTGGCGAGACGGCGGTGCAACAGATCATGTCGCCCGATCCCGCCTGCCTTTCACCCTCGGCGCTTGGCTCGGACCTGCTGCATGTCATGCTGGAGCGCAAGGTCGGCCACGTCATCGTCACCGAAGCCGACCGCGTCGTGGGTATCCTGACCCAGACCGACCTGACCCGGTTCCAGGCCATCAGTTCGGCAGCCATGGTGCAGGACATCGCGGAGGCCGAAACCGCCGAGGAAATGGCCAAGGTCACCGCGCGCCTGCCGAAACTGTTGATGCAGCTGGTCGGCGGAGGCAACCGGCACGAGGTCGTCACGCGGTTGATCACCGATATCGCCGATGCGGTGACCCGGCGGCTTCTGGCACTTGCCGAAGCCCGGTTCGGCCCGCCGCCGGTCGATTACCTGTGGCTGGCCTGCGGCTCGCAGGGCCGGCAGGAACAGACCGGTGTCAGCGACCAGGACAACTGCATGCTCCTCGACGACGCGGTGACCGAGGCCGACATGGCCTATTTCCGCGCGCTCGCGACGTTCGTGTCCGACGGGCTGGACACCTGCGGGTATTTCTACTGCCCGGGCGACATGATGGCGACCAACGCGCGCTGGTGCCAGCCGCTCTCGGTCTGGAAGCGCTATTTTGCCGGATGGATCTCCAAGCCGGACCCCGAGGCTCAGATGCTCGCCTCGGTGATGTTCGACTTGCGACCGATCGGCGGCGCGGTCCGCCTGTTCGACAACCTGCAGGACGAAACGCTGGCAGCGGCCCGCAAGAACTCGATCTTTGTCGGCCACATGATTGTCAATTCGCTGAAGCACACGCCGCCGTTGGGCCTGTTTCGGGGCTTTGCCACCGTGCGCTCGGGCGAGCACAAGAACGAACTCGACATGAAGATGAACGGTGTTGTTCCGGTGGTTGACCTGGGCCGGATCTATGCCCTTCAGGGCACGATCACCGAGGTCAACACCCGCGCCCGCCTGGAAGCCGCCGAGGCGAACGGGACGATCTCGCATTCGGGCGCCCATGACCTGCTTGACGCCTATGATCTGATCGCCGAAGCCCGCCTGAAACGGCAAGCCGACGAAATCCGCGCCGGGCGAAAGCCCGACAATTTCATGCCACCATCTGACCTGAGCGATCTGGAGCGCAGTCATCTGCGCGACGCGTTTGTTGTCGTTCGCACGATGCAATCGGCCATCGGGCAGGGTAAGGGCATGTTGAGCTAGAACAATCTGCGCCGCCGGCCGGGGGCGCAAAGTGCCGGGAGGGGCCATGTTTCTCGAACTGATCGCAGCCGTGAGCGCAGCTGTCGCAGCCGCTGGACTGGCGTTGCTCGTGAACAAGCTGACCGGCGGGCGGCTGCCGAAATGGGCCATGCCGATGGCTGCGGCTGTCGCAATGCTCAGCTTTGCCATCGTCATGGAATACTCGTGGTTCGAACGGACCACGGCTGACTTTCCCGAGGGGGTCGAGGTGACCACCGTACACGAGGCGCGGGGGTTTTGGCGCCCATGGACCTATGTCTATCCGCTGGTCGACCGCTTCGTCGCGGTAGAACGCGCCTCGATCCGGACCAACGACTCCGTTCCCGACCAGCGCCTTGTGGACCTGCTGTTCTTTGGCCGCTGGCAACCGCTGCGAACCGTACCGATGGTCTTTGATTGTGGCGCCGCGCGTGGCGCGCCGCTGCTGGACGACGTGACGTTCGATGCCACCGGCGCGGTGCTGAATGCCAACTGGGCGCCGGTTCCGTCCGATGACCCGATCCTGATGACCGTGTGCAAGGAGAGCTGACCATGTGCGCCGCCCACTGCCCATCCAGAATTCTGATCGTGGAAGACGAGGACAACATCGCGCTGGCGTTGGGGCATGTTCTGGGCCGCGAGGGCTGGACGGTGACCCGGGTCGCCGACGGCGATGCCGGGCTCGACAGCATCCTGGCGGACCCGCCCGACCTTGTGCTGCTGGATGTCATGTTGCCGGGCATGTCGGGCTACGAGGTGTGCCAGTCGGTGCGGATGAAACCGGACCTTGCGAAGGTGAAGATCCTGATGATGACCGCGCGTGGCAACGCGATGGAGCGGCGCAAGGGCCTGGCGCTTGGCGCGGACGAGTTCATTGCCAAGCCCTTCGACCTGTCCGACCTGATGAACCGGGCGCGGGCGCTGCTGTCGGAGACGAGCAATGCATGAGTGGCTGGCCAGCAGACTGAGCCTGCGCCTGCGGGTGTTCCTGTTCTTTGCGCTTGTGGCGCTCGGGGCGCTCGGCGCGTTGGTGGTCGGACTGTGGCTGGGCCATAGCCGGGTCTCGGAAACCGGCGTCGACGCGGCCTTCGTCTTTGCGGGCCTGGTGGCGGGGTTCGGCATCCTGGGGCTGGTGGTCTGGGTCTGGTTCCTGTTCGACGAGAACGTCGCCAAGGCGATCCAGAAACTGGCTGGCGGAATGCGGGCGCGGGCCCATGCCGACATCGCCGAGGACCTGGACCATGCTCCGGCGCGCTATCTGGGCGATCTGGCGCCGGCCGCGAAGGCCATCACCGGGTCGCTGACCGAGACAAAGAACGCCCTTGCCGAGGCGGTTGAGCGCGAGACGACGCGCCTTGCGGTGGAAAACGCCCGGCTTCAGGCACTCTTGGCGGATGTGCCCGAGGGCGTGCTGTTGTGCTCTGCGGATCACCAGATCGTCTTTTACAACGGCCATGCCCAGGAGATCCTCGCTGGCGAGGTTTCGGCCGGGCTGGACCGCTCGTTGCTCGACTACCTTCGACCCGGGCCGGTGCGCAACGCATATGGCCGTCTGCTTTCCGCGACCGATGCGGATGCGGCTGGCGACATCCTGTGCTCGGCCGTCCAGTCGGGCGAAGTGCTGGCCGGGCGGATGCGGTTGGTGCAACTGCCGCAGCGCAGTGCCGATGCGCCGGGCTATGTGCTGACGCTGCGCGATGTGACCTCGGACATGGCCTTGCACGCAGGGCGCGAAGAGTTGCTGGAGGAGGTGTTCGAACGTGTTCGCCGCCCAGCAGCCAACTTGCAGACGGTGCTCGATTCAGGTGGCTCCGAGAACGATCTGGGCCGCGCCGCACTGATGGGCGAGGTGCAGGGGTTGACCCACGCAATCAACGATCTGGGGCATCGCTACGACGCCGCGCGTGGGGGGTGGTGGCCAATGGAGGAAATCCGCGCCAGCGAACTGGTGGACAGTATTGTGGCGATGGTCGATCGCGAGGGAATCAACCTGATTGCGGAGGCCGAGCCGGTCATGGTGCGCTGCGATGCGTTCCAGATTGTCGCGTTGCTGACCCATCTGTGTGAGCGTCTGGTGACCGTGATCAGTGGATCGGCCCTGTCGTTGAGGATCGCGGCAGAGGACGACGGCGGCGCGATGATCACCCTTGGCTGGGCTGGGCCGGTGTTGCAGGTTGGCTTGCTGGACGGTTGGCTTGACGTCGCGCTGGAGGTCGGTCTGGCCAATGTGACAGGCCGCTCGGTTCTGGGAACGCACGGGACCGAGGCCTGGCCGGAGGCGGGTGCGGTCGGGCGCTCGATCCTGCGGATGCCGCTGCGCGCCGCACCGGCGTTGTCCATTCCCCGGGTACAGGCGCGCCGGGCGGCGGTCTATGATTTCGACCTGATGGATCGCGAGCCCTCGGGGGAGCTGGCCGAGACGCCGCTGCGCGAGTTGACCTGCGTTGTCTTCGATACCGAGACGACAGGGCTGCTGCCGTCCTCGGGCGACGAGATCGTGCAGATCGCGGCATTGCGCCTGTTGGGGGGCAAGCGAATTCCGGGCGAAGTGTTCGAAAGCCTCGTCAATCCCGAACGCCCCATCCCGTCCTCGGCCATCGAGGTGCACCACGTGACCAACGAGATGGTGGCTGATGCGCCGACCATCGCGGTGGTCGGAAAACGCTTTCATTCCTTTGCGCAGGGAGCGGTTCTGGTGGCGCACAACGCGCCCTTCGATCTGGAGTTCCTGCGTCGCCACGAAGCCGGCATCGGGGCGCGGTTCGACCATCCGGTCCTCGACACCGTCCTGCTCTCGGCGGTGGTGTTCGGCCAGTCGGAGACCCACACGCTGGATGCCTTGACCGAACGTCTGGGGATCGTGATCCCGCCCGAGGCCCGTCACACGGCCATGGGTGACACGATTGCCACCGCCGCCGCGTTGGAAATGATGATCCCGATGCTGGAGGGGCAAGGCTACCGCACCTTTGGCGAGGTGATCGTCGCCGTGCGGAAACACTCCCGCCTGCTCAAAGACGCCAACACGTCCGAACAGGTGCCGGGCTAGAGGCTGCAACGCTCCAGTTCGACTTTTGCACGTCGCGGAAAGGCGATTGGCAGGCTGTAGAGGCTTGGAAACAGCGTCCAGATCCGGGAACAGAGCCGAAGCAAGAAGAGGGACGGTCTCAATGAGGTGACGGGACCAAGCCAGTGAAAGGTCTGTCGCGACCCACCGCGGGGCCCGGCGGTGACATCTCCCTTGAACTCTGGACTCCGCGCGATGGAGTTCGAGAACCGGGCACATCGGGGATGCCGATCGGTGTTGGTCTACGGAACCACGCCCGGTGCCGCATTCTGGGCGATTCCAACATGCTCCGGCGTTCCACGGAACCAACCGGCGAAACTCCGGGTTACGCCGCCGCCTGCATTTCGCTTGTCGGCTTCAGGCCCGTCTCAGGTCGCCAACACGGGGTGCCCAGCCTTTTGCTCTCGTCTGCGGCCCCGGTCTATGCCAGCGCGCGCCAACCGATGTCACTGCGAAAGAACCCTTCGGGCCAGTCCACCACTTCGGCCATGGCATAGGCGCGGTCGCGGGCTTCCTGAAGGGTCCTGCCGCGAGCCGTGGCGTTCAGCACCCGTCCGCCCGTTGCCACGATCCGGCCTTCGGCGCTGCTGGTCCCGGCATGGAACATCATCTCCCAGCTTGTCTCGCCCAAGCCATCCAGCCCACCGATCACCGAACCCTTTTCGTAGGCGCCGGGATAGCCGTCGGCGGCGAGCACCACGGTCATCGCGTGATCCTCTGACCAGTTCACATGCCGCTCGGCCAGGCGGCCCTCGGCGGTGGCCAGCAGCAGGTCCAGCGCTTGCGCCCCGAGCCGCATCATCAGCACCTGGCACTCCGGATCGCCAAAGCGGGCGTTGTACTCGACGAGGCGTGGTTTCCCGTCCTTGATCATCAACCCGACGTACAGCACCCCGCGATAGGGCGTGCCCCGCCGGGTCATCTCGTCCATGGTCGGGCGCACGATCTGTTCCAGTGCGGCCTGTGTCACGGCCTCGTCCATGATCGGGGCCGGAGAATAGGCGCCCATGCCGCCGGTGTTGGGGCCGGTGTCGCCGTCGCCGACCCGCTTGTGGTCCTGCGCGGTGCCGACCGGCAGCACGGTTTCTCCATCGCACAACACGAAGAAGCTCGCCTCTTCGCCGTCCATGAATTCCTCGATCACGACTTCCGCGCCGGCCGCACCAAAGGCGCCGGAGAACATCTCGTCGATGCCTGCCAGCGCTTCCTCCTCGGTCATGGCAACGATCACGCCCTTGCCCGCAGCCAACCCGTCGGCCTTCACCACGATTGGCGCACCTTGTTCGCGGATGTAGGCCTTGGCCGGGGCGGCAGAGTCGAACCGGGCCCATCCGGCTGTCGGGGCGCCGGCGGCATCGCAGATCTCCTTGGTGAAGCGTTTTGATGCTTCCAGCCGCGCGGCGGCGGCAGACGGACCAAAGGTCGGGATGCCAGCCTCGGCCAGCCGGTCGGCGACGCCCGCGGCGAGCGGGGCCTCGGGGCCGATCACCACGAAATCGATCGACTCTGCCTCTGCGAATTCCACGACGGCGCCACCGTCACAGATGTCGAAACTGGCACATTCGGCGATCTGCGCGATGCCGGCATTGCCCGGGGCGACGATCAACCGATCGCATTTCGGATTTTGAAGAATCGCCCAGGCCAGGGAATGTTCGCGGCCACCGCCGCCCAGCACCAGAATGTTCACGTCGACGACCCCTTTGCCCAGCCTGCACTCATGGCGCGTTCTAGGACTGGCTGCGTCTCGGCACAAGCATTCAGCCGGTTCTGCGCGGTGTTCCAGCCAACGCCCATCGTCCGATCACCGTGTTGAATGGCTCATCGTTCGACCGAATGGAAATCGCGGGGCGTCAAATCCCTTGCCGTTGCCTTGATGTCCAATGCCCAACGGCGGTGCCACGGGCGGCCCCTTCCGCCCCATCCTTCACTTCGCTATTGTGCGGGGGAACCAGCCAGCGAGCAGCCATGTCCGATCTTCTCGACGATTTCGACGCCCCGGAGCCCGGGGCCAACACGCCCGAGTACACCGTGTCCGAAATCTCGGGTGCGGTGAAGAAAACGCTTGAAGGTGCCTTCGGGCGGGTGCGGGTGCGCGGCGAGGTCGGTCGGGTGTTCAAGGCCCGCTCCGGGCACCTCTATTTTGACGTCAAGGACGACCGCAACGTGCTGGCCTGCACGACCTGGAAGGGCCAGGTCAACGATCTGGCCGTTGTGCCTGAAGAGGGCATGGAGGTGATCGTCTCCGGCCGTCTGTCGACCTTCGGCGCTCAGTCCAAGTACAACCTCAATGCCGAACAGGTGGAGCCCGCCGGCATGGGCGCCCTGATGGCGATGCTGGAAAAGCGCAAGAAACAACTGGAAGGCGAGGGCCTGTTTGCCGCCGAGCGCAAGCGTCCGCTGCCCTACCTGCCCGAGGTCGTCGGGGTCGTGACCTCGCCGTCGGGCGCGGTGATCCGGGACATCCTGCACCGGTTGCGGGACCGCTTTCCACGCAAGGTGCTGATCTGGCCGGTGGCGGTACAGGGCAGGGATTGCGCCGCACAGGTCGCCCGGGCAATCGAGGGCTTCAACGCGCTGTCGCCGGGCGGATCGTTGCCCCGGCCCGATGTTCTGATCGTGGCGCGCGGCGGGGGCTCGATCGAGGACCTTTGGGGTTTCAACGAGGAGATCGTTGCACGGGCGGCGGCGGCGTCGCAGATCCCGCTGATCTCTGCCGTGGGCCACGAGACCGACACCACGCTGATCGACTATGTCTCCGACATGCGCGCCCCGACGCCGACGGCAGCCGCCGAGATGGCAGTGCCGGTACGCCTGGACCTGATCGCCCATGTGGACGGGCAGGGGGCACGGCTGTCTGGCGCATTGGCGCGCGGGATGGCGCGACGCGGGGAACGGCTGCGCGATCTGGCGCGAGCCTTGCCTCGTCCTGAAACCCTGTTGTCCAACGCCCGCCAGCGGCTGGATCATGCCAGCGACCGCCTCCCGGCTGCCCTGTGGGCAGGGGTGCAGAAACGCCGGTTGAAATTGGCCCAACGCTCCGCGCCGCTCCGCCCGCAGGCCTTTCGTGCGCGCCTCAAGGCCGAAGACTCGCACCTCGCGCGTGTCGACAGCCGGCGAAAACCAGCGCTGGAAAAGCTGCTGAGAAACGCCGGCCGCGACCTGGAAAAACTCTCCGCGCGGCTGTCGCCCACTCCTCTGGATCGCGAAGTCAAACGTCGCAGGGACAGACACGCGGCACTGGGCCAGCGGTTCACGACGGCGGCCAACGCGCAAGTGCGCGGCTGGAAACAGAAAATCGCCGGTCTCGATCGGGTCCTCAAAAGTCTCAACTACGAGGAAACGCTCAAGCGCGGCTTTGCCGTCGTCCGGGGCGACGGCGATGTCGTGACCACCAAACAGGCCGCCGAGCAGGCCCGTAGCCTCGACATCCAGTTTGCCGACGGCCACCTGAAACTTGGCCCGTCCCGCAAAGGATCAAGGTCCACCAAGGGCAAGCCCGATCAGGGCAGCCTGTTCTGATCAACAGTCTGTTCTTGGTCGAAATACCCTCGCCCGAGGCACGCACAGATCCTGCGCGTCAGACTCCGACTTCCGGCCCAAGGCAGAACAGCGGCTCATCCGCCTCGCCGGCCTCGTACAGTTCGGTCGCGCCCGGCGCATCCTCGAACAGGGCGTGCAACCCGTCACCTCGGGCAAAGAAGGTCCAACATTGCGGCTCGGGGGTGTCGTCGTAGGCAAAGCAGATGAACCGCCCCTCGGGATACCAGCGGCCTTCCTTGCAGCGCCCATCCAGGAAGGTCCAGGTCACCCGCCGTCCCTCGCGATACCGCTCTGCCCCATAGGCCGCGCCATCGGCGTAGAAATACAAGGTCCGACCTTGCGTGTGCCGGTCGAATTCCTCGGCCGTCAGTGGCGTTTCGGCGATGGCGGCGGTCACCGGCCCAAGGCAGGTGGCAAGCAGCAAAAGCAGGTGCGGGATAGGCATGGGTCATCATCCTCGGGACTTTGGCGCAGCATGCCAGATCGGTTCCATTGGCTCCAGTCACCTTTGCGCCAGCCTGCCGGCACGCGCAGGCGAGGTGAACCAGACGACAGCGGTGTAGAACTGCACGCGTGTCGGCCGGCGATGACGCATTTCACCTCGATCGGGGGTTTGACGCGATGCGCATTGGCCGACGACCTGCCTGCCTCGGCCACGCCGTTCCGGCCTTTGCACAGGTCTCAGGACTGCAACGCTTGCCGCGCGCGACATTCGCCGGGGTTCCAAATGTCCGCGCATGTGATTAGGTGACGTCGATCCGCAGTGGAAAGAACAAGATGGCATTTTTCAAGAAACTCAAGGACCGGCTGTTCAAGTCTTCGTCGAAACTCGAAGAGGGGCTGGATGCCATCGTGCAGGACGGGGGCGTCGAAGAATCCGCTGCGCCGATCCCCGCCCCCCCCCCTGTCGCGCACGATCCCGCGCCCCAGGCAGCCCCGCCAGTCATCGAGGACACGGCGCCATCAATGCCGGTCGATTCCGGTCCGGTGCCTTCCGGGGAAGCCCCCGAGGCACCTCCAGTGGAACCAGAGCCCCCGGTTGCGCCTGGCGCCGCGCCACCACCGCCGGACCTGCCCGCGCCGACGCCGCAGGTTGCCCCAACGCCGCCACCGGTCGTTCCGCCCACATCCTCGCAGGGCAACCGTCCCGGCATTCTGGGCCGATTGCTGGGCCGTGGCGAGGCGCAGACGGTTGTGCGCCGGGTGCTGGATGACGACATGCTGGAGCAGTTGGAAGAACTGCTGATCGCCGCCGACATGGGCGTCGACACGGCGCTGCGGGTTACGGCCAACATGGCCGAGGGCCGCTTTGGCAAGAAGCTGTCCACAAGCGAAATCAAGCAACTGCTTGCCGACGAGGTCGCCCGGATCATGGAGCCGGTCGCGCGCCCGATGCCACTTTACCAGAAAAAGCCGCAGGTGGTTCTGGTCGTGGGCGTCAACGGGTCGGGCAAGACAACGACCATCGGCAAGCTGGCCAGCCAGTTCCACGCGGCCGGAAAAACGGTCGTGATCGCCGCTGGCGACACGTTCCGGGCTGCCGCCGTGGAACAGTTGCAGGTCTGGGGCGACCGGGCCGGCGTACCGGTGCTGACCGCGCCAGAGGGCAGCGATCCGGCCAGCCTGGCCTGGGATGCGATGGAAAAGGCGCAGGCGGACGGGGCGGACCTGTTGATGATCGACACCGCCGGACGGCTGCAGAACCGCGCCGACCTGATGGAGGAACTGGCCAAGATTGTCCGCGTCATCCGCAAACGGGATCCCGATGCCCCCCACAACACGCTGTTGGTGCTGGACGCAACCACCGGCCAGAACGCGCTGAGCCAGGTTGAGACCTTCCAGAAGCTGGCCGATGTGTCCGGGCTGGTGATGACCAAGCTTGACGGCACCGCCAAGGGCGGCGTGCTGGTGGCGCTGGCCGATCGCTTCGGGCTGCCGATCCATGCGATCGGGGTCGGTGAACAGATCGACGATCTGCAACCGTTTGATCCGGAAGAGTTCGCGCAGGCGCTGACCGGAGCGGATGGTTGAGGCGCGCCGAAGGGTGACGCCGCTCGCGGTAACTCAGCGGCTGGGATGGCTTGCGGGTCGGACCGTCTTTGCAGATGCAGCGGTTCGGATGAAGGCAGACGCGTCGCGGCACCGTACTGGGCACCTCGTTGACTTGGTGCTGCGTGTGGGTGCGATCCGCACTGACATGGCCCGACGGGTTCCATGAGCGACTGGATCATCGGACTTGAGGGGACCGAGGCGGGCGCCACGGTCGCGATGTTCCTAGCCCTTGGCGCAGCCTTCCTGCACGCTGTCTTTGGCGCCCTGCAAAAGGGCCGGCACGACCCCTGGCTCAGCCGAGGCGTGATCGACGCCTGGTTGTTCGTGCTGTCCGCGCCCATCGCCCTGTTCGTTGTGCCCTGGCCGCAGGGGTGGGTCTGGTTGTTGCTGCTCGGGGCAATGGCGATCCATTTCGTCTACAAGATCGGCATGGCGCTGGCCTTTTCGCGCGGCGCATTCACGGTGGTCTACCCGGTCGTGCGCGGTTCGGGCCCGTTGTTTACCGTGATCGGGGCGTGGCTGCTGTTTGGCGAAACCTTCTCGCTTGTTCAATGGCTTGGTGTGCTGGTTCTGGTGGCCGGAATCTTCGGGCTGGCCGTCTATAACCTGATCCATGTCGAGGTCGCCCGCGAAACGCTGGTGCCGGCGTTGTGGCTGGCGGTGGGAACGGGGGCAACGGTCGCGCTCTATACGACCTATGACGCCTATGGAATTCGCGCCACGCCGGACCCATTTACCTTTCTGGCATGGTTCTTCTTTTTGACGGCAATGGACATGCCCGTCATCGCAGCCTTGCGCTGGCGACATATGCGCCACCGTCCGACGCTTGGCCCGCTGGTGTGGCGGGGCTTTGCCGGGGCGTTGGTGGCTTGGGGCAGTTTTGGCTCGGTGATGCTGGCAACCCGGCTCGACAAGGTCGGCGAGGCGGCCGTCCTGCGCGAGACGTCGACGGTGTTTGCAGCGCTGATCGGCTGGCTGATCCTCAAGGAAAGCGTCGGCCCGCGGCGGCTGGCGTTGATGGCCACGATTGCTCTCGGCGCCGTCATCGTCGAGTTTGGCGGTTGACAGGCAGGCAAAAACACGATGTCCCATGTGGGACAAAGGCATAGAGTGGACCCGATGCAGGAAAAGACGATCAACCCGGTTTTGAAGCAGGTGCTGGAGCTTGGCCCGACACTGGGCTTCTTCGTGGCCTATATCTACATGCGCGAGAACACCTACACGATCGGTGGAACCGAGTACGATGGGTTCATCGTGGCCGCAGGGGCGTTTGTGCCGTTCCTGCTGGCATCCATGGCCGTGCTGTGGAAGCTGACCGGAAAACTGTCGCGCATTCAGGTTGTCACGGCGGTGATGGTCATCGTCTTTGGCGGGCTGACGGTCTGGTTCAACGACGAGACGTTCTTCAAGATGAAGACAACCATCGTCTACGGCCTGTTTGCCGGATTGCTGGGAATCGGGCTGTTACAGGGCAAAAGCTACATGGCCTGGATCCTGGGTGACATGATGCCGATGGCCGACGAGGGCTGGATGAAACTGACCCGCCGTCTGGCGCTTGGGTTTGCCGTGCTGGCCGTGGCCAACGAATTTGTCTGGCGCACGATGTCCACCGATGCCTGGGTCAAGATCGAGACCTTCGGATTCCCCCTCGCGTTGTTCATCTACCTGTCGGCGCAGATCCTCAGCCTGCAGAAATACGTCGAGGTCGACGAAGACCAACCGGCGGAATAACCAACGTTTTCAGGCGCGAAAGATGCGCCCCTCGGGAATGCGGGCGCGGGCGAAGGCCTCTTCGCCCGTCGGCGAATGCGGGCCGGGGCGCAGCATGCCGTTGTAATTGGTCGGGGTCTGCCAGAAGTCGAACCCATACAGCCACAGGTCGCCGGTGCCGAGCGCGCGTGTGACCAGGTCGATGGCCATGCAGCCGGTGGACGGGCGATTTCCGATTTCTGTCTCGACCTGCTGCTGCCATTCGGTCGGATAGAAATACATCCCGGCGATTTCCTGCTGCGACAGCCGCTCGCGCTTGGATGGCGTCATCCAGGCAACATGCGGGGCCGCGCGCAGGTAGTCCGGGGCGGGCGGGGCCGATATCATTAGGGCATCCATGCGTGGCATCCGCTCAGGGCCATGCATGAACGCGCCCTTGTTGAGGCGGATGATGAAATCATGGCGGTCCAGTTGCCCCGGTGCTTCGACAAAACTGGATGCGTTGCCGACAATCGCGACCGAGCGGTCCCGAAAGTCGGCAAAAAGCCCGCGCAGGTCGCGGCAGCCGGCCGGAACCCCGGTGATCGCCTCCGCTACCATGTCACGAAGGAACAGGTCGATTCGCGATAGCTCTTGACCGGGCGGACCTTGGAGAAATGCTGTTTCAGGCGCGCCTGCCACCAGTCGGCGGGTTGAACCGTGCAATGGGCATTGCTGCCGTCGGGCAACGTGGCGCGGGCTTCGATGCAGGAAATGTTGAAATAGACCCGTTCCGAGACCACCCGAATGCGGGACAGGATGTCGTCGATGGCGCCTTCGGGGATGTGTTCCAGAACATCGGTGTTCAACACCAGATCGGCGGCCTCGACGGGCAAGGTGGAGAATTCGGGGATCGCCGGATCATACCGATAGGCGGTGGCGTCGTTCAGCTTTGCCAGCCAGTCGACCAGCCGGGACCTGCCGCACCCGAAATCAAGGATGCTGTCGATGCCCTCCAGGGCGACCACCTGCCGCTGAATGAACCCCAATTGCTGCTCGGAGCTCATGCCATACTGCGGCCGTTCCTCGTGGATCTGCCGGTATTGGTCGATCAGGTGGTCTGACAGGTTTTCGGTTGATGTGGCGTTTGACACGGCTCACTCCTACGAGGGGCCGTGACAGGAAGAACGGCCAGTTTGCACGACACTAGACACAGACGCGCAGGGGCGGCAAGGGGCGGACGCTTGCGCCGGAACATGACCTTGTGGCCATCCTGTTTGGCCGGGAAATCGGCGCATTTCTCGGCGGCAAGCGCGCGGCCACGGATGACGGCGGGGCTGGCGCTGACGGTTTCCAGCCAACGGGAAAAGTGCAGCGTGGCCTCCAGCGTCTGTTGCTGACCCTCCCCACGGCGAGGCACAGCTTCGGCGATGGACTGGAAATCGGCGGCGACCAACGGTCGACCAATTTGGTGTTGGACAGTCACCGGGGCGACCTGCCAGTTCAGCAGGGCGCGAAACAGAACGAACAGCCCGGGCGGCTGGTAGGCGGACCAGTGGCAAAACGCCTTTCCGGCACAGCGACGAGGAATCTCCTTCCGCCAAGTGCGCTCGGGTCTGCGCGGCGAAGGTGGCGGACCATTGCGATCCGCTCGGCCAGAACCCGTCCGGTTTCAAAGGCCTGCCCATTGGCGTGGCAGATCGCGCTTCGCGCCTCCCGACCGAAGACACGGTACAGCGGCTCGTTCCGATCATCCTCCCAAGTCGCGGGATCGCGCTCGTGGGCTGTCGTTTTGCGGGGCGGCGACAGAAAGTGCCTGTGCGGTTGCCGTCGTCTCGGGATGGCGAAGACCTGGCTCGTGGATCAGCGCCATCGCCACCGCCGTCGGGTTGCCGCGAGTCTGCTTCGATGGGGTTACGGTGCGGCTGCACCAAGGTGACAGGGCTGTAACGGATTGGGAACGCGCGGCCGGCGGTCGCTTGACGCCACCCCGGCATCGGCGCTAGTTGAGCGCGTGGCGATTTGTACATCGCCTTGTGTGATCATTAAAATATTGAAAAGTATCGAATAAATCACACTGCGCCTCGCGGGGCATACTGTAGGGCATACCCGCTGTCTGAAGCATGACCGTTGCTTGGTCAGGTTCCGCAGCTTGAGGGAGGCCGGGTCACCTTTCGTATGACCCTCAGCGATAGTTGCGGATTGACGGTAACATGTGGCCAAATTACCGGCTATTACCTCGGGTCACTCCTTGACGATGCGCCAATCCAACTCCTTCTTCGCTGTTCAAACAGCAAGGAGAGGATTTTTGAATAAAACGAAATGGTTAGGAGCCATAGCGCTACTCGGGCTTGCCGCTTGCGGACCTGAGGACGATTTTGAGTCCGCTATCAATGCTGATATCGGCGACAAACAGAAATGTTGGAGTTTTTCCGGGTCATCGGGAACACCTAATGGGGCCTATTGGACGGTTGAGGTCAAACGCGGTATGTTTGCCGATGACGTCAATCCAATTCTTGAAGGACTTCAAGAGCAGGGTTTGGTTGAACTTGAGGTCATTTCGCATCGTAAACACTCCCACACGCAGAAAAAAGACACCTTCGACAAAGTCTCAGTCACAGACGCCGGAGCCGCCGCCAATCTCTGGACTGCTGGCGAAGGCATCTGCATCGGCCATCGAGTCGTCGAAAAAATCGTGCGTTTCACATACGCGGATCAGGGCTCAAACAAAAACGCAGCCGAGGTCGAATACACTTGGAAGCTCTCAGGCTTCCCCAGCTGGTTCGATCCGAAGCATTATCCTTCGGTCAGAGGTGTCAACACAGCTGTTGAAGGCTCCGCCTCTCTTCAGAAATCATCTGACGGCTGGCACGTGCTTTTCGCTATGTAGCGGCAGCAAACGAATGCCTTGGTTTCAGTGAGCCACGATCACGATAAGTCCTCAAATGTCGAGGGGCGAGTCTTTCAGCCGGTGCCCCCTCGTCCATGGCAAGGACCCCAGCAGGCTGCTGAGAAACTCCCGCCTCGACAACGACTTGAGAACATGATCCCGTCTTCTCACGAGATTGATGGGGCGATGATGCGTGAGGCTGACCCAACGAGCGGGTCATGAATTCAGCGGCCTGCCAATAGACAACTGGTAGGCCGCGTCCTCTTCAACAGCGTGTGGCGTTCATGAAGAAGCAGGGCGTCAGGGCAGCTATCGTTACCGAAAGAACAAAGGACTTCCGAGGGGAGACGTCGGTGCATACAGGGAGGGCATTCGTTCGATCCTCTCCAATGGCACCGTTTGTTGTTCATTTTGGGTAGACCCTGCTCGGACCCGACACCTATCTTTCAGGACCACAGGAAAATAAAGGTCATTTAACATGCCCGTAATCTAACTGGACCAATTCCAGGATACATTATTGATGCAATCTGGAACGCTAGGTGATTGAGTGCGAAAAATTGGATATCAGAGAGTCTCTACAGTTGAGCAAAACTTGGCTCGGCAAGATTTGCCGTTCTGCGACCGGATATTTACCGACCAGATATCTGGAAAGACAGTAGATAGACCTAACCTTAAAAAATTGTTAGATTTTATCTGGCAGGGAGACGAGGTTCATGTCTGGTCAATTGACAGGCTTGCTCGTAGCCTTACCGATCTCGACCAACTCGTCCGGAAGATATTGGATAGTGGCGGGAGCGTTCATTTCCACACTGAAGGACTTACGTTCCATGGAAACATGGAAGACAGCGACCCAATGGCCGTCCTTCAGCTTCAACTGATGGGGGCGTTCGCAGAATTTGAGCGTCGCATCATCAAGAAGCGACAAAAGGAAGGCGTTCAGGCCGCCAAAGCCGCCGGAAAATACCAAGGTCGCAAACCCAGTATTGATCGAGACGAGGTTCAACTGCTGATCAATGCGGGATACAAACCATCTCAGATCCAGAAGCGCATGGGGATCTCAAAGAGCTCGACCTATGCAATCTTGAAACAGCTTGGATATGAGCCAAAGACTGAGATCGTAAAGGCCGGTGACGATGGTTTATGAATGTGTCCAAGAATGATGCGTTGTTGCTTCGAGTCTCAAGTGAAAGCTGGGAAGGACCTTAGTCGACTGTGGGACCGGCGCAGCCAGCACGAAGGCCGAACACTCGCAACAGCAACAGCATCAACATTTCTGCAATCTTTCTAGCGGCCTCAAGAGCTGCGGCGATTGCCGCTGCGCTGTGGTCCTTCTTCCGATTTTCGCGGAATTGCTGCGTTTGCTCAGCAAGTCTGCGTTCGCGGCCCTGCTCGTTGACGTTGTGTTCGCGAAGCGCGGCCAGATCCTTGGCCAGCTTGTTGGCGTAGTGCTGTCTGAAATGTTCGATTGCAGCATCGCCAAAATCCGCTTCGTTGCGAACACCTGTCAGCCCTTCATATTCGCTGCTTTCTGAATGGTCTTCAGCATCAACGCTTGCAGTTGCAAGCTCTTGCTGTAGCCGCTGTGAATTTGCTCTTGTCCGTTCATCATCGCTGACACGGCCTCTTGTAGCTCGTCTGTTTTCTGCTCCGTCCGTAGCGTGATCTGTATCAACTCCTGGATCAGTGGGGCGAGGCGGGCGCGCTTCGGCAAGCTCTGCTTCGGCGGCTCTGAATTCTGTGATCGCTGCGACTGTTTCAGCTCGTTTTGCGAGGAATTCGCGGACGTGTGGCGGAGCCGCTGGTTCTGGTTGGTCATTGTCTCGTGCCTCCTTTTGGCGTTTTCTCCATCGCTTGAGTGCATGGATTGTCGATTTACTGGCGGTCGGAATCCGAAGGTGTTCTGGGATCGGCTTTGCTGACACTTCGGCGTTGATCTGGTGAGCTGTGAAAAACTGGTTCATACGGTCGGCAAAGGCCTCGCGCATGTCGCGGCCGTCGCGTGCCGTCATCAGTGTGTTGAACTCTCTGTCCTTCGTTTTCGCGAACTCGTCATGCTCAACATGACGGAGCGAAACGAGGGCTGAGACGTGATCATTTTCGCCGTCGCCGAAGATTCCGCCATCCTCGTGCCGCGCCCATTCGACAGCGAACCCGCGATCAACGAGAGGGGAGAGCATTTCACGGGCGAACTGGTTGCGAAGATCGGCGGGCACCTCATGCGGAATGGCGAAGTCGAATGATCGGCCTAACTGTGCATCTTTGCGGCGCTCGAGGGCCTCGGCTTCGGCCCAGAGCGCCACCGGATCGCGCATCCGCTCAGGGGCACCGGCGGGCAACATGACCTCAGAATGTTGCAGCTCGTCTGCTTTGTGACTGAAATCAAATTCGGGGTCTGCTGTGCATCGCTGATACGCCGACCGGCGCAGCGCTCGACCACCCTTCGAGCGTTGAATAACGCCGAAGCTGACTCGGAAATATGATTGCATCGATTTTCCTCCCTAGTGTCGCAGACTGAAGCACTTTCCCGGAGGGAATGTATAAGCGAGCATCCATCCTTTTTCTTGCTATTTGCAATTAGAAAGTGCGCTGCATATTTGAGAAATCAAGGGATGTGTTTTCGATCTCCAATTTTGGAACCAAAACATAGGGCGGCAACGATGGACAAAATGAGTATTGAGATTGAAAAAGCAGAGGAACGTTTGCGCAAAGCGAAAATTAGGCTGTCTGACGTGAAGCGGCGGGCTGATAACGCAGAACGAAAAAAGAGGGACACGGCGATTTTCACTTTAGGTGCATGTTTCGCTTCTCTTTTGAAGGAAGACCCTGATTTTTCCTTCAGATTTTGGAGGAAATATCTAGCGTTTAGAGCGCCAGACATGATGACAGACACGCGGCGCACTGCGTTGCGTGATCTGTTTGGGCTTGAGCCGAGTTCACGTCATGAAAATGATTGAAGGGAACTGAAATGGAAGGTGTATTCGAAGTTCGACGGGCGTTGGAGATATTCTTTTACGAGAAATACGTGCTGCAAGAGAAAATCGTTCAGCATCTTGAGCGCATCGAAAAACAAAACAGAGTCTTGATCTCGATCTTTGGCGCCGCAGCAAAACAAATAGGTAACGGGAAATGATCAGGGGCCGATTTTTGTTGGACATTGTGCTCAATCGCACGATCCGGCGGCAGCTAGATAGGATCGCGAAGCCGGTCCCGAACCTGACCGCGAATGCAACCGCTGTGCGTGCTGCTATTGGGCTGCTACGTGCTCACGCGATGATGCATGCAGCGATCCGACAAGCTCGCTTCTACAGTTCCCAGATGAGGCCATGAGATGTTGAGCAGAGAACAACGATACACAATCGAGCTGACAGAAGCTCTGCGCGTCATGAACTTGATGCGCCGCGAGGTGTGGTCGATCAAGAGAACGCGGATGAAGGCGGGAACGTTCCCGCTCGTCGTCGATGAAGCGGGGGAGCTGGTGACAGGCATCGGGTATCGCGAGGATGGCAAAGATTGGTATCGGATGGTTGCGAAGCTGACTCGGCTGTCTGTGGGTGAGCTGCGGCGCGAGCACGGCCAGTTCGATCCTGAAGACGATCCCGGCGGCGATGATGACGACGGGCTTAACCTCGAATTCGACGTAGACGAGATTTTGCACGGAGCGGGACTGTAGTAGGGGCTGTCTGCCCCCGGCCCGAAGGGGGCCTCCCCACAGGATCGGTGCTCGGAAATGGGGGCGTCAAGGCTTCTCCTAGTCAAAGTTTACGGAGACCAAGAGAATGTCGGAGTTGCCTTGTGTGCGATACCTGGGCGATCTCTACTGCCTGTGTGCTGGCATGTGGCTTAGCGTCGATTACAACAGCTTCGTAAGCATCTGAGGGACGTAGACCGATCTCTACGCTACGCGCGGTGCTGGCTGCAATCGGTGGCTCTACGTCGGTTGCGTTGCGTCGGGCGCTCCAGCGAACACAGCTCGCTTGCGGTTCGTCTAGATCAACGATCAAGGTTCGTAGCTCGTCACGTTCGAGCTGATCCGCAAGGGCACGGGCAAGACTGCTCTTGCCTACGCCGCCTTTGTTGTGGAGCGAGTCCGATCACGTAGGTCATGGCGCGGAACCTCCCGGTGACGATGGGGTGTATTCTTCGGTTGCCGCCGCATCTAGATTGTCGGCCTCCGCTTCCAGCTCAGCAATCAGCCTTACAATTTCGCCTCTAGTCGCTTCGTCAGTGATGTTGGCGAGCGCGGCTTTCAGGCCCTTTGCGATAGCTCTCAATACGCCTGACAAGCTTTTGACTGCTGCGCGGGCGTTGACGAGGATTTCCGGAATCTCTGTCTCTGTCTGTGCACATGCTAGTTTCTTTAGCGCTCCCGCGACTAGAGCTAGTGCCTTGTGAGCGTTCTCGATCAGTTGTTTTACTGTAATCACTGCCATGCCTGTTTTCCTGTCTATTTGTTTGTTTGGCCTAGGAGGCTGTCCAGGATAACGCGGAGCGGAATCCTAGACAGTTGGGGGTAACTTACTGACGGTTTGACGGGCCTTGTTGATGATGATCCGCAGCAGTTTGTAATGGAAATGAGTGATTGGCACACAATGCGCGCTCTTTCGGCTTCGTCGCGACTCCATTCGGTTCGCAATGCCACATCGACAGCTGCGGAGCGCCTACGCTCCGTATGTTCGAAGGCGAATCCCAGCTCTTCGGCTTCCTCGGCGTTGGCATTTTTTTGATGGGGTCTGCGAACTGCCCGAAGCTTAGGTGCTGCATGACTTTTGCAATCAAAGGATTTCCGTGAAGCTGGTTTGACACTGTTTTATTTCCTCGGCATGTTCCATGAGTTGTGGTTTGGGTGACTTATGGAAAACGGGTCGCAGAGTTGCAGGGTCATTTTCCATAAGTCGCGCGAAGGGTTGTTTATACAATGAGTGAGCTGAGGTTGCGCGAGATACCATACCGCCCTTTGCGCCATTGATTTCCTAACACCAACCCCTGTTCTCTGTCATATCGATCACCTTGAACTGAGCCACCGAATTGAATCCCGCGCACTGACTTCTCTTCGTTGTTGACTTCCTTTCCTCGAAACGCACGACGTGAGGGCTCGCCCTTTCCTAGGTAAGAGGCTATCCAGTATCCTGGGAACTCTGATCTTTTGCTTGGAACTTCCACGGCCAAATGCCAAGATCCTGTTACTCCGCATGCTATTTCTCCTCGCGTTCGCATCTCCGTGGGGCGATTGCCCTTCAAGGCCGGTTCAAACGTCCTTTCGAGGAAAGCTATTCTCGACTTTCGATGAGATGGTGGGAGGTGAAAGCCAAAATGAAGGTGCTCGCCTTCTCCTGGAACATATTCCCGAACCCAAACGTATACGTTGGGTAACCCCTGTGGCTTCCGATAACACAACTTTCGGCTCCTTCCGACATACTCTTTGGTAAGCTCATAGACTTCCGAGGATACGAGAGAGCATGAATCTAAGTGGCTTACAGAGTTTAGGCGGATAGTTTCCAGAGCATTGATAGGGTGCCCCAGTTCGCAGGCCATGGCTGTGCCAGCTTGTAGCTTCCTTTGGGTTCCTACAGGCAGAGACCATGTTTGCTTGCTGTGTTCTGAAATGGGGGCATTGCTATTCGGCGATACCGTGGATTCAGAAAAGTGATTTAAGACATCCGGATGCGCCTCATACGTCAGAGGAACCGCGGGATCTATATATATAGGGGATGGACGCTTTACGGTGTTTTCGTGATTCCTGGGTGTGCTATGACTTTCCATTCATAAGGCCTTTCGCAGTTCGTTTCGTCCTTGCTGTGCGCATCGATCAAGGTAGTCGGCCAAATCTCCAAGGTGAACGTAACGAGGGGCCTTTTGCGAGGGTCCGTGCCTTTGGACAGGTATTTGAATCTCTCCTGCATCGAGTTTTCTTAGAAACACACCCTTCGACATTCCGCCAAAGAAATCTACCCGAATAACATCTAAAGGGACGGCTGCTTTTTCATATTGCGCCAGTAGCATTATGACTGTCTTCATCATGCCCACCATGCTTTTCTAGGCAACTCTTGCGAGCGATTGATTGTTGTCGCGGCCTCACGAATGGGGGCGGCTGTCCTTGGTTCTGCCATATCTACCTCTTTCCATTTATCACTAGAGGGCACTCAAAGCGGGCCCTTGAAGAGGCAAATAGATAGATGCGTAGTTTTCGTCAATCAGCCGCAGATTGTATTGAAATCTGCCTGATTGTGTAACCAAATTATACGTGTAATTTCGCTACACGGTTTTTTTCCGTGAGTTGCAATTTTAGGCGGACGTTCTCAATCAATGGGGTGTCTTCTATGGAAATTACTCAACAACGAGTTGTGTTGAAGCAACCCGGAAACGTAAAAAGGGGATTATTGTCGTGAGAAATTATCACGGAAATGTGATCGGGGGGCGTCCGCTTTGGTGCTCACGACGGTTCGCGTCCCGTTGCCCGCAGTGCTGTGGGTTAAAGCCAGTTTTTCGTTACTCGTTCTTTCCACTCCCAGTTTTCGTATTTATCTGCGGGCTTGTCATATTGATTGTAACGTCTGAGGCTATCCCAGGTTCGATGCCCGGAGACGGACTGCACCTCAGGGATCGTCCATCCCTTTTCGAAAATCCAGCTAACGCCCTCATGCCGCAGATCGTGGAACCTCAGGTCCTTGATGCCAAGATCGTTGGTTTTTCGACTAAATGCTGCTGAGATCGAAGTTTTAGGAACAGGGAAAATCCTCTCATCATCCTGAGGCATGCATTCGATGATTGCTTGTGCCTCCGGCGTTATCCGGCACCATACGTGATTGCCCCTCTTATTTGTGGGGTTCTTCATGTCGCGGACGCAAACCCTCTGATCATTGGGATGGTAGTCGTCCCAGGTCAATTGAGTAATCTCCCCCAGTCGCCGAGTTGAGAAGATCGCGAACGCGACGATTCGATCTATCGGATTGTTCCCGTTGAGGCGTGACAGCTCGAAAGCTCTCATCAACTGATCTAGCTCTTCAATCTCGGGGCGTCGCGTCCGTTCAGCAGACTTGCCGACTACATTCGTGATCTTCAATGGTTCCCAAGCTTCTTCGAAAGTTGATAGTTCTATGTTGACGTCAAAGCGGATCTTTGCGACCCGAAAGATCGGCTTCAGATACGATAGGTAGTTTCGAACTGTCGGAGGTTTCCGTCCCTGCCGTAGCCATGACCCGAAATCTGAGATGTCTTTCGCAGTGATCTCTTCTGCAACCATCTCCCCGAAATAGGTTCGATCTGCGATGTAAAGAAGATCGCGTTCTTTCGAGTATTCGTAACTCCTGTCTAGTGCGTCATGGTCCGCGAGGTATGTCCAAATGAGAGACGCCATCGTCGTATTGCGGTGCCTGGAGGGCGCCGCACCGGTCTTCTCGAAGGCCTTTTCGACGCTTTCCATCCAAGCTTTCGCCTGGGCTTTTCGCGCAAATTGTCGGCTTTTTTGGAGGACGACCTTACGGTTCTTCTTCTTGATCACTTGCGCTTTGTATGCGATGCGACCGTCTGAAAGTGTCTTCTCTTGGATCGTTCCCATGCTCGCCTCCTCTTCGATGGTATGCCCTGGCCGCTCCGATCTCGCCAAAACTGGTATGCCCTGGCTTTAGTGGGTATGCCCTGGGGTATACTCGTGATGGGTGATAACGGGAAATCCAATGAAATCAACGACGAATGCAGAAGAATGAGAACGTGCGATATGCCTCGAATGTGCCGTAAGTGATTGTATTATAACGAAAACATGGCCCGCCCCGTCGCGATTTGTACACCGGATTGCGGGCCACGTTAAACATGCCGCTAAAGAGGTCAGACGCGGGATGCCCCGCCGCTGGCTGCGGTGGGGCTTTTTTTCGGGAGGTCGCACATGGACGACTGGAACACGCGCACGAAGCTTATTCACGCTGGGACACGCCGGAGCCAATATGGCGAAGTCGCCGAGGCGATCTTCCTGACCCAGGGCTTTGTCTACGACACGGCCGAGCAGGCCGAGGCACGCTTTGTCGAAGCCGGCCCCGACGAGTTCATCTATGCCCGCTATGGCAACCCGACCGTAAAGATGTTCGAGGACCGCATCGCCGCGCTGGAAGGGGCCGAAGATGCCTTTGCCACGGCCAGCGGCATGGCGGCGGTCAACGGGGCGCTGACCTCGATGCTGAAGGCCGGCGATCACGTTGTGTCAGCGCGGGCATTGTTCGGCTCTTGCCTCTATATCCTCGAAGACGTGCTATGCCGTTTCGGGGTCGAGGTGACCTTTGTCGATGGCACCGACCTTGCTGCCTGGAAAGCCGCGCTGCGGCCCGACACCAAGGCCGTGTTCTTTGAAACCATGTCCAACCCGACGCTGGAGGTCGTGAACCTGCCGGCGGTGGCCGAACTGGCCCACGCGGTGGGGGCTACCGTGATCGTCGACAATGTCTTTGCCACGCCAGTCTTCTCGCGCGCCATCGAACAGGGCGCCGACGTGGTGGTGTATTCGGCGACCAAGCATATCGACGGGCAGGGGCGTGCCCTTGGCGGCGTGATCCTCGGGACCGAGGCGTTCATCCGCAAGACGGTCGAGCCCTACCTGAAGCATACCGGCGGCTCGATGAGCCCGTTCACCGCCTGGATCATGCTGAAGGGAATGGAGACCCTGGACCTGCGGGTTCGGGCACAGGCGCAGACCGCGCAGGTGATGGCCGAGGCCCTGCAAGGCGACCCGCGTCTGGCGCGGGTGATCTATCCGGGTTTGCCGGATCATCCGCAACACGCGCTGGCCAGTGCGATGCTGGAAAAGGGCGGGACTGTTCTGGCGCTGGATCTGGCGGGCGGGCAGGCGGCGGCGTTCCGGTTCCTGAATGCGCTCAAGATCATGACGATCTCGAACAACCTCGGCGATGCCAAGTCCATCGTGACCCATCCGGCCACGACCACCCACCAACGGCTGGACGAACAGGTGCGGGCCGAATTGGGCATCACGCCCGGTCTGGTGCGGGTCAGCCTGGGGATCGAGGACACCGGCGATCTGATCGCCGACGTGAAACAGGCGCTCGACGCGGTCTGAAGCCGTGCAAGCCGGGACGGGCGCGACCGGATCGCGTCTGTTCCGGAAGGCGCGCATTGGTAAGTCTGAGGCCGCAAGCGGCGTTGGGCCGGAGGAAACGGGGCAGGGCATGTCGGATATCACGAGCACCAGCGAGACCGCCCGCGACGGGTTTGTCTTTGCCGCCACAGGTCAGAAATACCTGTCGTTCGCACGTCGCGCGGCGCGCAATCTGCGGGCGGTGTCGCCCACGGCGCAGATCGACCTGTTCACCGACCAGGAGGTGAGTGACGATACCTTTGACCGGGTGCATCCCATCAACGGCACGCGTCGCCCCAAGATGGAGGCGCTGCGCCGTTCGCGGTTCGCGCGCACCGTCTACCTCGATTGTGACGTGATCGTCGTGGCCCCGATGCCCGAGGTCTTTGACCTGCTGGGGCATTTCGATATCGCCGGCGCGCACGAGCAATACGGCAACGCCCCGATCACCATGCAGATGGTTCGCAGCGAGATTCCGGCCTGCTTTCGCCAGATCAACTCGGGGGTGCTGGGCATTCGCAAGTCGGTGCGCACAGAGGCGTTCCTGCAGGAATGGCAGGACACGTTCGAGGCGCTGAAGCTGGAGTTCGACCAGCCCCTGCTGCGCGAGCTTCTGTTTCACAGTGACCTGCGGCTTGCGGTCCTGCCGGTCGAATACAACCACATGCATTCGCAGTATCTATCCAACGGAAATCGCCGGATGCTGGCGCCCAGGGTGTTGCACCTGCCACATCTTCATGTTGGCACAGATCATGCAGAACCGGCCGATCAGCCCTATGATCCGGCCCAATACATGGGCGAGCGTGCATTTCAGGGGCTGCAAGAGCGGATTGCCAACGATCGGTCGCTTGGGGCAAAGCCCGACCTGCGGGATTTTGCCAGCGAAACGGTGCGCAAGCTGCCGTTCGGGCGAAAGATCGCGCGGGTGTTTTCCGGGCGGCTTCCCTGGGTGTGAGACGTTTGCGTCGTCAGGTCGACCGCCGCCCCCAGGAGATTCGGGCCCAGAGGCGTTCGTGCAGGATATAGGTGACGGTGCCTGTCGTGGCCCCCAACACCGCGATCATTCCACCCTTGGCGATTGAACCTGTGACCAGCCAGGTGATCAGCATCATCACCACCAACCCCATGCCTTGCCATGTCAACGCTTTGATAATGCTGCGTAACGGCGTTTCGGTCATGGCGGGGATCTCCTGCAATCTGGGGCTTTCGATCCGGTATCGCGCCGATGGCGGGTGAAGGGAATTCTGTGAATTGTCTTGCTTTTCTCACCGGTGGTGAAAAAAGTGAACAACTATGAAAATCATGGACAAACGATACAGGGCCCAGCTGTTCCGCGACCGATTGGTGGGGCAAATGGCGCTGTCGGGGATGAACCGCAGCGCTCTGGCGCGCGCCACCGGCGTTGACCGGTCCACCATTGCGCAATTGCTGGCCGAGGGGACGACGCGACTGCCCAATGCGCATCTTGCCGCCGAATGCGCCCGGTCGCTTGGCGTGTCTTCGGACTGGTTGCTGGGCCTGACGGATCGTCCGGAGCGGCCGGGCGACGTGTTGGCCGCCGCGATGACGATGACCGAGGCCGCGCGCTCCTCGGCGGATGCGCAATTGCATGAATGGCACCGCGAGGCGGTGGGCTACAAGATCCGGCACGTGCCGGCGACCCTGCCCGATGTGCTCAAGACCGAGGCGATGCTGAACTGGGAATACAGCCGGTTTCTGGGAAAGACCGCCGAACAGGCGATCGGGGCCAAGCAGGATCGCCTGGCCTTTCTGGACGCGCAAAGTTCGGACTACGAGATCGCGGTGTCGCTGGGAGAATTGCGGGCCTTTGCGGCCGGCGCGGGGTATTATCAGGGGCTGGATCCCGCTATCCGGCGTGAGCAGTTGCAGGGCATGGTTCAAGCGTCGCGCGACCTCTATCCGTCGTTGCGGCTGTTCCTGTACGATTCCCGGCGGGTCTTCAGCGCCCCGGTGACGGTGTTCGGGTCATTTCTGGGGGTGGTTTACGTTGGCCGTGTCTATCTGGCGTTCCGCTCGCGTGATCGGGTGCGGACCCTGTCGGAGCATTTTGACGGGCTGGTCCGCGAGGCGGAAATCGGCGCGCGGGAAGCAACGGCTTGGCTGGAAGACCTGGCCAGTAACATCGAGGTGTCTTGACCTCGGTGGGCTTGCAACGGCAGATGCCACGATGCCGGAGGACCTTTGACGATGAAACCATTCCTGATCCTGCAGTTGCGCCCGGAAACCGAGGCGTCGGACAGCGAGTTCGCGGCCTTTCTTTCCAAGGGCCGGCTGACCCCGCAGGGCGTTCGCCGCGTCCGGCTGGAACGTGAAGAGATCCCGGACGATCTGGACCTGACGCAGTTTTCCGGGGTGATCGTTGGCGGCGGACCGGGATGTGTTTCGGATCCGGACGAGGCGAAACCGGCCATCGAGAAGCACATTGAAGACGAGATTCTGGCGCTGATGCCGCAGATCACCGGGCAGGACATTCCATTCCTGGGATGCTGTTATGGCATCGGCATCCTGGCCCATCACCTTGGCGCGCCAGTTTCCAAGGAACGCTATGGCGAGGCCGTTGGCCCGGTTGCCTGCAATGTCACGCCGGAGGGGCGGTCCGACCCGTTGTTGCAGGGGTTGCCGGGCGTCTTTCCGGCGCTGGTCGGCCACAAGGAGGCCGTGCAGGACCTGCCGACGGGCTGCGTGCACCTGCTGGCATCCGACACGTGCCCGTTCCAGATGATCCGTCACGGGCAGAACGTCTATGCGACCCAGTTCCATCCCGAGGCCGATGGGCCGGAATTTGCGCTGCGCATCCAGATCTACAAGAACAAGGGATATTTCCCGCCAGAAGAAGCCGCCGCGCTGACCGATGCCGTCTTGGCGACCCAGATAGTCGTCGCGCCGCGCATTCTGGGGAATTTCGTCGAAAGATACCGCTGAATCGCTGCCCGCCGAGTGATCCGTTTGCGATTCCGGCGCGTAAACTCTTTTGACGGCACACTGGACAATGCGGCGCAGTCGTCCGACGCTTGCGCGGCTGACAGCAGAAATGAGAGGTCTCTCATGAACTACCACACGGTTGATTTTCCGCTGGACCCGGATCGCGATGATGCGAAGCGGGCGCTGGAGCTTCTGCGGACTTGGGCGGGCAGCGCCTCCGATATGGAAATTTCTGACCTGGATCCGGCAATTGCTCGACTTTTGCCACACGGGTCGTCCAATTCCTATCCCGATCTCAGCCGGGGATACCCTGAGGATTTCGTGGTGGATGACGCCTACAAGGCGAGCATGCCCGACCTTCAGAACGGTCCCGAAAGCCTGATTCGTGGCGCGCGACGTCCGCTGCAACACGTGGGGATTTCGAATTTCCGGTTGCCGATCCGGTTTCACAGCCGCGATGGCGCCGACCTGGCGCTGGACACGTCGGTCACGGGCTCCGTCAGCCTGGAGGCCGAGAAGAAGGGCATCAACATGTCCCGGATCATGCGCAGTTTCTACCGGTCGGCGGAACGCACATTCAGCTTCGAGGTGATCGAGGACGCGCTCGAAGCCTACAAGCGGGATCTCGACAGTTTCGATGCCCGGATCGCGATGCGCTTTGCCTTCCCGATGAAGGTCATGTCCTTGCGGTCGGGGTTGGAGGGCTATCAGTATTACAACATGGCGCTGGAAATGGTGGATCGCGGCGGCGAACGCCTGAAGGTGATGCACCTCGATTATGTCTATTCCTCGACCTGCCCCTGTTCGCTTGAACTGTCCGAACACGCGCGCCGCACCCGTGGTCAACTGGCCACGCCGCATTCCCAGCGGTCGGTTGCGCGGATATCGGTGGTGGTCGATCCCGATGCGACCTGCCTGTGGTTCGAGGACCTGGTGGAGATGTGCCGCCGCGCAGTGCCGACCGAGACCCAGGTGATGGTGAAGCGTGAAGACGAGCAGGCGTTTGCCGAGCTGAACGCGGCGAATCCGATCTTTGTCGAGGATGCGGTGCGGCTGTTTGCAGAACAGGTGCAGAAGGATCCCCGGATCGGAGACTTCCGGGTGATCGCCAGCCACCAGGAAAGCCTGCACAGCCACGATGCGATTTCTGTGCTGGTCGAGGGTGACACCTTCGACGACGACAGCATCGACCCATCTTTGTTTGCAAGCCTGGTGCACGGCGGCTGACGCATGTGGCCGGGCGCGCCGCTCGGCCTGACCGCGGGGAACAAGACTCCGCCCAAGGCCAGGACGAGGCCGAACTAGATGCCTGTATGCCACGGCTGAAATGCACAGACCGGTCCGGTCTGCTTGACAGGGCCCCACTGTCGGGCCAACCCTGCGCCGATGTATGACATCCGACCCGTAGGATATGTGATCGGCCTTCTGGTGGCGATGCTTGGCCTGGCCATGCTGCTGCCATTGGGCTTTGATCTGTTTGCGCGGAACGGCCACTGGCCGGTGTTCCTGCAAGCCTCGGTGGTCACCACCCTGACGGGGGGACTGGTCGCGCTGGCCTGTTTGAACGGGGTCGGGCAGGGGCTGAGCATTCGCCAAACCTTCTTGCTGACTACCGGAGTCTGGGTGGCCTTGCCGATCTTTGGCGCGATCCCGTTCGTGTTCGGGGCGACGGACGCCAGCTATACGGATGCGTTCTTCGAGGCGATGTCCGGGTTGACGACAACCGGATCGACCGTGTTTTCCAATCTTGAAGGGTTGCCGGTTGGGCTGCGGCTATGGCGCGGTCTCATGCAGTGGATCGGCGGGATCGGGATCATCGTCGTGGCGATGGTGTTCCTGCCCGAGCTTCGGGTCGGCGGCATGCAGATCTTCCGAACCGAGGGTTTTGACACCTTTGGCAAGATCCTGCCCCGCGCCGGGGAAATTGCCAGCCGGATCTCGGTAATCTACCTGGGCCTGACCGTTGCCTGTGCGCTGACCTACCTGTCGGTGGGAATGGGGCCGTTCGACGCGATGGTGCATGCGATGACCACCATCGCGACCGGTGGTTTCGCCAACTACGATTCCTCGTTCGGTGGTTTTGGTGCGGGGGCCGAGTATGCGGCTGTGGTGTTCATGGTTCTCGCGGCGCTCCCTTTCGTGCGGTATGTGCAGATGATCGCCGGCGGGTGGTCCGCCCCCTTGCAGGACCGCCAGGTGCGCGGGTTTCTGATGACGCTGGCGGTATTGGCGTTGGTCATGCTGTTGTGGCAGATCTGGCAGCACGATCGCATCTGGGAACATGCGCTGCGCCGCAGTCTGTTCAACGTGACGTCGATCCTGACCGGCACCGGCTATGCCAGCGAAGACTATATGGGGTGGGGGGCGTTTCCGGTCACCCTGTTCTACTTTGTCGGCCTGATCGGGGGCTGTGCCGGTTCGACGGCCTGTTCGGTCAAGGTATTCCGCTATCAGTTGCTGTTCGGCGCGATCCTGTCGCAGGTCAAGTCGTTGCACTCGCCACGCGGGATCTTTCCGCTGCGCTACGACGGGCGTCCGGTGGGCAATGACGTCGTGAACTCTGTCATGTCTTTCTTCGTGCTGTTCACGGTCACGCTGGGCGGGCTGTCGGTGGCGCTGGCGATGACCGGGCTCGACTTCATCACCGCAGTGTCGGGCGCCAGTGCCGCGCTCGCCAATATCGGCCCCGGGCTGGGCGACATCATCGGGCCCGCCGGCAACTTTTCCAGCCTGAACCCGACAGCAAAATGGCTCCTGTCGGCGGGTATGCTGATCGGGCGGCTGGAACTGTTGGCCGTCTACGCGCTGCTGACCATCAACTTCTGGCGCGGCTGAATGCGGGCCGGAACCGGCTGGGTCAGTTCCAGCAACTGACCCGAACGGTAAGGTCGCCGGCCAGGGTCGTCAGGTCTTCGGGATCTATCGGCGATGCCCCGTCAGAGGCACGAGGGGACAATCCGGCGGCCCCGAGGAAATCGGCGATCGCCGGGACATCCACGGCAAAGTTAACTTCTGGTGGCAATTTGCGCGTGCCGGTATCGCTGCGGGCCAGTAGCATGCCCAGAACCGCGCCGGTTCCGTCAAACACCGGGCCGCCAGCATCGCCCGGCAGGGTCGAAAGCGCCAGCCGTTCGACAAAATCCTCGCCTTGCAGGCCGCGGATGTCCTCCAACGTGCCATAGGTCACGATGGGCAGGTCCAGCACGTCCTCGTAGGAGAAGCCGGCCAGGGCCACTTCGGATTTCAGACGCGGCACACTGGCCTGGAATTCGGCCACGGCGATCGGGGTCAGTTGTGTACGGGGAGTCAACAGCGCCAGCCCCAGAACGTCGTCCCGGGCGGTGATGTCGGCCTCGATTTCGTCGCCGATGGTCAGGCGCCGGCATTCGGACAGCAGGTCGGTCGTGGTCAGGACCAGACCGTCACCATTGACGAAAAAGCCGGAGCGCGACCGTTCGGGGCGTCGGATCTCCAACCCGGCCAACAGGTCGATCCGCTGGCTCGCGCCGTCGTCTGACAGCGCGGTGTCGGGCAGGACTGCCCCCTTCAGCGGTGTGAAGCTTTCCTGCATCATGGCGCTGACCCGTGCCATCACCTTTTGGTCCTCGGGTTTCCAGATCAGGGTGAAACCCTTCACGGCGCCATCGGACAGCTGGGCGTAGGTATAGGAGTGGATGTCGGCGGATTGTCCGCTCAGCACGAAGCTGCGTTTCTTGCGCTCGCGCGGTCCGTTCATCGGAACGATCTCCAGCGTCTGCATGATGTCGTACAGCCCAAAGAGCGTCGCCTCGTCCCCGGTCTGGCTGATCAGCACGACCCTGACGCCGTCGTCGTCGGTGGCATCGTAGTGCACAAAGGGCGCTTCGGTGCGGTCATGGCGGACCTTGCGGGCCGGCAGGATCATCTCGATCCCGGCGGCATCGTCGCGCACCGAGGCCAGGCCGAGTTCGGCAAAGGCGTCGCGATACCCATCGATCAGCTCCGCTCGCTGGGCAGTGGTCAGAATGCCGGTGGCATCATAGCCCTGGGCTGCTTGCCAATCGGCCATGGCACGGCGGGTGCCGGGCCCAAAGGCGCCGTCGATCGCGGCAGAATAGACGCCCTCCCATTGCAGCGCTTCCTGCAGGGCGCGGCGTTCTTCGGCCACAAGGCGCCGTTCGCTGGCGCGGGCCTCACGCGGCGTTTCGTCGGGGACGAAGGCCGGTTGAAGCGGCGCTTGATCGAGCGGCGTTGCGACAACTGCGGTGCCGGCCTGCGGAGGCACCGGGGCGGCGTTCAGGGCGTTTGCGCCCACAGGCCAGAACTGTTGCCGGTACTGATCGCCAAGGGCGATGTAGCTGTCGACTGGAATCAGGCCGCTGCGTTTCAGGGTCTGAAGCTCGGCATTGGCGGTTTCCCGAGTGTAGGGACCAAGCGCTATCGCATACCATCCGCCGGGCGCGCGAAATCCGTTGATATTCTGGAAGGCGTTGGCATAGGCGCGGGCGCGATCCTGCCCAAGGGACAATGTGCGCACGGCCTCCAGCTGAACCCAGACTGTCTCCTGGGCGCGGGCGGTCAATGCGATGGCGAAAAATACAAACGTCAGAATCAGTCGCAATATGGTCTTCACTGGGGGTCCCCGGGAGTGTGTTCGCCAAAATGGCGGCATTTCGATTTTGGGCAAAATAGCAGAGCTGTGGGCCTGTGCACTTCAATTCTGGCGGAACTGGTGCCGCGTGGCCATGTTGCATCGGGCGCAGGGGGCGGCGGTCGATTGACCCGCGCGCGCCTCGCGCCTATTGAGGCGCGACACCAGACAGACCGGGGCATTGCGATGACCGAGACCACCCGACCGACCTGCTTTCAGGAGGTAATCCTGCGGCTACAGGCCTATTGGGCCGACAAGGGCTGCGCCGTGCTGCAACCCTACGACATGGAAGTGGGCGCTGGCACCTTCCATCCGGCGACGACCCTGCGGGCACTGGGCGGAAATCCATGGGCCGCGGCATACGTTCAGCCGTCGCGCCGCCCGACCGATGGCCGCTATGGCGAAAACCCCAACCGGCTCCAGCATTACTACCAGTATCAGGTGCTGATCAAACCAAGCCCGCCAGATCTTCAGGCGCTGTACCTTGGCTCGCTGGAGGCCATCGGGATCGACATGGCGATGCACGACATCCGGTTTGTCGAGGACGACTGGGAAAGCCCGACGCTGGGGGCCTGGGGGCTGGGCTGGGAGGTCTGGTGCGATGGCATGGAGGTCAGCCAGTTCACCTATTTCCAACAGGTCGGCGGGCATGATTGCAAGCCGGTCTCGGGCGAGCTGACCTATGGTCTGGAGCGTCTGGCGATGTACGTGCTGGGCGTGGATCACGTCATGGATATGCCGTTCAACCGTCCGGATGCGCCGATTCCGCTGAAATACGGCGACATCTTCCGCCAGACCGAGGGCGAATACAGCCGCTGGAACTTCGACATCGCGGATACCGACGTGCTGTTGAAACAGTTCGAAGAGGCCGAGGCGCATTGCGCCTTCATCCTGACGCATCCGGATGTCGACCCCAAGACCGGCAGGCGCATCATCATGGCCCATCCGGCCTATGACCAGTGCATCAAGGCCAGCCACCTGTTCAACCTGCTGGACGCGCGCGGCGTGATTTCGGTCACCGAGCGGCAGGCCTACATCGGTCGCGTGCGGGCGCTGGCAAAGCAATGCGCCGACGCCTTCGTGCAGACCGAAGCCGGCGGCTGGACCGCCTGATGACCGTCAGGCCGCAGACATGTCGGCTGGTCATGGGCCAGTTCCGTCGCGATCCCGCGCGGCTGGGAAATGGCGCGCAAAAACACCGGCGGGCCGGTCACCGGGAACAGGATCGCGAACAGCGGGCCGCGACGGCCCACGGTTTGCAGGGGAGGGCGGCATGAGCGGCAAGATTGTCGGAGGGGCCATATTGGGCATCGCATTGATTGCCGGAATGGCAATGTACTACCTTCAGGTCTATCATTTCTACGACAAGGTCTCGACCACACCGGACGAGATCACCCTGACGTTGCTTGGGGGCGCACCCGAATCAATTCTGGCCGACAACATCCAGGCGATCGATGCCACCTCGTCGCCGATCCGATATCGCGCCTGTTTCACCACCCCGATGTCGCTGGCCATGCTGACCGAAACCTACGAGCTTTACGAGTCCGCCGAGCCGCTGACCGCGCCGGGCTGGTTCGACTGTTTCGACGCAACCGAAATCGGCGCGGCGCTCGAATCCGGCCAGGCGCTGGCCTTTCTGGGAACCAGGAACCTTGCGCGCGGGGTGGACCGGGTGGTTGCGGTCTTCGAAGATGGCCGGGGCTATGTCTGGCACCAGACAAACGAGGAGCTAAAGAAATGATCGACCCGATCACCATCAGCGCGTTCGCCTCGGTCACGGTGGCTTTCCTTGTCTACATTCTTGGCGCTCAGCTCACCCGCAAGGTCGCCGTCCTGCGGGATTTCAACATTCCCGAACCGGTCTCGGGCGGGCTTCTGGCGGCGGCATTCACGATGCTGGTCTTTGTCTTCCTTGACCGGCCGGTCGAATTCGACCTTGCGGCACGCGACTACTTCCTGCTGGTGTTCTTTACCGGCATCGGCCTGAACGCCCGGGTGTCCGACCTGATCAAGGGCGGTCTGCCACTGGCAATCCTGCTGGGGCTGACGATTGTCTATGTGATCCTTCAGAACCTCATCGGCGTGGCCGGCGCGCGTCTGTTCGATCTGCCGAGCGAATTCTCGGTGCTGCTGGGCTCGGCGGCGCTGATCGGCGGGCATGGCACGGTGGTGGCGTGGACCCCCCGGATCGAGGAAATGACAGGCGGCGTGGCGGGGGTCAGCGAATTGGGAGTGGCCGTGGCCACGATCGGGTTGGTCTGCGCGGCGCTGATCGGTGGACCAATCGCCAAGTATCTGATCAATCGTCATTCTCTCACACCCGAGCGCCCCGACGAGGAACACACTGTCGGTGTGAGCTTTGACAGCGAGAAGACAGAGACGATCAACCACCTGACCTTCATGCAGGTCATGCTCTGGGTCCATGTCACCATTGCCCTCGGGCTGGGGCTGGGCGAGGGGTTGATGGAGGCGGGACTCGAACTGCCGCCCTTTGTGCCCTGTCTGCTGATGGGCATTCTGCTGGGCAATGCCAAGCCGTTGCTCCTGCCGCGCTCGGCACCGATCAGCCGCACGCCGACTCTGGCGATGATCTCGGACTTTTCGCTGGGCACCTTCCTGGCGATGTCGCTGATGTCGCTGCAATTGTGGACGCTGGCGGGCATGGGGCTGACACTGATCGTGGTGATGACGGCGCAGACGGTGCTGTCGATCCTGTTCTCGATCTACATTCTGTTTCCGGCCATGGGGCGGGGCTATCGCGCCGCCGTGCTGGCCGCGGGCTTCGGTGGTGTCACACTGGGGGCCACCCCCACCGCCATCGCCAACATGACCGCCGTAACCAAACGCTATGGCCCGTCGCCGATGGCCTTCGTCATCTTGCCGCTCGTCTCGGCCTTTTTCGTGGATATCGTGAACAGCTTCGCGATCCAGTTCTTCCTGCCGCTCTGAGGACCAACCCATGCCCGATCTTCTGATCGAACTCTTTTCCGAAGAAATTCCTGCCCGGATGCAGGGGCGCGCAGGCGCAGATCTGAAGAAGCTCGTCACTGACGGTCTGGTAGAGGCCGGCTTGACCTATGCCTCGGCGCAGGCCTTCAGCACCCCGCGCCGGCTGGCGTTGACGGTGGAGGGGCTGACAGCCGAAAGCCCCACCGTGACCGAGGAACGCAAGGGCCCCCGTACCGATGCGCCCGAAAAGGCGCTGGCGGGGTTCCTGCGGTCGACGGGCCTCACCAAGGACCAGCTGGAGGCCCGAGACGACAAGAAAGGGCAGGTCTGGTTCGCCAGGATCACGAAGCAGGGCCGCCCGGCCGCCGAGATCGTGGCCGAGGTGCTGGAAACCTCCATCCGCACGTTCCCCTGGCCGAAATCCATGCGCTGGGGCAATGGGTCCCTCCGTTGGGTGCGCCCGCTGCACTCCATCCTGTGCGTTCTGAACGACGAGCATGGCAGCACCGTCGTGCCGCTGACGGTCGACGGCATCGTGGCTGGCAACACCACCTGCGGCCACCGTTTCCTGGCGCCGGGGCCGTTCGCGGTGACCGGTTTTGATGATTATGTGAGCGGGCTGAAGCGCGCCCATGTTGTTCTGGATCCGGCTGAGCGCGCCGAAGCGATCTGGCACGACGCCACCACCTCGGCCTTTGCGCAAGGGCTGGAAGTGGTCGAGGACAAGGGACTGCTGGCCGAGGTCGCGGGGCTGGTCGAATGGCCCGTCGTGTTGATGGGCGAGATCGGGGCCGATTTCCTTGGCCTGCCGCCGGAGGTTCTGAAGACCTCGATGAAAGAGCACCAGAAGTTCTTTTCGGTGCGGAACCCCAAGACAGGCCGCATCGAGAAATTCGTGACGGTTGCCAACATGGTGACGGTGGACAACGGCGCGACCATCCTTGCCGGCAACCAGAAGGTTCTGTCGGCGCGGCTGTCGGACGCGAGGTTCTTTTGGGAGAACGACCTGCGGGTCGCAAAGGCCGGCATGCAGCCGTGGCTGGAGGCGCTCGACAAGGTAACGTTCCAAAACAAACTGGGCAGCCAGAAGGCCCGCATCGACCGCATCGCTGCACTGGCCCGTGAAATCGCGCCGCTGGTCGGTGCCGACCCGGATACGGCAGAGAAGGCCGCGCAGGTTGCCAAGGCGGACCTCAGTTCGGAAATGGTCTACGAGTTCCCCGAGCTTCAGGGCACGATGGGGCGGTACTATGCCGAGGCGGCGGGCCTCTCGCCCGAAATCGCCGCCGCCGCCGAAGAGCATTATTCGCCGCTGGGGCCATCGGATGACGTGCCCACCGCGCCGATTTCGGTTGCCGTTGCGCTGGCCGACAAGCTCGACACGCTGGCCGGGTTCTGGGCGATCGACGAGAAACCCACCGGGTCGAAGGATCCGTTTGCCCTGCGCCGGGCGGCGCTCGGGGTGATCCGGCTGCTGAACCAGAACGGCGTGCGCCTGGACCTGGCGCGCCATGTTGCCGCGCAGATTGTTCGGGCGACTCATGCGGCCGGTGAAACGTTGGCCGAGGAGGAGACGATGGATCTCCTCAACGAGATTGCGGACCATGGGGTATTCGGAGCCGCATTCGAGGCTGTCAAGGAGCGACGGAGCGGGGTGCCGTCAAGTGAGTTCCTTGACCTGAAGAACGCCGTGCCATCGGCATGCGACGACCTGCTGGGCTTCTTCCACGACCGGCTCAAGGTGCACCTGCGCGACGAGGGCATCCGGCACGACGTGATCGATGCCTGCCTGGCGATGCCGGGCAATGACGACCTGATGCTGCTGGCGAAGCGCGCCGCAGCGCTGTCGGACTTCTTGAAAACGGAGGACGGGGGCAACCTGTTGCAGGGGTTCAAACGGGCCAACAACATCCTGACGCAGGCCGAGGAGGCCGATGGCGTGTCGTACGAATACGGCCCGGACCGGAAGTTTGCCGAAACCGACGAGGAACGCGCGCTGTTCGATGCGCTGGATGCGGGCGAGAGTGCGATCTCCACGGCCATCGAGGCCGAGGATTTCGCGTCGGCCATGGCAAGCATGGCCTCCCTGCGCGCCCCGATCGACGCGTTCTTCGAGGCCGTCCAGGTGAACACCGACAACGGTATCGTGCGGCGCAACCGATTGAACCTGTTGCACAGCATTCGCGAGACCTGTCTGAAGGTTGCCGACCTTCGGTGTGTCGAAGGCTGAGGCGGCGCGAACGGTTGCGCGGGACTTTGGGCGACCTGCCATGGTATGGCGGTGGGACGACATCTTCATGTTTGCCGGACGGGGTGTCCGGCCTATCCTGACCAAGGTCATGGAAGGAAATCCGTTGTGTTGCAGCCTGGCGATCTGAAGGACTTCACGCTGATCACACCGACCGCGGTCGTGTCCGATGAAACGCACGGCGGTCGGGCCAAATGCCTGCAACGGCTGGTGCGACTGGGCATTCCGGTACCGCGAACCGTGGCGCTGTCGTTCAATGCCGTGCACCAGATTGCCGAAGGGCACCGGCCGGACACGTCCCGGCTGCTGTCGGCGTTCGGGCGAAAGCCGCTGGTGTCGGTCCGCCCGTCCAGCGGCGACCCTGACTGGGGCGGGCCGGGCGCAATCCTGAACATCGGCATGAACGACGACCGCCGGGACGAGATTGCCGAGACGTTGGGCCGGGAGGCCGCCGATGCGCTGTACCTGCGCTTTATCCAGGCCTTTGCGATCGACGTTGCCCGGCTGGACCCGGAACCCTTCGAGGAAGCCTCGGAGGCCAGCAACCCGGTTAAGGCCGCGCTGGCGGCATTCGAAGACGAGGCCGACGAACCGTTTCCGCAGGATCCGGCGATGCAACTGGCCGAAGTCCTGCGTTCCATGGCGCGGGCCTGGGAAGGGGTCAGCGCGCGGTTGCTGCGGCAGGCACGCGGTGCGCCAATGGATGCCGGGCTTGGGCTCGTCGTACAGGACATGGCGCCGGGCCTCGGCCCGGGTGAAAGCGGCTCCGGCGTTCTGCGGATGATCGACAAGGTAACCGGCAACCGGCAGGTGACCGGCCGCTACAAACGCAAGTCGATGGCAGCGCGGGCAATGGGCCGCAAGGCGCAGGTGATGTACCTTGCCAGCGACCAGCGCGGGGCGTCGATGCAGGACGAGGCACCGGCGCTGTATGACCAGCTGACCGAGATCGCCGAATTGTGCCGCCTGCGCCTGCGGGAAGAAATGGAGATCAAGTTCACGGTCTCCGAAGGCGAACTGAAAGTGCTGGACGCGGTCAAGGTCCAGCGCAGCGCACGGGCCAACGTCAGAGTGGCCGTGGCGCTGGCCGAGGACGGCATCATCTCGCCGCGCGAGGCGCTGCTGCGGGTGGAGCCGTTGTCGTTGCCAGAACTCCTGCACCCCCAGGTCGACCCCGAGGCGGAGCGTGATGTGATCCTGTCGGGGATCGCCGCGTCCCCTGGCGGTGCCACCGGGCGGCTGGTGTTCTCGGCGCGGGCGGCGCAAACCTCGTCCAATCACGAGATCCCCTGCATCCTTGTGCGGCGCGAAACCACGCCGGAGGATATCCGCGGCATGCACGCCGCCCAGGGAATTATCACCGAACGCGGTGGCATGACGAGCCATGCGGCGGTGATCGCGCGGGGTCTTGGCCTGCCGTGTATCGTCGGGGCGTCGGGCCTTCGGATCTCGCAACGCAAGAAGATGGTCACGACCATGAAGGGGCGCGTGTTTCACGAGGGCGATATCGTCACCGTTGACGGAACCACGGGCGAGGCCCTGGCCGGTGCGGTGGCGATGCTGGAGCCGGCGCTGGACCGTCCGTTCCGCACGCTCATGGGCTGGGCCGACGAGGTGCGGGATATCGGCATCCGGGCCAATGCCGACACGCCGGACGATGCCCGCATGGCGGATACCTTTGCCGCCGATGGGATCGGGTTGTGCCGGACAGAACACATGTTCTTCGAGCCCGCACGCCTGACGGTGATGCGCGAGATGATCTTTACCGACAACGAGATCGATCGTGCGGCTGCATTGGTGCAGTTGCTGCCGATGCAGCGGGAGGACTTCGTCGAACTGTTCCGGATCATGGCGGGGCAACCGGTCTGCATTCGCCTGTTCGATCCGCCGCTGCACGAGTTCCTGCCATCGGACCGCGAAGGTCTGATGGCGCTGGCGGAATCGCTCGACATGCCGCTCAGCGATGTCACCCGTCGGGTCGAGGCGCTGTCGGAGTCCAACCCGATGCTGGGGATGCGCGGCGTGCGTCTGGGCGTGACGGTGCCCGAAATCTACGACATGCAGGTGCGGGCGATCTTCGAGGCAACGGTCGAGGCCAGCGAGGCCACCGGCACCGCCGTGGTGCCCGAGATCATGATCCCGCTGGTGTCGGCCAAGCGGGAGGTCGAACTGGTCAAGACCCGGATCGACGGCGTGGCCGCCGCCGTGCGGGTCGAGACGGGCCATGTGTTCGACTATCGCCTTGGCGTCATGGTCGAAACCCCGCGGGCAGCCCTGAGGGCGGGCGAGATTGCAGCCCATTCGTCGTTCCTGAGCTTTGGGACCAACGACCTGACACAGATGACCTATGGCCTGTCGCGCGACGACGCCGGGCGCTTCATGGGGATCTATGTGGCCAACGGCGTCTTCCCCGAAGACCCGTTTCATACCCTCGACCAGGAGGGGGTGGGCGAACTGCTGCTGCTGGGGGCAGAGAGAGGTCGGGCCGCGCTTCCGGACGTGGTTCTGTCGGTCTGCGGCGAGCACGCGGCGGATCCCGCAACCATCGCATTCTGCCGGAATGCGGGATTCGATTACGTCTCCTGTTCGCCCTTCCGGGTGCCCGTTGCGCGACTGGCTGCGGCCCACCTGGCGGTCAAGGATGCGATGACGCGCGAGTCAGAGGATTGAAAACACGCAGGATTTCGCCGGGTACTGGCAGAAATCCGCTCAGAATCGCCCTTGAATCGGGCGAATTCGGACGTTGCGTCAGATAGCGGGCCGATTCGTTTGCCCGACCGCATTTACACCGCCCGACGCTTTGGGGTATCGCCGCCGTTGGCTGGACGCGGTCTTGCGCGTTGCTGGGTGGGAAAGTTTCATGGCGCTGGTGCGTTCTCTTTTTGTGTCGATTGGTCTGGGCTTTTTGCTCGCTGTTTCTGCTGCCGCCGAAGCGCATCTGTCTACGTCTACAGATCCAACCAGCGGGGCGTCAGCAGGGATCGAAGGTCTGATCGACATGGAGAACCGGGTGCTGGATTCGCTGAGCGATGCGCATATGGGCCGTCTGGACCCGCGCACCAGCGTTCGATCCAAACCGCGCCCGCACGATTTCAAGACGGTGAACTATTCCCGCAGCTGGCTCGATCAGCAGCCCAAGGTCAAAGGTGGCGACGAGTGGCAGTGTCTGTCCGAAGCGCTCTACTTCGAGGCCCGCGGCGAGAGCGTCAAGGGGCAGTTCGCGGTGGCCGAGGTCATTCTGAACCGGGTCAAGAGCCCGCTTTACCCCAACAGCGTCTGCGGAGTGGTCCATCAGGGAACCGGCAAGAAGTACCAGTGTCAGTTCACGTATACGTGCGACGGCAAGGCCGAGAAAATCAACGAACCCAAGGCCTTTTCCCGCGTCGGCAAGATCGCCAGGGCGATGCTGGACGGCGCCCCCCGCGTCCTGACCGGCGGAGCCACGCATTACCACACGATGGCTGTCAATCCGTCCTGGTCGCGCAAATTCGCACGGACGGCCGCGATTGGTGTGCATCTGTTCTATCGCAACCCGCGGTCCTGATTGTTCCGGCAGACTGCGTGTCGGCGCTTTCGGCCGTGCCAATCCTGTCGGCAATTGCCGTTTCCAGGTCGTTTCGGGCGTGGCATTTGCCCCCGGACATGGCATGACACGCTCATGACCTCCGAGCTGACCCAGGCATTTGCCCATCCCGAAGACCGTGCTGCCGCCACGCAGGACGGCACCACCCCGCGCGACCGGATCTCCCTGCGGGACTACGTCCGCGAAGTCGAGATCGGGGCCTTTCAGGAAGAACGCGGGGTAATGCAGCGGCTTCGCTTCAATGTTGTCGTCGAGGTTGGCCATGCGGCGGCCCCGCTGGCCGACGATGTGGACCGTATCCTGTCCTATGACACGATCACCGAGGCGGTCGAGGCGTCGCTGTCGGAGGTGCGTTTGAGCCTGCTGGAGACGCTGGCTGAGATGATCGCCGACCGGTTGCTGGCCGAACCTCGTGCCCGCCGGGTGTTCATTCGGATCGAAAAACTCGACCGTGGCCCCTTTGCGCTTGGCGTCGAGATCGAACGGACGCGCGTCGGCACCTTGCCCAACGAGCCGGTCTCGGACGATTTTGCGCGCCCGGTGGTGGTTCTGCTGTCCAATGCCGCGCTTGTGGACGACCGTTTGCCGACGTGGCTGGATCAGTTGGAGGCCCTGGAAATGCCAGTCGTGCTGAGTGTCGAGCGGCCCGATACCGAGGCCCCCGTGGCCCGCGCCCCGATGCCTCAACGGCGCATCGACCTTTTGGCGCTGGAGCAGAATGCCTGGGTGCTGGCCGCCCGGGATCGGCGCTGCATTGTCGTGAACAGCCGGACGGAAATTGTGCACGCCATTCATCAGGGTCGGATTGTCGTCTGGGCCCCTTCGAAGATTGTTCTCGATGCGATTGACGGCCCCGAGGTTGGTCCCCGCGATCCGGCGGGATTGGCATCCTGGTTCGCCGGGACGTTGCATGCCGGGCGCATCCTTGGGTTGGGCGTCGATGTGCCGGGCGGGACCATGCTTTCGCTTGCCGACACCCTGCAGGTGTAGGACACAGGCGCCGGACGCCAACGGCAGGGTGCAATGACCTACTATTACAGACCGATCCCCCGATTTGACCCGGTGCCGTCGCGCCACAGGCTGGCCGGCGGCTGGACGGGGTTTGACAGGGTGGAATGCCTCAGCCGGACAGAGCCGCCAAGGATCGTCTCTGCCGATGACGTGCCACCGGATGTCATTGAACGGCTCGTCACGCCACGGCCGGCCCTGGCTGGGCTCGATATGTCCCGTCCTTGTCTGATGGGCATCCTGAACGTGACCCCGGACAGCTTTTCGGATGGTGGACGCCACGTTGGGCTGGAGCCTGCCGTTGCGCGGGCCCTTGCCATGGCACCCGACGTCGATGTCATCGACGTGGGCGGAGAATCGACCCGTCCGGGGGCGGTCGAGGTGGCCGTTGACGCGGAAATCGAGCGAACTGCGCCGGTGATCGCGGCGCTGCGTGAGCGCGGCAACCGTACGCCGGTGTCGATCGATACGCGCAAGTCCGCCGTTGCGGCGGCGGCGCTCGATGCGGGGGCCGACATCGTCAACGATGTCTCCGGGTTGGACTTCGATCCGGAGCTTGCCGGATTGGTGGCAGATCGTCAGGTGCCGCTCTGCCTGATGCACTCGGTCAAGACGCCGGCGACGATGCAGAACAACCCGCGATATGACGATGTGTTGTTGGATGTCTACGATTGTCTCGATGCGCGCGTGACCGCCGCCGAGGCGGCGGGTATCCCGCGAAACCGCATCGTCGTGGACCCCGGGATCGGTTTTGGAAAGACGTTGGAGCATAATCTGGCGCTGTTGGCGCGGCTGTCCGTGTTTCATTCGCTGGGATGCGCGATCCTGCTCGGGGCGTCCCGCAAACGGTTCATCGGCACCCTTGGGCGCGCCGACGCGCCGGAGGCCCGAAGCCCTGGAAGCGTCGCCGTGGCCCTTGCAGCGGTGGCACAGGGGGTGCAGATACTGCGGGTACACGACACAGCCGACACAGCACAGGCCTTGCGGCTGTTCGTGGCGACAACACTCGGGGTAGCCCCGGAGGAGGCGAGATGAGCAGAACCCTGTTTGGCACCGATGGCGTGCGCGGGCGCGCGAATACCTATCCGATGACAGCCGAAATGGCGCTGAAACTGGGCGCTGCCGCCGGGCGGTATTTCCGGCAGGACGGCAAGAACGGACACCGTGTGGTGATCGGCAAGGATACGCGCCTGTCCGGCTACATGTTCGAGACCGCGCTGACCGCTGGCCTGACCTCCACCGGAATGAACGTGCTGCTGCTGGGACCCGTCCCCACACCGGCGGTGGGGTATCTGACCTCATCGATGCGGGCCGACGTGGGCATCATGATTTCGGCCAGCCACAACCCGCACCACGACAACGGCATCAAGTTCTTTGGTCCTGACGGGTTCAAGCTTTCGGACGAGGCCGAGACCGAGATAGAGGCGATGGTCCGGGACGGGGTGGAGTTGACGACGTCTGACAATATCGGTCGTGCGCGCCGTATCGACGATGGCCGGTTCCGCTATGTCGAGCGGGCCAAGGCGAGCTTTCCCGATCATCTGCGCCTGACCGGGCTGAAAGTGGTGATCGACTGTGCCAACGGTGCGGCCTATCGCACGGCCCCCGAGGTCCTGTGGGAGCTGGGCGCCGAACTGATACAGATCGGCGTGTCTCCCAATGGGTTGAATATCAACAAGGAATGTGGCTCGACCCACGTGGCCACGGCGGCCGCAGCGGTCGTCGAGCACGGCGCGGATGTCGGGATCTGCCTGGATGGCGACGCCGACCGGGTGATGATCCTGGACGAAAAGGGCAATGTCGCGGACGGCGATCAGATCATGGCGCTGATGGCGGCTCGCTGGGCCGAACAGGGCCGGTTGAAGGGCGGCGCGCTGGTGGCGACCGTGATGTCCAACCTTGGGCTGGAGCGGTTCCTGGAGGGCCGGGACCTGACACTGGAGCGCACACCCGTCGGTGACCGCTACGTGGTGGAACGGATGCGTGCGGGCGGTTGGAACCTTGGCGGTGAGCAGTCCGGACATATCGTGATGACCGACTACGCGACCACCGGCGATGGTTTGGTGGCAGCGCTTCAGTTTCTGGCCGCCATGGCCGAAACCGGTCAACCGGCCTCGACCCTGTGCCGCAGCTTCGAGACGGTGCCGCAATTGCTGAAGAACGTCCGCTATCAGACCGGTGCGACGCCGCTGGACACTGACGGCGTCAAGGCGTCGATCTCGGCGGCAGAGGCACGATTGCTTGGCAACGGGCGCCTTCTGATCCGCAAATCGGGTACCGAACCGTTGATCCGGGTGATGGCTGAAAGCGAGGACGCCGTGCTGCTGGAACAGGTGGTGGATTCCGTGGTGGAGGCCGTCGAAGCCGCGATCTGAAATGCTGCCGTCAGGGCCGTTTCTTGCCCCTGCGGGCGAGCGCTGTCTGGATCGACCGGCTCTGGCTGATCGCGATCCCGGACAGGATCAGTGCCAGGGCGACATAGGTTTGCGGCGGTAGCTGTTCACCCAACAGGGTCGTGCCGAAGACCACCGCCCAGACCGGCACCATGTAGTTGGTCATGGTCATGAACAGAGAGCCGGCGGTTGTGATGACCCGCACCCGGATGACATTTGCAATCGCGGTTGGCAGCAGCGCAACGTAAAGCAATGCCAGAACCGGGCCCAGGTGCAGATCCTTTGGCAGGCCCTCCCGCCAGAGTGCAATGGGCAGCAACAACGCGGCGGCAACCACCAGCGTCACCGCAGCGAAGGCGACTGGGGGCATTTTGGGCGCGCGGCGTGTGGAGACCGAGCCGACCGCATAGCAGCAGGCCGCGCCGATGCAGGCCAGTCGGCCCCACAATGCCTTGTCCGATCCTTCGGCTGTCAGCGCCTCGGGTCCGATCAGGATGACGAGGCCGATGAAGCCGAGTGTCACGCCGGCAATCCGGCGCGGGCCAATGCCTTCTTCGGGCGAGAAGATGGCCACCAACGGCAACACCAACAGCGGCAACATCCCCATCGTGATCCCGGCGAAGGCAGAAGGGACGTGCTGCAACCCCCAGGACAACAACACGAAGGGCAGGGCGAAGGACGCGATTCCGATCCAGACCGAAAACAGCCAGCCTTGGCGGCCTGCGACCTGGCTGATCTGACCCAGCCCCTGGCCCATGGCGGCGGCGATCAGCCAGAGCGCGGCGCCTCCGATCGCGGTGCGATAGGCGGCAAGGCTCAGCGGCCCGAACCCGTCCAGCGCAATCGACTGGGCCATGAAGGCGGCCCCCCAGATCATACCGAGAAAGATGATCAGACCCCAGTTCAGAAGGCCGGGGTTTTCTGGCGTCGGTGACATTGCGGGTCCGATCGGGGTAGGGCGAGCACGGGCGATGAACCTGCCCTATTTCGCTTCGGGTTTGAATTCCAGTTCGGTGGACATGGCAATCAGCACATCGACAAAGGCGTCCAGCGCGGCATCGGACATTTCCGGTCGCGGCATCGAGGTGCCGTGAATGAACCCCTCGGGGTCGTGCAAGTAGGCGCGCAGGTTCTTGCGGGTCCAGCGACGGCCATCGGTGCGCAACGCCTCGGTATATCCCTGGAAATCGCTTTTTCCGATCTGCCGCTCGAACACGTCGGCAAGACTGGGCGCATGTTCAGAGGCACCACGGTTGTACGAATGGCACTCCGAACAGACTTCGGCCTGCAGGCGAACCTCGGATTGCAAGCCGTTGGTTTGGGGCAGTTCGTCGATCTGGCGATTGATGAAATCGCGGCCCGGACCACCCGCGGCGGGGGTCAGGAACAGCACTTCGCGGGTGTCGGCCCACAGGACAAGCTCGCCCTGCGGCGTGTTCAACACATCGCGAATCCGACGCTTGACGTCGATGAATTCCGTGAACAGAACGCGGTCTTCCACGTAGCGAACCCGGACAAGGCTCTGTGCGGCGAGCGTGCCAATCAGCAGATCGCCCTCCCAAGGGTCAAAGAACCCCTTGGAGACGGCGAGGCTGGAGGTCGCGATACTGGGCAGAAAGGCAATCTCGGGCCGCTGAAACCGGGGGTGACGGCCTAACTCCTCCGGCAGGGTCGGCTCCATCGGCAGGGCGGAATAGCTGGTGCCCAACGATACCAGTGGCCAGCCGTAATTGGCACCGGGGCGCGCCAGGTTCAGCTCGTCGCCGCCGCGCATCCCGTGTTCGACGATCCAGATCCGGCCCGCGTCGTCCCGCGCGATGCCCTGGGTGTTGCGATAGCCCAGCGAATGGATGGTCGCGCCGCCATCGGGCAGGTCGATACGGATCAACTTGCCGTATTCCGATTCCGGTTCCTGCGACAGCAGCCGATCCATCGGGCCATAGGTGCCGTCCCATCCATAGTCGCCGTTTGCCAGCAGGATGTAGCCATCCGGGTGATAGACAAAACGCCCACCCCCCAGTTGCCCTTCGAGCGATCGCACGCCCGGTTTCAGCGGCAGGCAGGGCCGGGAGGAGAAGATCTCGCGCCAGGGGGCCTCTGCGGAGTCTAGGCCGGCGTCGATCTCCGCTCGGGTCACGTCCAGCGTGGCAATGGTCGCGTCGAAACAGGCCCGGTCGCCGTCGAAATGGGTGTAGGACAGGATCAGGCGGCCGCCGCTCTCGGTTTCTACAAATTCGATGTCGTTGTAGCGAAAGGTATAGAACGTGTGGTTGAAGGTCCGGCCCACGTCGGTTTCGGCATAGGCCCTGTAAGCCTCATATCCGTTGTCCGGCACATTCAGACCCAGTTGGCGAACCTGTTTGTCCCGGTTCACGACAAAGAGCCGCCCATCGAAATCCATCAGAAGGATGTCATCGCCCAAGGGCGTGATTGCTCCCCCACGACCATCCCGGTCCGAAGGCGGTATGGGCACCGAGGTGACGCCGAGCGCGGTGAAAATCGTCCGGATCGGGCTCTCGTCCGTTTGTGTCGGAGGCTCGACGTGCAGCTTGGCGCGAAGCGATCCTGGCAGCAGCTTGTGGTGAAGCTCGGCCTTGTAGGCAAGGATGCCGGCGATCCCTCCGATCAAGGCGCCGACAACGAGCAAGGTGCTGATACCGGCGACTTTTCCTAAACGCACACGTTGTCTCCACTCCGGGTCGATCCGAGGCGTACCATGCAACCGGACGCGATCCGTATGCAAGCCACGGGTTTGGAAATGGTGCCCCTGTGTGCCCGGGGGGCCAGCCTGAGCGGGCTTCGCCCGGGCACCGGCTGATCAGACGTCAGGCTGCGCTGGTTCCACTCAAGGGGTGGTCGTCGCACGACTTTCCGATCCAAAGAACCCACGCGGGATCAACCCGTTTTCATAGGCGTCGCGCTCCAGGTCTTCGCGGAAATCCGGGTGCGCCAGCCCGATCAGTGCCTGCGCGCGCTCGGCAACGCATTTGCCCTTGAGGTTGGTGATCCCGTATTCCGTCACGACGTACATCATGTCGGTACGGGTGGTGGTCACGGTGTTGCCGGGGGTAAGGCTGAGCCCGATGCGACTGCGCCGCTCACCGTGCCGCTCATAGGTCGAGGCGAGGCAGATGAAGGACTTTCCTCCCTTGGACGCATAGGCGCCGCGCACGAACTGTGCCTGCCCGCCGGTGCCGGTCAGGTGCCGATGGCCGTCGGTCTCCGAGGATGCCTGACCGGTCAGGTCGATCTGGGTCGTGTTGTTGATCGCGACGACGTTGTCATTGCGCATGATGTTTTCCGGCAGGTTTGTATAGTCCACCGGGTGGAACTCGATGTCCGGATTGCGGTCGATGGCGTCGTAAAGATACCTCGATCCGAGGGCAAATGTGCAGACCAGTTTGCCCGGGTTCAACTGTTTGCGCGCCCCGGTGATCAGGCCAGCGCGGTAAAGGTCGATGATCCCGTCGGTCAGCATCTCCGTATGAATGCCGAGGTCGCGCGCGGTGCTCTGCTGCAGCAGGCTGCAGACGGCATTCGGCATGCCGCCGATCCCGATCTGCAGGCAGGCGCCGTCGTCGATTTCGTTGATGATCAGCCGCGCCACGGCCTTGTCGACCTCTGTCGGCGGCGGGTTGGGCAATTCGGGTGCAGCCGCGTTGTCGCCGGCAATGACATAATCGACGTCGTCGCGGTGCACCGAAGCGCCGGGCCCCATGACATGGGGCAGGCCGGTGGTCTCCTCGATGATCACCATGCGTGCGCGCTCGATCATCGCGCGGTGCCAGACGGTCGCGGCGCTGAGGTTGAAATTGCCGTCTGCGTCCATCGGGCGGGCCTTGAGGATGACGATGTCTACCGGGTCGATGAAGCGACGGTAGTAATCCGGGATCTCGCCCAGGTGCACGGGCAGATAGTTCGACCGTCCGGCATCATGTTTTTTTCGATCGTAGCCAGAGAAATGCAGGTTCACCCAATGGAAGGTGTCGCCCTCCGGATCCGCCTCCAGAACGGCACGGGGCCGCAGGGTCAGGCAGGCGCGGAACCGTACATTGTTCAGCTCGTTCTTGCGCTTGGCAAGGGCGGCGTCGAACACGTCTGGCTGGCTCAGCGTTGCGCCGTAGTCGAGCCACATCCCGGGTTGAACCAGCGCTGCCGCTTCGTCCGCCGTGATCCGCTTCGCGTGTTTCTGGACCTGTACCTTTGCCATCCGCGCCTCCTCTGCCGTTACGAGAGGTAGCAGGATCGCGGATCATCCGCACTTGAAACTTCGCGCCGCGGTTGAACGGGGCACTCCTGACTACAGGGCGCCCCGCCCTTTGGAAGCTGGCCGCGATGATGCCATCGCGGCCAGTTGTCTCAATTCACGTCGTCTGGCCAAGCGCCGGGAATGCCCGACCTGCCACGATCAGTTGCGGGACTTGTCGACCATCTTGCCGGCCGAGATCCACGGCATCATGCCGCGCAGCTTTTCGCCGGTGGCTTCGATCTGGTGCTCGTCGTTGATACGACGGGTCGCCTTGAACGAGGGCTGGCCCACGGCGTTTTCGAGCATGAAGTCACGCACGAACTTGCCGGACTGGATGTCGCTCAGCACGGCCTTCATGCGGGCCTTGGTCTCGTCGTAGGGCAGGATGCGCGGGCCGGAAACGTACTCGCCATACTCGGCAGTGTTCGAGATCGAGTAGTTCATGTTGGCGATGCCGCCTTCGTAGATCAGGTCCACGATCAGCTTCACCTCGTGCAGGCACTCGAAATAGGCCATCTCGGGGGCATAGCCTGCCTCGACCAGCGTTTCGAAGCCCATGCGGATCAACTCGACAAGGCCACCGCACAGAACCGCCTGCTCGCCGAACAGGTCGGTTTCGCATTCTTCGCGGAAGTTCGTCTCGATGATGCCCGAGCGGCCACCGCCGATGGCGGAGCAGTAGGACAGGCCGATTTCCAGCGCCTTGCCAGAGGCGTCGTTGTGCACCGCAACGAGGCAGGGCACGCCGCCGCCCTTGGTGTATTCGCCGCGCACCGTGTGACCGGGGCCCTTGGGCGCCATCATGATCACGTCCACGTTCTCGGGCGCTTCGATCAGGCCGAAATGCACGTTCAACCCGTGGGCAAAGGCAATCGCCGCGCCGGGGCGCAGGTTGTCCTTGACGTATTTCTTGTAAGTCTCGGCCTGCAGTTCGTCGGGCATGGTGAACATCATCAGGTCGCACCAGGCGGCGGCTTCGGCGATTTCCATCACCTTGAGGCCTTCGCCTTCGCACTTGGCGGCAGACGACGAACCTTCGCGCAGGGCGACGACGACGTTCTTGGCGCCGCTGTCGCGCAGGTTCAGGGCGTGGGCGTGGCCCTGCGAGCCGTAGCCGAGGATGGCAACCTTCATGTCCTTGATCAGGTTGATGTCGCAATCGCGGTCGTAATACACGCGCATGGTGTTGTCCTTCGAGTTTGAGCGGTGTTGATGCAGGGCATAATATCCATTTTCTGCGAATAGACGTTTCGATCTGCATGAATTTTCGATAGATGAGTGCTGCATCATTCGCAAAATACCCTGAATTGGTAAAATCAATGCTTGATGATATCGACCGTCGCCTGTTGCGGCACCTCCAGCCCGACCCGGGAATCGCCACTGCTGATCTGGCCGAAGCCGCGGGGACAACCCCTGCGGTCTGTTCTCGTCGATTGGCCCGCATGCGGGATCGCGGCATTCTAAAAGGGCAGGAGGCCGTGATCGATTGGCACGCGCTCGGATATTCCGTGCATGTCTCGCTGCGGTTTACCTTGGACAAGACGCAATCCAATGCTTTTGACATCTTCATTCGCGAGGCGAGAAGAGTTCCGGAGGTTCTTGAAATTCAGACATTTCTTGGCCGGGTCGATGTGCGACTCGTGGTTGTCGCGCGCGACATGGCGCATTATCAGCATCTCTATCGCACCCGCCTTCTGACCCTGCCTCACATCGCCGATATCGAGGCGCTGGTTCACGTCGCCAGCATCAAGGCAGAGGAGGTTCTGCCGATATGATCGATCTGGACGAGTCCGACCGCGCGATCCTGCGCGCGCTTCGGTCCGACGCGACACTGGGCACGGGGGAGCTTGGACGGCGTCTGGGGCTGTCGCAGCCAGCCACCTGGCGGCGGGTCAGGCGCCTGACGCAGGCCGGCGTGTTGTCAGGCCGTCGTCTTGTGCTGGACCGGGAGGCGCTTGGCTTTGGTGTGACCGTGTTTCTGGGGGTGAAGCTTGCCACCAAGGGCCGGGTCAGCCTCGACGAGTTCGAGCGTGCCGCTGCCGCCATCCCCGAGGTTCAGACCATCGAACACGTGCTGGGCTTGTATGATTACCGACTGCGGGTCGTGGCGCGTGACCTGCCGGATTTCGAACGTGTCCTGCGCCGTCGCATCATGACGCTGCCCGGCGCCGGCAACGTGGAGGCGAACGTGCTGATGAGCGAGGAGCGCCTGCCCGGACCGCTGTGATTGGGGCTCGGCTCCACACCGGAAGGTCCAGTTCGTTTCCTGGGCAAACAGGATGCGTGCACGTTACCCCGGTTCGGTCTGCGCGGCGCGCAGCCACATCCGGTCAAGGGCGTCCAGACGGTCCGTCGAAAACTCCTGTTCGTGCTCCCAATACCGACCGGACTCGACGGTGTAGCCAAGGCGGCTCTCTTCCTCGGATGCCGCCCGAAAACCGGCACCGTTCACGCGAAGCGTCGGGGAAGGCAGGCTTGCCAGCTGATCGGGGGGGCATTGGGGAAATGTCAGGCGGCTCGGACCCGAGGACAGGCGCACACAGGCGCAGCCCAACATCGCCGCATGCAGCGACAGGCGGGCGGACTTTGCCTCGAGGTTGCGAAGGCTGATGTCTTCGCGCAGCGGGTCTGCCGTGCCCTTGCCGTAAAAGTGGGTCCTGCCGGCAGTGGGGTAGACCATATCGCAGCCGACAAACGCCAGAACCGCCGGGCGCAGGGCGTCCAACGCCCAATATCCCGTCGAAAATGCCATCGTCCCCCCGGCATACAGGACGCCGCCGAAGCGATTGTTCGATGGCACGTAGCTGTCGGAGCGGATAAGATCCTGCCCGGGGCGGAGGTCCGTCGGGCGGTTTTCCGGCGGAAAATCGTCCGGAAACGCCAGATAGTCCCAGTCGTCGCGGATGCGCCACGCGTTGTTGATCGCCACGATGCTCGAAAACAAGGCTTTTGGCCAATCACGGCAACGGGTTGCGTCGGGGGCGCTGCCAACAACCAGCACCGTGCCAGATACGTTTTCGAGAGTCATTCGTTCAACCTTGATCTGTCCTGCCCGGCAGGGCGTCGCTCACCGTCTGGCAGGATGCGCGTTCTGACCATCGGACCCAACAGGGGGATCCTGCTGACGTGATGCAGACATAGCCCGGGCAGGGCCGAGGGCACAGTTTATTTCGGCCTTCCCGGCCCTGATGTCTTTTCGCGCGCGCGCCACCGGGGTAGCACTGGTCAAACACAGGAGGCTCCGATGACCGCATTGCTCGATACCGTCGATCCCGACGGGCTGCTCGAATTTTCCGTCGTCTTCACCGACCGATCGTTGAACCACATGTCCGCCGCCTTCCAGCGAGTCATGCTCGACATCAACGAGATGCTGAAGTTGGTCTACAAGGCCGACGCGGTGGCCATCGTGCCTGGCGGCGGCACCTGCGGTATGGAGGCCGTCGCGCGCCAATTCGGCACCGATGCCCATGCCCTGATCGTGCGCAACGGTTTCTTCTCGTTCCGGTGGAGCCAGATCTTTGACGCTGGCCGGTTTGCCTCGGAGACCACCGTTCTGAAGGCTCGCCAGACCGGCAACGATTCCCGCGCGCCCTTTGCGCCAGCGCCCATCGAGGAGGTCACCGCCAGGATCCGCGAGGAGAAACCGGATGTCGTCTTTGCGCCCCATGTTGAAACGGCTGCCGGCCTGATCCTGCCCGATGCCTACATCACCGCGCTGGCCGACGCTGCGCACGAGGTTGGCGCGCTGATGGTGCTTGATTGCATTGCCTCGGGCTGTGCCTGGGTCGACATGAAGGCGACCGGCGTCGATGTGCTGATTTCGGCGCCGCAAAAGGGCTGGTCATCGACGCCCTGTGCCGGCCTCGTGATGCTGAGCAACCGCGCGGTCGCCCGGATGGAGGACACCCAGAGCAGCAGTTTCGCGCTGGACCTCAAGAAGTGGCGGGCCATCATGCAGGCCTACGAAAACGGCGGCCATGCCTATCACGCCACAATGCCGACGGATTCCCTGCGGGCGTTCCGCGACACGATGCTGGAGACTCGCGCGTTCGGTTTCGAGGCCCTGCGCGATGCGCAATGGGCGCTTGGAAACGGTGTGCGGGCGATGCTGGTGGCACGAGGCGTGGCCTCGGTCGCGGCCGAGGGGTATGGCGCCCCGGGCGTGGTGGTCAGCTACACCGACGATTCCGAGATCCAGACCGGCAAGAAGTTCGCGGCCGAAGGGTTGCAGATTGCCGCCGGTGTGCCGCTGCAATGCGATGAACCTGCCGATTTTCGTACCTTCCGGCTTGGCCTGTTCGGTCTGGACAAACTCTACGATGTTCCGGGCACCCTGGCCCGCCTCGAGGTCGCGTTGGACAAGGTACTCTAGGCACACGTTTCGTCACGCGCTTTGGCCGATCGCCTGTTACGGTCGGGCGGAGCGGGTCGCCGCGCCGTCAGGCGCGGCCACGCCCAAACGCGGAGCCCCGCCTCTGGCGGGTGCTCCTGAAGTGCGGGAGCCCCCCGGCCAGACAGACGGGGGAGATTGCATCCAGATGGGTCAGGTGCGAATGCCGGAGAACTTCTCGGCCCATTCCTCACGCTGCTCGTCGAGCACCTTTGCGAACAGGGTTTCGGGCACGACAAACCCGTGACCGGGCTCCAGCGCTTCCAGTGCCGTCTGCATGTCATCCGGCCAGTCGGTGGCGTCGGTCCGCATTGCTTCCAGCAACTTGACAGAGGCATCGGGAATGAAGGGCGCCGAGATCACCGCGTAGACGCGGATCAGGTTCAGGGCCAGCCGGATCTGCATCGCGGCCTGCTGCGGGTCGGTCTTGATCGTCGACCACGGCGCTGCCTCCTGCAGATAGGCGTTGCCATCCACCCACATCTCGCGGAGCGCGGCGGCTGCCTTGCGCACGTCGATGTTGTCCATGTGGGTCTGGTATGCCTCCAACCCGTTCTGAAGGTCGAAAATGACCTGTTTTTCATGAGCGCCCCACGCACCGCCCTCGGGGACTTCCTCGCCGAATTTCGACCGGCAGAACTTGGTCACCCGGCTGACGAAATTCCCCAGCACATCGGCCAGGTCCTTGTTCACGCCGGCCTGGAACTTCTCCCAGGTGAATTCCGAATCCGACGTTTCGGGCGCATTGGACAGAAGCCACCACCGCCAGTAATCAGCCGGCATGATCTCCAGCGCCTGGTCCATGAAGACACCGCGGCCCTGGCTCGTCGAGAACTGTCCGCCGTCATAATTCAGGTAGTTGAACGACTTGATATAGTCGACCAGCTTCCACGGTTCCTGGCTGCCCATGATCGTCGCCGGGAAGGACAAGGTGTGAAACGGCACGTTGTCCTTGCCCATGAATTGCACATACCGAACATCTTCGGCGCCGGCATCGGTGCGCCACCAGCGCCACCAGTCGGACTCTTCCTTGCCCTGGGCCTCGGCCCATTCGGCGGCACAGGCGATGTATTCGATCGGCGCGTCGAACCAGACATAGAAGACCTTGCCCTCCATACCGGGCCAGTCCTCGTCGCCCTTCTTGACCGGGATGCCCCAGTTCAGGTCGCGCGTGATGCCGCGATCCTTCAGCCCGTCGCCGTCGTGCAGCCACTTCTTTGCGATCGAGGTGGTGAGCACTGGCCAGTCGGTCTTGCTGTCGATCCAGGCGTCCAGGTCATCCTTCATCGCCGATTGACGCAGGTACAGGTGCTTGGTCTCGCGCACTTCCAGCTCGGTCGAGCCGGAAATGGCCGAACGCGGGTCGATCAGGTCGGTGGGGTCAAGCTGCTTGGTGCAGTTCTCGCACTGGTCGCCACGCGCCTTGTCATAGCCGCAGTTGGGGCAGGTGCCTTCGATGTAGCGATCCGGCAGGAACCGGCCATCGGCATTGGAATAGACCTGCTTTTCGCTGACTTCCTCGATGAAGCCGTTTTCGGCCAGCTTGCCGGCAAAATACTGGGTCAGCCGATGGTTCTGGGGGCTGGACGAGCGACCGAAATGGTCGAACGACAGGCGGAACCCGGCGGCCAGTTTCGACTGGGTGCGGTGCATCTGGGTGCAGTATTCGGCGACCGGCATTCCGGCCTTGGCCGCGGCCAGCTCGGCCGGGGTGCCATGTTCATCGGTGGCACACAGAAACAGCACCTCGTTGCCACGGGCGCGCATATACCGTGCGTACAAGTCGGCAGGCAACTGGCTGCCGATCAGGTTGCCCAGGTGCTTGATCCCGTTGATGTACGGAATGGCAGAGGTAATGAGGATGCGGGACATGTGGCGCGGCTCCGGTTTCTTTTCGGTGTGGCTTTAGCCCATGTACCACCCAAGCGCCAGTATTGCCGTTCCGTCCGGTCTGCGGGTCGCAGGGGGCCGCGGATGCCGGGTCATTGGTTCGCACGATCCGCGCGATCCGTCATGGTTTCTTGCGATCCCTCTGCCGCCGCATCAGCCGCCCGATGGTGAAGCTGGTGCGCGGGGCATAGACATAGGGCGTGCGTTCCTCGACGGTTGGGCGGGCGCGCATCCGGACCAGGCCGAACAGCCCCAGCCCCATGTGTGCCACTGCGATCATCGCGAACAGGGCTGACGGGCCCTGCCATTCGATCAGGGTCGAGGCCAACAGCGGTGCCCCGATGGCCCCGACGGCAAAGAAGAACATCAGAGCCGCCGAAAGTTCCACCCGTTCGGAACTGTCGGCAAAATCATGCGCGTGTGCCGCCGCAACCGAATAGATCGGAAACGTGGTCAAGCCGAACACCACCGCATTGAGAAAGATGGCCACCGTGCCCGCCGCCCCGAGGGCAATCGTGGCCCCGCAACTTCCCACGGCAGCCAGGGACAGCCAGATCAGGACCCAGCGGCGGTCGTACTTGTCGGCCAGCCAGCCAACCGGGATCTGCGCCAACGCCCCGCCCAGCACCCATGCGGCCAGAAACCAGGCGATCTGGCCAGTGTTCAGCCCGACCTCCTGACCATACACCGGCCCGACCATCCGGAACGAGGCCGAGGAGACGGCGGCGACGATCACGCCCGCTGCCGACAACGGCGACCGGGCGATCGCCAGTCGCGGGCGCAAGCGCGGCGCCGCCGGCGTGCTGGGTTGGCGAACGGTCGACAGCGTCAGCGGAAACAACGCCGCACAGCACAACAGGGCAAGAAGGTTGTAGGAGACATAGCTGGCAGGCTCCAGCATGCCGATCATCAGCTGTGCCAGCAACGAGCCACCCAGGTCGAAGACCCGGTAACTGCCCATCAGCCGACCACGGTTGGCGTTGCTCGCCTTGGACTGTAGCCATGCCTCGATCACCGTGAAGCAGCCCGAGATGCTCAGGCCGGCCGCGACCCGCAACATAGCCCAGGCATAGGGATTGTCGGTCAGGGTGTGCGATATCAACCCGATGGCCCCGGCAGCGGTGAACGCGGCAAAGGCGCGGGAATGGCCGACCGAGCCCATCAGGCGGGGCGCCCACCAGCAGCCGATGAAAAAACCAAGGAAATGCGCCGATCCCAACAGACCGATCTGGGCATTGGAAAACCCCATCTGCAAACCCGACAGCGCATCCAACGGCCCGACGCCGCCGGAAGACAGTTGCAGCAGCAGCACGGACAGGAACAAGGCAGCAAAGGAAATCAACAGGCGCATGCGTCAAGGTCCGGGTTTGGGGTGGTATGCATGGGATCACCGGTGCGCGACACTCCGGTCACCCTTCTCCCCCCATGTCCGAATGCGGTGTTTCGCGCAAGAGTGCCGATCGGGGCGCGGGAGGAAATGGCCAGCCCGGTGGCCGGATTGCGACGGCCCCGTACAGGTCCAGGGCCGCCCTGATCCGGTATCCGGCCGCGCTCTTGGAGAACCCGGCTTCGGGCTTGTCCGAGCGGCGAACCGATGTGGCAAGGGGGCGTCGGGAAACCAGTCTGCGCATCGACCTCGACCGGATCGACAGGCGTGAGGCGCGGCCCGCTGGGTCAGGTCTTGCGAGTTGCCAGCGCGGGCAGTCCCGCCGCATGTGCCATGGCGTCGATAAGCGCGTTCAACTGCGCCGAGACGGGGCTGGACAACACCGTTTTGGCGGCTGTGGCCAGGGCGCGTTGCTGCTCGACGGACATCTTGGCGAGCGCATGTCCCAGGGCGTCGGCGCTTTCGGTTCGGATTGCGGCCTGTCCGGCGTCCAACGCGGCGTATTGCTCGGCGAAGTTGGAGAGATGCGGCCCATGCAGGATTGCGCAGCCGAATTGTGCCGGCTCATAGGGCGTGTGTCCGCCCCTGTCCACCAACGATCCACCGACAAAGCACGGCCCGGACAGGGCGTACCAGAGCGCCATTTCGCCCAACGTATCGACCAGGTACACGTCCGTTTCCGGGTCTGGCACCTCTGCGGCAGAGCGGGTGCAGGCCCGCAGGCCCGCATCGCTCAGCAACTTGGCAACCTCCGGGCCGCGCTTGGGGTGGCGGGGCGCGAGGATCATTTTCATGTCGGGCCTCTGTGCGCGCGCAGCCAGAAACGCGGCGATCACTTGTGGTTCCTCGCCGTCATGGGTGGAGGCCGCCAGAAAGGTATCGGCACGATCAAAGACCCTGGCCAGATCTGCCACCAGATTGGCATCTGGCGCGGCGAGCGAGACAGTTGATTTCAACGTCAGGCGCGGTCCGATGGCATCCGGGCGCAGCCCGAGGTCAAGAAAACGCCGCTCCGATGCCTCGTCCTGGGCCGACAACAGTCGAACCGCTCCCAGCATCCCGCTGGCAAGCCCGCCGAGGCGCTGCCACATGCCGAAGCTCTTGCCGGAGATCCGGGCCGACAGCATGAAAACCGGCACGCGTTGATTGGCGGCCATGGCAAAGCGGTTGGGCCACAGGTCGCCCTCCAGCAACAGTACGGCTGCGGGTGGATGACCGACCATGAAACGTTGCAGGCAGATCCGGTAGTCGAGCGGTGCCAGCCGGGCACGCAGACGCGGCAGCCGCCAGCCGCTCACCATATTGCGCCCGGTAACGCTGTTGGCTGTCACGACCATGCGCAGGGCGGGGTCGCGCTTCAGGAGCGTCTCGATCAGGTCGCGGGCCGAGGTCAGCTCTCCGTTGGACGCGCCGTGCAGCCACAGGAGCGGCCCGTCAGGGGGCGCTGCCGGTCCGTCCAGACCGAGCCGTTCGCGCAGATCGTGGCGTGTTTCCTGACCGCGCAGCACGCGCAGGCCAAGCCAAAGTGCAATCGGCAGCGCAAGAAAGGTCAGGACAAGGCGATACAGCAGCATGGTTCCAAGGGTCCGTCCGGCAGGGGTGCGTGGGGAGTATGCGCTCGTCTTGCGGACCACAACCACCCGAAATCGTCAGGCCGGTTTGCCAATGGCAGGCATGGCATCCGTCTGTGCTGTCCTAGCCTTGTGCGGTTGCGCCACCGTGGGGCACTCCGTCGGCAGCGGCAGCGGCAGCGGCAGCGGCAGTGTCCGGGCCTGTGTCGGCGCCCAGAGACAGATCGTCCGGAGCCTGCTGGCTGATCCCGTCGGATTGCACTGGCGTCGGGGCCGGTTTCCGGGACGGGGCTTCAAGCTCGGCATTGACCAGGCCGCCCAGCAGCACGACATAGCCACTCAGGTAGAACCACATCAGCATGGCAATCACGGCCCCAAGCGAGCCGTAGACCTGATTGTAGTTGTTGAAGTGTTGCAGGTAGGTCGAAAAGCCGAACGACACCACGGCCCACAACACAGCGGCCACCCAGGCTCCGCGCGAGTAGAGTGGGCTACGTTTGCCGGTACGGTGCGGCGCGAGCCGATAGAGCAGGCCGATCCCGGTCAGGGTGACCGCTGCGCTGACCCCCCACCGAAGCACGTCCAACGCCAAGCCGGCATAGGGGCCAAGCGGCACGAACGACAGCAGGACCGGCGCGATCACGACCGCGGCGAGGGCGACCAGCATCACCGCGATCAGAACCAGCGTCAGCAGCAGGGCCATGCCGAGGCCGCGTAACCCGCCGCGCGGCGGGACGTCGTAGACGGCGTTCATGCCGCCGATCATGGCCGCCACCCCGGCCCGCGTGGCCCAGAGGGCTGCGCCGGTGGAGGCGATCGAGGCCCAGCCAAGCACCTCCTTGGGGCCACTGGCAATGGCCTCCACCTGGCCTTTCAGGATCGCAAAGGCCTCTTGCGGCATCATCGGCTCGAAGGTGGCGACCTGCTGTTCGACCAGGTCCGGATCGGCAAAGAACCCCCACAGGGTCACCACCGACGTGATCGCCGGAAACACCGCCAACAGCCCGTAAAAGGCCAGTCCGGCGGCAATCAGGCCGATCTTGCGGTCGTTTATCTTGCGCCCGATCGGGCCGAGAAGGGCCAGAAACAACCTGGTACGGGGAAACATGGGGCAGCGATCCTGTCATTTTCGCCGATACCATAGCATTTGCGCGTGGAACCGAAAGTGCCAACCCGCCCCGGGTGTTGCAGTTTCGACCGGGCTGGGCCATCTTCGCGACCCTTGGCGGCGGCACGGCTGCGGGCATCCCGCCCCGAGTCGGTCCGGCCGGGATTTGGAAAGACGAGAGATCAGCCATGAGCACGCCCGCGCCATCTTCATCGTTTGCTGCGTCGGGTCCGACGCGCGGCCCCTACGAGACAATCGCGGTGATCGGGGCGGGGGCCTGGGGGACCGCGCTGGCGCTGGTGGCCCGCAAGGCCGGGCGGAATGTTCGGCTGTGGGGCCGCAACGATCAGGACATCGCGACGATCACCAAGACCGGGCAGAACATGCGATACCTGTCGGGGATCGACCTGCCTGAGGGCATTGTTGCAACGGCTGACATGGCGACGGCGCTGCGCGGTGCCGATTGCGTGCTGCTGGTCACGCCCTCGGTAACGCTGCGCGAAATCTGCCGGCTGGTGGCGCCGCACCTGGAACCGGGCGCGCCGCTGGTGCTCTGTGCCAAGGGGATCGAGACCGGTTCCGGCAAGTTGCTGAGCGAGGTCGCGGGAGAGGAACTGCCACACCACCAGATCGGGGCGCTGTCCGGGCCGACCTTCGCGCGCGAGACCGCGCTGACCTATCCGACGGCGGTGACGATGGCATTCCCCTTTGCCGGGTCGCACCGGCGCGATCCGCAGGCCGCCCCGGCGTCGCGGCTGGCGTTGTCGCTCGGCTCGCCGATGTTCCGCCCCTATGTCAGCGACGACCTGGTCGGGGTCGAGGTCGCCGGCGCGGTCAAGAACGTGGTGGCGATCGCCTGCGGGATGATGACGGGCGCGGGCTATGCCGAAAACACCCGCGCGGCGCTGATCACCTGGGGCATTGACGAGATGAAGGCGATGGCCGAGGCCCTGGGGGGACGGCGCGAGACCATTGCCGGGTTGTCGGGGATCGGCGATCTGACGCTGACCTGCTCCTCCACCACATCGCGCAACATGAGCTTTGGCGTGCAGCTTGGCAGTGGCATCTCGCGCGAGAACGTCTTTGACGGCACGTCGGTTGTGGTCGAAGGCGAGGTGAACGCGGTTTCGGTCATCGACCTGGCCGACCGGATCGGAATCGCGATGCCGGTCTGCCGGGCGGTGAACGACATCCTGCACCACGGCGCCGACCTGCGCGAGACCTTCGCGGCCCTGTGGGCCCGCCCGATCACCGGAGAGAACAAGTTTCTGAATGTCGCGCTGGAGCATCCGGCGGTCGACTAGGCCCTGCGGTTTGCTGTGGGCGGGGCACGTGTGGTCCGCGCCGAAACCTCTTCCACTGCCCCCATTCGGCGTTCACCTGCTGGCGAAAAGGCGGCAACATTGGCGGTGTCATCCGGTCAGGGTGACGGGACCCGAGCGGGGGGGGCATGATCGCTGCCCGATGATCGCCTGTCAGGTTTCAACGCCGGCACACCTCCAGACATTAACCATGCAAGGGACAAGACGTGGGTATCGGCGACAGAATCCTTGGCACATCGCAAACAACATGGCTAAAATAGTGTGAACGCCCTTTAGGGAAATTGTGTGGCACGCTGGCGCGGTGCCAGATCTTTTCAGGAGCAGGGCCTCGTCGCTGAATTTGGAGAAGGTACCAGTCATGAAAACGTTTCTTGCACTTGCATCGGCCGCTGTTCTGGGGGGCTGGCTGACAACCGGACCAGCGCAGGCCGCAACCATCTTTGATAGCGGCGTGCTGGCGGAAGACGTTGATTCTGGCGCCTTCGCTGACGTGAGTTTTCCGCAGGAAGTGTCCGATATCTTTGATCTGACGTCTGCCGCGACGATCCGGGCGGTCGAGTGGTCTGGATTTTACAATCCATCTTCTACAGCGGGACCGGGCGACAACTTCACGCTGAGAATATACACCAATAGCGGCGCCTCTCCCAATCAACTCCCCGCCTTTTCCTCAGCGCTCAGCGTGACATCGAAGGCTCCAACGACGAGTGGGCCGGCGGCCGGCATTATCTACGAGTATCTGGCCACGACCAGCGACATCGCCCTGACCGCCGGCACCTACTGGCTGAGCATCGTGAACGACCTGACAGGGGATCCGGATTCTTGGGCTTGGGGCCGCGATTCAAACGTCGTGGGAAGCCCGTTTTTCCGGACAACGATCGGCAGCACCGGCTGGTTTGATGGGAGTGTGTCTGGTCCTGCGCCTCGTTTGGATTTCACGCTCTACGACGCACTGCCGGCGGCAGTGCCGGTTCCGCCGGCGCTTGGCCTGATGGGGCTGGGCCTTGGGGCGCTTGGCCTTTTGCGGCGCCGTCGCAAGAGCAGCTGAACGTCCGGACCGTCGCGGGATCGCGGCCTGCACGGGGCATGACGCCGTCGGCGTGGCGAAGCAGTGTTGCCGCCTTTCGAGGCAGCCGAAGAGGTGAAGAAAAGTGGCCGCGATCTTCCGGATCGCGGCCATTTCCTTTACTTGGGCGCACCCGTCGAGCCAAACCGTGTTGGCCTCCCGTGCAAATCAATCTCTGGACCACCGAAGGCTCGCGGATGTCCGGGAAGGCGCACCTTTGGCAAGGATCGGGTGTTTCCCCAGATACAGTGACCTGCGGCCGGTCGTTTCAAGTGATCCCGCGTTTGGGGCAGGGGGGCGGCGCGTCCTCGCCCCGGGATCATCCATGGTGCGCTGTCGTCAGCATCACCCGTGAGCGTGCACCGTCTTGACGGCGTGTTCGGCCGCTACCTTGGCAAACCGGGCTCTGTCAGCAGGGTTGGCGAGGTCTTCCAAGGTCGCCTTTTCGCCCCCTGCATGGCCAACCGGCAGCTTGGCGCCTTCCATGACCGTCCCCCAGGCCTCGATATCCTTGATCCTCATGGCATCGATGGTGAGCGGGTTTTCTGCCAGAGTTGTGAAGTTGGCCAGCTTTCCAACCTCGATGCTTCCTCGTTCCTTCTCAAGCCGCAAGGAATAGGCCGCGTCCAGCGTGATACCGCGCAGCGCGCCAAGGGTCGAAACCCTTTGATCCTCTCCGGCGGCCCGACCCGAGCTGGTGACCCTGTTCACCGCACACCAGATCAGGAACAAGGGGTCGCACGGGGCCATGGGCATGTCCGAATGCAACGAGTAGGACAGACCCGCGCGCTCGACGTCTCCCAGCCGGACCATTTGATCGGCCCGGTCCGGACCGAGCCCGAGCTCGCCGTATTTGTCCGACAATGCACTGACGTAGCAGGGGGTGGCGCTGACGATGGCTCCAAGCGCCTTGATCCGCTTGACCTGATCGAGGCCACTGACCGCGAAGTGAACAATGGTCGTGCGGTGATCGAACCGCGGTTTGCGCCGCTGGTTGGCCTCAAGCAAATTCAGCACGCGGTCCGGTCCGGCATCTCCGTTCACATGGATATGCAGTTGGTAGCCGGCATCCCAGTAGATCCGGAATGCCCGTTCAAAAAGCGCCTGATTCATCATCCACGCGCCGTCATGGCCGTCCAGGTAGGGATCGCGACCCTGCATCGCCAACGAATAGACCGCGCCATCTGCAAACAGCTTCACGCTGCCATCGGAAAACTCGGTCATACCGCCGTACCAGCTCTGCAGCTTGCGTGTCTCCGAAAGGACGGCGGCATCATCGTCAGACTTCGAGACCAGACTCTTGCTGTCCGGGATGAAGGCCCAGCGGAATGGCATCGACGAGCTGGACATGACGGAGTTCACCATGTCCTGAACGGGCTTCACAAGGATGCCGCCGGGGATCGGTGCCAAACGTCACCCCCTTGGCGTGCATGAAATCGCGCATCAGTTCCAGACCCGCCCGCAGTTTCTCCGGGTTCGCGACCATCGGGGCCATGTTGGGCGGGATGGAGAACATGCCCTGTTCCCAGAAGTGGCCCGCGTATAAATCGGATTGATCCTGTGCGGATTGCGTCCAGCCATCCATCAGGTCCTGGGTGACGTCCGCATGGTCGAGCGTGGCACTGTTGAGCGTGAACTCATGGCATGACCGTGCCCGGATGATGATCGGCCTCGTGGTGCTGATCCTGTCCAGATCGCTGCGGGTCAACGGCCCGAACAGCACTCGTGGTATCCCCAACTCAACAGCGCTTCATCCGGATCTTCCAGGTTGCTGTCTGCCATCGTGAGTCGGGTCAAGAAATCCTGCTTGTCGCTCACCGCCGGGATCGTACCGAATGGCAGGGCCCAATCCTCGATCGACAGGATTTCGGACGACATCGTCAACGCTGCCAGAACCGGATGGTCGTGTTGTGCGTTGAAGCCCGGAACGATCACCTTGTCATCAAAAGTGCGATCGACTTCGAAAGGCTGCGCTCCAAGAAGGGTCACGATCTCTCTGGCCGTGTAGATTGTCACCGCGCTCTGCGCAGTCATCATGCGGCCAACGTCGCTGAGAGAGGATGACTCTGCCCATGCCATCATGCCGGGAGAGCAAAGGCGGTGTCAGCATATCGCGTTGGAAGCCCGGGGCGTGTCTAGGAAGACCCTGAAGATCGCGAGGTCGTCGCGCTCACCGTTCTCACGGGCTGCGTGCCAACGGCCATAGGCCTTGAGGTTATGCGAGGCGGGGCCGCAGAACTGTCGGACGAAGTCCCGGTAGCGGCTGATGAGGGCCTTCACGGTGTTGATGTGGTGGGTCCTTGGCATGCGGCGGGATCGCTTCCCTCCATTGAGCGCGAAGTGCGTAATGCGGGTGGTTTTCGCGATCGCCTCGTGTGGTGTGTCCATCAGTGCAGAGCACGGCGTCCGACGCTATCGTCGGTAGCAGGGCTGAGGCCACTTCTTGCTCGGTCAACTGGTTCACCGCTTCGGGCGCACGATGCCACCCCTGTCGGTAAGCGCCACGAGGTTCTTGTTCCACGCCAGACAACCACGAGGAGGCATTTTCACGGTGGCGTTCCGGCTTTTGTAGCAGCGCCACGGCTCCCGCGGGGGACACAGCATATTCAGGGGATCTGCCTGATACCGCACCCATTCCCGCGAGGCTTTCCGACTCTCGCGCTGACGTGCTTCATCGGCTTCGACGATGCCTGACATCACGCCGTTCCGTTCCGCAGGAAGGAGACGGATCATCGCCATGCGCCACCGCCAGGCAGTGTGCCGCGAGAGGCCCAGCTTCGTTTCGACGAGGCTCAGCGCGGACAGCCCTGGTCGGCTTCCTCCCCGCAGCGCGCGTCCAGCGCGAGCACGGCCTCGACCCTCCGTTGGGAGTCTGTCACGGCTGTGCCAAGCCGGACGAGTTGCTGCGGTGTCAGCAGGCGAAGCCTTGAGGCGAGTTCTGCGAAGGCGGGCTTGTGCATTGCGGTCCTCCAGCAAAGCTGGAGTGGCAAAATCAGCTGATTTCGGCAGAACGAAGGCACACCAACACGCCATGCGGACACCGCCAGAGCAAAGGTATGTGGCCCCGAGCAGCTCCGCGCGCCGGACGGACCGTCTGTTCGGCTTCTGCATTCCCATTGTCCCTTGCAGTCGGACTGCTCGAAACGAGCCTGCCCCAGGAAGGCCGAGATGAAAAGTTCGACTTCGACGTCATCCTGGTGCCGGATCGGGCGCAAAGGAGACAATGACTGACGAGGGGGGCGCTTGCAGGGAATGCCGTTTCAAGTCCGGGGCTCTGCGAGCGACGGGGAAAGTGGACTTCCCCGTCGCGGCGATGTGACAAAGACCTGCGATTTTAGATCGGCGATCCGAAACGCCGGAGGTCGCATTTCAAGGCGCTATGTGACCGGCGGGTGGGATTGGATTTTGGCCAACCCGCGGCATGCGGGAATCCATTGGGAACTCTCACGGACGACCCGGTCGTCGTCCATGAAAGGATCGATTTCCGCCCGCATGCTTGCAGTCGGTGTTCAACGTTCTCGATCGTCCTGTCCATTCCGGTTTTGATCTCCGGACCGGGCGCGTGACGCCGAACGCCGTTCGGGCAAACCGACTCGTCAGGCGCGAAACCGGCGGCACCGCGGCGAGCCCTGTCGATGCAATATCCACCGAGCTTGTCGCCATCGCTTCGCCCTTCCAGAACGAAGGGAGCTCTCGAGTTCGACGCTTCTCCCAGTTTCGCGAAGCCCTGCCTGTGGGGCTCGTCGAGAAAGAAGGTCGCCGGGGAGACTGACATCAGAACCTGCAACGAGATGACGATCCTCAATGCAGGGTACTGGAAATGACCTCTACCCCAGAACATGCGAGGCCGATGCTGGCTCTTCGGCCCTGTCGCAGCAAAATCCGTAGACATCTGCATGCGGTCGTGTTCGCGGATCCACCCTTGGTTCCCCGGGGATGGCCTTGAACCTGAAGGCACTCGTCGGAGGATGATTGCCTGGGTCGTCTGGATACACGGAAACGACACCGAAGAGGAACTTCTGGCAGTCGAACGGAAATCTGACCAGATCGAAATCGGGGGCCTGCCGGGCGTCGCCAATTCCTCAAGAAACTCGACTGTGCCATCCGGAAGGATGATCACCGGTGTTTCCTTGATCCAGTGGGTTTCCTGGTGGTTCTGAACCGCGAATGTCGGAACGCGCTTCCCTTGGGTGAGCGGACACCGGCCCTTGGGGGTCAATAGGGTGGCGACTGATGCTTCGCCGCAAACGCCGTGAACCTGGCAATTGGGCTGGGTTTGCGGAGCCACCTCTTGTTCTGAGGGGCTGGGCAAGCGCCTTGGGGTCATGGAATGGTGTTCACGTCGCATTCAGGTATGCGATAATGGATCGCAGCGTCATGCGGCCTGCCAGGTTGTCGTCTTTGCTGCAGCGCAGTATGCCGGATGCATGCCGACGCCGCGCCTCTCCGTGACGCCTTGCAGTAAAAATGATCGAAAGAGGAGTGGGCCGATGTCTGCCATCCTGACCCTGAATGCCGGGTCCAGTTCCATCAAGTTTTCCGTCTATCTGGCCGGAGACGAGCCGCAGGAAATTGCCGTCGGACAGATCGACGGCCTTGGGCCCGATGCCCGGTTGATCCTGAAGGCGAACGGCAAAAAGACGACAACCGAATTGGGCGAGGCCGATCATGCCTCGGGGCTGGCCGCGGTGCTTGCGGCGCTTGAACCCGTTCTGGGCGGTCAGATCGTTTTGGGTGTCGGCCATCGGATCGTGCACGGTGGCACGGACTATGGCGACCCCATCGTGCTGACGACCGAGATCCTGGACGACCTGGCCCGGCTGACGCCGTTGGCGCCGCTGCACCAACCCCACAACATCGCCGCCATACGTGCCGCCATGGCGGCATTCCCGGATGCCGTGCAGATCGGCTGTTTTGATACCGGCTTTCACAGGGGCCACCCGTTCGTGAACGACACCTACGGCCTGCCACGTCAGATGTATGCCGACGGCGTGCGGCGCTATGGGTTTCATGGGCTGAGCTATGACTACGTCACCGGCCATATCGCCCGGACCCATCCAGAGCTGAAGGATGCGCGGATCGTCATTGCCCACCTTGGCAACGGCGCGTCGATGACATGCGTGCGGGGTCGCAAGTCCATTGCCTCCACGTTGGGATTTTCGGCGATTGACGGGTTGCCGATGGGCACCCGCTGTGGGCAGCTTGATCCGGGCGTCATCCTGTTCCTGCTCGACAAGGGTATGACGGGGCCGGAAATCTCCGATCTGCTGTGGAAAGAATCCGGCATGAAGGGCATGTCGGGCATCACCCATGACATGCGGACGCTGGGGGAGTCGGACGCGCCCGAGGCCAAGGAGGCCGTCGCCTATTTTATCGCCCGCGTGAAACGAGAGCTTGGCGCGCTTTCAGCCACAAATGGCGGGATCGATGCGCTGGTCTTTACCGGGGGAATAGGTGAGCATTCGTCCCTCGTCCGCAAGGGGGTCTGCACCGACATGGAGTTCCTGGGTATCTCCATCGACGCAGATGCCAACGACCGAAATGCCGAGGAAATCGGCACTGGCGCGGTGAAGGTCATGGTGGTCAAGACCGACGAAGAGCGGGTCATCGCGCGCGCCGTCGCGCGCCACCTGGACTAGAGATCGGCTGACAAAACGCTACATCGGTCGGCATGGTGTGCCGGCCCATTGCCGTTCGCGGGCTACGTGGCCCCGAGTTGAATTGACCCTGTCGCGGTCTGGTCCCGCACCCGCGCAGGCTGCATGCGCAAAATGGGAAACGTCAGTCCCTGCGTTGCGTCAGATATTGCTCACAAACGCCGGAAACCATGTTACGTTTTCCCGGACACAAGAGGTTGGCCGACACGGACCGCCCGTCAATCAAGTTGGGAGAAGAAACATGATTCTGCGTTCATCCGTGGCGGTTTTCGCCATTCTTGCTGTTCTTCCTGCCAGTGCACAATTTGTTCCCTCAAGTGAGTCCCTGCAGGGGCTGTATCCGGGCAAGGCCTATTCACCCTATGCCAAGCGATCCTTTCCCAGCTTTGTTTACTGGGGCGATACGCATCTTCACACCGGGTATTCCATGGATGCCGGGCTATTTGGAAACACCACCGGCCATGACACGGCTTATCGGTTCGCGCGCGGCGAAGAAGTCATGGCGGCGTCCGGGCAACCGGTGAAACTGTCCCGGCCGCTCGATTGGTTGGTGTTGACCGACCATTCTGACGGCATGGGCATGATCTTTGATCTGCAGGCAGGAAAGCCCAACGTCATGGCCTCCGAACAGGGCAGGCGTTGGAGCGAAGCGCTAAACCAGGGCGGCGAGGCCTCGGCAGCGGCTGCGCTGGACCTGATCGGCAACTTCTCGCAAGGCACGATGGATGAATCGTTGATCCTCGACTATTCGCCCGGCTCGCCGATCTATGCATCGGTCTGGGAAACGGTCGTCGAAAAGGCCGAGGAATACAACGACCCGGGCACCTTCACCGCGTTTATCGGGTACGAGTGGACGTCGCTGGACAAGGGCAACAACCTGCACCGAAACGTCGTCATGCGGGACAATGGCGACAGGGCGCTGATGGTCGAACCGATGGTCACGCAGGCACCGGTTGGCAGCACCGACCCGCTGGACCTGTACGACTGGCTTCAGACCTACGAGGACAAGACCGGCGGTCAGGTCTTTGCGCTGGCCCACAACGGCAACCTGTCCAACGGCATCATGTTCCCGACGGACAAGCAGTTCACCGGCAAGGCGATCGACGAGGATTATGTGCGTCTGCGCGACAAGTGGGAGCCGCTGTACGAATTCACCCAGATCAAGGGCGACGGCGAAACCCATCCGGTGTTGAGCCCGGATGATCCGTTTGCGGATTACGAGACCTGGGATGCCGGCAACCTGGATCTGAGCGCCAGCAAGACGGAGGACATGCTGAAGCACGAGTACGCCCGCGAGGCCCTGAAACAGGGGATGGCGTTGCAGAAAAAGCTGGGCATCAACCCCTACAAGTTCGGCGCCGTGGGCTCGACCGACAGTCACACGTCGTTGGCCACGGCGGGTTCGGACAACTACTTTGGCAAGGCCACCAATGCCGAACCCAGCCCGACCCGGATGCAGCATCCTTTCACCAAAACTGAGAATGGCACGTTCGAGGGATACGAGTTGGTGGCGTCCGGTTACACAGGTGTCTGGGCCGAAGAGAACACCCGCAAGTCGCTGTGGGATGCGATGGTGCGCAAGGAAACCTATGCCACGACCGGGCCGCGGATGATGGTCCGGTTCTTTGGCGGCTGGGATTTCACCGAGAACGACCTGCGTTCGCGCCAACCCGCTTTTGCCGGATATGGCCGGGGCGTCCCGATGGGGGGCGACCTGACGGGGGCCAAGGGTGATGCGCCGACCTTCATGGTCTATGCTCTGCGCGACCCGATCGGCGCCAACCTGGACCGGGTTCAGATCGTCAAGGGCTGGATGGACGTGGACGGCGGCCTGCATGAAAAGGTCTATGACGTTGCCTGGTCGGATGGGCGTGAAATGGGCGCAGACGGGCAGGTGCCGCCGGTTGGAGACACCGTCAACCTGGAGATGGCGAGCTTTACCAACAGCATCGGCGCGGCAGAGCTTGGCGCGGTCTGGACCGACCCGGAGTTCGACGCCGCCCAACAGGCGTTCTATTACGCCCGCGTGCTGGAGATCCCGACTCCCCGTTGGGTTGTCTACGATGCTGTCAGGTTCGGGGTCGAGATCCCCGAAGGCGCGACCAAGGTTCACCAGGAACGCGGCTATACCTCGCCGATCTGGTACGAACCCGAAGGCTGATGCAGACCATTACGTTGGGCGGTGAGGTCCGTCGCGCCGCCCAACGAAAAGCCAGGGACGAATTGACAGTCTCGCGCCATCGCGTCACGCCTTGGCAACCGGTTTTCCAAGAGGGCTCGATGATACGCATTCCACATTCTGTCGCTTTAGCGGCCTGTCTGGCCTTCGGCCTGACGATTGCGCCACACACTGGGCGCGCCTCGGTCGAAACGGTTTTGGCGGAACAGGTGCGGGCCATCGTGGCAGGCCAGTCGGAGGTGTCGGGCGAACAAATTGTCGCCGGTGATTTCCTGGAGCAGCTGTATGGGCTGCGGGGCAATGCGCCGATCTGGTTCGGCACCCCGGCGGCGCGGCAGTTGTTGGCGGAACTGGACTTTGCCTTGTCGCAGGGGTTCCGGCCGCCGGATTTCCACATGCCGCGCCTGCTGGACCTGTACGATCAGGCGACGGTTGGGACCGATGCGGACAAGGCGGCCTTTGATATTGTCGCCACCGATGCTGCCGCCCGGTTGGTGCATCACATGGTGTTCGGAAAGGTCTCGCCCGAGGCCCTGAGCAGCACATGGAACTTTTCCCAGCCCGTGATCGAGCGTCCGCCCGCAGAGGTGTTTCAGGAGTATCTCTCCGGTCCGGGGTTTTCGGCCCTGATGGGAAAGCTTGCCATTGGCAATTCGCAATACCTGCAAATGGTCGATGCGCTGAACCTGTATCGTGAGATCGACGCCCGTGGTGGCTGGCCCATGGTGCCGGAAGGACCCGCGTTGAAACCCGGAATGGAGGACCCGCGTGTTCCCGTCCTCAAGGAACGACTTCTGGCCGAGGGGGACTACACCGGGATGGTGGGCGAGGGGCTGGTCTATGATGCCGTCACCGAGGCCGCCGTGGTCCGGTTTCAGGCGCGCCACGGCCTGAGCGCCGATGGTGTGATCGGCCCAAGGACCCTGGCCTCGATGAACCGGACCCCGGCGGATCGTGTCGATCAACTGCGGTTGAGCCTAGAACGGTTCCGCTGGTTCGTACGCGGACTGGAGGACGACTTTGTCCTGGTCAATATCGCTGGTGCGCGAACGTTCCTGGTTCTGGACGGCGAGTTGGCCTGGACGACCCGTTCTATCACCGGATCGGCCTATCGTCAGACGCCGGTGTTTCGCGATGACATCAAGTACATGGAGCTCAACCCGACCTGGACCGTTCCGGCGTCGATCTTTCGCAAGGACAAGCTTTCGGTAATCCGCAAGGATCCGGGCTACCTTGAGCGGAACAATTACCTGGTGCGCAACGCGTCGGGCAAGGTCGTGCCGGCCCGTTCAGTGAACTGGAACGCAAACAATCCCAATGTGTCCCTGATGCAGAAACCCGGACCCGACAACGCGTTGGGGCGGATAAAGTTCATGTTTCCCAACAAGTATGCCGTTTACCTGCACGATACCAACAACCGAGGTCTGTTTGATCGCGAGGATCGCAATCTGAGCTCGGGCTGCGTGCGGGTCGAAGATCCGTTCGTTCTGGCAGGGTTGTTGATGCGGGACGATCCGGAGTGGAGCCAGACCCGGATGCAGGCGATCCTGGACAGCGGCAAGACCACCCGGGTGGACCTGCCCGAGCCGATGCCGGTGATGCTGACCTATTGGACCGCCTGGGTCGAAGACGGCAGGGTGCATTTCCGCGAAGACCCTTACGAGCGTGATGCAGCGGTATTGAAGGCGTTGAACGCCGCTTTCTGATTGCGACCCTGACCGTGGTTGTTTCGCGTGCAAGACATGCAAAGGGCGGCGATCTCTGGATCGCCGCCCTTTGCATGGTGTTCGGAAACGGAACGCTTGTGATGCGATGCTGAAGTCTAAGAACCGCGACCGGTGAGACGCCCGAAGGCCCGCTTGAAAATGGGCAACTGGCTCAGGATCAGCGCGACATTGAGGCACAGCAGGATCGCCGCACCCGGTCGGGTCCAGAAGGTGCTGAGGTCGCCATCGGAGATCAGCAGCGAGCGCCGGAACGTCTCGTCGAACAACGGTCCGAGGATGACGCCGATCACCAACGGGGCGATGGGATAGTGCATGGCGTTCATCGCATAGGCAACAAAACCGACGCCAAGCATCAGGTAGAGGTCGTTGATCCCCCCACCCACCGAGAAACTGCCGATGGTGGTCAGGACCATCACGACGGGCAGGAAGATGGTCTGCGGGATGCGCAGCACGTTGATGAAGACGCGCGCGGTCAGCAGGCCCATGATCGCCATCGTGCAGGACGCCATCACCAGGATTGCCACGACGTGCAGGATCAGTTGCGGGTCGATGGTTGGGCCGGGGATCACGTTGTTGATCTTCAGCGCGCCGAGCAGGGCCGCCGCCGGGGGGGACCCCGGGATGCCCAGCACCAACAGCGGAATCAGCGCACCGCCGATGGCAGCATTGTTGGCGGCTTCGGCGGAAAGCAGGCCGTTGATCGATCCCTTGCCAAAGTCCTTGCCGTCCTTGCAGACGGTCTTGCCCACACCGTACGAGACCCAACCGGCCACGTCCTCGCCGACGCCGGGCAGGGCGCCGATGCCGGTGCCGATCACGCCGGACCGCGCGATGGTCGGGAAGCGTTTCATGACGGTGGCAACGCGCGGAACGATCTTGCCGACATCCACCTTCTGACCGATCGACCCCGCGGCCCGCATGCCGTCCATGATCTGTGGCACCGCGAATGCGCCCATCAGGACGGGCACCACCTGGAAGCCCGACATCAGGTAGGACCAGCCAAAGACGTATCGCGTCTCTGACAGGATCGGGTCGAGTCCGACCATGGCCATCGCCAGCCCGATCAGGCCGCTGATCCAGCCCTTGATGACCACGTCCTTGCTCATCAAGGTTCCGGAGAGGAGGATCCCGAACAGGGCGAGTAGCGCCTTTTCCGGGCTGGCGATGTTCTTGGAAATCATCAGCAGCAGCCACACGAAGACCAGCAGGAACATCGTGCCGATCAGGGTGCCGATGAAACTGGCCGTCGTGGTCATCCCCAAGGCTTCGCCACCGCGCCCCTGCTTGGCAAGCGGGTGACCGTCCATCGCGGTGGCCGCGCTGGCGGCAGTGCCGGGAATGTTCAGCAGGATCGACGGGTAGGATCCCCCGTAGATCGCGCCGACATAGGCGCCGATCAGGGCGATCAGGGATTGTTCCAGCGGGAACTTGTTGCCGAAGAACCCGGTCAGGATGGTGACGGCGAGCGTGGCTGTCAGCCCTGGCAGCGCCCCGAAGACGATGCCGAGAAAGACCGAGCCGATCAGGTAGGGATAGGTGACCGGGTCAGATGCCAGATGCACCAGGGCCCCCCAGAAACCGGATATCTGAGTAAAGAAGAATTCCATGTCACTTGGCCCAGAGCGGTTTGAGGGTGACGTAATAGTGGTACTCGATCTGCTTGAAGATCAGACCAGAGCGGTTTGGCACGTTCTGCCGGAAGCCAAAGGCCATCGCGAGCACCAGAATCAACGGCACGAGGATGGCCATCACAGGTGCGATGCGCACGGCTTGTTCGTCGCTGTGACGGACGAGGGTGAAGATCGTGAAGCCTGCCCAGAGGGCCAGCGTGACCCAGTCGTCGTCATGCGGTTTGGCCCATTCGGAACTTGGGAAGTGCATTACCAGCGCATAGAGACCGGCGGCGGCGAAGACCGTCGCGGCCAGTTTCATGCGGCCGGTGTGGCCGTCGTGAAACCCGTAGATCAATGTCGAAATCAACAGCGCGCTGGCAAGGATGAAGTCGACGCGCGGGACCAGCGCGAAAATATAGAAGAACAGGATGACAGCGATGCAGCCCATTCGAATGACTTCGGAGCGCTCCCAACCGACGCCAGCGCCGTGAAGGGCCCGCTCTGCGCCACCGTCCTTGATCGAAATCGCCAGCAGGCCAAGGGAGCAGATCAGCATCATGCCGAAGACGCCGTAGGGAACCAGTGCGGCCGAGTTGTACCAGGCGGCGGACACGCCGGCGGTTACGGTGCCGAACAGGGGAATATCGGTGGTGCGCCAGAGAAAGAAGGCGGACACGGCGATGAGGATCAGGGATGTCCAGAAATCGCGCGCCCTCAGGGCGGTCTTGTCTTCCATGTCGCCTCCAGGAGATGGAAGGACGGGGCCACGAGGGCCCCGTTCTGGTTGTTTGGATCTTACGGTTTCTCGATGCCCAGCGTGGCCGGATCAACCTTGGCTGCGCCCAGGTCGTCGAGGGTCCAGGCAAAAGTGCCTTCAAGGTTCGAGAACAGGGCGGAGGCGTCGTCGCCGTACTGGCCGCCCACGTCGTAGTAGTTGTCCGCGGCCCACTTGGCGACGGTGTCACCGGCGATTGCCTTTTCGAAGGCGGCACCAAGGGCTGCTTTGACATCATCCGGAGCGGATGCATGTACGGCAAAGCCGATAGCCTGCTTCAGCGGCAGATAGGCGTCCAGACCGTCGAAGCTGTCAAAGGCGGACGGAACGACCATGTCACCGATCTTGGCGGATTCGGGCGTCAGGGTCGCCAGCGGCTTGAGTTCGCCACCGAGGATCAACGGGGCCTGTTCGGCAAGCGATGTCACGACGAGTGCGACTTCACCGGCGAGGGCCGCTTCCTGACCCGGGGCCGAGCCCTTGTAGGGAACGAACTTGAAGGTCGCGCCCGAACCTTTTTCGATAGCCAACAGGTTCAGGTGGTGGATCGAGCCGGAACCGGAGGCGGCAGCCGGGATCGAGCCGGGATCAGCCTTGGCGGCTGCGACAAGCTCTTCGATCGTGTTGTAGGGCGAGTCCTTGCCAACCGAGATCAGGTCCGGCGAACCGCCGACGATGAACGGATACCAGAAGTCGAATTTCTTGTCCCAGCCGCCCTGCACGGCTGCAGTCACGTTGGATTCCGACAGCCCGACGAGCGTGTAGCCGTCATCAGGCTGGTTCATGACATAGACCATGCCGTTGGAACCGGCCACGCCGCCGGTCTGGTTGATGACGTTGATGGAGACGGGGAGTTCCTTCTCCATTTCGGCCATGATCATCCGGTTGATCGTGTCGGTACCGCCGCCAGCGCCCCAGACCACCGCGGTGGTGATGTCGCGATACGGGTAGTCCTGTGCGAAGCCAGTCCCGGCCATCGCAAGGGTGGCAGCGGCGACAAAGCCGGTAAGTGCGAGTTTCATGATTCTCCTCCCGGTTAGAAACACACCGGAACTGTGCATTGGTTTACGTATACATTCAAACATTATCTGTCGAAAAACCGGCCTTGGCAACTTGTGTCGCACCCTGCTTGCGGACGGAGATGGCGCGTCAACACTATGAAAAAAAACAGTAAGTCTCTTGCGCAGATGTACGGCCGTCGATGCCGCTGCCCAAGCCGCAATGGGGCGGGATCCCGCTACAACCGACCGAAAAATGCCGTTTGGCAGGCCCCAAGGCGCCCCGTGCATCCCAGGTTTTTACCGCAAGGGCCATAGTTCCGCGTCCATGGCCCCTTGCCGGATTGCTGCCGTGCTACCGTTCTTCCGGGGCGGTTTCGGGCTTGGGTAGGCTTGCCACGGTGTTCGTGGCGGCCTTGTCCGAGCGCGCCTTGCTGCGCACACCCCGGCTCGCGTTGATCTTCTTCTCGCCGGTGAAGCTTTCGTGGTTCTTTTCCGTCTGGGCGTGATCGTAGAGGTAATTTACCATCACGCCGCTCGACTGCAGCAAGCCGTTGGGCGAGGTGTCTGCGCGGGCGTGCACGTCATGAATGATCGCGCCGTTGCCCAGGTGAAAGCGCGTCACCGGGTCCCGCGGGAAGCCGTCGGGCCGCTTGGCCTCCAACAGGTAGCGCGCGGCAAGTGCCTCGGATTCGGCATCGCTGGCCTTTCCGGCCAACATCCGGGCAGCCTTTGAATCGTCCGGCAGGGTTTCCAGCCAGCGGTTCAACCCCGGGATCGGCGACAGGGTCACGAAGGTGTCCAGCCGGGGGAGCTCCTGTGACAGCTCCGCCACAACCTGCTTGATCAGGAAGTTGCCAAAGGACACACCCTTCAACCCCTTCTGGCAGTTCGAGATCGAATAGAACACGGCGGTTCGCGCGTCTCTGGCCCGCAGTGTGCCCCGGTCTTCGGCAAGCAGGTCCTGGATCGAACCCGGTACGCCCTTGATCAGCGCGACCTCGACAAAGATCAGTGGCTCGTGCGGCATCGTCGGGTGGAAAAACGCAAAACACCGGCGGTCTGGCGGGTGCAGCCGCCGACGCAGATCGTCCCAATCGTGGATCTCGTGCACCGCTTCGTAGGCGACGATCTTTTCCAGCAGGGTGGCCGAGGTGTCCCAGTTGATCTGCTCCATGACCAGAAAGCCACGGTTGAACCAGCTGCGCAGCATATGCGCAAAATCCATGTCCGTACGTTTCAGCTCGGGGTGCTCCTTGAGCATCGCCAGAAGGTCGACGCGCATCGCGACGAGCTCTGCCGTGGCCCCCGGTGCCTGGTGCAGGCGCCGAAACAGTTCTTGCCGCCCGGATTCGGCACGGTGCGCGAGGCGCGCGTAATTTTCGGTCGATGGGTCTTCGGAATAGGCCTGAGCCAATCCGGCCACACGGGCGGCGTCGATATCCAGCTTTTCGGTCAGGAAGGTGAAAAATGCCAGCTTCTCGGGCGTGTCCATGCCGCGGTACCGTTCGAAGATCGCCGAGGCCAGCCGAAGGCCCGAGACCTCGCCGGCCGCAGACAGAAGCGCAAGGCTCATGTCCTCGATCGCGCGACGGTCGCTGCCGCCGGTCGGCCAGCGTCCGCGTCCGTAGAGGTTTGTGAGGAGGTCGCCAAGAAAACTGGTGCGTGCCATTGAGCGGTCCGTTGTTGCCGGCCCAAGTCGGGTCGGCCCAAGCCTAGCGCAGCTATTGGGGGGATACCTATGACAAGACTGCATAGCCTCCATGCGGCATGGCGAAGTCTAGAGCGGCAGGGGGCGTTGTTCGGCAATGGCCTCCATTGCGAAATAGGAGGTGACGGAATCCAGTTCGACCTTGGAAATGAGCCGTTGATAGACGCTGTCGTAGCTGTCCATCGTCTCGGTTACCACCTTGAGCAGATAGTCGTAGTCTCCCCCGATCCGAAAGAAATCCACCACCTCGGGAATGGTCTGGACGTGACGGCGGAACTCGTCCAGCCACTCCACCGAATGGTGTCGGGTGCGGAGCATGACAAAGACCACCAGCCCCAACCCGAGTGCCTTGCGATCGACACGTGCCGTGCTGCCCTGCAGGATCCCGGCATCGTTCAGGGCCTTGAGGCGACGCCAGCAAGCGTTCTGCGACATGCCGACCGTCTCGGCCAGTTCGCGCTGCGACATCGAAGAGTCCCGTTGCAGGGCTCGGATGATGTTTCTGTCTGTCTGATCTATTTTTGTCATGAATTCCGTTCAAATGACCCAATAGTGGCGCAAACTTCCTAGAGATAGGGGAAGTTTTTTTCAACGTATCGGGTCAAATTGGGAAAAACAAGGAGATGAAATGCCCCTGGAACAGTTCAAGGCAAGCCTTCAGGGCGCCGATACCCTTTCCGATCTTTCCGATGGCCTGATCGGCGAAGGAGTGGAAATCCCGGGCCTCGATGGTCCCGTGCGGCTGGTCTATGCCGATTACGTTGCCTCGGGGCGTGCCCTGCGCCAGATCGAGGACTTCGTGGCCACGCATGTGCTGCCGTTTTATGCCAACAGCCATACCGAGGCGTCCTACTGTGGCGGCTACATGACCCGGTTGCGGTCGCAGGCGCGGGCGGAGATCGCCCGGCTGACGAAGGCCGGGCCAGACTGCTCGGTGATCTTTGCCGGCTCGGGGGCGACTGCGGGTCTGAACCGTCTGGTCGCGCTGTTGGGCATTGAGGAGGCCGAACGCCCCGTCGTCTTTATCGGTCCCTACGAACACCATTCCAACATCCTGCCCTGGCGCGAGAGCAAGGCGCAGGTGGTCGAGATTCCCGAAGGCATTGGCGGTGGTCCGGACCTGACGGCGTTGCAGGCCGCGCTGGACGCCCAAGCCGATGCGGATCTCAAGATCGGCAGCTTCTCGGCAGCGTCCAACGTCACCGGGATCGTCACCGATGATGTTGCCGTGACCCGAATGCTCAAGCGGAACGGCGCTGTTTCGGTTTGGGACTATGCCGGTGGTGGCCCGTATCTGGACATGGACATGGGGGTTGGCGACACGGCCAAGGATGCGATCGTCCTGTCGCCGCACAAGTTTCCGGGTGGGCCGGGGGCCTCGGGAGTGCTGATCCTGCGCAAGGATACCGTGCATCGCGACAGACCGTCCTGGCCCGGTGGCGGCACCGTGTCGTTTGTCTCGCCATGGGCACACAGCTATTCCGACAGCCTTTCAACTCGGGAAGAGGCCGGTACACCCAATATCATCGGCGACATCCGTGCGGCGCTGGTCTTTCTCGTCAAGGAGGCCATCGGTCAGGAGCAGTTGGACCAGCGCGAGGCGGAATTGAACACGATGGCCAAGGCCGCGTGGCTGGGCCATCCGCAACTGACGCTGCTGGGCTGCGAAAAGAAACGTCGCCTGCCGATCTTTTCGTTCCTGGTGCGCGACGGTCGGGGGAATCCGGTGCATCAGCAGTTGTTCACCCGGATGCTGTCGGACGTCTACGGTATCCAGACCCGCGGTGGCTGTGCCTGTGCCGGCCCCTATGCCCACCGGTTGCTGGGCATCGACAGGGCGTCCTCTGAAACCCTGCATCACGAGCTGCTGGCTGGCAAGGAGCTGGAGAAACCTGGATGGGTCCGGCTCAACTTTTCCGCTTTGATGGATGACGCCACGGCCAGCTACATCACAGGCTCCGTTCTGGACCTGCTGGATCGTCTGGACGAGATCGTGCCGCGTTACGATTACGATCCCGCCGCCGCGGGGTTCAAGGCGGTTGCCTGACGGCCTGATCTGGGCCACCACTCAGCACCAACCTGCCCCGGACGGCGGGATGACCATTTTGGGGAGGAGCGCCATGCAATCGGTCTTTCATCTGGCCTATCACGTCACGGACCTTGACGCGGCCCGGCATTTTTATGGCGACCTTCTGGGCTGCCGCGAAGGGCGCAGCACCGAGACCTGGGTCGACTTCGACTTTTTCGGGCATCAGATCTCGCTGCACCTCGGGACGCCGTTCGCCACCACCGACACCGGGAAGGTCGCGGGCAACCTGGTACCGATGCCACACTTGGGAGTCGTTCTTCCAATGGCGGACTGGAAGGCGTTGGCCAGTCGGCTGAAGGCTGCCGGACAGGCGTTTGTCCTTGATCCCCACCTGAGGTTCGAAGGCGAGCCAGGCGAGCAGGCGACGATGTTCTTCCGCGACCCCGCCGGCAACCCGATCGAAGTGAAGGGCGTCTCCGATTTCGACCGTGTCTTTGCACGCTAGGCGAGCCCCGGTCGTTGTTGGTCGTGTGCCAGGCGTCAGCCCTTACCCATGAGGTCCCGCGATGAACGTCGAGATTTCCCGAGCCGTCCTGCCGCAGGACACACAGATTGTCGAAAGCCTGTTTTCCGCCTATCTGGAATTTCTCGCCGAGCGTGCCCCCGAACACCGCGAAGCGATCGACAGCAAGTATCCCAGTGACCGCATTCCCGACCTCGTGGCAGGGTTCCTGCGCGAAAACACCCGCCCGACCGGCGATATCCTCATCGCGCGGCTGGGTGGGGCCCCCGTCGGCTGTGCAATGATGCGCCAGATCGAGCCCGGGATTGTCGAGGTCCAACGGGTGTTTGTTGCGCCGGCCGCGCGCGGCCACGGGGTGGGGCGCGCCCTGACCCTTCGGCTGATGGAGCAGGCGCGCGCCGATGGCCAGCAGGTCATGCGGCTCGACACAGGCGCCAAGTTGGCCGAAGCCATCGGGCTGTATCGGTCGCTGGGCTTTCGGGAACGCGACGCCTACCACAGCGACTACGCGCAACTTGACGGAATCCTTGTCTATTTCGAAGCCGACCTCTGAACGGGATCAGACCTTCACCCGCTCCGATTTCGGATCGTACATCGGCTTGAGCGACACCTCGGCCGCAACCCGCGTTCCGGCTACCTCGATCTCGTAGGACGATGCCAGAACCTCGGCCGGGGTTTCGCGGGTGCACGGGACATACCCCATGCCGATGGCACCGCCCAGCGTGTGGCCATAGCTGCCCGAGGTCAGATGACCGACGACGTCGCCGTTCCGCAGAATCGGCTCGGCGTGATACAGCAGCGGCTCCGGGTCGGTCAGGCGGAACTGGAGCATCCGGCATTGCAGGCCCTCGTCGCGCTTGCGCAACACGGCATCGCGGCCGATGAACTCCGGCTTGTCCCGTTTCACCGCAAAGCCAAGACCGGCTTCCAGCACGTGATCCTCGCAGGTGATGTCATGGCCGAAGTGGCGGAACCCCTTTTCGATCCGGCAGGAATCCATCATGTGCATACCGCACAGCTTGGCGCCCATCCCGGCCCCCGCCGCATGCAGGGTTTCAAAGACATGTCCGGCCATGTCGGATGACACGTAGACCTCCCACCCGAGTTCGCCGACATAGGTCACCCGATGCACCCGGGCCAGCGCCATGCCGATCTCGATGTCCTGCGCGGTTCCGAACGGGTTGGTCGTGTTGCTGAAATCGGCAGGTGACACCGCCTGCAACAGCGCCCGGCTGTTGGGACCCATGACCGCCAGCACCGCCTCGCCTGCGGTCACGTCGGTGATCACGACCCGCCGATCCCCGACGTGACGGCGCAGCCATGTTTCGTCCGCCAACCGCGTCGCGGCAGGGGTGACGACCAGATAGGCGGTTTCCGACAGCCGGGTGATCGTGACGTCGGCCTCGATGCCGCCACGAGAGTTCAGGAATTGCGAATAGACGATCTTGCCCACCGGGACAGAAAAGTCGCCGCCCGCGACATGGTTGAGAAAGGCTTCTGCATCCGGTCCTTCGACGCGCAACTTGCCGAACGAGGACATGTCGTACAGACCGACATTCTCGCGAACGGCGCGGTGTTCGCGGGCTGAATTGTCGAACCAGTTCTGGCGCTTCCAGGAATAGCGGTAGTCCCGCTCCTGTCCCGCGTCGGCAAACCAGTTGGCGCGTTCCCAACCTGCCAGTTCGCCGAACACGGCACCGTGTACCTTCAGGTGCTCGTGCAAGGGCGTGCGGCGGATGCCCCGCGCCGTGGCCTTCTGGCGATAGGGGAAATGATCCGCATAGAGCAGCCCCAGTGTCTCCTTGGAACGTTCGAACAGGTAGGTCTTGTTGCCCTGGAACGGTTGCATCCGCGAGATATCCACGTCGCCGAGGTCAAACGGTTTCTCGCCCGTCTGCATCCACTCCGCCAGCGCCATGCCAGCGCCGCCCGCTGACTGGATGCCAACCGAGTTGAACCCGGCCGCCACCCAGACATTGTCCATCTCGGGGTTCTGGCCCAGATGATAGGCGTCGTCCGGCGTGAAGCTTTCGGGACCGTTGAAGAAGGTCTGGATGCCGGCGTCGGCCAGCATCGGCATGCGGTTGATCGCCCATTCGAGGATCGGTTCGAAATGGTCGAAATCCTCTGGCAACTGGTCGAACTCGAAATTGTCGGGGATGCCCTTCATCCCCCAGGGTTTGGCGTTTGGCTCGAAGGCGCCGAGCATCATGCTCCCGGCGTCCTCCTTGTAGTAGGCGCATTCGTCGGGCACCCGCAGCACCGGTAACTGGCTCAGGCCCGGAATCTTGTCGGAGACGATATAGAAATGCTCGCAGGCGTGAAGGGGCACGTTGGTGCCCGCCATCCGGCCGACCTCGTGTGCCCACATGCCACCGCAGTTCACGACATGATCGCAATCGATTACGCCGACACCGTCGTCCGTTTGCCACTCCACACCGGTCACCCGGCGGCCGGATTTCCGCAAGCCGGTGACCTTCACCCGCTCCAGTACCTTTGCCCCCCGCATCTTGGCGCCCTTGGCCAGCGCCAGCGTGATGTTCGACGGATCGCCCTGACCATCGAGCGGCAGGTAGACTCCGCCCACGACGCCGTCGCAGTTCAGGTGTTCGTACCTGGCCTTGACCTCCGTCGGGGAAATCGGTTCCACCTCTACACCAAAGGCCCGCGCCATCGATGCCTGCCGCAAGATCTCCTCGTGCCGCTCGTCGGTCAGCGCCACGGTGATCGACCCGACGCGCTTGAAGCCGGTGGACATGCCGGTCTCGGCTTCGAGGTTGCCATAGAGCTCCTGGCTGTATTTCGCCAACCGGGTCATGTTCTGCGTCGCCCGTAACTGTGCGATCAACCCGGCGGCGTGCCAGGTGGTGCCCGAGCAGAGTTGCTTGCGCTCCAGCAGGACGACGTCCGTCCAGCCCAGCTTTGTCAGGTGATAGGCAACCGAACAGCCGACGACACCGCCGCCGATGATGACCACGCGGGCCCTTGAGGGGATCTCCATCGTGTACGTACTCCTTTGACGGCCCCGGCGGGCCTCAGATGATCCGGTGGTCGGCCGCGCGCAGGCGCGCAGCCAGTTCTGCAATGTGGTCGGGGCCAACCTCGCAGCAGCCGCCGACGATGGTGGCTCCCTGATCGACCCAGCCCATGGCGAAGTCGGCATAGGCCGCCGGGCTCAGGTCTGTGCGGGCTTGCAGGGCGTCCACGGTCGGCTTTTCGTCCAGGAACCCTTCGGTGATCCCGGTGAATCCGTTGGCATAGGCGCCGAACGGGCGGCCGAACCCTGACAGGATGTCGAGCGCGGCGGCGATGGCCTCGGGGCGGGAGCAGTTGACCAGAACCGCATCTGGTTGGTGCCGCTCCACCAGTGGCGCGAGCGCGCCCACCGGTTCGCCGGACCGCAGGCGCGTGCCGTCGTCATCCATGACCGTGATGGACAGCCAGACAGGCAGGCCAAGGCCACAGGTCGCCCGCAACGCGCCATCGGCCTGATCGACAGACGCCATGGATTCGATCAGGAACAGGTCGATGCGGCCCAGCAACTGTGCGACCGGTTGCGCATAGAGCCGTTCGGCCTCCTCGGCGGGCGGGCAAAGGTCGGGCCGGTAGGTGGCCATCAATGGGCCGAGTGCCCCGGCGACCCGCCCGGCCCCGTGAGCGTCACGGGCCGCACAGGCCGCGTCCACCGCTGCGCAGGCCAGTGCCGCGAAGTGTTCCTCCAGTGCAGTGCCGACCAGCCGGTCTGGCAGGACGCAATAGGTATTGGTCGTTGCAACCGTCGCCCCGGCGCTGAAATAGGCGTCGTGCACCGCTTGCACCAGACCGGGGTGGTCCAGCATGACCTGTGTCGACCACAACGGCGTCGGCTTGTCCCCGGAGCGTTTCACCAACTCCTGCCCGATCGAGCCATCCAGGAGGGTTATGTCAGTCATGTGGGTCTCCGAGTGAGGTCCGGGTCATGCTTGCCGCAAGGGACGCAGGTTGAACTTGGACCGCAGCCGACGGTCGATTTCCGGGTCGATCTGGTGCGGCCCCCGGTCTAGGATGTCCTGCTTTCGCGCGCGCGCCTTGTCAATCAGGTCCGGCTTGCCGCGTTCCTCCCATTCCTTGGGCGAAGAACGGTCGGCGATGTCGGGATAGATGTATTCGGTCTGCATGAGTTTCAGCGTCTGGTCGTGACCAAGGTAATGTCCCGGGCCGTCGAGGATCACCGATTTCATCACGTCGAGCGAGATGAACTCGTCCGCCACATCCACGCCGCGCACGCAGCGCTGGACCTGGCCCAGCATGTCGTTTCCCAGGACCAGCGATTCCAGGCAGAACCCCATCAGCGAGGCATGCATGCCGACGGATTCGTAGATCATGTTCAGCCCTGACAGACCAGCCATCACGTTGCTGATCGCCTGTTCCCAACCGGCCTGCATGTTCGGCAGCTTGGCGTCCGCGATCCCGGCGGCGGCGCCACCGGGCAGGCCATAGTGCTGGTGCATCTGGGCGCAGGAGGCCGTCAGAAGTGCCTGTTCGCCCGACCCGCCCGACATCGCCCCCGTCCGCAGGTCGCTGACAAAGGGCCAGGTGCCGAAGACTGCCGGATGTCCGGGGGCCATCGCGTTGACATAGACGACACCGGCCAGGCATTCGGCCACGGCTTGCACCACCGCTGTTGCAATGGGGGCAGGGGCGGTGGCGCCGGCCTGACCGGCCGACAGCAACAGTACCGGCATTCCGGCGCGAATGCAGGCCTCCATCACCTCGCAACTTTCCTCGGCAAAGGTCATTGGGGGTACGACAAAGCAGTTGGAATTGCTGACAAAGGGCCGCTCGCGCCACGCGGCCTCGCCGCCCGCGATCTGGTGCAGCATTTCGATACAGGCGGGAATGTTGGCTGCCTCGGTGAACGAGGTTCCGATGTGTTTCGTGGTGCCCGCGCAGGCCCCGTAGAGCGTGTGAAGATCCAGCTCTGCATTGTCGGTGAACTCGCGGCAAACCACGGGGCGTTGGAAAAAGTGGACGTTGTCGAGCGCTTGCACCAGCCGGGCGGCATCGTAGAGATCCTGCAGGTTGGGCTCTCGATAGGAGTTGGACTCGAGATCCACCATGTGCACGGCAGCTCCCGCGGTGCCGTAGTGGGTATTGGTGCCCGACAGGGTCATGTCATGGCCCGGGTCGCGGCCAAACAGGGTGATGTTGCGGGCAGCCTTGGCCAGCATGTCCTCGACCAGAGCCCGTGGAAAGCGGATGCGCCCATCGTCGCCCTGAACGGCGCCCGCGTCGGTCAGGATCCGCGCTGCAGACGGCGTCGCCTTGGCAAAACCAATCTGTTCCAATGCATCCAGCGCGGCATCGTTCAGCCGCAGGACGTCGTGGTCGGACAGCGGTTTGTACTGCCCTCCCGGCATGCCGGGGCGAACCGGGCGAACGGCGGCATCCAGTGGTCTGGAACGTGCCGCTGTCCGGGCGGCACGCCCACCGGACCGGCGGCGGGGTTTCATGTCTTGATCAGGCATGGGTCCGTCCTTCGCGCTAGAGGAGGAGTTGAGGGCCGTCCGGATCAGGCCCGCAGGCGGGCGTTGTCCGGATCCCAAAGGGGCTCGTCAGGCTGTACGGTGGCCGTGTGGCGGGTCCCGAAGATTTCGACCTCCAGCGCGGTCCCCGGTTCGGCCAGATCGGCCCGAACCATCGCCAACGCAATGGAGGCATCCACCCGGTGGCCCCAGCCACCCGAGGTCGTTTCGCCCACCACTGTGTCGCCGTGCCAGACGGTCGACATGTAGGGCGCGTCGTAGTCGCCGGCCTCGACGAGCAAGGTGGCGAACCGCTTGGTCACCCCGCGCTGTTTCTCGGCCAGAAGCGCCGCCTTGCCGGGGAAATCCTGCGGCTTGTCGAACCTGACGAACCGCTCCAGCCCGCCTTCAAGCAGCGAGTAATCGGTGGACAGATCGCCCTTCCAGGCGCGGTAGCCCTTTTCCAGCCGCAGCGAGTCCAGTGCGAACATGCCGAAGGGCTTTGCGCCTGCTGCCAGGACGGCATCGTAGATTGCCGGCATGTCGGCATTCGCGGCGTGGATCTCCCACCCCAGTTCACCGGCAAAGGAGACACGCGCCAGCGCGGCATCGCAGCCCGCGACCTTTGCTGGCTGGTGCGACAGCCATGGCAGGCTCAGGTCTGCCTCGGCAATTGTCTGAAACAGCGCGCGCGATTCCGGCCCGGTCACGATCAGGGTGGAAAATTCCGTCGTGTGGTCGGTCAGCGTCAGACCCGCCGGAAGGTTGGTCATCAGGTGTTCGAAATCATGCCATTGGGCGCTCGCCGCGGTGATGAGCGTAAAGACATCCTCGGCGTGCCGCATGATCGACATTTCGGTCAGGATGCGGCCTCGGGTGTCGGGGAAATAGCCCAGCGTCATGCGCCCGACCTTGCAGAGGCTTCCGGCAACCATCCCGCGCAGCCACTCCGCGGCGCCGTCGCCCGACAGGTTGAACCGGGAAAACCCCGGCAGGTCGAGCACCCCGACATTGTCGCGTACCGCAGCGCATTCCTCGCGAATGCGCTGCTCCCACGGGCCGGAGCGGCTCCAGGTCTGAGTGGCGTCCTCGGAGGTGTCGTCACCGGGTTGCGCAAACCAGTTGGCCCGCTCCCAGCCGTTGTAGCTGCCCATCTGGCCGCCGAGGGCGCGAACCTTGGCATCCACTGGCGACACCTTGCGATTGCGCCCGGCGGGCCAGGCGTGGTGGGGGAAATGCATGGCGTATTCGTGGCCATAGATCTCCATCGCCTTGTCGATGCAGTATTGGGGATCGGTATAGTCCGTGTAGCGGCGCGGGTCGCAGGCCCACATGTCCCATTCGGTCTGTCCTTGCGTGATCCATTCGGCGGCCACCTTGCCTGCGCCGCCGCCTTGGGCGATGCCGAAGGTAAAGGAATGCGCCTCGAAGGCATTGGGAACGCCGGGCATCGGGCCGATCATCGGGTTGCCATCCGGCGCATAGGGGATCGGACCGTTGATGTTGCGCGCCACCCCTTGGGTGCCAAGCAACGGCACCCGGGCCATCGCGTCCTCGATATGCCATTCGAGGCGATCGAGATCGTCGGGATAGAGCTGAAACGAGAAATCCTCCGGGAAGGGGTCGTCGTTGGAGATCCAGTGCGCCCTGCAATTGCCTTCGTAGGGGCCGAGGTTCAGTCCGGCCTTGTCCTGCCGCAGGTAGTAGGAGCTGTCCACGTCCCGCAGGATCGGCAGCTTGCGGCCTTCCTTTGCGGTCCAGGCGGCAAGCTCGGGGATCTCTTCGGTCAGGAAATACTGATGCGACATGACGATGGCCGGGACGGGCCGTCCGCCGTAGGGCAGGAACCATTCGCCGACCCTGGGAGCATAATACCCGGCAGCGTTGACGACGATTTCGCAACGCACGTCGCCTGTGTCGGTGTGAACGATCCATTCGCCATTGTCGCGGCTGACACCGGTGGCCGGAGTGAACCGGGCGATCTGAGCGCCCATGTCCCGTGCGCCCTTTGCCAGCGCCTGCGTCAGCTGCGCAGGGTCCATGTCGCCGTCCAGCGGATCCCACAGGCCGCCCATCAGGTCATGGGTCTCCATGAACGGATGGTGCTGTTGCAGCTCTTCGGGGGTGCAGATGTCCAGTTGCATGCCCTGGTACCGACCCATGCCGGCGACGCGTTCGAATTCCAGCATCCGATTGACGCTGTGGGCCAGCCGGACGGACCCGGTGACGTGGTAGTTCATCGGATAATCGACCTCGTCGCCGAGCCGTCGATACAGATCCAGCGAATAGCGCTGCATGTTCATGACCGCCCAACTGGCCGAGAAGCTGGGGCAGTTGCCCGCCGCGTGCCAGGTCGAGCCTGCCGTCAGTTCGTTCTTTTCCAACAGAAGGCAATCTGTCCAGCCGGCCTTGGCCAGGTGGTACAGTGTGGAGACGCCGACGACGCCGCCGCCGATGATGACAACACGGGCTGTGGAGGGAAGGGACATGGACGGTTCCTTGCTGTGCGGCTTGGGGGGGGCGGTGTCAGTAGACAGGGGGCGAGATCACCCAGATGGCGATTGCGGGATCGGAATAGGGGTTGGACCAACGGTAGGATTGGTCGCGAATGCGGAAACTGTCCCCGGCGGAGACGGTGAATGGCGTTTCATCGAGCCAGATATCCAGCTTTCCGGAGAGCAGATAGGCGACCTCCTGTGTGGGGCGCGCGATCGGTCGGGTCCGTTCGGCCCCGGGCTGGAAGGTGGAGTGGATCACCTCGAAACTGTCGGTCAGATCGGGCGAGATCAGGGTCTCGACCAGCCCCTTGTCGTGTTCGCCCATCACCCGCCGTGCGCTGGCCCGGACGATCCGTCCCGTTTCCGCCGCGGGTGCCTTGGCGTTTCCGAACAGCAGCGACAAAGGCACTCCGAGAATGTCCGCGATCTCGCGAAGGTCGGACATGCGCGGGGTCGAGATGTCGCGTTCAACCTGGGAGAGCCAGCCAACCGAACGGTCCAGACGCGTCGCGAGATCCTCCAGCGTCATCTTGCGGGAGGTGCGGAGTGCGCGAAGGTCCTTGCCCAAGGTGTCGGTCATTGTGACTCGAAATGTTCGTGAAATTACTGGACGAGATTTCACCGCGAGTCGTGAAAAAGTCAAAGCAAATTTCACTTGCCCGACAGAAAAGGATAGCCTGTTGGCGCGGTCTGCCTCCGACGGGAGTATTTCAGGACTGAAGAATCAGAGGTCAGCCGACCAGTTTGACGCCCGCCAGGATGAACCCGGCGATGAAGACCGTTTCGATGACGATCAAGGCTATGGCGCGGCCACCGACATCCAGAACCTGTTTCAGGTGGGTCTTCATGCCGACGGCGGCGATGGCGGTCAGCAGAAGCCAGCGTGAGGCCTGGCTGAGGAAATCGGCCAGCACGACCGGGATCAGGTGAAAGGAATTGAGGGTGGCCAACAGGAGAAATCCAAGCACGAAGCCCGGCAACAACGGCGGCTGTTTGCCATCCGCCGGGGCCTCGGCAAAGCTGCGGATGAGCAGAGACGCGATCAGCACGACCGGGGCCAGCATCGAGACGCGGATGAGTTTGACGAGGGTCGCCGTGTCGCCGGTGGTTTCGGAGATCGAGAAACCGGCGCCGACGACCTGTGCGACGTCATGGATGGTGCCGCCCAGAAAGACGCCGCCCTGTCGCTCGTCCAGGCCAATGGTGTTCACCAGGATCGGGTAGAGGACCATCGCGATGGTGGACAGAACGGTGACGCCAAGAACGGTAAAGATCAGGCGCTCTTCGGACCGGTCGTCCTTTGGCAGAATGGCGGAAATCGCCATTGCTGCAGAGGCGCCGCAGATCGCGACGGAGCCAGCGGTCAGCAGGGCAAATCGCCAGCGGTGGCCAAAGATCCGGGCGATGGCCAGCCCGAAACCGATGGTTGCGAGCACGCCCAGAACCACAAGGCCGATCAGTTGTGGACCAAGATCGGCCATCAGATCCACCGAGATTCGCACACCGAGCAGCGCGACGCCAAGGCGCAGCAGGCTCTTGGCAGAGAATGCGATGCCGTCGACATTCACCCCCTCCTCGCCAAGGAAGTTCACCGCGATTCCGAGCAGCAGCGCCAACAACATGGCAGGGGTGGCGTAATGGTCGGCGAGGAACTGGGCCGTGATCGCCACGAGGGCCGACACGGCAATTCCGGGCAGCAGCGGTTGCCCTTGGGCCCGCAAGCGGCCCAGCGAGGGGAACGTCTTTGCCATCGAAGAATCCGGTGGGGGCGCCCGGTCGCAAGGACCGGGCGCGATGGGATCAGGCGCCCTTTTGCGGCCGCATGTCGGTGGCGGAGATCCCGGCGACTTCGACCGGGTTCTTCATTGCGTCGCGGCGGAACGGTTCGCCCAATTCCTGGTTGATCAGGGCCTCGATCAGCGTCGTCTTGCCAGCGGCCTGATCCTTGAGCGCCTGGTTCAGCGCGGCGGTCAGCTCCTCCATGGTTCGGGCGACGACTCCGTTCAGGCCACAAGCCTTGGCGATACCGGCATAGGAGACCTGTTCGTCCAGCTCCGTGCCGACGAAATTGTCGTCGTACCACAGGGTCGAGTTCCGCTTTTCCGCGCCCCACTGGTAATTGCGGAACACGATCTGGGTGATCGCCGGCCATTCGCCCCGACCGATCGCCGTGAGTTCCGTCACCGCGATGCCAAACGCCCCGTCGCCCGAGAAACCGACAACCGGCGTATCCGGGCAAGCGATCTTGGCGCCGACGATGGAGGGCAACCCGTAGCCGCAGGGGCCGAACAGGCCGGGCGCGAGGTATTTGCGGCCTTCCTCGAAGGTCGGGTAGGCATTGCCGATGGCGCAGTTGTTGCCGATGTCCGACGAGATGATCGCCTCCTTGGGCAGGGCGGCCTGAATGGCGCGCCAGGCCATGCGGGGGGACATCCACTCGGGTTTGGCATCCCGGGCACGCTCGTTCCAGGTTGTGCCGGGGTCGTCGTCTTCGTGGTCCATCGAGGACAATTGCTGCGCCCAGGCCGATTTGGTCTGCGCGACGGTGTTCTTGCGCGTTTCGCGCCCCTCGTCGCCAGCGGTGCCGGACAGCTTGGCGAGGATCGATTCCGCGACCATTTTGCTGTCGCCGACGATGCCGACGGTGACGGGCTTGGTCAGGCCGATGCGGTCGGGGTTGATGTCGACCTGGATGATCTTGGCGTCCTTGGGCCAGTAGTCCATGCCATAGCCGGGCAGGGTGGAGAACGGGTTGAGCCGGGTGCCGAGCGCCAGCACCACGTCGGCCTGCGCGATCAGTTCCATGCCGGCCTTGTTGCCGTTATAGCCGAGTGGGCCGGCAAACAGCGGATGCGAGCCGGGGAAGGCGTCGTTGTGCTGGTAGCCGCAGCAGACCGGGGCGGTGAGGCGTTCGGCCAGCGCCATGGAGGCGGGGATGGCCTTGCCCAGAACGACGCCGGCACCATTGAGGATGACCGGAAACTTCGCGGTGCTGAGCAACTCGGCGGCCTGTGCGATGGCCTCTTCGCCACCGGCTGGGCGCTCGAAGGCGACGATGGCCGGCAGATCGATGTCGATGACCTGGGTGAAGAAATCGCGCGGCACGTTGATCTGTGCGGGGGCGGAAGCGCGGTGCGCGTTCATGATCACGCGGTTCAGGACTTCGGCCATTCGGGAGGGGTCACGGACCTCTTCCTGATAGGCGACCATGTCCTTGAACAACGCCATTTGCTCGACTTCCTGAAAACCGCCCTGACCGAGGGTCTTGTTGGCGGCTTGCGGGGTCACCAGAAGCAGCGGCGTGTGGTTCCAGTAGGCGGTCTTCACGGCGGTGACGAAATTGGTGATGCCGGGGCCGTTCTGGGCGATCATCATCGACATCTTGCCGCTGGCGCGGGTGTAACCGTCGGCCATCATGCCGCCGGACCCTTCGTGGGCACAATCCCAGAAGGTGATGCCAGCCTTGGGGAACAGGTCGGAGATCGGCATGAAGGCGGAGCCGATAATGCCGAAGGCATGCTCGATTCCGTGCATCTGGAGGGTTTTGACGAAGGCCTCTTCAGTCGTCATCTTCATGGGGGGAACTCCTGCAGGACATAGAGCACCGGGTCGGTGCCATCATCGCTGTTCTAGCGATCCACCCGGGATGTGCGTTAGGGCCAGCTGGATCATCTAGATAGTGCCAGTTTCCCGAATGGCAGTGGCGACGCGGGCAATGCCCTCGGGGATGCGCGCCGAGGCGATGGAAGAATAGGCCAACCGGAAGAAACGGTGGTTGTCGTGCTCCGGTCCGAAGAAGGCGCGCCCCGGCTCGATCAGCACATCAACCTCTCGCAGTCTCAGGGCAAGTTGGGTCGTGTCCACGCCATCGGGGGCCCGCATCCAGAACGACGAGCCACCAAAGGTGTTCTTGCCCACAAGGTCGAGGCCATGGTCGCGGATGCATTGCTCCATGATGGCACGGCGCTGGCGAAAGGCGCGGCCCATCCGGTTCACCTGGGCATCGTAATGCCCCATCGACAGGAAATAGGCGGCGGTGCGCTGTATGTGCCCCGGCGGGTGGCGCAGCACCAGCGCGCGCAGGGCGCGGGCCTCGCGAATGAAGGGTTCGGGCGCAACGAGGTAGCCCAGCCGCAGGCCCGGAAACAGCGACTTTGAAAAGGAGCCGGTGTAGATGACCGTGCCGTCGCGATCCAGGGACTTGAGGGCGGGCGACGGAGAGTTCAGGAAGGACATCTCGAATTCGTAGTCATCCTCGACGATCAGGAACCCCTGACGAACCGCCTTCTCCAGCAGCGCCCTGCGACGTGCCAGCGGCATGGTCGTGTTGGTCGGGCAATGATGACTGGCCGTGGTGAAGACCACATCGATTCCCGGTGGCAGGGCCTCTGGCGGCAGGCCGTCCCCATCGACATCGACAGAGACGGTACTGCACCGCGTCTGTGCCAGTATCTCGCGCAGCCCGGGGTAGCATGGGTTTTCCAGCGCCGCCGTGCGCCGTTGGGTCAACAGGATCTGGGACGATATCCAAAGGGCATTCTGTGCGCCCATGGTCAGCAGGATCTCTTCGGGGCGGGCCGTGATCCCCCGTCGCGGCAGGATGTTGCGCAGGATGTATTCGATCAGGCGCGGGTCGTCGCGTTCGTAGTAATCGGAGGTGAGTGCCTCGAAATCCTTCTGACCAAGCGCCTGAAGCGCACATTGGCGCCAGTTCTGGTGGTCGAACAGGCGAGGATCGGCCTGACCGTAGATGAAGGGAAAGCGGTAGTCGCGCCAGTTGAGCGGCCGGGTCAGCGGTGCATAGCCGGAAAAGCGGCGGCCGATCGCACGGGCCCAGTCCACCTGGCTGTCATCGGTGCGGGATGGCGGAGGGAAGGTCGGCGGGCGTGGTGCATTCTCCGAAATGAAATACCCGGACCGACCACGGGATGTGAGGTACTCGTTCGCAACCAGCTCCGTATAGGCAATGGTCACTGTGATCCGGGAGACGCCGAGGAAGTCGGCGAGCTTGCGGCTGGAGGGCATTCGCTCGCCAGGCAGGAAGCGACCGGACAGGATCGCCTCGGCAACGCATTGCTGGATCTGCTGCTGAAGCGTCCGGTCGCTGTCCGGATCAAGGAAGAAGGTCTCTGTCGGGATGGCCATGTCTGGTCTGGTCGCTGCAAGAAACTGGACTTACAGCTTGCGCCGATGCGTGGCCTGCGTAAAGCGTTGATCGCGGTCGGGCCGGCGGGCGCCACTCGACCGGTGGCGCCCAGCGGATCCAGAGGGTGCTAGCCAAAGACGCGGGTGAGCGCGTTGTCGATGGCATCGGTGATCTGGTCGATATCGTCGGGCGTCGCGATCAGGGCCGGCGACAGGCAGAGCGTGTTGTTGAACCCGGCCAGCGACCTGTTGGTCACGCCGATGATAACACCCTGCGCCATGCAGTCGGCCACAACGGCCTGGGCCTGCTTTTCGTCGACCGGTTCCTTGGTGACCCGATCCGAGACCAATTCCGCACCGCAGAACAGACCCTTGCCGCGAACATCCCCGATCACCGCATGGCGTTCGGCCAGGTCGGACAGGTTGCCCATCAGCCGTCCGCCCATCGCGTCCGTATTGTCCAGCAGCCCTTCGTCCTCGATGATACGCATGTTTTCCAGAGCAGCCGCCGGCCCGGCGGTACAGCCGCCAAAGGTCGAGATATCGCGGAAATAGTTGAGCGGATCGCCGGCATCGTCCTTGAACATCTCGAAGACGGCTTCTGTCGTCACCGTGCAGGCAATTGCCGCGTAGCCGGAGGCGACGCCCTTGGCCATGGTGACGAAATCAGGCTTCACGCCGTAGTGCTGATAGCCGAACCATGTGCCGGTGCGACCAACGCCACAGACGACCTCGTCGATATGCAACAGCACGTCGTACTTGGTGCAGATCTCCTGCACGCGGTTCCAGTAACCTGCGGGGGGGACGATGACGCCGCCCCCGGCAGTGATCGGCTCCAGACACAACGCTCCGACGGTATCGGGGCCCTCGCGCAGGATGACCTCCTCGATCGCGTTGGCGGCGGCAAGGCCGTAATCCTCGGCATCGGGAAACTGGTTGCGGTATTCAAGGCAGTGGGGCACCTCGACGAACCCCGGCGTGAAGGGGCCGTATTGCTCCGCCCGCTGAGGTTGACCGCAGGCCGACAAGGTGGTGATCGACGTGCCGTGATAGTCGCGTTCGCGATACAGGATCTTGTGCTTGCGCCCGCCATGCCGCTTCGCGGCGATCTGGCGGACCATCTTGAACACCTTCTCGTTCGCCTCGGTGCCGGAGTTGTTGTAGTAGACGCGGCTCATCCCCGGCATCTTTTCGATCAACTTCTCGGCGAAGAGCGAGCCCGGTATCGACCCGGCCGATTGAGCGAAATAGTTCAACTTGACCAGCTGGTCACGCACGGCGTTGGCGATGGATTCGCGACCGTAGCCGACGTTGACGGTCCAGACCCCGCCAGAAACGGCGTCCAGGTGCTCCTTGCCGGCGGCATCCCAGACCCGCATCCCCTTGCCCTCCACGATAATCCGCGGGTCCACTGTTTCCAATGACTTGTGCTGCAACAGGTGGTGCCAGACGTGGGCCCGATCGGCTTCGATGATGCGGGCCATGTCATTGAACGGGACAGAACGGTTCATCTGCGGTTCCTTTGAAATCCGGGATGGAGGCGCGCCGGGATCGTTTTTCGACCGGCGCAATTGGTCTCAAACTGCATGGAAAATGAACGCGGAATAGGTCCAGATGATTTCTTAGCCTAGCGCCAGAAAGCCAGCATGGTTGCCAGACGTCGCTTCCGCCGTAAGCATAACCTCAGGAAACGAGTTGCGAAAGACAGGACCAGAGAGGGGCTCTCGCTGGATCAGGATCTTTTCTGGGGTAGGGACAGGGCACCGCGCCATGAAAGACGTCAATACGTTGTGGAACGTTACAAATCCGCGGCCCGATCCGCGGCAACGGATTGTCAGCGATGCTGCTTGTGCGGGCCTTCTACGGATTGGTCGTGCCGCAGGATCGGCTTGCCGATGTCGCGATAAAACGAATGCGCCTGCGGGATCGAATGGTGGCGGGATCATGACCATTTTCCTGCCGGTCGAACCGCGCCGATTGCAAGACGGTTTGCATGTCGTCGCTGGCATGCAAAGCTGCGCCGGCAGGGCAGAACCACCTGTCGCATCGCGGCAGTTCAGGGGGCTTTGCGCCACCACCAAAGCACGCGGAGCCGTGCATCACACCACCAACAGGGAAACACTCCAATGAAACAGACACTTCGGACGATACTTGCCGGAAGCGTGATGGCCATGTCGGCTCAGGCGGCCGTGGCGATGGACGAGATCACGGTTGCGTATTTCCTCGAATGGCCGATGCCGTTCCAGTACGCCAAGGCGATGGGGACCTATGACGAGGCCCTGGGCGTCAAGGTGAACTGGGTGTCGTTCGACGCCGGGACCGCGATGTCGGCAGCGATGGCCTCGGGCGATGTGCATATCTCGGTCAGCCAGGGTCTGCCGCCCTTCGTGGTTGCGACCTCTGCCGGACAGGACCTGCAGATCGTCGATGTGGCGGTGAGCTATTCGGAGAACGACAACTGCGTTGTCGCCGAGGCGCTGGAGATCGACAAGGACAGTGCCAAGGAGCTTGAAGGCAAGAAGGTCGGTGTGCCGATCGGCACGGCGGCGCACTACAACTTCCTCAAGCAGATGAGCCACTTCGGCGTCGACATCAAGTCGATGGAAATCGTCGACATGGCGCCGCCCGACGGCGCGGCGGCTTTCGCCCAGGGCAACCTGGACATGGTCTGTGGCTGGGGCGGTTCGCTGCGCCGGATGCTGGAGCATGGCAACGTGCTGCTGACCGGTGCCGAAAAGGAAGAGCTTGGCATCCTGGTCTT
>CANLZY010000002.1 GCA_947495685.1 uncultured Tropicimonas sp.
CTGGCCAACTCGCTGACCGTCTGCTCGCCCGTCACAGCCTCCAACGCGACCTTGGCCTTGAACTCCGGGGGGTGTTGTTTCCGTTTCGACATCTCTGATCTCCTTCGTGTTGAAGATCGGCAGACAACAAATCGTAGCTTGCGTCAGTGTCCGGTTTTCGGGGGGTAGCTCCCAGACCATTCCACTTTTCCAAAGAACCGGCACGGCCGGTTTCGCGAGAGCGAGCTTCTTCGGCACCCTTTCGAGGATGTGGTTGCCTGCTGCATTGCCGAGGGGCTGGTCAGCGGGCAGCGCTTTGCCACTGACGCCAGCTTGATTGAAGCGGATGCCAACAAGCAGAATTCGACGCCGAAGGAAGAGTGGGATGCAGCGCAGATCGATCCGGAGGATGCGCCGAGGGCTGTGAGGGAATATCTTGATGTCCTCGATGACGCAGCCTTCGGCGCGGCGTCGCCGGTTGAGCCGAAGTTCACCTCGCATTCTGATCCGGCCAGCCAGTGGAGTGAGGAGGGTCAGCGAATGATCCGGGGGATCATTCGCCCGACGAACGCACGTAAGGGCCCGGAATTCTTTTCCTGTTCGGACAACTACCTGATCGACACCGACCATGGCGTCATTGTCCCCTCTCGTGCATGTAAACATGCACTGCCGGGCAGTGGATGTCGAAGCCTCGCGGTCAATCCGCCAAGCCAAAGTCGGCGCGACGCGCACCATGCTGGAGCGGGTCAAGGACCGGTTCGAGCTGCATCCCGAGAGACTGATTGCCGACACGGCATACGGATCCGCGCCAATGCTCGGTTGGCTGGTCGATCACAGGATCGCTCCGCACATTCCCGTTCTGGATAAATCCTGGCGCAACGACGGCACCTGGACCCGCGCAGAGTTCGAGTGGGACGCCGAGAGCAATCAACACACCTGCCCCGAGGGCCATACGCTCAAGCAGTTCCGCCGGAACTACTCGGACCCGAACCGCGGACCGACTGGCAAGGACGTAGCCAAATATCAGGCGCTGAAACACACCTGCCTGGCCTGTCCATCCAAGTCAAAATGCTGCCCGAATGCCGATGCTCGCAAGATCACCCGCGAAGAACATGAAGACGCCCGTCAGGTCGCACGCGACATCGCGAAAACCAGGCAATACGAGATCTCGATGAATCTCCGGATGAAGGTCGAGATGCTCTTCGCGCATCTCAAGCGCATTCTTGGCCTCAACCGCCTCCTATTGCGCGGTCCGAACGGTGCCAGCGACGGATTCCTCCTCGCCGCAACCGCCCAAAACCTCAGGAAACTGGCAAAGATCCTTCCTGCACCGTAGAAACCACAAACCGCCTGACAAGAAAGGCGCTTGCGCCGTCCGAAAGTCCCCACTTTGTGCACGAGCGACACCTTTTTTCAACGAAATCGGCACTTAGGGGCCGTTCGTCCATACCGCAGCAATGAACCTGTACCGCATTCATGCCTGTCTCCGCCCTGAACGCAGAGTTGAGACGACCGCGAGGCTGGCCCTTGCAAATCGAGCGGCGGCCGTCGGCACTCTCTGATGGAGAGCCATTGCATCCTTGCTGCAGCAGGATGCCATTGCCGCCATCATACGGTTACTTTCATTCCGCCATCGACAAAATAGGTGGAACCGATCGAGTAGCTCGCGCGGTCGGAACACAGGAAGACAAAGAAATCCGCCAACTCCGCGGGCGTGCAGAACCGCTTGATCGGCGCGTGTTCGTCCGCGACGTCCTGTAGATATCCCTGCCAGTCGCCACCGCTTTCGGCGGTCAGTTCACGTGCCGTGTTTTCCCAGTCGGGCGTTTGAACCAGTCCGGGATTGACGCAATTCACACGAATGTTCTTGCCGACCAACTCGGTCGCCAGGGTACGGGAGAACATCATCAGCGCTGCCTTGGTGACGTTGTAGATGGGTTCATACCAGAGTGGTTGGACGGCGCAGATCGAGGCATTGTTCAACACAACACCACTGCCGCGAGACTCCATGTACGGAACGACACCGCGCGCCAGGCGGACCGCAGCCATCACGTGCAGGTTCCAGTAGTCCTGCCATTTCTCGTCCGGCGCTTCCATGATCGTCTCATTCGACCCGGTGCCGGCATTGTTGATCAGAATATCGACCCCGCCAGCATCCGCGACTGCCTTCATGACACTGGCGATGCCATCGACGGTCGCGACATCGCCAACAGCCGGCATCGCAAGCTCTCCAATGGATTTGCAAGCTTGGTCCACCTTGTCGGCGTGACGCCCGTTGATCAGGACACCGACGCCCTCGGCGGCAAGCCCCTTGGCGACGGCAAATCCTATACCGTCCGAACTTCCGGTTATGAGCGCGGTCTTGCCGGTGAGATTCAGGTCCATTTGATTCCTCCTTTTTCGAGACGTCACGGGCTGTGAATCTTCGACCTCCCGACCGCGCCACTTCCGTTAACAGGCCGCACCCGGTCAGCGCGATCTTCACAACACTCCTTATGCCGCTGTCGCTCTTGTACTTCGAAAAGGCAATGGTCGCCTTGTCGCAAGTGTCGTGGACCCTTGTGCGTCAGGAAGCATCCGTCTCAAGCGGGTTAAGAACGGGTGTTCGTTGCGACTTGAACGAATGGCGGTTCTGGGCCGAAAGCGACGAGCATGAGACGAGTGTATTTTCAGACGCAGCGTTGTGGATGGTCATCGAATTATGATCAATGACATCGATCAGATTGACGGGCCCCAGCTTTTTGTTCTCCATGGCCTCGGCAAAAGCGAGAGTATCCTGCAACCAGACGCCGAGATATCGCTCGGTGCTATCCATCTTGGTGTGCCCAAGCAGCAGCACCACTCGCAAGCTTCCCGTCTTGCGATTAATATCGGTTTCCTGGGTTCGACGCATCGAGTGGATTCCAAACGACGTCGGTTTCAGGCTGATCGATTTCATCCATTCTCCGGCAAGTCGGCATACTGGCGCGTCGGGATACGCAGTCTCTGGTGGAACCGCCCCGGCCAAAGGTTTTTGGACCCGACCATCTATGGGGCAGCCAGCCACGGCGAGACTCCCTTCCTGATCCCCTCGGAGATTTCGAACCGAATGGGTTTGTTCGTCCTGCTCTGGATGATGGAAGCGCGTTCCTTGATGATGCCAATTGCCGTCGTTGCGGAACTGTCGATTTGCTTCGCCGTTCGTTCGCTAGGCCGAGCCTCGCCGCCTCGGCCTATTGTCCTGCGGACCACCCGGCCGCCCGAAGCTGTGCAAGGACCTGTTCGGCATGTTCCGGATACCGATAAAACCGCGCGACTGCGGCATCCGGGCGGAAGGCGGGCCAGGTTGCCTGCAAGTCTTCGAGGAGGGCCCTGGCGGTGCCGGTGTCGCCGAGAGCCTGGCTGGCGGCGGCCTTGTACATCAAGGTCAACTCGCTCACCGGACCACCCAGTTGTATCGCGGCATCAATAGACGAAATCGTGGCCTCGTAGTCTCCAAGGTGGAAGTTCGCGACACCATGGATGTTAAGATGGGCCGGGTGGCGGCGCTTGTCGTTCCTCGGGCGTGCGGGGGCCGAGGCCTCGGCGGATTCTTCGAAGTGCCCAGTCATTCCGAGGATGACACCGTGGAAATCAAGCGTCTTGCCATCCAGATCGTCCAGGGAAGCCCCGAGGCGGCTCAGATCCACGGCTCGATCATAGTCGCCATTCACAAACGCAACCCAGGCCGCTGCAGATTGGGACCAGCCGCTGCGCGGGGCGAGGTCGATGGCCTTGTCGGCGAACTCCTCGGCCTCGCCCAGAAGCTCGCCGCGGATCTTCGCTGTCGGAGCGAGCAGCGCAAGGGTCGCGAGGCTGTGGGCGGCACCGGCGAACCCATCGGAGAAGCTCGGATCGATCCGGATGGCTTCCCTGTACATCGAGATGGCGAGTTTCTGGTGTTCGGCATCTGCGATCGGGAACAACAATCCGCTGGCCTGTTCGGCGAGATTGGCCGCCTGAAGGGTTGCCGTGGATTTCTCTGCAAGGGCGGACCGTTCCAACTGGCTTCGGACGGCGTGATCGGAAGGCGGCATCCTCTCCGGTGACATCGGCGATCGGGCGAGCAATGCACCGGCCAGAACCGCCAGCGTCAGGGTGCCCCCCGCAACCAGCAACCATGGAAGATCGCCCCGAGGCCGGGGGCGGGCTTCCCGAGCCTCGACTTCGGGACCCGGACTTGCTCCTTTTGGTTTCATGACTTCGAAGCGTGGTGCATATCCACCGCTGTCGATATGCACCCTGATGGGATCGTCGGCGCCTTCGCCCTCGAAATACTCGGAGAGCTTGCGCCGCAATCTGCCGGCATCGACGCGAACGATGCTGTCGCTGCCGTAGTCTGGTTCCCGACCGTAGACATCGTGGGCGATGGTCTTGCCGGCGATGAGATGCGCCCGACCAGAGAGGCTCTCCTCGATCACGTAACTCAGAAACGCCCTCAACCGGTCGGCATTCGCGAAGGTTGTGCTTGCGAGAACGCGATCGAGTTCCAGCCGGATCGAACTGTCTCGCTGCACGTTGGCCGAGTCCACGTTCTTGTCCATCTCCGCCATCTGACTGGAAAACCTTTTCGGTCAGAGCATTACGATAGGTTACACCGCCGGTGTAACGTCGATTATACGGTATAACCCTTGTTCCGAAAATCAAGGGCGACGCAACAATCCACGATGAGTGTAGAAAACGAACCGGAGCACCCCGAAGCACGGAGCGCAGAGGAATTTTTCCCGAAGTGGCGGGAAGAGATCCAGCATCTGCGCAGAGCCAGTCCGATCTTCGAAGAGATATGCAGCGACCTCGAACTGGTGGCAGGACTGCTCCGCGACGAGGGAACCGGTGACAGGGCGGCGAGCGAATGCCTTGAGGGGCTGAAGGACGAAATCCGCGGCGCTCTGACGCGAAACACTGGAAATGCGTGACCTGCACTGGCTATGGTCTTTCAGCCAAGACCAACGGGGGAGCAAAGATGACGACAGGCAACAGAGCTACCCCTAAATCTAATCAATCGACGCTACAGGGAGATACTTGCCAACGACGGATCGACTTCAGCCCTTCGGTGGTTGGCTCGCCGCAACAACCGTTTCGCTTGCCGTGATGGCAGGCGGGGCGGCCACAGCTCAGACGGCAGAAATTCCGGGCGGTCTTGTTCACGACGCCGAGTTCCAGCGCATTTGGGAGCAAAACGGCGACCGCTGGGCCGCCGAAGACGTGGAGGTGGCCGCGAAACTCGCCGAGCTTGAGGCCAAGTTCGGCAAGAAGCCGAACATTATCCACATCCTGTGGGACGACATGCGCTATGGCGCAGTTGGGCATCGGCTCCTGACCGACATTTCCGGCTATGACGCGCCCAACCTGGAGCAGATGGCGGAGGAAGGCATGTCCTTCACCCGGATGTACACCGAGCCTTCCTGTACGCCCACGCGGGTCGCCGCCGCTACCGGACGGCTTGCCGTGCGCTCGGGCATGGTCTTCCCGATCTTCCCGATTCACCGCATGGGTCTGCCGGGCTCGGAGGTGACCATTGCCGAGGTTGTCGATGACACCTATCACACCGGCTTCTTCGAAAAGGCCCATTTCGGCGATCAGGAAGAAGGCTTCGTGACCAATCAGGGCTGGGACGAGGCGATCTTCTCGCTCTACAACCAGTTCGCCGGCCAGATGTTCAACTCCAATGCTGAAGATCAGGGCTTCGCTGTTGCCTACAGCCCGGATGGCTACGACAAAAAGTATTTCTTTGACGACAGCTTCCGTCCGCTGGAGTGGATGTGGACAGTTCAAGGCGTCGAAGGGGGTGAGAACAAGGAGTTCTCGACCCCGAACTCGGCCGAGGAATATGTCGAGGCCAATATGCGGATGTGGGACGCGACGAAGGATTTCGTGACCCGGCACGCCGACAGCGACAAGCCGTTCATGCTGCAATGGTGGCCGAACGTCTACGAAGTGTCCGATCAGGACGCAAACCGTCCGTTTACGACCCAGCATGCCACCTCGACCGCCGAGAGCGTCAAGAAGATGGATGCCAAGATCGGTGAACTCTTTGTCATGCTGGAAGAGCTTGGCATTGCCGACAACACCCTCGTGATCGCCATGGCCGACAACGGCCCGATGGAGGCAATCCACCCCGAGACGGGTCAGAACGGCTTCTTCCGCGGTGGCAAGAACGACGTGACCGAGGGCGGCATCCGTGTACCCGCCTTCGCCAAGTGGCCCGGCGTGATCGAGCCCGGCTCGGTTGCGGGCGACATCGTGCATGTTTCGGACCTGTTCAACACCTTCGCGCGGATCTCCGGCCGCTATGACCAGATCCCGACGGATCGCGTCATCGACGGCATCGACCAGACGGCCCTGTTCGTGAAGGGCGACACGCATGGGCGCCGGGACTATGTGTTCACCTACAAGGGTGCCACGATGGGCTCGATCGTGAAGCAGCAGTTCAAGCGGCTCCTTCCGGTGGGACCGGGCGCTCTGGCCGGTGCAGAGTTCTTCGATCTCTACAAGGACCCGCGCGAGGAGCATCCGCTCATGGCCGAGTTCCTCTGGGCATGGGCTCAGTTCGACGCCATGAAAGCGCGGCATGATGCTCTGATCGCGGAATACCCGCATACGCCGGTCGCTCGCGGCGAGCCCTATACCGGCGTGATCCGGATCGCAGACCAGTAGATCTGTCTGAGTTTTCCGCTCCGGCCCGCGATTTCGCGGGCCGGGTGTCCTTCCCAAGACCGGACTGATCGCGCCAGGGGTCGCCCCGATCGGCGCCGGAGGCCCTCCCGAATGCCCAATCCGCAACCCGTACATCTTGCCGGCATCCCGGGCGTGGGTGTTTCCCTTGCCACCAACGCCCAGGCCCAGTCGGGGGAGGCGCTTGCAAGGCAAGTCGCCAATCCGATCGCGCCTCTGATCTTGGTTCCGATCGATCTGATACATGCCAAGGGGGTCGGGCCGGACGGCAAGGGGTCGCAAACGGCCTTTGTCGTGAATCCCGTCATCCCGTTCGTCTCTCAAAGAAGCTTCGCACCCGGATTGCCCGGCAAGGAGCTTGGTCTGGGGTGTCGGACCGGTATTCCAGATTCCCTTCGACGCCATTGCGACCGGCGACAAGCGCCCGGGCGGCGGCGAATGATGCGTCGGCCTGACGGGCGTGAAGCTCGGGGCGACATTGCTGTTTCCGAAAGTAACCCGCACCCGCCCGCGCGCGGTGTGCAAACAAAGGACCTGACAGATGCTGCGTAGAACCTTCCTGAGATCCGGGGCCGCCCTTCTGGCCGCTCCTGCAGTCCTTCGCTCCCCGGTTGCCGCCGCTCAGGGTGGCGGGCTGCCGATTACGGTGTCCAGCTATCTTCTGGACCGGACCGAGGCGCTCTTTGACGGGCGCGTTCAGATCGCAGGCACACAGGCGACATTCGTCGCCGACGCGATCGGAGATATGAACACCGCCGCCTTTTCCGGCAACGGCACACGCGAGATCACCGAGCTTGGATTGCATCCCTTCATGCTGGCCCATGCCAACGAAGGGTTCCGGGACTATGCCCTTCTGCCCATCCCGCTCCTGCGGCAGTTCCGGCACAAGAGTGTCTTTGTCCGCACCGATGCCGGAATCAATCGCCCCGAAGACCTGAAGGGCCGTCGCATCGGCACGCCGGGCTATTCCTCGACCTCGCTCACCTGGATACGCGGCATCTTCGAGGATGAATATGGCCTCAAGCCCTCCGACGTCGAATGGGTGCAATCTGTCAAGGACAGTTCGGCCGGCGAGGTCGGCAAGGTCTCGGCACAGGAACAGCGTCTGCCGGAGGGGATCTCCGTGACGACCGGCACACCCGGGTTGGACGAATCCGAATTGCTGCTGGAAGGCGAGGTTGACGCGCTGTTCCACGCCGGCACGCCGGCGGCCTTCATTGAGGGGGACGCGCGGATCGAACGGCTCTTTCCGGATTTCCGCTCCGTCGAGCGCGATTACTTCGAGCGGACGGGCATCTATCCGATCATGCATGTCCTGGCCATCCGCCGGGACGCCGCCGCCGAACATCCATGGCTCGCCCGCGCCGTGTTCGATGCCTACTCGCAGGCGAAATCCATCGCCTACGAAACCAAGGACCGCTGGACCTGGGCGACCGACATGCTGCCCTGGTACAGTCAGGAGTTGGAAGACACGAGGGCCTTGATGGGACGAAACTTCTATCCCTACGGGATAGAGCCGAACCGAAAGACCATCGAGACGCTGTTCCGCTACTCGTACCATCAGGGGCTTGCCAACCGGGAGCTGACGATCGCGGAAGCATTCTTGCCAGGAAGCCTCGATTTCGCCGAAAGTATCTGACGACCGGATCCGCGTTCCGCGCCGTTTCGCATGGCCCATCAACTGAAGGACAGCACCGATGCTCATCATCCTTGGACTCTATGCGGGCCTCGTCTGGCTGATCTTTTTCCGGCTGAAGCTGCTGCCGTGGAACGGTGGGTTCAAGAGCCTCGTCTGGTCCGGCGCCCTTGTCATCGCCCTCGTGGTGATTGGTGCGCTGACCTATACGACGCCAACCGGAACCGTGTCGGTGCAAGGCATCGTGACCAATATCGTCCCCAACGTGTCGGGGCGGGTTACCGAAGTGGCCGTCGCGCCAAGTAGCGACGTCAAGGAGGGCGACGTCCTGTTCCGGATCGACGACACGGTCTATGCCGCCGAGGTTGCGCGGCTTGAGGCTTCGCGGGAGTCGGCGCTGTCTGCTGCCGATCAGCTTCAGGAAGACCTTGCAGCAGCCGAAGCCGAGATCGACTCGCTGCAGGTCCAGCTTGCGTTCGGCGTTCAGCGCCGTGACGATATCATCAGGCTGGAAGATCGTGGCGCATCCACGACCTTCCAGTTGCAAGAGGCCGTTTCCACGATCGATCAGCTCGAGGCGGGCATCCGCGCCGCAGAGGCGCGCAAGGCCAGCCTGGAACGCCGCATCGCGGCACAGATCGACGGCACCGACGTGGGGGTCGTGGAGGTCGAGAATGCGCTGGCACAGGCGCGCTGGAATCTTGAACAGACCGTAGTCCGGGCACCGGCGGACGGTCGTGTCACAGGTGTGACGCTCCGCCCTGGAAACCGGGCCACGACGGTCCGCGGCGCGATCAATTTCACCATTCTGGACGACCGCTACCTCGTTGCGACCTTGCCGCAATCGAGCCGCCGGAATGTCTCGGTTGGGGACGACATTCGCGTCGCTCTTCGCACGATGCCGGGCACTGAATTCACCTCGCAGATTGCAGGCTTTCCTGCGGGCACCGCCGAAGGGTCACTCGACACACGCACCGGATTGCCGAGCCTGCGAGAGCTGCGCGGAAGTGGGCAATACCCGGTGTTGATCGCCGCCCCGGCGGAGACCGATCTTTCAGACCTGCCAATTGGCAGCTCGGGTACCGCCCTCGTGCTGACGGAAAAGGCCGGGGCAATCGGTATTCTCGCCGAAATCCTGTTCTGGATCACCAAACAGATGAACTACCTTTGAACAGGTGATCGCTGTTTTCAATCTGCTCCGAGTGGCCGTGGGACTTGCATCAGGTAGTTTCCCTTGGAGCGAGACCTGCACGGAACGGACCTCTCTGGCGGCGGTCTCAAAGATTCATTCAGTTCTCTGTTATCAAAGGTCGCGGCCTCTTTTTGCCTGACACCCAAGACCGTCATAAAGTCGAAAAATGTCCCGCCACAGGGAAAGCGTCAGCGTCTGGCCGTCTCTGGTTCGTTCGAGCGGTGCTTCTTTGTCTCCCGACCCAGCGAGGGTCTTGCCATGGTCGGCGTGTCTCTCGATAAGGACGATATGATCAAGAATGCCTCAGACCTACCGTACCGGCCCTGTGTGGGCGTCATGCTGTTGAACTCCGCCGGACATGTCCTTGTCGGCCAACGGCTGGACAGCGATGTCGCTGCCTGGCAGATGCCACAGGGTGGCATCGACAAGGGCGAGGCGCACCGGGATGCGGCGCTGCGTGAACTTTGGGAAGAGACCGGCGTCACCGCCGACCTGGTGGAATTCGTCGCCGAAACCGACGACTGGGTAAACTATGACCTCCCGGCCGAGTTGATCGGCAAGATCTGGAAGGGCAAGTATCGCGGCCAGAAACAGAAATGGGTTCTGCTTCGCTTCCTTGGCTCAGACGATCAGGTCCGGATCGAGACCGAACACCCCGAATTTTCCGAATGGCGTTGGCTGGCACCGGAGGATCTGGTGGCCAACATCGTGCCGTTCAAGCGCAAGGTCTACGAGACCGTCGTCGCGGCGTTCAATCCCCACTTCTGAACCAGCGGAGCCGCCACGACCCGCTTGGGCCGATCGTGGCGACACGTGATCAGGCGTATTCAGTTGCGTCTTCGCTGACGGCCTTCAGCATGTCGGCCATGATGTCGGGGTCCGCCGAATGCACCCGGTTCCAGGTCGGGATCGACGGTGGTTCGGCGGGGTTATCAAGAAAGATCTGACCGGCCAGAACAACATTGCGGGCAAACAGCTCGATGGCCTGTTCTTCCTGGTGACGGTCGATCGACAGGCCGTTCATCCGGGCATCGTTGTAGTAGGATTCCAGCAGGTCCAGTGCTGCACGGTAGTAGGTTGCCTTTAGCGAGCGGAAGATCTCTTCGGAGAACACGGTGCCATCGGTGGCCAGTTTGCGGAAGATCGCCTTGCAGATGTCGACCGACATGCGCGACAGCCCGGCGTTGGCGTCCTCTTCGGACAGCGGTTGGTGCTTGTGGTCATAGCTGTCGGCGATTTCCACCTGGCAGACCGATTTTGGCGCAAGGTTGCGCCAAGCCTCCGACAGCACACCGATTTCCAGACCCCAGTCCGACGGAATCCGCAAATCCGGCAGGATCGGCACCCGCATGGCGAACTCGCCCGACAGCGGGTAGCGGAAGCTGCGCAGGTAGTCGAGGTAGTCGCGGTCGCCGATCACCCGCTTCAGCGCGATCAGCAAGGGCGAGACCAACAGCCGCGTGACACGACCGTTGAGCTTTGAGCCGTCCGTGCGTGGGTAGAACCCCTTGGCCATCTGATAGGGAAAATTGGGGTTCGCAACCGGATAGACCAGCCGGGCCAGCATGTCGCTGGTGTAGGTGACGATATCGCAATCGTGGATCGCCACGACGGAACTGTCCTGGCAGGCCAACAGGTAGCCGAGGCAGCTCCAGACGTTCTTTCCCTTGCCCGGTTCGCGCGGCGCAAGATCCATCATCCTCAGCCGCTCCTGGATGGCCAGCATCCGGGGGCTGTCGTTCCAGATCACGGAATGGGTCTGTGGCAAGACCGAGAAGAACTCCCGCGCATGGCGGTATTGTGCTTCGTCTGCCCGATCCAGGCCGATGATAATGCGGTGGAGATACGGAGCCTTTGCCAGTTCGGCCAGGATCCTGGGCAACGCCTCACCCTCCAGTTCGGAATAGAGCGATGGGAGGATCAGGCTGATCCTTCGATTGCCCGCGAGGGCAACCAGTTCGCGCGTCAGGTCCTCGGTCGACCGTGTGCGCAGGTTGTGCAGGGTGGCGATATTGCCGTTCTGGTGGAAGTCGGCCATTTGTGAATGTCGCTTTCTCTATAGGTCCAGCTGATCAAGAAGAGCCCCCACCGCGATATTCCAACCATGGGGGCCAGCAGCGGTTGTGCGTGTCACCAGCCCGGCGGCCTCGCCGTCCATTGGGGGCAACGGGGGCGCGTACGGATTGGTGACGATGATTCCATAGTCGGCAACCTCGATCATCTCGCGGTCGTTGGGCGCGTCGCCAAGGGCCAGCCGGGGCGGATTGCCAAAGCGTCGGGCAAGCTCGTCCATACGGTCGGCCTTGGTGCCGCCGAACGACAGCGTCAGGAAGCGCCCGCCGTGCCGAGCCGTTACGCCCAGTCGGGACAGGGCGGTAACAAAGGCCCACAGATCCTCGCCGCTGCCATGCCAAAGGCCGGGTTCGGAGAATTGCCGGGTTGCTGCAAGTGCCGCATCCGCCGCTGGCAGCCCTGTCACATGGGCAACGCCTTCCGGGCCGAGGTCCGAAAACCCGACGAACAGGGCGCGCAGATAGGGGGAAACCGCCTCCAGCGCTTCCAGCAGCCGGGGATAGTCGCCAGGGTCGGAGTCGGGCGTCGCCTCAAGCAGCCCTGCGCCGTTCTCCACGATGGCGGGGTAGGTGCTACAGCCGATCCTGTCGCGCAGGACCTCGATTTCGGCGGCAGTCTTGGAGCTTGCAAGGATAAGGGGGATTCCGTTGCGCTCCAGCCGATCCAGCGCAGGCCGCGCCGGCTCGGCCGAATAGGTGTGGTGGTCCAGCAATGTCCCGTCGAGGTCGGTGAAGACAATCAGCGGCGGGTGGTTCATGCCAGGATCCTCAGTCGCGCACCGCCCAACCGGCCAGTGCCTTTTCCAACGCAATGACCACATAATACAACACGATCCCGAGCACTGCGAGGGCGATCAGCACCGCGAACATCAGAGGATAATCGGAGTTGGTCTTGCCACTGTCGAACAGCGCGCCAAGGCCACGGCCATGCGGAGAGACGATCTCCATCAGGTTCGTGCCAATGAACGCCAGCGTGACCGACACCTTGAGGGCGCCAAAGAACTCCGGCAGCGTCTTTGGCAGGGCGATCTTTCGAAAGATCGTGACCTTGGAGGCGCCAAGCGCGGCAAGGATGTCCCGGTACTCCGGCTCCAGAGTCGACAGTCCGATCGAGATCGAGACGGCGATTGGGAAGAACGAGATCATGAAGGCGATCAGGATCGTGTTGAAATCGTGCATGCCGACAAACATCAGCGCCACGATCGGCACGACGGTGGCCTTGGGGATCGCATTGAACCCTACCAGCAGCGGATAGAGCGCTTCGCGCATGACCCGCGAGAACCCCATGACCATCCCGAGGGCCGTGCCAAAGACAATGGCGAGGCAGAGGCCCGCAACCGTCCGCCAGAGCGTCTGCCAGCCATTGATAATGAAGAGATCTGAGTATTTGACATAAGCCGGCCAGAGATCGCTGGGAGAGGCCATCTTGTAGTTTGGCCATCCCATGAACCACACGAGGGCCTCCCAGAGAACCAGGAAGATCACGATAGCTGCAACGGGAACAAGAACCTTGTGGACAAGCATCATGCGGGCTCCGCGGGCGAGCCCACCGGCGCACGGCCTTGGGCGATTTCGATCTGGTGGCGCAGGAGTGTCAGCATTTCCGCCGCCTCGTGAGTGTAGAGATGTTCAAGATCCCGGGGACCGTTCATCGGCACATCCAGCACATACTGGGTCCGGGCCGGGCGGCCCGACAACACCACAACCTGATCCGCGAGGAAGATCGACTCGCGCAGGTCGTGGGTGATGAGCAGACCGGTAAACGGTTCCTGTTCTTTCACCCTGTGCATGGTCTGCCACAGGTCTTCGCGGGTGAAGGCGTCGAGCGCCCCGAACGGCTCGTCCAGGACCAGCACCTCTGGCTGGTGCACCAGAGATCTGCACAACGACGCACGCTGGCGCATGCCACCGGACAATTCGCTCGGGCGCTTGTCCTCGAAGCCCTCCAGCCCAACCAGGGCGAGAAGATACCGGGCCCGCTCCTCCTGCTGCTTGTTCGTCAATTTGGTCGGAACGATCTCGAGCGGAAGCATCACGTTCTTCAGGATGCTGCGCCATTCGAGCAGCACAGGATTTTGGAATGCCATGCCGACAGTCGATCGCGGGGATCGGACCAGTTCACCGTGCAGGCGCACTTCACCGGAATCCGGTTTCAAAAGGCCGGCCACCAGTCGGGTCAGTGTTGACTTGCCGCAGCCGGATGGGCCGACCACGGCGCAAAAGCCGCCCTCGCGGACCGAGATGTCAAGACCGTCCAGAACCGGCAACGGCCCGCTGTCGGTCTGAAACCTGTGGCTGACGTTCATGATCTCGATAAGGGGGGAGTCGGTCATGTTTGCCTTCAAGAATTCCAGAGCCCGCGGCGGGGAAGTTTTCGGACAGAAGAAGTCGGCATCCTCGCGCGGCTTCAGTTGTCTTCAGGAAACCCCGCCGCAGGCATCAAAGCTGCAACAATCCTCTGCCGCCGGAGGTCAATCCGGCGGCGCCGACGATCACTTGAGCGAGAACAACTCTTCGGGAAGGTAGGAGCTATCGAAGTACAGCGACGCGTCGGGCGCGTTCTGGAACTCGTAGTTCTTGCCGAACTGGGAAATTGCGGCGGTCATTCTGTCATCGTCGATACCACCGAAACCGTTCGCGACCACGTAGTCGGTCAGGACGTTGTCATTGATCGACAGTTCGAGCCGACGTTGTTCCAGTCCGGCGTCAGCAGCAGGGTTGCGGGCAATCACGGCTTTTGCGCCCATGGCGGGATCGTCGATCACGTCCTTCCAACCCGCGGCAACGGCGGTCAGGAACCCCTTGAGCGCATCGGGGTTGGCCGCGGCAAATTCGGTGTTCGCAATGATGGCGTTGCCATAAAGCTCTAGCCCGTAGTCGCCCATCAGCATGGTCGAGATGTCGTCCTCGGCCACGCCAAGGCGAACAAGGTTCAGGAAGGATGAGAACGAGAAACCTGTGACGGCCGCTACCTTGCCCTCGGCGAGCATCGGTTCACGAGTCGGAAAGCCGACCGGTTCCACGGTGATCTTGCCAAGGTCGATTCCGGCGGATTCGGCGAAGGCCGGGAACTGCGCCCAGGCGCCATCGGGGGGCGGCGCACCCAGGACCTTGCCTTCGAGGTCGGCGGGTGTTTCGACGCCCAGGGACTTGCGTCCGATGACGGCAAACGGTGGCTTGTCATAGACCATCATCACGGCGATCACAGGCGCGCCGGGGTTCTGATCCAGGAACTTGATCAGCGAGTTGATGTCGGCAAATCCCACGGGGAAGGCGCCGGTGGCGACCTTCGGAATCGCGTCGAGCGATCCCTGACCTGCCGAGATTTCGACCTCAAGACCGGCATCGGCGAAGTGTCCATTGTCGACGGCGGCGAAATACGCCGCTGACGGGCCTTCGAATTTCCAGTCGAGGGCAAAGGGCATCTGCATTTCCGCATGGGCGGTGCCCGTGGTCAAAATTGCGGCAACAGTTGCGGCTGCGAGGGCTCTGTGGAGCACGGTGGTACCTCCTTGTTTCATCTTGCCGGAAGACTGCGAGGAAATCGGGCCGGTAGGGGAGGCATCTGGACCGTGTTCCGTCGCGCAAGAGAGAAGATGATGGGGTTTTTGCCTAAAAAATGCGCTCCCTGCCTGATTTGTAGTCCGAAAAAGCGGGGCCTGTCACGATTTTTGCGTCGAACTTTGGCAAATCACCTCTGTCGCCAGGATCGTTTCTTCTTGAGTGGCGGAATCCCCTCGGTCAGAGGCAATCGAGAGGCAACCGCTGGTGGGCAGAGATCGGGATCGCAAGGAACACGACATCCTTTCCTGATTTGTCACCATGTCAGACGCGCCGATCATGCCGTCCTCGGATCTCAAGACCGGCATTGCCGTCAATGACAATCGCCTGTCGGGTGGGGCAAGCCTCGCAGTCAAGCCTCTGATCGGCCAGGGGCGAGCTAACGTCAGGATCATTTCCTGTTTCAGGAAACCGATCGATGGTCAGGCCAACGATGGCTTTTTCGAACATTGGCCCACGCCGTTTGAGGGTTCCGATACGCCCACCCATTTGGACTGGATACCGTAGGGTGCCGTCGCGGTTGACGGTTATCCGTCCCTGACGCAGGTCGTGGCAGCAGCAGGTATGAAGTCGGAAACCGCGCTGGCCCCGAAGATTGTGGAAGTGCTCCATGGACAGGATACTGGCTCCGGCGGCGCTTGGTGGCGGAAGCCAGCGACGGAGGTAGGAACTTCACCGGATGACAACAGTTTGAACGAGAACGGCAAACCTCTCCTATCGTCCCAATGTGGGATCCATCACCATGACGGTACCTACAGCTGGGGGCGGACAGCCGGAACAAAGCTCCCCTTCGGCCGAGCAACATCGTGAAGATGACTTCGGACAGTATTATCGGGTCGGGCCACCGACCGTTCGGGTCGAGGCCTGGAACGGGACAGGCGCGCCCCTGTCGAAGCTGAAACGCGGGAAACGTCGATGGAACCGGCGCGGTTGACGGAGTCTGTCAAGACGTGATCTGTGACCGCACATTCGGGCGGTAGTCGCCGTTCGGATCGGTGCAGGAGCAAAGACATGAGTACGTCGACACGATTTTGGAATTTCATCGCGCGGCGGTATGCCCGAACGCCGATCCGCGACGAGCAGGCCTATCAGCAGAAGTTGTCGAAAACGCAGGACTACCTGCGGCCGGACTCGCGTGTGCTGGAGTTTGGGTGTGGCACGGGATCGACGGCGCTGGTTCACGCACCACATGCCGAGCATGTCATTGGGCTCGACAGTTCCAGCAACATGATCGAAATCGCCTGTGAAAAGGCAGCCGCTGCCGGGATCGAGAATGCCACCTTCGAGGTGGCGTCGATCGAGGCGTTCGATGCTGCCGACGATCAATTCGATGCGGTCCTCGCGATGAGCATCCTGCATCTTCTGGAGGATCGCGATGCAGTGATCGACAAGGTTTTCCGCTTGCTGGCGCCGGGCGGCGTGTTCGTGTCCAGCACCATTTGCTTTGAGCCGGGATGGAACCCGATCAAGATGATCCTGCCGGTGGGCAATGCCGTCGGGCTATTGCCAAAGCTGCGGTTTTTTCCGACTGAGGATCTGGTCGGTTCGATTACGGCCGCCGGGTTCGAGGTGGACTACCGTTTGCAACCAGAGGGATCAAAGGTGCTCTTCCTGGTGGCGCGAAAGCCTTCCCAACCCTGATTGCTGGTGGCGAACCGTTCCTGATGGACCATGCCATAGGACAAGACCTCGCGACCGGTGCGGTCGCGAGGCCATTTTTCAAGGAAGATCAGAGCGTGATGCGATAGGCCGCAAAGCCGTCCGCGCCGTCGCCAGCCGCCTCGATCGTTACGGCCTTGACGTCGTCAATATAGTCCGCAGCTTTCGGGCCGGTTTCGAACAGGACGGTCGTTCCCTCCATCGGCGCAAAGGTCCAGTTGCCGTCGGCGCTGGGGCTGATGGTGCCCTGTTCGACGATATACCGTACGATGACGTCGCGGTTGGTGTCTGGCGCTTCCAGAATGATCGTATCGCCGGTGCCGGGGAAGTCGCCGCCGCCCGAGGCGCGGTAGTTGTTGGTGGCGATGACGAACTCCATGTCGTCGGTCACCGGCTTGCCGTCGTAGGCAAGGTTGAGGATCCGGGTGGCCGCGGGGTTGAGATCTTCGCCCTTGGGGCCAAACCGGGACGGCTGGCTGAGGTCGATCTGGTAGGTCACGCCGTCGATCACGTCGAAGTTGTAGGACGGGAACTCCGGGTTCAGCAGCGGCGCGTCGGTGGCACCGGGGGCAACCTGGAGGAACATCCCGGCAGAGCGTTCCAGCCAGCCCTTGAGCTGTGCACCGGTGACCTTCACCGCACGCACGGTGTTGGGATACAGGTACAGGTCGGCGACGTTCTTGATCGCGACGTCTCCGGGGGCAACGTCGGTGTAATACTCGGGGCCACCTCGCCCACCGGCCTTGAACGGCGCAGCGGCAGACAGAAGCGGCAGGCCCTCGTACTCGGTGCCCTTCAGCATCTCGGCCACGTACCACTTCTGGGCAATGGAGACGATCTGGACCGATGGGTCGTCGGCTACCAGTGCGAAATAGGAGTGCAACGGCGCGTCGGTCTTGCCCACGGCGCGGCGCACGTAGGCCAGCGTTGCGTCGTGCACATCCTGCACAGATGCCAGAACCTCGGCATCGTCCTCGACCAGGGCGGTATAGGAGCGATCCTCGTTGCGTTTGGAGATCGGGCGAGCAGTGGATTCGAAGTTCACCACGCGCCAACTGTTTCCGTCACGCTCCAGCATCAGGTCGATCAGGCCCATGTGGGAGCCCCAGAACCCGCCCATGACGGCTGGCTTGCCATGGATCGTTCCCTTTTCAACATCCACACCAGCATAGTCGGCGTAGGTCGGCGAGGGGAATACGAGGTGGCTGTGGCCGGTCATCAGGGCGTCGATGCCATCGACTTCGGCCAGCGGCACGGAGGCGTTTTCCATCAGGTCGGTGCGGTCGGCAGAGCCGATTCCGGAGTGCGACAGCGCGATGATGATATCGCAGCCCTCTTCCTTCATTTGCGGCACATAGGCTTGGGCCGTCTCGACGATATCGCGGGTCTGGACGTTGCCTTCCAGGTGGCGACGATCCCAGTTCATGATCTGCGGCGGCACGAAACCGATGATGCCGACGCGGATCGCGTGGGTTTCGCCGGCGCCATCGGTGACCTCACGGTCCAGAATGACGTAGGGCTTCAGCAGCGTGGTGTCCTTGGTCGGGTCGGACCCCTTTTCCTTGGCGATGTTGGCGGAGACGATCGGAAAATCAGCCCCGGCAAGCGACTTCATCAGGAAATCGAGGCCATAGTTGAACTCGTGGTTGCCGAGCGTCGAGGCATCGAAGCCGACGGTGTTCATCGCGGTGATGACCGGGTGCATGTCGCCTTCCTTCATGCCCCGTTCGTAGGCGATGAAGTCGCCCATCGGGTTGCCCTGAAGGAAATCGCCGTTGTCGACCAACATGGAGTTGGTCGCCTCGGCGCGGATGTCGTTGATGATCGACGCGGTGCGCGACAGGCCAACGGTGTCGCGCGGCTTGTCGGAGTAATAATCGTAGGGGAACACATGGACGTGCAGGTCCGTTGTTTCCATTATGCGCAAGTGGGCCTGATTGGTGGCGGCCCGGGCGGAATAAGGATGCAGCGTAATCAACGAGGCGCCTGCGATGCTGCCCGCCAGGAAGCCACGGCGGGAAAGGTTGAATTGGTTTTGATGCGACATGAGTCGTCCCCCTGAGTTGTTCTCTCTCGGGTAACGGTATCCCATCACATTCAAATGACCGATAGGCGATTTGTGGGCGGAAAGGCCATTCTGAAACGTGCATTCCTGCGACGTCTGTTCACCTCAGGGTTGAATTTGTCACATGAACGCCCGAAAAATTGCGATCCGGTTCGTGTCGTGCCAAGAGCGCAGGACGACAGGTTCGGGAGTAACGGTATGAAGATCGCGGAACAGGTGACATTTGGAGGGTCGGGGCTGGACCGCGCGGCGGAACTCCGGGCCGATCCAGCGGCATTGCAGGTGCTGGCGGCCGATCCTGCGGCCCGTTTCCTGCCCATGTGGCGGGCCAAGCCGCTGGTGAGTGGAGACAGCGACCTGACCTTGGCCGGCCTGCCAGCCGGGGCTGCGCCCCTGGAACATGCCCGCGAAGCACCGGTGTTCCTGGGGAGCAGTGACGGCGTGCCGTGGTTCGCTGTCGATATTTCTGGTTGGGAGCCCGAGGATCAGGAAACGGACACGGTCGGAGCGTTTGTAGATCTGTCGGAACAGCGCTATCCCGGTTTGCCCGAGGATCACCGTTTCGCCGAGTTGCGGGGTATCATGACCGCGTTGACACCACGCGACGCAGAGCTGGCGGCAACAGCCCGAGCGGTTCTGGCATGGCACGAGTCGCATGGTTTCTGCGCCCGGTGTGGCGCGAAGAGCCGGCTGATAGAGGGCGGGTGGCAACGGCATTGCCCCGGCTGCGGCACTCGGCACTTCCCGCGCACCGATCCGGTTGTGATCATGCTGATCACCCACGGAAACTCCGTCCTTATGGGCCGGTCGCCGGGTTGGCCGGAGGGCATGTTCTCGCTGTTGGCCGGATTCATCGAGCCTGGCGAGACCATCGAGGCGGCGGTGCGGCGCGAGGTCTTCGAGGAGGCGGGTGTCAGGGTGGGAGAGGTCGACTATCTTGCTTCGCAGCCATGGCCGTTTCCGGCATCGTTGATGATCGGGTGTCGCGGACAGGCCGAGACTCGCGACATCACCATCGACCCGGCCGAGATCGAAGAGGCGCTCTGGGTCAGCCGAGAAGAGATGTTGTCGATCTTTGCCGGGGATCACCCGCGAATCAAGGCCGCCCGTAAGGGCGCGATTGCGCGGTTCATCCTGGCAAACTGGCTTGCGGACCGGCTGGAATGACGCGAAACAGCGCCGCGCGCCATGCAGTCCGGGACCGGATGGTGAACGAGTAGGAACTGGAAACAGGACGGCCCATGAAGCTTTCGACCCGCGAAGACATCGAAGCCCCAATCGCAACTGTCTGGGCCGCGATTACCAATGCCACCGAGTTCGAACGCATGGCAAAGCGCAAGGGAATCGACCTCGCACGCGCCGCTGAGCCAACCGAACTGGGGCTTGGGTCCTGCTGGACCGCGTCTTTCGAATTCCACTCTCTGCAACGAAATCTTGAAACCCGTGTCACACGGTTCGAGGGGCCATCGCACCTCCACCTCTTGTCAAGGACCGGCGGGATCGACGGGACGGTCTCGGCAGAGTTGATCGCGCTTTCACCCAAGACGACACGTCTGATGCTGGCTGTCGATCTGAAGCCGACGTCGCTGTCCGGCCGGGTCATGATCCAGACCTTGCGGCTGGCAAAGACGTCCCTGACGAAGCGCTTCAAGGGGCGCGTTCACCGGTTCGCAAAGGATATTGCCAAACGGGCAACCTGACAGTGACGTCGTTGCCAGCGCACATCCCAACGGTCGCCCCCAGAGGCATCGTTTCGGACAGGCGCACCCTGTTCGACCACTGGGCAGGCCCTCAGGTAAACAGAAAATCGCCCGCGTCGATGTCGGTCGTGGACACGCCCGGCAGGGTGATCGACGACTTGAAGGAGATGGAGACGAGTGTCCCGTCATCGGATTGCAGGATTCTCAGGTCGTCCATCGACAGTTTCTGGCCCTTGGCCCCCGCCACTTCGATGGTCTCCCGGAAGGATTCGAAATCCGTGATCGTGTCATGGCCGGATGTGTTGGTGAACACGAACGTGTCCTTACCCTTGCCCCCGGTCAGTTTGTCGTCGCCGGTGCCCCCGACGAGACGATCTGCCTGGGCGCCACCGATCAAGGTGTCCTTGCCGGCGCCGCCCTCCAGCGTGTCCTTGCCATCCCGACCCTTCAGGAGGTCTTTGCCCGGCGCCCCGTGCAGGTTGTTGTTGACTGACGATCCCAGCAGGACATCGTCGCGTTCCGTCCCGGTCAGGTTCTCGACCCGCTTGATCTCGAAGCGTCCTTCCGTGCCGGTGCCCAGTTCGACCCCAAACCCTCGGGCCAGGTCGACCTTTACGCCATCGGTCGTGCCAGCGTCCGCGCCGGTCGTCGAAAGCCGGGTTCCGAAAAAACTGACCTCGTCCTTGTCCTCGCCGCCGTCGATCTTGAGGCCGGCCAAAGCGGCCTGCCCGCGCGCCTGTCCTTCGGGTGCCAGTGGGGACGGTTGCAGGACAAACAGGACAAGATCGTCTCCTTTGCCGCCCTTGAGGATGTCAACGCCGAGGTGGGACGTCAGAACATCATTTCCACCTCCGCCCTTGAGGGTATCCGGGCCGGAATAGGACGTCAGAAAATCGCGCCCCGCGCCGCCCGCCAACACGTCCGTGTCGTCATAGAACGGCAGTCGGGTTGCCTGCTTGTTGTTCAGATCATCGCCGTCATGCAGATAGTCGTCCCCGTCACCGCCCGTCAGAATATCGTCCCCGGCGCCACCGTAAAAGAACACGACGTGCCGGGAAGCGCCTGCATTGGCCGAGGGCACGCTGACCTTGTCGTTTCCCTGACCGGAGTGGATGATGAACAGGTCATCGTTGGTCTGGATGATATCGTCAAGGGAAGAGGTCCGAAGCTCCTCGACGTTGCTGAGGGTCACGAGTGTGGCCTTGTCGAAACGGCTGGTGACGACCCCACCGGAAACCTTCAGGCCGACGTCTACTAGCGGCAGATATAGATCGTCGTGTCCCGCTCCGCCGTTGACGTAATGATTGCGCGATCCAACGACCGTTGCCCAGTTGAGACTGAAGGTATCGTCACCGGTGCCACCAAAGGCGCGGTCGTATTCGCCAACCTTGTAGAACAGCCCCGTTTGCCCGAAATGAATCCGGTCGTCCCCACCCTGTCCGTAAAAGATGTTGTTGCCCGTACCGCCGCTCAGGTTGTCGCTTCCGCCACCGGCCTTGATGACGTCGTTCTGCCGGTATGCGCCCGCGTAAAACGGACTGCCGCGAAAGGTCTCGTCCGCAGACGTGCCTGTCTGGAGAAGCGTTTGGTCGTCAATTATCTTGTATGAAATGGCCATGCGAGGCTCCGGAATTCTCGGTCTGCAGTCAGGAAATGGTGCATCCGGCGAGATCAGCGCGGATGAAACGTGGACAAATCGCGCTGCGCCGAGCGCGGGCGACGCCTTCAGAGGTACCATAACTGAGGGTTTCGGTCCAATTGCAGGCAACTGAACCGATCAACGCGTTCGCGCGCGCCTGCCGGTGGCGCAGATCTGGTGCAGAGGCTCAGTTGATCGATGCGCGGGGCTTGTTGGGCATCAGACGGTGGCCTCGTGCCGGATCGGAGCGGTCCGCAGCGCCCGAAAACCCGCTCCGGTGAGCACTTCGCCAGCCTGACCGTTGAACCGCCTGCACAGGAGGCGGGCCTGATCAGGCCGGTCGCCGAGTCAGTGCCGCCGGGGATCTGCCGGATAGACGCCCAAGATCTCCAACCGATCGGTGAAGTAGTCCAGTTCTTCCATCGCCAGGCGAACGTTTCGATCTTCGGGGTGACCTTCGATGTCTGCATAGAACTGGGTGGCCGAGAACGAGCCATCGACCATGTAGCTTTCCAGCTTGGTCATGTTCACGCCATTGGTCGCGAAACCGCCCATTGCCTTGTAGAGCGCCGCCGGAATGTTGCGAACCTGAAAGACGAAGGTTGTCATGATGCCGTGATCCCCGCGGCGGTCATGGTTCGGCGAGCGGGACATGATCACGAAGCGGGTCGTGTTGTGGCCATGGTCCTCGATGTCCGAGGCCAACACCTCCAACCCGTAAATCTCGCCTGCCAGCGCCGAGGCCAGTACGCCCTCGCCGGGGGCGGCGGTTTGCGCAAGCGAACGTGCCGCGCCGGCGCTGTCTGCAGCGGCGACGCCCGTGATGCCGTGTTGTTTCAGGTAGCCCGCCGATTGCGGCAGCAGAACCAGGTGGGCGCGGACGAGGTTGATATCCTCCAACGCTGTTCCTGCCCGTGCCAGCAGCGCGATTCGTACCCGCACGAATGCTTCGTCGACAATGTGCAGGCCGCTTTCGGGGAGCAGCCGGTGAATGTCGGCTACCCTGCCGTACGTGGTATTCTCGACCGGCAACATCGCGAGGTCGGCGACTCCGTCACGCACCGCGTCGATGGCTTCTTCGAACGTGTGACAAGGCAAGGCCTCGTAGCCTGGGCGAGCGTCCAGGCAGGCCTGGTGGGAATAGGAGCCCGGGTCTCCCTGAAACGCGATGCGGGGGCGATTGGTCATTGAAAACCTGCTATCAACTTCAAGGCGATGCGACGATATGGCGAGCCTTGGGAAAAACTACACCTTGCGCAGGGTGGGCGGAACCATGATAGATGCGCGAAACGTTCATTTAGCGGGATGCGACATGTTCGACACGATGACTATCACCAAGGTCACCGGAGCCCTCTGCGGCTCCCTCCTGATCTTTCTGCTTGGCGTCTGGGCCGCGGAATCGCTGTTTCACGTTGGTGGCTCTGGCCACGGCGACGAGGCACATCAGGCCTATATAATCCCCACCGGGGATGACGAAGGCAGTTCTGAAGAAGAAGCTGCGCCGGTCGATTTTGCCGAACTTCTGGCGAATGCGGACGTCGCGAAGGGCGCGAAGCTCTTCAAGAAGTGCCAAGCCTGCCACAAGCTCGAGGACGGCGCCAATGCGACCGGCCCGTCGCTCTACCAGGTCGTGAATCGTCCGGTGGATGCTGTCAGCAGCTTTTCGGGGTATTCCGGTGCCCTGTCGGCCGTTGTCGACGTCTGGACCCCGGAAAACCTGGACGGCTATCTCGAAAATCCCAAAGGCTTTGCGCCGGGGAACAAGATGGCCTTTGCCGGGTTCAAGAAGCCGCAAGAGCGCGCGGACATCATCGCCTTCCTGGAAAACCCGGACGGCTGATCGACCTTTGATTGATCAAGGGAATTGGCCCCGCCGATCACAGGATCGACGGGGCCTTTCTTACGTCCGGCAGGAGGCGGGACGTTAACCGTCGCGCACATGTGGCACCGTTCCTTTCCGCATCGGCCAGTCGGAATGAACGTCGCGGTCCGGGCTCGGCCGCTTTGCCCGGACCGCCCTTGTCGGCCAACGGCAATGGGCACGGGGGTGATATCGCAGCGGCACGGCCCTGCCTGAGGGCGGAGGCACGTCTGGCCGGTGGAGAGCCTGACGAAGCCTGACGTCAGGCTGCCTATGGTCGATCACACCTGCCGTGTACAAACTCTTGGTGCCCCGTCGTCTCAGAACTATCGGTCTGGTGGAACCGCCCGATCACGACAGTTCACGCAATCTCGCCTTGTTCCCTGTTTGCAGGCTCACTAGCCTATGGCACGAACAGTCGATTGTCGCCAAAAGGATGCCACGATGACCCTGACCGCCATGTTGCCCGCCCTTCGGACCCGCGCCAGACTGGCGGCGTCGGCGGTGGCCCTGTTGGCCTTGTCCACGGCTGTGCTGGCTGCCCCGGAGGGCTGGGTCACGTCACACGGGATCTCGACCTTTCCCGGCGAGATGAAATACCCCGCTGACTTTGCGCATCTGGCCTATGTGAACCCAGAGGCGCCAAAGGGCGGCGAGATGTCGATCTGGGGGTTTGGCGGCTACGATTCGATGAACCCGTATTCGATCAAGGGGCGGGGCGACAGGCTGGCATCGCTGCCCTATGAAACCCTGCTGGAAGGGGTCGCCGACGAGATCGGCACACAATATGGCCTTTTGGCCGAGTCATTGGAATACCCCGAGGACCGCAGCGAGGTGATCTTTACCCTGCGCCCGGAGGCTGCCTTTTCCGACGGTAGCCCGGTGACGGCACAAGACGTGGCGTTTTCCTACGAGTTGTTCCGCGAAAAGGGGCTGCCCAGTTTCCGCTCTGTGCTGCGCCAGCAAATGAAGAGCGCCGAGGTGCTGGACGAGCGCCGCATCCGCTATGTCTTCATGGAAGACGAGCCCAAACGCGACCTGATCCAGACCGTGGGTGGGCTGCCGGTGTTTTCCAAGGCGCACTACGAAGCAAATGGGTTGGATCTCGAAGAAAACTCGATGACCCCGTTCCTTGGCTCCGGACCCTACGTGCCGGACGTTCTGGACGTTGGCAAACGCTCGATCTATCGGCGCAACGCCGATTACTGGGGCAAGGACCTGCCGCAAAACATCGGGCGGCACAATTTCGACAGCATCCGGTTGGAATACTTTGCGGACTACAACGTGGCGCTGGAGGGCTTCAAGGGGGGGACCTACCATTTCCGCAACGAGGCGAGTTCAAAGAACTGGGCCACGAGCTATGATTTCCCGGCGGTGACGGATGGTCATGTGATCCGGGCAGAATTGCATGACGGCACGATCGCCACCGGTCAGTCGTTTGTCATGAACCTGCGGCGGCCACAGTTCCAGGATCCCAAGGTGCGCGAGGCGATCGCGTTGATGTTCAACTTCGAATGGTCCAACGAGCAGTTGTTCTATGGTCTCTACGAGCGGATCAACTCCTTCTGGGACAATTCCGACCTGGCCGCGACGGGGCTCCCATCCGACGCCGAACTGGCGCTGCTGGAGCCGATCGCCGACAAGTTGCCGGCCGGAGTGCTGGACAGTGAACCGCCGATGGCGCCGGTGTCGGGCGCCCGGCAGCTCGACCGTGGAAACCTGCGCAAGGCGCTGGCGCTGCTGGACGAGGCCGGTTGGGCTGTGGGCGACGACGGGATGCGCAGCAAGGACGGCAAGGCGCTGAAGGTCGAGTTTCTGAACGACAGCCAGACCTTCGACCGGGTCATCAACCCGTATGTCGAGAACCTGCGTCGCGCCGGGATCGACGCGGTGCACATCCGGGTTGATCAGGCCGAGGCGACCAACCGCGAGCGGTCGTTCGATTTCGACATCGTGACCGACCAGTTCCCGATGAGCTATATCCCCGGCGCCGGGTTGAAACAGTATTTCGGCTCTGAAACCGCGGATTCGTCGGTGTTCAACGCGATGGGGCTGAAATCCGAAGCGGTGGATGTCCTGATCGACGGAATTGTCGCCGCCGAGACCCAGGAGGACCTCGAAACCGGGGTGCGTGCCCTGGATCGGGTGCTGCGGGCAGAACGGTTCTGGGTGCCGCAGTGGTTCAAGAACAAGCACACGGTCGCCTATTTCAACATGTACGAACATCCCGATCCGCTGCCGCCCTATGCGTTGGGCAATCTGGATTTCTGGTGGTACAACGCCGACAAGGCCGAGGCACTCAAGGCGGCGGGTGTTCTGAGATAAGGTCAGACCAACAACAAGAGGCGGGCAGAGCACCTAGATGGGCGCCTATATTCTCCGACGAATTCTGCTGATCATTCCGACCCTGTTCGGGATCATGCTGATCAATTTCGTCCTGACACAATTCGTTCCCGGTGGGCCGATCGAGCAGATCATTGCCCAGGTCGAGGGCGAAGGCGATGTGTTCGAAGGCATCGCAGGCGGCGCGGATGCTGGCGGTGGCGCCGGTGCCGAGAGCAGCGACGACCGCTACCTTGGTGCGCGCGGGCTGCCGCAGGACTTCCTCGACGATCTGGAAGTCGACATGGGCTTTGCCCGGATTGTCTGTGCCGACGGTTTCGAGGGCGAACCTGACCTCGACAACGATGCCTGCGAGAAGCAAGAGATCGGAATTGTCGAACGGTTCGGGATCCTGATGGGAAATTACCTGCGTTTTGACTTTGGCCAGAGCTACTTCCGATCGATCTCGGTGATCGACCTGGTGATCGAGAAGATGCCGGTATCGATCACGCTGGGACTGTGGTCGACGCTGATCGCCTATGTCATCTCCATTCCGCTCGGCATTCGCAAGGCAGTCAAGGATGGTTCACCCTTTGACACCTGGACGTCGGGCTTCATCATCGTGGCCTATGCGATCCCGGGGTTCCTGTTTGCCATCCTGTTGTTGGTGCTGTTCGCGGGCGGATCCTACTGGCAGATCTTCCCGTTGCGGGGGTTGGTCAGCGAGGGTTGGGAAAACATGAGCCTGATGGGCAAGATCGGCGACTATTTCTGGCACATCACCCTGCCTGTTCTGGCCTCGACGATCTCCAGCTTTGCCACGCTGACGCTGCTGACCAAGAACTCGTTCCTGGACGAGATCAAGAAGCAATACGTGATCACCGCCAAGGCCAAGGGCCTGTCGGAAAGCCGGGTGCTGTATGGTCATGTGTTCCGCAACGCAATGTTGATCGTGATCGCGGGATTTCCAGCGGCCTTCCTGTCGGTCTTCTTTGGCGCCTCGATCATCATCGAGACGATCTTCTCGCTCGACGGGTTGGGCAGGCTGGGATTCGAGGCGGCCGTGGCGCGCGACTATCCCGTTGTGTTCGGCACGCTCTATGTATTCGGGCTGATCGGCCTGCTGGTCGGCATCCTGTCCGACCTGATGTATGTCCTTGTCGATCCGCGGATCGACTTCGAGAGCCGGCAGGTGTGAGATGACGGATCGTGCCCCCTCTACCTATGCCGAACCCAAGCGCGGGCTGTTCACCCTGTCGCCGTTGAACCAGCGCCGCTGGCGAAATTTCAAGCGGAACCGACGGGCCTATTGGTCGCTGATGATCTTTTCGGTGATCTTTGTGCTGTCGTTGTTTGCCGAGTTCATCGCGAATGACCGGCCGATCCTGATCCAGCACCGCGGCGAATTCTTCTTTCCGATCCAGCAATTCTATCCCGAGACGGCGTTCGGCGGGGATTTCCCGACAGAGGCCGTCTATCGCGACGCCGAGGTCCAATGCCTGATCGTGTCGGGCGGGTTGGAGGACTGCTTTGACAGCCCCGACGAGGTCATCGCGCAGGTGAACGACGGCGCGACCGAAATCAACGGCGAACCAGTCGTGAAGGGCTGGATGCTGTGGCCACCCGTGCCCTACAGCTACAACACGCCCAACAACCTGGGCCAGCCCGCGCCCTCGCCACCTGACGCGGAGCACTGGTTGGGCACGGACGATGCGACCCGGGACGTTCTGGCCCGCGTGATCTATGGCTTCCGGCTGTCGATCCTGTTCACGCTGATCGTCACCGTCTGCTCGTCGATCATCGGGATCATCGCAGGCGCGGTGCAGGGGTATTTCGGCGGCTGGGTCGACCTGTTTTTCCAGAGATTCATCGAGATCTGGGTGAGCACGCCGTCGCTCTATATCATCATCATCATGTTCGCGATCCTTGGGCGAAGTTTCTGGCTGCTGGTGTTCCTGACGGTCCTGTTCGGATGGCCAGGGCTGGTGGGCGTGGTGCGGGCGGAATTCCTGCGGGCTCGGAACCTCGAATATGTGCGGGCGGCCAAGGCACTTGGCGTGTCGAACTGGAAGATCATGTTCCGGCACATGTTGCCCAATGCCATGGTGGCAACATTGACCATGCTGCCCTTTATCGTGACCGCGACCATCGGGTCGCTGGCCTCGCTGGATTTTCTGGGCTTTGGCCTGCCATCCTCTGCGCCGTCGCTGGGCGAGCTGACGTTGCAGGCCAAGCAGAACCTGCAGGCGCCCTGGCTGGGGTTCACGGCGTTTTTCGTGTTTGCCATCATGCTGTCGTTGCTCGTCTTCATCTTCGAGGGCGTTCGCGACGCGTTCGACCCGCGGAAGACCTTTCAATGAGTGCGCGCCGCATGGGTGGATCGGGTCTGCCCGCCCTTCACGCATCCCGGCTCGGGACGCTCCTCCCGTGGGTAGTTCGATCAAAAACAAGGGCGGGCGCTGTGCATTCGCCGGTCAGGGGATGATGGATGTCCATGCGTAACATTCTGACAGTGCGCGATCTGTGCGTTTCCTTTCGCCAAGACGGACGGGACATCCCGGCCGTGAAAGGCGTTTCCTTTGACGTTGCGGAGGGTGAAACGCTCGCGCTGGTGGGGGAATCCGGATCGGGAAAGTCGGTGACGGCGTTGTCGACGGTGTCGCTGCTGGGAGAGAATGCCACGATTTCAGGGTCGATCGACTACAAGGGCACCCAGATGGTCGGGGCGCCCGAAGCCGACTTGCAAGACGTACGAGGCGACGACATCAGCTTTATCTTCCAGGAGCCGATGACCTCGTTGAACCCGCTGCACACGTTGGAACGGCAGCTGGCAGAGTCGATCACGCTGCACCAAGGGTTGGTCGGGGATGCTGTGCGGGAACGGGTGCTGGAATTGCTGCTCAAGGTGGGCATTCGTGACCCGGAGAGCCGGCTGGGCGCCTATCCGCACCAGTTATCGGGCGGACAACGTCAACGGGTGATGATTGCGATGGCGTTGGCCAACGGCCCTGATCTGCTGATTGCGGACGAGCCCACAACCGCGCTGGACGTGACGATCCAGGCGCAGATCCTCGAGTTGCTTGCCGAGTTGAAGAAGACCGAGCAGATGAGCTTGCTGTTCATCACCCACGACCTTGGAATCGTGCGCAAGATCGCCGACCGGGTTTGCGTGATGAAGGATGGCGAGATCGTGGAGTCCGGCCCGGCTGCCGAGATCTTTGCGAACCCGCGGCATCCCTACACGAAAAAACTCCTGGAGGCCGAGCCGACCGGGACGATGGCGCCGATCGAAGAAGGTGCCGAAGAGGTTGTTTCCACCAAGGATCTGAGGATCTGGTTCCCGATCCAGCGTGGTTTCATGCGCAAGACCGTTGGCCATGTGAAGGCCGTCAATTCCGCGTCGCTGTCGGTGCGCGCCGGTGAGACACTGGGGATTGTCGGTGAAAGCGGGTCTGGAAAGACCACGTTGGCGCTGGCGATCATGCGTTTGATTGCGTCCGAGGGTCCCGTGATTTTCATGGGCGAAGACGTGCAGGGGCGGCCGCAACGGCAACTGCGCGATCTGCGCCAGCACATGCAGATCGTGTTCCAGGACCCGTACGGAAGCCTGAGCCCCCGGATGACCGTGGAGCAGATCATTGCGGAAGGGCTCGGCGTCCATCGACGAGACGGGGCGCATGGCCGGCGCCAGATGGTGGCGGACATCATGGAGGAGGTCGGGCTGGAACCGGCCATGATGCACCGCTATCCGCACGAGTTTTCCGGTGGCCAGCGGCAACGCATCGCCATTGCCCGAGCGATGATCCTGGAGCCGCGACTTGTGGTCCTGGACGAGCCGACCTCGGCGCTGGACATGACGGTGCAGGTCCAGATCGTGGAACTGTTGCGGCGGCTGCAGGCCAAGCATGGACTTGCATACCTGTTCATCAGCCATGACCTGCGGGTTGTGCGGGCGCTCAGCCACAAGGTGATCGTGATGAAACAGGGTGACATTGTCGAAAGCGGCACGGCGCAGGATATCTTTGCGCGGCCGACGACCGACTATACCCGCGAACTGATCGCCGCCGCCTTCAACCTTGGGGACGCCCTGCCAGAGACCGCCTGATGCCGGCGATGTCCGTGTTGTGGGGTCTTCTGGCGATCAACCTGATTTGTTTCGTGTTGTTTGGCTGGGACAAGGTCTGTGCTGGTCGCCATTGGTGGCGGGTGCCCGAGCGCAGGCTGCTGCTTGTCGCCATGCTTGGCGGCAGTGTCGGCGCCAAGGCAGGGCAAGTCGTGTTTCGGCACAAGACACGCAAGGAGGCCTTTCGCACTCGCCTGAATCTGATCCTGGCCGCGCACCTTGCCCTTGTTGGAGCGCTGGCGGTCTGGCGCCTCTGACCCTCCGCGCGCCAGACGATCTTGTGACGAAGGGGCTAGTGACGGTTGCTGATCCAGCGGCACTGGTAGGGCGCAAAGGTGATCTCGCCTTCAGAGGGATCGATCGGCTCGCCCGACAACAGGTCGACCCAGGTCTCGCCGCTGATCAGGTTGATATCGAGGGCCGACAGGGTGATCGCCTGATCCGTGACATTGTGGATCGCAAAGACCGACTGGTCACGGTTGATGCTCTGCCGCCAGAAACCGAAAAACGGGTCGCCCAGGTGCAGCGTGAATTGCGTTGCGTTGGGGTGGAAGGCTTTTTGGCGGGTGCGGATCGAGATGCGGTCCTTCATGGCCGCCAGAACCCGGGCGTGCACACTTTCAGGATCCGCGAGCGCTGTGCGCAGTTCATCGTAATCCCAACGATGCCGGTTGATGGCTCGGTTGACGCCGGTCTTCTCGACACCCGCATGGTCGTTCGAGGTGCCCAGCAATGAATGGATGTAAAAGGCCGGCAGGCCTTCCAGCGCCATCACGATGGTCTGGCTGCACAGGAAACGTTCCATCTGCCAGTCATCCGGCCCAGCAACCGTGCCTTTCATCGAGTCGAAATAGGTGATGTTCAACTCGTAGGGCTTCTCGCCGCCATCGGGCAGGGATCGCATCGATACCAGCCCGCCAGAGGCGCGGACGGTGTCCACCAGCGCATCGATCTCTTCCTGTGGCAGCAGGCCTTCGACCGGACGCATGCCGATGCCATCATGAGACGCCGTGAAGTTCAGATAGGCGCAGCCAAGCTGGGCCGGCGGCATGCCCATCTGCCACTGGTTCAACCGCTTTGCCGTGCCATTCAGAAGCGCATGCAGGATCAGCGGCGGCAGCGAGAAGTTATAGATCGAATGCGCTTCGTTCATGTTGCCGAAATACGAGAGGTTCTCGGCGTTGGGCACGTTCGTCTCGGTCAGCAGGACGACCGGTTCCTTTGCATAGTCAAACAGCAGTCGCATCAATCGCACGATTGCATGTGTCTGGGGCAGGTGAATGCAGTTGGTGCCAAGTTCTTTCCACAGGAAGGCCACGGCATCCAGGCGGATGATCCGCACGCCGTTGTCGATATGCAGGCGCATGATCCGCAGGAATTCCAGCAGCACCTCTGGATTGGTAAAGTCTAGGTCGACCTGGTCGTGGCTGAACGTGCACCAGACGTGTCGTGTGCCCATCGTGGTTTCGACCTCGCGCAACAAGGGCGAGGTACGGGGGCGGACGACCATGCTCACGTCGTCTTCGGGGTCGGCCTCGAAGAAGAACCGGTCATAGGGTGCGTGGCCCTGTCGATACTCCTGAAACCAGGTGGAAAAACTGGAGACATGGTTCAGCACCAGGTCCGACATCAAACGAAATTCGCTCGCAATCCGGCTGACGTCGGACCAGGAACCAAGATTGCTGTTCACGACGGTGTAATCGGTCACCGCGAACCCGTCGTCGGAAGTAAACGGAAAGAACGGTAGGATATGCACGCCGCTGATCACACCGCTGAGGTTTTCCTCCAGGAAATGCCGGAGCAGGTCGAGCGGCTTGTGCACCCCGTCCACGATGGAGTTTCCGTAGGTGATGACGAGCGTGTCAGTTTCGTCCCACAAGGTATTTCCGGGCGGGCGGGCACGGTTGCGTACCATGCTGCCCTCTGGCCAGAAGGCGTCGACGATCTGTTGCGAGAGGGCGCTGGCGTCGGCTTCGGGATAGATCTGGTCCAGAAGCGACGTGAGCTTGGCGTTGAATTTGGAACTGTTTTTCGGCATGGCTTTGACCCTCGAGCGTTCTCAAAGGTAAAGCGCCAAAACGCTTTGAACTGCAAGTCATAAGCACGAAACCGGGTTTCGGCCCGATGCAGGGGCCGAAATTGCCAAAAAAAATGCCATCAACGGCTGATCGTCCGGCACGGGACGAGGGCGATGCCGAGTTTCCCGGCCGGATCGGTCAGATCGCGGGACTGTGGCCGGCTTTGTCCATCTCGTAGGCGTCAAAGGCCTTCGCGATGATCCGTGCCAGCGGCCGCCCATCGACCGGGATCTCGAGGCCAGCGTCTGTGACAGTCACGAAACGCCCGAATTGCTGTTTCACATCTGCAAAGAAGCTGTCCATCTGTTCGGGCAGCGCGCCCCAGTCGCGGATGATTTCGGCGCGATCAATGCTGAAGTTGCACATCAGTGTCTCGATCATCCGGGCGCGGAGCAGATCCTGACCGGCAAAGGCATGGCCGCGCGCCGTCGCGAACCGGCCCGCGCGAATTGCCTTGGTGTAATCGCCGGTGCCGGAAGCGTTCTGGGCATACCCCTGAGGGAACCTCGATATCGCCGACGCGCCAAGTCCGATCAGGGCCGGCGCGGGATCGACCGTGTAGCCCTGGAAATTCCGCCGCAAGGTGCCGTCGCGGGCTGCCACGGCCATGGAATCGTCCTTGCGCGCGAAATGGTCGATGCCGACCTCGTCGTAGTCGTCCCACAGGAACAGGCGGCGCGCAGTTTCGAACAACGTCAGGCGTTCTTCCGGTGTAGGCAGCAAGTTTGAAGGGATCAGAGTCTGACGGCGTGCCATCCAGGGAACATGCGCGTAACCGTAGAGTGCAACCCGGTCGGGCGACAGGGACAGCAGTTTCTGCACGCTTTCCGTGATTTTTGCGCGGCTCTGATTGGGCAGGCCATACAGGATGTCGGCGTTCAGGCTGGTCACACCGCGGGCGCGTATGCCATCCACTGCGGCCTGGGTCACTTCGAAGCTTTGTTCGCGGCCGATGATCTTCTGGATTTCGGGGTCGAAATCCTGGACCCCGATCGAGGCGCGGCTCATTCCGGCCGCGGCCAGAGCATCCAGCCGTGCATCATCGATCTCGCTCGGGTCGATCTCGACCGAAAACTCGCCGTCATCGGCCATGGGGATTGCCCGGAACACCGATTCGGCCAGATCCGTCATCATCTCTGGCGCCAGCAATGTCGGGGTACCTCCACCCCAGTGCAGGGCGGACAATTTGACGCCGGACGGCAATGCGGCGGCCAGAAGGTCGATCTCGGTCTTCAGCGTCTCCAGATATGCGGCGACGGGCGACAGGGTTGATGTCCCTTGTGTCCGGCAGGCACAGAACCAGCAAAGCCTTCTACAAAAAGGAATATGAATGTATAAAGAAACTCTCGAGTCCGGTGGCAAGGCGCTCACCCAGTTCGAGAAATCCCGATCGCCGACCGCATTCTTGAAATGCGGTGCGGTGGGGTAGCTTGTGTAGCGAGGCACCCGGGCATCGAAAAGTCCGAGCTTCGCAAGTTGTGATACCGTTTCCATGCGACTACGTTTATGTATAGGGCGCTTGGAGGGCCTTGATTAAGATCAAGAAGGCGCGCGCAGATGGAGATGCAGGAAATCGAACTGACCCACATGGACTGTATTGACTGTCCGATCCGACATCGGGCGGTGTGTTCGCGATGTGAATCTGACGAGCTGAACCTGCTTGAGGAAATCAAGTACTATCGGACCTTCGACGCCGGGCAGACCATTGCCTGGACGGGGGACAAGCTCGATTTCGTCGCCACGGTTGTCAGCGGCATCGCGACCCTCAGTCAGACGCTGGAGGACGGGCGGACCCAGATGGTTGGCCTGCTGTTGCCATCCGATTTCATGGGGCGGCCGGGCCGCGAGATGGCCTCCTATGATGTGACCGCGACCACCGAAGTCCTGATGTGCTGTTTCCGCCGACGTCCCTTCGAGGAGCTGATGCGCAATACGCCGCACATCGCGCAGCGGTTGCTGGAGATGACTCTGGACGAGTTGGACGCAGCGCGGGAATGGATGCTGCTGCTCGGCCGCAAGACCGCGCGCGAAAAGATCGCCAGCCTGCTTGCCATCATCGCACGGCGGGATGCCTCGCTGAAGTTTTCCAAGACCGGCGGTGCAATGGAGTTCGACCTTCCGCTGACCCGCGAGGCGATGGCGGACTACCTGGGGCTGACGTTGGAAACGGTCAGCCGACAGGTATCGGCCTTGAAGCGCGAGGGCGTCATCGAACTGGCCGGAAAGCGCCACATCAACGTGCCGGATTTCGAACGACTGATGCAGGAAACGGGCGACGATACCGACGGCGGCATGCTCGTCTGAGCCGGATCCGAACCGGGATCAGGGCCAGAGTCGATTCGCGTCGCGCATGTGCATGGCGCAATAGTTGAGGTCGAGTTCGGGACGGGTCCTTGCGAGGCCGGCATCGGGAGGCGGAAAAAGCCGTGCTCCCTTGGTCTGGTTGCAGCCGCGCGCGCCGCTTTCATAGGATTTGCAGAGAACAATCGCGTTCAGCACGATATTCGAGGCGTTCGGGCTGTCTCGGAACTCTCTGTCCGGAACGAGATGATCGATGTCGAAATACATCCGATCGGTCTGGCAGAACTTGCAGTTCTCGCAGAAATAGACCCGACCGGCCAACTTGTCGGCCATGTGGCGCTCATCGATCATGATGCCGGAGACGTGGTGGATAAGGTCCGTGGCGTTCCAGCGGAAGACCTCGTCGCGAAGGATGGGGCTGAATTCCTGTCGTGCCAATGGCTGCCTCTCAAGCAAAAAAACGTCGCAACACCGGTCAGACTGTAGCACGAAATGGCGGCGTTTCGAATGGGCGCGGGTTCACTTGCGCCGAAAGTGACAGCGCGAAGGGGCCCCTCGGGCAGGGCTGGCGGCTTCTCGCTGGCTTGGATCGGGCATGGCCGTCTTCGTCCGTGACGACATGCTCAACCGCACTTCGACCTATTGACGACGACCCGGGGTGGAAAGAACCGCCCCGAGGGGGTCAGTGGCTCATGAACACCGGGATATTCGCGGCTTCCAGCATGTCGCGTGTCGCGCCGCCCATGATGGCCTCGCGGAAGCGCGAGTGACCATAGGCGCCCATCACCAGAAGGTCCGCCTGCTGATCCTCGCAATGGCGGGCCAGAACATCTGCCGTGCGGGGCAGGGTGGCCGCAATGACCGAAATCTCGGCCCGAACCCCGTGCCGTGCCAACATTTGCGACAGCATTCCGCCCGGATCGGACCGGTCGGGGCCATGCCGGGGCGGATCGACGATGACGATGTTGGTCAGGCTGGCTTGCTGCAACATCGGCAGTGAGGCCCGAATGGCGTCCATGGCTTCGGCACTCTGGTTCCAGGCCAGAACGACCTTTTCGGGGCGTTTGACCTCCTGGTCGCGCGGCAGCACCAGCACCGGAACATTCCCAGCGAACAGGGCGGCCTCCAGAATCGCCTCTTCCGCGATGCCCTTGTCCTTGCCATAAGGCTTTGACAATACGACCAGATCGGAGAACCGAGCCCGGTTGCCGACAATGGTCTGGATCGTTCCGATCTGGGCCAGCGCCGATTCACAGGACCAACGACACTGACGTTTCGCCATCACGGCCCGAATCTGCTCCTCGCACTCGGTTGCTTCTTGCCGGGCGCGTTCGAGTGTGGCCTGTTCGATGAGGGCATTTGTACCTGCATAATAGTAGCCCGGCGTCGAGTGATCGATTCCGAGAGCAAGAATGTCCAGATGACCGTCCTGAGCCTGCGTCAGGCCGACTGCCCCCTCAAGTGCGGCGTCATTGAGGTTGGCGCCCGCGACAATTGTAAGTATCGATTTATAGGCCATTATTTCCAACTCCAGCCGCTTCGTTGCTATGGCGGAGTTTAGATGCACTCGAAGTGTCGCGCATTGACCTGTCTCAAGCACAGCCTGCGACGACATTGACCTAGATCAAAGCGGGGCTTGCCCCGTACCATCAGAAGCAGTCAAGGAACTCGTGGGGAGACGTGTGCGCTTCTCCAAATAATAAACAAGGGACACACCATGTGGGATTACGCCAAGATCGCCTTGGTTGGCCTCGTTGCGCTCTGCGCAGCAATCGCGGCCAACTATGCGCGTGACGCCGCCTATCTGGTCCATGCCATCATCATCATGCTCGCCTCCGGCGTAGCTTTTGTGTGGCTGGTCCGCCAGATCGACGAGCCGAAAGCCGTTGCGGAGACAACGGGATATATGGATGGGGTTGTACGATACGGCGTCATCGCTACTTCTTTCTGGGGCGTTGTCGGTTTTCTCGCCGGCACGTTCATCGCATTTCAACTCGCCTTTCCGGTGCTCAACTTCGAATGGGCACAGGGTTATGCCAACTTTGGCCGACTGCGGCCGTTGCATACCAGCGCTGTGATCTTTGCCTTCGGGGGCAACGCGCTGATCGCAACGTCGTTCTACGTGGTTCAACGTACCAGTGCCGCGCGGCTCTGGGGCGGCAACCTCGCGTGGTTCGTCTTCTGGGGCTACAACCTGTTCATCGTGCTTGCCGCGACCGGCTACTTGCTGGGTGCGACGCAGTCGAAAGAATACGCAGAACCCGAGTGGTACGTGGACATCTGGCTGACGATCGTCTGGGTCGCCTACCTGGCCGTGTTTCTGGGTACGATTCTCAAGCGCCAGGAAAAGCACATCTACGTCGCCAACTGGTTCTACCTGTCCTTCATCGTGACCGTCGCGATGCTGCACCTGGTCAACAACCTCAGCCTGCCTGTGTCGATCTTCGGCGCCAAGTCGGTTCAGCTGTTCTCGGGGGTTCAGGATGCCATGACCCAGTGGTGGTATGGCCATAACGCCGTTGGCTTCTTCCTGACCGCCGGTTTCCTGGGCATGATGTACTACTTCGTGCCCAAGCAGGCCGAACGTCCGGTGTTCTCCTACAAGCTGTCGATCATCCACTTCTGGGCGCTGATCTTCCTCTACATCTGGGCCGGCCCGCACCACCTGCACTACACCGCGCTGCCGGACTGGGCCGCGACGCTGGGCATGGTGTTCTCGATCATGCTGTGGATGCCCTCCTGGGGTGGCATGATCAACGGCCTGATGACGCTGTCCGGCGCCTGGGACAAGCTGCGCACCGACCCGATCATCCGCATGATGGTCGTTTCGATCGGCTTCTACGGCATGTCCACCTTCGAAGGCCCGATGATGTCGATCAAGGCAGTGAACTCGCTCAGCCACTACACCGACTGGACCATCGGCCACGTGCACTCCGGTGCGCTCGGCTGGAACGGCATGATCACCTTCGGTGCTCTGTACTTCCTGGTCCCGAAGCTGTGGAACCGCGAGCGTCTGTACTCGTTGGCTGCCGTCAACTGGCACTTCTGGCTCGCCACGATCGGCATCGTTCTCTACGCCGCGTCGATGTGGGTTACCGGCATCATGGAAGGCCTGATGTGGCGTGAAGTGGATGCCAACGGCTTCCTGGTGAATTCGTTCGCCGACACCGTTGCCGCGAAGTTCCCGATGTACGTTGTGCGTGGACTGGGCGGGGTGATGTACCTCACCGGCGCCATCATCATGGTCGTCAACCTCTGGCTCACCGCGACGCGTGGCGAGCCGAAAGCCGCGGCTGCACCTATTGCAGCTCCGGCAGAATAAGGGAGGGACGCAAGATGGCCCTTATCGACAAGCACAAGATCATCGAAACCAACGCGACGATCCTGCTGGCTCTCAGCTTCCTCGTTGTCACCATTGGTGGCATCGTGGAAATCGCTCCTCTGTTCTATCTGGAAAACACGATCGAGGATGTGGAGGGCGTGCGCCCCTACTCCCCGCTCGAAATGGAGGGGCGCAACATCTACGTCCGTGAAGGGTGTTATGTCTGTCACAGCCAGATGATCCGTCCGATGCGCGACGAGGTGGAGCGCTACGGTCACTACTCGCTGGCAGCCGAGTCGCAATACGATCACCCGTTCCAGTGGGGATCCAAGCGGACCGGTCCGGACCTCGCTCGCGTTGGCGGTCGGTATTCGGATGACTGGCAGGTCGATCACCTGACCGACCCACAGTCCGTGGTGCCGGAATCGGTGATGCCGAAGTACGGCTTCCTGCTCAACCGCATGGTTGACGGCAAGTATATCGAGGATGTGTTGCGCACCAACCGTGCGGTTGGCGTGCCCTACACCGACGAGATGCTGGAGGCCGCGCGGGCCGACTTCGCCGCCCAGGCGGATCCGGACAGCGATTACGATGCGCTGCTGGAACGGTACCCGGGGGCGCAGGTGCGCAACTTCGACGGCCGGCCTGGTATTTCGGAGATGGACGCTCTGGTGTCTTATCTCCAGATGCTCGGCACGCTCGTCGACTTCTCGACCTTCACGCCCGTCGCAAGCCGTTAGGGAGCCAGGGGGCATGGATACATACTCCCTGACGCGTCAATTTGCAGACAGCTGGATGCTTCTGTTCATGACGCTCTTCTTCCTTGGTGTCGTTTTCTGGGCGTTTCGCCCAGGAAGCGCCAAGGAGCATCGCGACAGCGCCAACATTATCTTCCGCCACGAAGACTCGCCTGACGAGAATGCGACGGAAATGAACCCGAAGGAGGTTCGGGAATGAGCAAACAACCCGTAAAGAAGAAGAAGGACGAGGTCGGCACGACTGGTCACAGCTGGGACGGGATCGAGGAGCTGAACAACCCGATGCCGCGCTGGTGGCTGTGGACGTTCTATGGCTGCGTGATATGGGCGCTGATCTACACGGTGCTCTATCCTGCATGGCCGTTGGTGAACGGTGCAACGGCCGGGCTGCTGGGCAAGTCTACCCGGGCTGACGTGGCCGCCGAAATCGTCCGGTTCGAAGATGCCAACGCGGCCATCAAGGCGAAACTGGTGGAAACTGAATTGCCGGATATCGCCAAGGACCCGGAACTTCTCAGCTATGCCCAGAACGCCGGTGGAGCTGTGTTCCGGACCTGGTGTGCGCAGTGCCACGGTGCCGGCGCTCAGGGTGCGCAGGCGGCGGGGTATCCCAGCCTGCTGGACGACAGCTGGCTCTGGGGCGGAACGATCGAAGAGATCCACACGACGATCAGCTACGGCATTCGCCACAACGACGATTCCCGGTTCGGCGACATGCTCGCCTTTGGTCGGGACGAGTTGCTGACGGAAGACGAGGTCGCACAGGTGGTTGCCTATGTTCAGAAAATCTCGGATCAGGAACATGACGCGGCCCTGGCTGCTCCTGGCGAGACCATCTATATGGACAACTGCGCGTCCTGCCACATGGAAGACGGCAAGGGTGAAATCTCGGTCGGTGCGCCCAATCTGACCGATGCCATCTGGCTCTACGGTGGTGACGACGTCACCCTGACGGAGACCATTTGGAACGGGCGTGGCGGCGTGATGCCGCCGCGTGGTGGTGCCCCGGAATCCGCGGTCGACGAGGCCATGGTCCGTGCGGTCTCTACCTATGTCCACGGCCTTGGTGGTGGCGTTCAGTCCGAATAGTAACGGACGGTTCTCCGCGCAATCACAGCGCCTCGCCCCTCATGCATCCAGGGGCGGGGCGTTCTTCGTTTCTGGAGGTGATTCCAGTGTGAGCTCTTCCGTCACGTCATGGCGGCCATGCGTACGAAAAGGCGCATCTTATATTAGCATTTGATCTGGATCAAAGTGTGAGGCCACGCTTGCTCGTAGAAATAGGTCAACGGCGACGATGTTTCAAATCAAACGACACATCATCGCCCCAACAACATAGCGTTTCCAGAGGGTGTCCTCCCCTGGAAGATACGCCTCGGCTCTCCGTCCTGTTCGCGCGTTTCCTAGGAGAGTCGGGGCGCCTTTATGTCCACATCCCAAATATGCATTCACAAAGCCGCGCGCGACACGCGGGCGCAGGGTCCGCGATCCGGTTTTTTGCTAAGTGTTGGTGGACAGGAGGAACGCGCGCATTCTATTGACACATGTCAAAGACGCCTTTTCCCGGCCCCCCATACAACGGGCGAATTGTGAACCCCTAGCCATCGGAGAGCTTCCGTGAGCGATACTGGCAGCCAGCCTGAACAGCTTTATTCGGCCCGTGAGCCGGTGTTTCCCCGCAAGGTCAGCGGAAAGTTCCGCAACCTCAAGTGGGCGATCATGATCGTCACGTTGGGCATCTACTACCTGACGCCCTGGATCCGGTGGGATCGCGGCCCGAACCTTCCTGATCAGGCCGTTCTGGTCGATCTCGCCAATCGGCGATTCTTTTTCTTCTGGATCGAGATCTGGCCGCACGAGTTCTATTTCGTGGCCGGCCTGTTGATCATGGCGGGGTTGGGGCTGTTTCTGTTTACCTCGGCCCTTGGTCGGGTCTGGTGCGGATACACGTGCCCCCAAACGGTCTGGACCGACCTGTTCATCCTTGTCGAACGGTGGATCGAAGGGGATCGGAACGCGCGACTGCGCCTGCACCGTCAGGAAAAGATGGATGCTCGAAAACTCCGGCTGCGTGCCACGAAGTACGTGAGTTGGTTCCTGATCGCGCTGGCGACGGGCGGTGCCTGGGTATTCTATTTCACCGACGCGCCTACCTTGCTCAAGGACCTGGTCACCCTGAATGCCAGCCCGGTTGCCTACACGACCATCGGTGTGCTGACCGTGATCACGTTGATCTTTGGCGGGTTCATGCGGGAGCAGGTCTGCATCTACATGTGCCCCTGGCCTCGGATCCAGGGCGCGATGATGGACACGGACACGCTGACAGTTGGCTACCGGGACTGGCGCGGAGAGCCGCGTGGCAAGCACCGCAAGAAGGGCGTCGAAAGCGACCAGGGCGATTGTATCGACTGTATGGCCTGTGTGAATGTCTGCCCGATGGGCATCGACATCCGCGATGGTCAGCAGTTGGAATGCATCACCTGTGCGCTGTGCATCGACGCCTGCGATGACATCATGGACAAGATCGGCAAGCCTCGCGGTCTGATCGACTACATGGCCCTCAGCGACGAGATAAGCGAACGGGCTGGGGCCACGCCGAAATCGGTCTGGAAACACATCTTCCGCCTGCGCACGGTCCTCTACACGACACTATGGACCGCGGTTGGTGTCGGACTGGTGGTGATGCTGTTCGTCCGTCCGGATATATCGGCCACCGTGCACCCGATCCGTCAGCCGGTCTTTGTGACCATGTCCGACGGTACGATCCGCAACAGCTATGACTTTGGCCTGCGCAACAAGCACGGTGAGGATCGTAGATTCCGTGTCACGCTCAAGGTCGATGAACAGGATCTGCGCCTGACCGTCGAGGGGACCCCTTACGAGAGCTTCATGGTGCCGTCCAACAGCACCATGAAACAGCGGATCTATGTGTTGGCTCCCAAGGGCAGCGAAGCTGCCATCGCCAATCGGACCGACATCCGTTTCTGGATCGAGGACTTGTCGAATGGCGAGCGGGTGCATAAGGATTCCACGTTCAACGGAACCGGAGCACGCTGATATGCCACTTACTGGTCGCAAGGTCTTTATCATCACCGCCTCTGCCTTTGGGGTCATCATAGCGGTCAATATCACGATGGCCGTGCTGGCCGTGGGGACCTTTCCCGGCCTTGAGGTGAAAAACAGCTACGTCGCCAGTCAAAGCTTCGATGCTGATCGTGTCGCGCAAGAGGCGCTCGGCTGGAAAGCGGTCGCGGACGTGGAGGATGATATGCTTCATATCACCTTTACCGGCCGCAACGGTTATCCGGTCGAGGTGGATACCCTGGAAGCGACGGTTGGTCGGGCAACCCACGTGAAGGACGATATCGAACCCGAATTCTCCTATTTCGACGGAAAGTTCACCGCGCCGGTGGCGCTTGCGTCGGGAAACTGGAACGTTCGGCTTGTCGCGACCGCGCCGGATGGGACGCGGTTTCGGCAGAGACTTGCCTTGTTCGTCAGATGACCTGAAATGTCTGACAGCACGTTCGAACACGCTCCCACGATATCCGCTTGTCCAGCATGCGACGCTGCCCCGATGGCACGTCGTCTGGCGGCCAGCGGGGCGTTGGCGGACGTGACCGGTGACGGCCCGCTGATGCTGTCCCTGCCGGACATTCGTTGTGCGGCCTGCATCTCGACCGTCGAACGGGCATTGGAGGCGCATCCGGGGGTAACCTCGGCCCGGGTCAACCTGACCCTGAAGCGCGCCACGGTAGAGGCTGCCCCGGATGTCACACCCGAGGCGCTGATCGAAACCGTTGCCGCTGCGGGATACACTGCCCACGAGCTTGACAGTTCGGCGCTTAGCTCGACGGCCACGGACAAGCAGGGGCGCGAGCTGTTGATGCGCCTTGCGGTGGCTGGATTCGCCGCGATGAACGTCATGCTGCTGTCCGTCGCGGTGTGGTCCGGGGCAGCGGATGCCACGCGGGACCTGTTCCATTGGATCTCGGCCGCGATCGCGATTCCGGCTGTTTCCTTTGCGGCGCAACCGTTTTTCCGCAACGCCTGGGCCGCGCTGAGCCGGGGCCGCCTGAACATGGACGTGCCGATCACGCTGGCGATCCTGCTGGCCCTGGGCACATCTCTCTATGAAACGGCCCATTCGGGCGAACACGCCTATTTCGACGCGGCGATTTCGCTGACCTTTTTCCTGTTGGGCGGTCGCTACCTTGACCACCGGACCCGCGCCATTGCCCGATCCGCGGCAGAGGAACTGGCAGCCCTGGAGGTGCCGCGCGCCGACAAATTGGTCGATGGCGCGGAGCAGAGCGTCAATGTTTCGGAGCTTCGGCCGGGCGACCTGATTCGTGTGCGTCCAGGAGGCCGGATGCCAGTGGACGGTGTGATCGCCGAGGGCGTCTCGGAACTGGACCGTTCGTTGCTGACCGGTGAAACCCTGCCAGTCTTTGCCGAACCTGGGCGCGAGGTCAGCGCAGGCGAGGTCAACCTGACCGGGCCATTGACCGTGCGGGTCACGGCCGCTGGCAAGGACAGTTCCCTGCACCGGATGGCAGACCTTGTTGCGATGGCCGAGACGACACGCAACCGCTACACCTCGCTCGCCGACCGGGCCGCCGGGCTCTATGCTCCGGGTGTGCACATTCTGTCCTTTGCGGCGGCGGTGGGCTGGTATCTCTACACTTGGGACGCACGACTGGCGCTGAACATTGCCGCTGCGGTGCTGATCATCACCTGCCCCTGTGCACTTGGCCTTGCCGTGCCGGCGGTGACCACCGCGGCCTCTGGGCGGCTGTTCAAGAAGGGCATGCTGATCAAGAGCGGCACCGCGCTGGAACGTCTGGCCGAGGTAGATACCGTTGTGTTCGACAAGACCGGCACGCTGACGCTGGGAACGCCCGAGGTTCAGGGTGTTGGCGAATACGACGCGCGGACACTGGCCATCGTGGCCGGGCTGTCGGAGGCTTCCTCTCACCCGTTGTCCCGCGCCCTCAGTCAGGCCGTGGCCACCGCAGGGGTTGTCGCAGAACCGGTGGGCGACCTTGTCGAGGTGCCGGGTTACGGGACCGAGGGCCTGTGGCAAGGGCGTCGGGTGCGTCTGGGCCGTGCAGCTTGGGTCGGCGCCGCGGCGTCGGCGGAAACCTCTGCCTGGCTGTTGATGGAGGGCGAAGCACCTGTTCGGTTCAGCTTTGCGGACCGGATGCGCCCGGGTGCCGAACAAGCCGTACAAGGGCTCAGGCAGGCGGGGCTTACGGTCCTGTTGATCTCCGGCGACTCAGAGCCTGCGGTGCGGGCCTTTGCGGCGCGGTTGGGCATCGAGGATGTCATGGCCGAGGCGTTGCCGGACGACAAGGTCGCTCGCGTCAATGCGCTGACCGCTGACGGCCACAGGGTCTTGATGGTCGGCGACGGCCTGAACGACACCGCCGCCCTGGCCGCGGCCCATGCGTCGATCTCTCCGGCAACCGCGCTGGATGCCGCGCGCGTCGCGTCCGACATCGTATTGCTGGGCGAGGATATCGGGCCGATCTCGGCGGCGGTGACCACATCGCGGTCCGCGGTTCGGCGGATCAAGGAGAACTTTTCCATCGCGACGCTCTACAATTTCATCGCCGTGCCGATTGCGATTGCCGGTTTCGCAACACCACTCGCCGCAGCCCTGGCGATGTCGGCGTCGTCGATCACCGTGTCGCTCAATTCGCTCCGTCTGAGGTAACACTATGGAAGTTCTGGCGTTTCTGATTCCGATCTCGTTGTTTCTTGGCGGGATCGGACTTGCCGCGTTCTTCTGGACGATCAAGACGGATCAGTACGACGACCCGGAGGGTGACAGTCACCGAATCCTGTCGTCCGACTATGACGATCACCCCAAGGAATAGAATGCGCGCGTGATCCTGTTGGGCGGATGACCCACTGAAGTCAGGAGTCTGTGCCGACAGAACTGTGATCGAGTTTGCTCGCCCAGAATGAACCGAACATCGGGGCCCTGGATCGACCGAGCGTGTCGCGTTCACGGCATTGTTGGCGGAAGGGGCGGACAGGTGTCCGCCCATAGGGCCGATGTCGGGATCTGGGACGCGTTTGGCGGACGGTCAGGTCCCGCTTGGGCCGAAGGTCGTGCATTCCTCGCCACGGGCCTCCAGTCTGCGGCAGGCGAGATCAGCTTGATCCTCGCTCAACCCGACAAAGTTCGCGTCAAACCCGGACTTGCTCTGGGACACCTTGCGAAGAGCCCCATCCAGAGTTGCCATCTCCTTCAATGCGGTTTTCAGAAGAACCCGCTCTGCGGAATAGCGCGATGGGTACTTGCCGACGTTGATGCCCCAATGATGGCCGCCAGACGTGGACACCCGGGTGACCACCTGAAGATCCGAATCGTGACTTGCGGCGGGCTTGGCAGCGGCGAAATTGATCTTGCGCGGTCGCGGCTTGGGCACCGGAGCGCTGGCAAGCGTGATGTTCGCCGACAGTGCCGTCGCAGCGGATGCAGTGGCCGTTCCCAGTTGGGCCTTGGGGTCGGACTTGACCGTTACGGCGGTCGAGACGGCCAATGCCACGGCTGCTTCGATGCCCAACTGCAGTGCTGCAGTCTGGACCTCTGCCGCCGCGTTCGGAATGCTCGGGCGAGCGACCGGGCGCATGGACCGGGACACGGCCTTGGCCACGACGATTGTCTTGCTGCCAGGGCCGGGAGACGATGTGCGGGAATAGTTGGGCAGTTGAGGTTTGCGGACGGCGACCCGTTTGGGTGCCTTTTTGAAGCCCAGGTCCATCAGTTGGGCCACCTTGGCGTTGCGGGCTGCGCTGGATGTTGCACCAAAGACGGTGGTGATGATCCTGGTGTCACCCCGCTGTGCCGAGGCGACAAGGTTGGACCCCGCAGCGTTTGTATAGCCTGTCTTGATCCCGTCGGCGCCCTTGTAGGCGGCAAGGAACTTGCGGTTTGTGTTTGAGACCTGACGGATCTTTGCATCGGTGGAGCGGCGCGAGAACAGATTGTAGTAGGCCGGATAGTCGTAGAACATGTGGCGCCCGAGGATGGTCATATCGCGCGCGGTTGACAGGTGCCCTGATTCCGTCAGGCCGTTCATGTTCTTGAAGGTGGTCCGGGTCATGCCAAGCGCTTGCGCCGTCCGGTTCATGCGTCGGGCAAAGGCAGATTCGCTCCCTTCGATGGCTTCGCCGATTGCGGTGGCGGCATCATTGGCCGACTTCACTGCGGCGGCCCGGATCAGGTAGCGAAATTCGATCTTCTGCCCAGCCTTGAGCCCCAGTTTCGACGGCACTTCGTTGGCCGCCTTCCGGGAGATCGTGACCTTGGTATCCAGTCCGATTTCGCCATGTTCCACCGCTTCGAAGGCGATGTAGAGCGTCATCATCTTGGTCAGGGAGGCCGGATGCAACCGGGTGTCGGCATTGGTTGACTGCAACACCTCGCCGGTGCGCGCATCCATCACCATCGATGCAAAGGGTGCAGCGCCTGCCCGAAAGCTGGCACCAAAGAGAACAACAAAGAACAACACTAAAAATACAGGAAGGAAGAGGGCATTTCGCCCACTAACGCTCATCATGACGTTCTGCCTCTGTCTGCCTCGAACCGCCCTGTTTTCAGGGTCGGAAACCTTTTTGATTTGGCTCACGCTAACACGCAATCCGAGTCTCGAAAAGTGTTCTATTTCAATGTCTTTTCGGGTGACATTCACGCAACATCACAAGATGTGGCCGGTCGGGGCAAGCGGTGCACTAGATCTCAACCGATCTCGCCGATCAACCCCTGCAATTCTCCGAGGTCGTTAATGGTCCGGTAACGTGCGTTTCCCACCGGTGGATCGGCGTGCTCCAGTGCCCAGGCCAGATCGAACGGTACATGGATGCCCCACGATCCGGCCGCGATGGCGGGCAGAACATCCGACTTCATGGAATTTCCGACCATGACTGCGCGCTGCGCACCGTCACCGCGATCCTGAAAGATCCGCTCGTAAACCGCTGCGGTCTTTTCCGACACGATCTCGACCCCGTCGAAGAATTGCCGCAAGTCCGATTCGGCCAGCTTGCGTTCCTGGTCCAGAAGATCGCCCTTGGTGATCAATACGACTCGGTGGTCCGATGCGGCCATCGCTTCAACCGCTGCGCGCGCATGCGGCAGCAGTTCGATCGGATGGCGCAGCATCTCCTGGCCGATTTCGAGAATCTGTTGGATCACGCTGGCCGGTACACGGGAGTCCGTCACCTCGATCGCCGTTTCGATCATCGACAACATGAAGCCCTTGATGCCGTACCCGTAGTGCCCGATGTTCCGCGTCTCGGCCTCCAGCAGGCGGTCGTCCAGCGTTCCGCGGTCGGAATAGTCCCGCAGAAGTTCGGCGAATCGATCCTGGGTCAACACGAAGAAACGCTCGTTGTGCCAAAGCGTGTCGTCCGCATCGAAGCCGATTGTCGTGATATTCATGGTGAAACTCTATGGTCATTCGCACCTGAAGTCTTTTCAGATGGCATCTGGCCCCTATATAACCGGTCTCAGCACCCGAAATACTATTAGCCAATGGAGCGCACCGCGCCTTGACCCGCTTCAGCGAAGTTTTGATGTCCGACCGCGATGATGACCAGACCGATGACGATGTCGGTGTGGCCACCAAGACCCGGCCAAAGACGCAGCGACCACCGCTCTACAAGGTGCTGTTGCTGAATGACGACTATACGCCAATGGAATTCGTGGTGCATATTCTGGAGCGTTTCTTTGGCATGACCCACGCTCAGTCGTTCGAAGTCATGCTGGTTGTCCACAAGAAGGGGGTCGCGGTCGTGGGGGTGTTCAGTCACGAGGTGGCCGAAACCAAGGTCGCGCAGGTGATGGATTTTGCCCGCCGCCACCAGCATCCGCTGCAATGCACGATGGAAAAGGAATGACAGCCATCGATGTTTGACCCTGCGATGGGCAACCGCACGCCCTGTGGGAACGGCTGGACTGTCGAACGTGTTTTGCGCGTGACGCTGCCGCGGCTTCACGCTACACCAAGCGATCATGTCTGACAGCCGCCTCACAATGGCCCTTCACTCGGGGTCCGTCGAACTTCCCCAGACCGGGCAGATCGCCGTCTTTCGTCCTCGTGCCACCGCCGACCTGTCCGCGTTGCCGCGCGACCGCGTCGAGATCGTGCAGGGCAATCGCCCGGACCACGACGTCTGGCTCGACCGTGGCTATGCCACAAGTGTCGTTGCGCCCCGGGATCACGCCGCCGCCATCGTCATGCTGCCGCGCGCCAAGGCCGAGGCGCGGGCGTTGATCGCCGAGGCGAGCGCCTCGGGCGGGGTGATCATCGTCGACGGTCAAAAGACAGATGGTATCGATTCCATCCTGCGCGAGATCCGTCAGCGGGTCGCGGTTTCGGCACCATTTTCAAAGGCGCACGGAAAGATCTTTCAGTTCATGCCGTCGCCCGACACATTTGCCGATTGGGGGCTGCCGCCCGTCACACGGTTGGACAGCGGCTGGATGACGGCACCGGGGATGTTCTCGGCCGACGGTCCGGACCCGGCGTCGGTCGCTCTGGCTGCGGCATTGCCGCCGAAGTTGTCAGGGCGGGTCGCCGATCTGGGCGCCGGCTGGGGGTATCTTGCCTTTCATGTGCTGGAGCGGCGCGGCGTCACCGAATGCGCGCTGGTCGAGGCCGAACACGCGGCCCTGGAAGCCGCCCGCCTGAATGTCAGCGACGACAGGGCCCGGTTTCACTGGGCCGATGCAACGCGCTGGAGCGACCCCGAGCCCTTTGATCACGTGGTGATGAATCCGCCATTCCACAGCAGTCGCGCCGCCGATCCGGCGCTTGGTGGCTCCTTTATTGCGGCTGCGGCGCGGCTCTTGTCGCCGCATGGCACGTTGTGGCTGGTGGCCAACCGCCACCTTCCCTACGAGGCGCCGCTCAACGCCGCCTTCCGCGAGTTGCGCGAACTTGACGGCCCGCCGGGGTTCAAGATCATCGCCGCGCGGCGACCTCAAAAGAAAGCGACGGCGTCCGCACGCCGCTGACTTACGCCAACATCCCCGTCACCACCTTCTGGCACAGACCGACAGGTATGCTCACATGACATTCTCCATCGCAGGAAAGACCGCCATCGTCACCGGCGCCGCCAACGGCGTCGGGTTGGCCATCGCTCGCCATTTCGTCGACCAGGGGGCGAACGTGATGTTCGCCGACATGGACGAATCCCGGCTATGCGACGAACTGGGCGAAGCGAAGGGCGACGGTGGCCCCGGCACCGCGCGCGCCTTTGCCGGGGATTTGCGCGAACGATTGACCGTCGCCAACCTCCTGTCAGCCACTCTGGATGCCTTCGAGCGTGTCGACATCCTGATCAACGCCTGCCGCCAGATGGTACCCTCGGACCCGCTGGACCCTGACAGCGACGCGGTCGCGATGTTGCTGGAGCAGAACCTGATGACGTCGCTGCGGCTCAGCCAGGCGGTCGCCAAGCGGATGATCCGTCAGGCCGAGGCGTCCAAGGATGAAGAGGTGAATGCGATCGGGTCGATCATCAACCTGTCGTCCATTGCGGCGCGGCGGACCCACCCGGAACTTCTCGGCTATTCGGTCTCGACGGCGGCGCTGGACCAGATGACCCGGTCGCTTGCCGTGGCGCTGGCGCCTCGCCGAATTCGGGTGAATGGGGTCTCCTTCGGGTCGGTCCTGTCGTCGAGCCTGATGGGCGCGCTCAAGACGAATGCCGACTACCGGAACGATATCCGCGATCATACGCCGATGAACCGCATCGCCAAACCGGGCGAGGTGGCCGAGGCAGTTCAGTTCCTGGCCTCGGATGCGGCGGCCTTCATGACGGGGCAGATCCTGACCGTCGATGGCGGGCGGACCCTGTTGGATCCGGTTACCGTCCCGGCGCACTGACGCCCCGCGAGACCCCGACCGCTCCAAGGGCGGGGGCCGATCTTGTCCCATGTCGCGGGGGACACCCGTTCATGAACAAGAGGCGCCGCGATCAATGATTGCAGCGCCTCTTGCTCATGTTGGTCCGGTTATTCGCCGTAGGGTACCCAGACCGTCTTGATCTCGGTAGCCTGAGCCAAGGCCGCGCGGGCGGCCATGGCGTCGGTGCAGGAGGCCATCCAGGTCCGTTTCAGGTTGCCCGCAGCCGCGGCTTCGATCGCCGTGTCCAGATCCGGAGCGTCGAGATTCCAGATCGCCGCCACGTCCAGATGCGATGCGATATCGGCTGACAGGGCCGCCGGGTCACCGGTCACGATGTTCACCACACCTGCCGGAATATCGGAGGTATCGAGGATCTGGTAGAAATCGGTCGCCGCCAGCGGGAAAGCCCGCGACGGGATCAGAACGATACGGTTGCCCATGGCGATGGCCGGCGCCATGGCGGCCACCAGCCCGAGAAGAGGTTGTCGCGATGGGCAGATCGCCCCGATCACGCCCACCGGCTCGTTCACCGCGACGGCCAGCCCGCGCAACGGCACGCCCTTGACGGCACCGTCATGCTTATCGGCCCAGGCGGCATGGGTGAACAGCAGGTCCAGCGCGGCCTCGACTTCCTCGGCACCGGTTGTCTCTCCGGTCATCGCGTCGATGCGAGCAGCGAATTCGCCAGACCGGGCCGACAGGTTTTCGGCGATATAGAACAGGATCTGCGCGCGCAGGTGCCCCGTTGTTCTGGCCCAGCCTGCGGCCTTGTTGGCGGCTTCCACGGCGTTGCGCACATCCTTGCGGGTGCCCTCTCCGACATGGCCCAGCAGGGCGCCTGACGGCGACCAGACCGCACGCGAATAGCCGCTGTCGGGGCGGGCCTGTTTGCCGCCGACGTACATCTTGGCGGTGCGGTCCAACGGATCGTCGGGCGAGGCGACGTCAGGGGCAGGGAAGGGCAACTGGGTTGCCGTGCGGTCGCTGGGGGTGGCGGCGCGGGTATAGGCCAGCAGCCCTTCCCAACCGCCCTCACGGCCATAGCCGCTTTCGCGAACGCCGCCAAAGCCGGCCGCCGCATCGAACAGGTTGGTGGCGTTGATCCAGACCACGCCAGCCGCCAGTTTCGGCGCGATATCCAGCGCCAGGTTTATATTCTCGGACCAGACCGTGGCGGCCAGCCCGTACCGGGTGTTGTTGGCCAGTTCCACCGCCTCGACCGGGGTGCGGAACGTCGTCGACACCAGCACCGGACCAAAGATCTCCTCCTGCATCAGGCTGTCGGAGGGTGCCAGGCCGGTGATCAGCGTCGGCGGATAGAAACAGCCCTCGGGCATCTGCACGGCGGGCTGATACAGTTCACCCTCGCCGGCCCCCTGTTCGACAAGACGGGTCACGCTGCGCAACTGCGCCGGATCGACCAGCGCACCAACGTCGATGCACTTGTCCAGCGGGTCACCGACACGCAGCTTGTCCATCCGCGCCTTCAGCTTGGCATAGAACCGCTCCGCGATCCCTTCCTGCACCAGCAGGCGGGACCCGGCGCAGCAGACCTGCCCCTGGTTGAACCAGATCGCGTCCACCAGCCCCTCGACTGCCGAATCGAGATCTGCGTCCTCGAAGACGATGTAGGGCGACTTGCCGCCCAGCTCCAGCGTCAGCGACTTGCCGGTCCCGGCAGTGGCGGTGCGGATGGCGCGGCCAACGGAGGTGGAGCCGGTAAAGGCAACCTTGTCGACCTCGGCCCCCACCAGCATCTCTCCAACCGCCCCGTCGCCGGTCACGATGTTGACCACGCCGGCCGGCAAGCCCGCTTCCTGGCAGATCTGGCCAAACAGCAAGGCGGTCAACGGCGTATATTCGGCCGGCTTCAGGACAACGGTGTTGCCCATGGCTATCGCCGGGGCGATTTTCCACGCCAGCATCAGCAGCGGAAAGTTCCACGGAATGATCTGCCCGCAGACGCCAAGCGGCGCGCGCTCCGGCATTTCCTCTTCCATCAACTGGGCCATCCCGGCGTGGTAATAGAAATGTCGCTGCGCCAGCGGGATGTCGATGTCCCGGCTCTCGCGGATCGGCTTGCCGTTGTCGAGCGTCTCCAGCACCGCGAACAGGCGTGCATGTTTCTGCAGCAACCGCGCCAACGCGTACAGATGCCGGGCCCGCCGGTGCCCGCCAAGGGCGGCCCATCCCGGTTGTGCGGCACGCGCCGCCGCCACCGCTGCCGACACATCCGCTTGACTGGCCTGGGTCACGCGCGCCAGAACGACGCTGGTCGCCGGGTTGCGCACCTCGAAGGTTTCGCCCGCGTCGGTAAACGTTCCGCCGACAAAATGACCAAACTCGCGCCCACGCGCTTCAAGCCAGGCCTGCGCCTCGGCTGCACTCTCGGGGGCCGGTCCGTATTCCATGCTCTCGAAGATATCCTGAATGCTCATGTCTTCTTCTTGGTCCAAATACCCATGGCCTGTGCGTTCGGCCTGGGGTGCCGCTCAGGCAAGGGGATGACGGTAGGCAGCCGAATAGGCGCCGGTGACGTGGTGTTCCAACTGGCGTTCGATGTCGCCCAACAGGGACGAGGCACCAAAGCGAAACAGGTCGGGCTGGAGCCAGCGGTGGCCCAACTCCTCCTTCATCAGCGCCAGGTACACCAATGCGTCCTTGGCCTTGGAGATCCCGCCGGCAGGCTTGTAGCCAACCCGCACCCCGGTGCGTTCGTGGTAATCGCGAATGGCCCGCATCATGACAAGGCTGACGGGCAGGGTCGCGTTCACGCCTTCCTTGCCGGTCGAGGTCTTGATGAAATCGGCCCCTGCCATCATGCACACCAGCGACGCCCGCGCCACGTTGCGCAGGCTGCCCAGCTCTCCGGTGGCCAGGATCGCCTTGACATGGGCCTCGCCACAGGCGGCGCGAAACTGCTGCATCTCGTCATACAGCGCCTGCCAGTTACCGGTCAGCACGTGACGGCGCGAGATCACGATGTCGATCTCGGATGCCCCGGCGCGCACCGATTCTCCGATCTCTGCCAGTCGCAAGGAAAATGGCGACAAGCCGGCCGGAAACCCGGTCGAGACGGCGGCAACCGGAATGCCGGATCCCGCCAGCGCCTCCACCGCCGTGGGCACCATGTCGTGATAGACGCAAACCGCACCGGTGGTCAGGTGATCGATGCCCATTGCCGCCAGCAGATCGGCCCGCACCGGATGACGGGCCTTGGCGCACAGGCGCCGCACCCGACCGGGGGTGTCATCACCGGCCAGTGTCGTCAGGTCGATCAACGAGATCGTCTTGAGCAGCCAGGCGGCCTGGTAGTCCTTCTTGACCGAGCGCCGACCCGGGAGCGTCGCCGCGCGCCGTTCGATGGCCGAGGTGTTGGCCTGGGCGCGCATCACCCAGTCCATATCCAGCGCCATCCCCGGGTTGCGGGTTTCGGTCACCTGCGGAAGATGCGCGGCGCCGCGGGCGACGGCTGTTGTGCTTTCGGAATCTGTCTGCACGGGGCGAGTCCTCCCTTGCCAGTTGCTGTCGGCACGGTCGCATGCGCCGCACCGCTGGGCAAGGGAGCACGGATCAGGACGTTGCGAGATGCCGGGTCAATGTTTCCGCCGTGAACGGATCGGCTGGGCCGAGGTCGCGATTTCCAAGCCGGTTGTAGCTTTTCCAGTTGGTGGTGATCCCGCGACAATGCCAATAGCCAAAATCGCGCCGCCTCAGCAGATTGGTGGGAAAACGGACCTCGGGCTTGTGTACATCCCAGCTGATGCCAGACCGCCAGCCGTCGGGCCGGATGCAGTACTTGGTCGGGCAGGGGCGCTTTCCGGGCTGCGGGTACAGGTGGTCTGCGTGGCGAAGGGGCAGGGCTGCGTCGGCAGCCGGGTTGCGCCAGCTGCCCTCGAATGTCACGAAGCCCATCGGACTTGCAGCCGTGGCGTCGAAAACCGACCCCGCACGGCTCCACACCACCTCGTCGAGGTCGACGTTCAGCACGGCGCGGGCGCGCGACAGGAACCGCAGCCGCGCCAGGTTCAGCATGGCCGGTTGCAGAAACTTGGCACCGCCACCACCGGATTTCGAACGTACCGGTCCATAGGTTTGGGGCACCTTCAGCACCACAGCGCGCCGCAATCCGGTGCGCGAAAGCGCTTCCAACACGTCCTCGGGGGCATAGGCGTCCGAGGCGTTGTCCATCACCAGCATCGCCCCAAGGCCATGCTCGCCAACATGAAACCGCGCCCAGTCCGCGATCCAATCCAGCCGGTTGTTGCGCGAGATGTGCATCGAGGCGTTCAGACCGGCAAACAGGCCGGTCTGGTCGAGGCTGATGCCGCTTGTGCCTGTCCAGCGGGCGGCGCGGGTGGAAACCTGCTCCACCGACTCGTCCGTTGCGATTTCGACGATATCGTGGCGGCGGAAACGCCGGACGCGGCGCACGGACGCCGGGCGCCCGTCCAGCGACAACACGCCATCGGCGATCAATGCCTTGAAGTTCAGAAGTTTCGGGCACACCAGATGCAGCACATCGCCCAGCCGGACCGCATCGTACCAGAGCGTCGTCCAGTCATAGGCTGCGGCAAAGCCCTCGCCCTGTGCGTCTGCCGAGACGATCGCTGCGCGACGCAAACCGCTGCCTTCGACAGACAGGCTGCACATCTCGGCAATGGAAAAATCTGTCAGATCCATGCACGTCACTTAGGTCAAATGTCGGCCCGGTGCCGACGGATCACGCGGTGCCTCGGTTCAGACGACTTCTTCGCCGTCCGTGAAGGTGTAGTCGTAGGCGACAGCGCCGTTGCGGAACCGGTCCACCGACACTTCGGCCAGCGTGAAGGCGTACAACCTCGGGTGGGGCTTGGCCGTCCCTTCGGCCGGGTCCAGGACGACGGCGTGCACGCGGCGCTCGGGGTTTCCGGCGGTCAACTGCCGGACAACGGCGTCGAACTGGCGTTCGGCCAGCATCGCATCGCGCGCATTGGAGGTCCGGCGCTTGTGATGAAGGCGATCCTCCTTCAACTCTTCCGAGGGCAGCACTGGCACGGTGCCCATGCCGGAGACGGTCGCTGTCAATTGTCCGCGCGTCTGGCTGATATTGGCCATGATGATGATCCCTTCATAAAACAAAAACGGCGCCGGCGTGAGCCGACCCTTACCATATCATATGGGAAGGGCGATGCGCGATTGCACGTCCCGCAGATCGGGGACGATAGCATCGTCACCACGCGCGGCAGATTATTCGGCTGCCTCGGCAGGATGTGCATCACCCGAAAGGGCCATGTAGGCATCGTACTGAGACAGAAAAACACGGCCATTCATCTCGTCGAGAAAATGGCTGCGCTTCAGCCGATCCATAACCGGCCCCTTCACCTCGGACAAATGCAGCGTAATGTCCATATCTTTCAGTCGGTGCAGAATGGCTTCCAGCGATTCCAGCGCCGAAAGGTCAACCTCGTTCACCGCAGGAAAGTTCAGAACCACGTTCTTGAGCTGTGTATCACCGACCACTCGGTCATAGACGTAATCCTCCAGAAACCGGGCGTTGGCGAAGTACAGGCTTTCATCCACACGCAGGGTCACTGTTTTTGGATCGGTCATCACCTTGTGCCGCTTGATGTTGCGGAAGTGGTGGGTCCCCGGCACCAACCCGATCTCGGCCACATGCGGGCGCGAGGTCTTGTAAAGGTGCAGGAAGATCGACAGTACGACGCCCGCCGACACGCCGACCTCCACGCCGACGCCCAGTGTCAGCAGGATGGTGGTCAACACGGCAAAGAAATCGGCCTTGGAGAACGCCCAGGCGTGTTTCAGGATCGAAAAGTCCACCAGGCTCAGCACGGCGACGATGATGGTCGCGGCCAACGTCGCCTTGGGAAGGAAGAACAGCAGCGGGGTGAGCAACAGCGCGGCCAGCGCGATGCCGATGGCGGTGAACGCACCGGCGGCGGGCGTTTCGGCGCCCGCATCGAAATTCACCACCGAGCGTGCAAAGCCACCGGTGACCGGATAGCCGCCCGAGATCGACGCTGCGATGTTCGATGTGCCCAGGCCGATCAATTCCTGATCGGGATCGATGCGCTGGCGCTTCTTGGCGGCAAGTGTCTGGGCCACGGAGACGGATTCGACAAACCCGATGATGGATATCAGCACGGCAGAGCCGAACAATGCGGCCCACAACTCCATGTCGAAACTGGGCGCGGAGAGTGGCGGCAAGCCACGCGGCACATCGCCAACGATGGCAACCCCGCGATCCGCGAGTCCCAGGCCCCAGGTCAGCAAGGTCGTCACCACCACGGCGGCGACTGGGCCGGCCTTGGTCAGCACCTCTGCCAGGCGCGGTTTGAGCCCAGTTTTCAACAGCAGCGGCTTCAGCCCCTTGCGGACCCAGAACAGGAAGGCCGTGGCCGACACCCCGATGATCAGCGTCCAGAGGTTCGTCTGCCCGATGTTCCCGATCAGGTTGCCAACGGTTTCGATCAGGTTGTGGCCCGAGGCCTGCACGCCGAGGATATGTTTCAATTGTGAAGTGGCGATCAGGATGCCAGACGCGGTTATGAAACCAGCGATCACCGGGTGGGACAGGAAATTTGCGATGAACCCCAGCTTCAGCAGCCCCATCACGGTCAGGAAGATGCCAGACAGGAAGGCAAGCGTGATCGCGGCCAGTGCAATCGCGCGCGGGTCGTCCAGCCCTAGGTTTCCGATTGCTGCGGCCGTCATCAGAGAGACCACGGCCACCGGTCCGACGGCCAGGGCCCGCGACGTGCCGAAGATCGCGTAGGCGACCAGCGGCAGGATCGAGGCGTACAGGCCCATCTCGGCCGGGAGCCCCGCCAGCAGCGCGTAGGCCAATGATTGGGGGATCAGCATGATCGTCACGATCACGGCGGCCAGCGCATCGCTTTCGAAGGTCGTGCGGTTGTACTGGCTGCCCCAGTCGAAGATGGGCATGTAACGGCGAAGGAACGGCGGCATCGTGTATCCTGTCAGCAATCGTATGGTCCGGCGCGCCCGTCACAGGCACGCCGGTTTGGTGTCGGGATCAGACCACCGGATCTTCGCCGGTGACCTTCTCGGGTTTCGCCATCCACTCGCGGCCCTTGAGCATGGCGCCCCAGTAGACAGGGGGCAGCAGCATCTCTTTCATGAACCAGGCGGCCCGCGTCGGCTTGCTGCCGTCGATGATCCACTTGGGCAGGGTCGGAAGCAGCGTGCCGCCATAGCCGAACTCGGCCAGGACGATCTTGCCCCTTTCGACGGTCAGCGGGCAGGACCCGTAGCCGTTGTAGGCGCCGCGCGGGCTACCGCCGAGAATGTCGGCGGTGACGTTGGCGGCCACGATCGGGGCTTGCAGGCGTGCAGCGGCGGCAGTCTTGGCGTTGGGCGCGTTCATCACGTCGCCCAGCGACCAGATGTTGTCGTAGGTCTTGTGCCGGAGGGTCGTCTGATCCACATCGACCCAACCTGCGGCATCGGCCAGCGGCGACACCCGGATGAAGTCGGGCGCGGTCTGCGGCGGGCAGACATGCATCATGTCGAACTCGGTCTCGACGGTGCGGACCTCCTGATCCGGTTCCTTGACCTCGAAGGTTGCCTTCCTGGCCGGTCCGTCCACCGAAACGAGATTGTGGAAGAAGTTGAGGGTGGAATCGTATTTCTTCACGTACTCCATCAGCGCCGGGACGTATTCCTTCACGCCAAACAGCACGCCGCCGGCATTCATGAACTGGATGTCGATGTTGGGCAGAACACCCTCGCGGAACCAGTGGTCGCCCGACAGGTACATCGCCTTTTGTGGCGCGCCGGCACATTTGATCGGCATCGGCGGTTGGGTGAACACCGCGCGACCGGTCTTGAGCCCCTGAGCCAGTTCCCAGGTGTAAGGTGCCAGGTCATAGCGATAGTTCGAGGTCACACCGTTTTTGCCCAGCGTTTCCACCAGCCCGTCGACCTTGTGCCAATCCAGCTTGATGCCGGGACAGACGATCAGGCGGTCGTACTTCACCACCCGGCAGCCATCGAGGATAACGGCGTTGTTGTCGGGTTCAAAGGCAGCGACGGCGGCCTTGATCCAGTGAACGCCCTTGGGGATCAGCGAGCCCATGGTGCGGGCCGTTGTGGCAGGGTCGAACACACCGGCCCCGACCATGGTCCAGCCGGGCTGGTAATAATGGATGTCGGCGGGGTCGATCACGGCGATGTTCAGGTCGCGCATCCGGCTCTTGAGCGAGGAGGCCGCCGAGATGCCACCGGCACCGGCACCCACGATCACCACGTCGAACTTGGCGTCGCCGGTATCGGTCGGGGTCTTGCCGCCGTTGACGATGCGGCGAACCACGCCGCCCATGTCGTAACCGGCTGCCTTGGCTGTGGCCAGAATTTCGGCGGCGGGCATGTCCTTGGCGTGGCTCAGCGACCAGAGCGTCGTGGAGCGTGTTCCGGTCCGGCAATAGGCCAGAACGGGGCCGGGAAGCTCGGTCATCGCGCGACCGAAATCCTCGGCCTGCGCGTCCTGCACCATGCCCGAGGTGATCGGCAGATAACGGATCTCCAGACCCAGGTCCTGTGCCTTTGCCTCGATTTCCTCGAAGGTCGGTTGGTCGTTGCCTTCGCCGTCGGGCCGGTTGCAGATGATGGCGCGGAAGCCCGCGTCCTTGATCTTCTGCACGTCCTCGGGGGTCACCTGCGAGGCGACGGAGAGCCCGTCTGTAAGCTTCTTGAATTCCATTATATCCGTGTCCTCCACAATTCAGATACGCCGGGCGCACAAATGCGTGCACCCGGGGCCGGCGATCCGGGCGTTGGGGTCAGAGGCCGTTGACCGGTACCTTCAGCATCGGATTGCCATCGTCATCGACCGGGATCGCGCCGGCGCGCATGTTCACCTGAAGCGACGGGATGATCAGGTTCGGCATCGCAAGCGTTGCATCCCGCTCGGTGCGGAACTTGACGAAATCCTCTTTCGTCTTGCCTTCGCCGACGTGGATGTTGTGCTTCCGCTCGTCGCCGACAGTGGTTTCCCACGCGATCTCGCGGCCATTGGGGCCGTAGTCGTGGCACATGAACAGACGCATTTCGTCGGGCAGCGCCAACACCTTCATGATCGAGTCATACAGCGTCGCGGCGTCCCCGCCCGGGAAGTCCGCGCGGGCCGAGCCACCGTCGGGCATGAACAGCGTGTCACCAACAAACGCGGCATTCCCAACCACGTGCACCATGCAGGCCGGCGTGTGACCTGGTGTATGCATGGCAACGACATTCATGTTGCCGATCGTGTAAGTGTCGCCGTCCTTGAACAGTGCGTCGAACTGGCTGCCGTCGCGCTGGAACTCGGTGCCTTCGTTGAAGACCTTGCCGAATACGTCCTGCACCGTGACAATGTGCTCGCCCACCCCGATCTTGCCGCCCAGTTTCTCCTGGATATACGGCGCCGCCGACAGGTGGTCTGCATGCACATGGGTCTCGATCAGCCATTCCAGCGTCAGGCCGTTGTTCCGCACGAAGGCAATCAATTCGTCGGCATGGGCATAGGTGATGCGCCCGGCCGCGTAGTCGATGTCCATCACGGAATCGTAGATCGCGCAGCTGGTCGACTCCGGATCTTTCACGACATAGCTGATCGTGTGGGTCAGCGGATCGAAGAAGCCGGTGACTTCGGGTTTCACGGAAATGTCTACGGGATAGTCCATTGGGTTCCTCCTAATCTGTCAGGTCTTGTCCGAGTCGGGGGCAGGGCCCATCGGCGCATGGGTGATCGGGCCGTGTGCCGCCGGCTGGTGCAGGGCAGGGCCGCCCGGGGTCTGGAAGCGTTTGGTGGTGTGGGTATTGATGTACCGCGCAAGGGCCATGCCGCCGATCAGGGCGACGGTAAAGATCAGCACCTCGATGCGCCCGGTTCCAATGGCTGGCAGTGCGCCGCCGGGGCAGAATCCGGACAGGCCCCAGCCAACGCCGAACACGGCCGACCCGCCCAGAAGCTTCAGGTCGATCGTGCGGTTCTGCGGCACGTGGAACATGTGGTCAAAGCTCGGGCCCGGGCGTTTCAAGACGTACCGGTAGCCGAAAAAGGCCACGACAACCGCGCCGCCCATCACAAAGGCAAGGGACGGATCCCAAGTGCCGGTGATGTCGAAGAAGTTCAGGACCTTTTCGGGGTTGGCCATGCCAGAGATCGAGATCCCCAGTCCGAAGATCAGGCCAATCAGGTATACGGAAAGCAATCGCATCGGATCAGCCCCCCACCACATGGCGTACGACATAGACCGTGATCGCGGTCGCAGCCATGAACGTCAGAACCGCCGCGAAGGATCGCGGCGACAGCCGGGCCAGCCCACACACTCCGTGTCCGGACGTGCAGCCCGAGCCATAGGATACGCCTATCCCGACAAGGACGCCACCGACGATCAGCGACAACGTGGATACGGGCACGGTGATTTCCGGCCAGTTTCCGGTCAACAGCAGGTACAGCCCAGGACCGCTGACCATGCCGGCAAGGATTGCCCACCGCCACGCACGATCATCCTCGGCAAAGACCGCCGCCGAAAGGATGCCGGTTGCCCCCATGATACGGCCGATCGCGGCCATGAGCAGAACGGCGGCCAGCCCGATGAGGCTGCCGCCGAACAGAGACGCCAAAGGCGTGAAGTTCACGATCTGCATGAGTTCAGCTTTTTTTCATCGGGCAAGTCTTGAGGCCCAGGATACTGTAGGCCGGGCAGCTGGACATGGCGGCGGTGACCAGCATCACCAGCGCGACGACAACCGCGATCACGGTCCAAAGGGTGCTCCAGCCGGCCGAAAAGGCGGCGATCAGCAGGACAATGCCCACAACGGCACGGAGGATTCGGTCGAGGTTTCCAACATTCTTGGTCATTGGTGGGTTTCCTTCATGTTTCAGGTTTCACCGGTGTCTTACCCGAGTCGGCGGTGGGGGTCTGTGATCTTGTCACCGACACGCACTGCCCGTGGTTCAGCAGTCGTGCCGACAAGAATTGTCTTGCGCATCAAACAGGTGCCTTCCGTTCCGCGCCAGATCACAAGATCGGCTCCATACCCCAATGGTCCGCCAAGGCGGAGATGGTCTGTCACCCTGTTACAGCAGTTCATAAGAAATTCAAATGCGTGAATGTAATTGCCCGACGCGACCGTCAGGCATTGGTCTGTGCAAGGCCGGACAAGCCGTCGCGGTTGGTGATCTCGATCACGCCTCGGGACTGCGCAACCCATCCACGACGGTGGAATTCCGACAATTGCCGCGAGATGACTTCACGCGCCGTGCCCAACTCTGCCGCCATCTTCTGGTGCGTGGTCTGGACCGCCCCGTCCTGCTCCAGTTCAAGCAGTTTCTGCGCCAGTCGAATGTCCATCCGACGAAAGGCGACCTCTTCGATGATCATGAAAAGGTCCGTGATCCGGCGGGAATAGGCGTTGAACACGAACTGCCGGAACTGCTCGGAGCGCGCGACCAGATCGTCAAAGACGGCCCGCGGGATCGCCGAGGCCACGACGTCGGTCTCCGCGATGCCTTCAGCGGTATAATCCTCGTGCGCCAGCAGGCACGCGGTCGTCAGCACACAGCTTTCGCCGGCTCGAACTCGGTAGAGCACGATCTCGCGTCCCGATTCCGATGTCTGCTGAACCCGAACCGTCCCCTCCAGCAACAGCAGCATGTTCTCCGGTTCGTGGCCGGGTCCGAAAACCACGGTACCGGTTGGAACCGACAGCACCCGGCTGCGATCCACCAGACCGGTGCGCACCTCGGGATCCAGCCCGACCAGGCCCGGGAAGCGGTCGATCCATGGCATCGTTGGGGCTCCTCGACAGATGGTACACTCCCTTGTATCGCGCTCTACCTCGGGGGCAACCCTGACTGCAGGGCTGGTGCCCTTGCCGTGTTTCGCGCAAGTTCGAGTACCGAAAAAACCCTGCTGGCCCGGGTTAGTTGCGCGTCAACATCCGTATCCGGACTGCTTGCGCCGGAGTGGACACGGGAATGTCGCAGTCAAATCCGACTGGTAGCACTTGACCTTGTCCCACAGGTGGGCGGAATACTTGAGGGCCGCGCGGTCAGGTCATTCCGATCCCTCAAACGGGTGATGTCGGATCCGGCCACGGGGCAGGATCAGACGGCGGCGGGAGATCGCACGGGATCCAAAAGGTTCGCCACAGAAGCGGACCAGGGTCGCATCCAGATCTCGACCGCCAAACCGGCAATGTTTGGAGGAAATCAAAAAGATGCGCTGTTTCACTGTTCTCGGCCCCTCGAATTCGGGCAAGACCACCCTGATCGAGGGCCTGAGCCAACTCGACTCCAAACCTGTCCGCTCTGAACTGGCCGAGTTTTTTGCGCTGACCGAATTCACCTATCTGGACGAGCCTTGGTGCGCCATCGATGTTGCCGGCGGATCGGAGTATCTGGGATATGCGGGCGAAGCGCTGGCCGCCAGCGATGCCGCCATCCTCTGTGTGCCGCCCGAGCCGGAGGCGGCCGTTCTCTGTGCGCCCTACCTGCGCCTGATCGAGGAAAGCGGAACACCCTGTGTGCTGTTCATCAACCGGATGGACACCACCGATAACCGGGTGCGCGACATCGTGGCGGGACTTCAGGCTTTTGCCAACCATACGATCATCCTCCGCCAGGTTCCGATCCACCAAGACGGGGAGATCGTGGGCACTGTGGACCTGATCTCGGAGCGCGCCTGGGAGTTCCAGCCCGGCGAGCCCTCCAACCTGATCCAGATCCCGGACGGGGTGCGTGACCGCGAAAAGGAAGCCCGCGCCGAATTGCTGGAGCATCTGTCGGACTTTGACGACCACCTTCTGGAAGAACTGATCGAGGACAAGGCGCCGCCTCGGGACGAGGTCTACGAGGTCGCCACGGCCGTGCTGCGCGACAACGAGGACATTCCGGCCTTCCTCGGCTCGGCCCTTGGGAAGAACGGCATCACCCGCCTCATGAAGTCGTTGCGCCACGAGGCCCCGACGATCGAGGTGACAGTCGAACGGCTGGGCACTGACGCCATTGCCGCCGGTATCTTTGCCACCTATCGCAAGCATATGGGCAAGGCTGTCGTTCTGCGGGCCATGTCGGCCCCGATCGAGGCAGGCATGAAGCTGGGCGGTGCCAATATCGGCAACCTCAGCGGCATCGACGCCAAGCAACCCGAGACCTCGATTGCACCTGGCAAACTGGGCATCGCGGTCAAATCCGACCACCTGAACTCCGGTCAGACCTACACGGCGGATGGCGTTGTGCCGATGGAAGACTGGGCCAGGGGGCACCCGGCGAGCTTTGCCAGTCTCGTGACACCCAAGCACGAAAAGGATGACGCCCGCCTGTCGGCGGCGCTGTCTCGGGTGGCCGAAATCGATCCCGGTATGACCGTGGCGCAGGACGAGGCCAGCGGCCATGCCGTGGCGCGGTTGCAGGGCCCGATGCACCTGCGGCGGATCCAGACCGTTCTGGACGCGGATTTCGGGGTCGAGATCGAAACAGACCAGGTCGGTGCAAGCTACCGCGAGACGATCTCGAAAGCGGTCGAAAACCAGCATCGCCACCGCAAGCAATCGGGTGGTGCCGGGCAGTTTGCCGATGTGCACATGAAGATCGCCCCGCAACCGCGTGGAGCCGGATTCCTGTTTGAGGAGGTGGTCAAGGGCGGCGCGGTCCCACGCAACTATATCCCCTCGGTCGAAACCGGCGCACAGGATGCGATGGTCAAGGGGTCTCTCGGGTTCCCGGTCATCGATGTCGCGGTCACGCTGACCGATGGCAAGTCGCATTCGGTCGACAGTTCTGACTTCGCCTTCCGGGCCGCGGGAAAAGCCTGTGTGAAGGAGGCCCTGGTCAAGGCGGATCCGGTTCTGCTGCAACCGATCGACCGGGTGGACATCCACGTCCCGTCGGTGTTTTCGGGCGCCATCGTCACGTTGGTGACGTCGCTCAAGGGGCAGGTGCTGGGCTTTGATCCCAACCCCAAGGCCAAGGGCTGGGATATCTTCCACGCCCTGCTGCCTGACTCGTCGCTGGACGAGCTGGCCAAGGCGCTGGGTGGCGCGGCGCAAGGAACCGCATGGTACGAGGCCGAATTCGACCACTATCAGGAGGTCCATGGCAAGGAAGCCTCCCGGATCAGTAGCGACGCAAAGGCTGCTGCCGAGTGACCTGACGCCGACACCGGCCTGACGAGTCAGACCAAGAGCCGTCCGGCCAAGGCTGTAAACGAAGAAGCACGCGGGCCTCGCCGGGAATTGGCGGGGCCCGCGTCCTTTGGCTTCGTTGATGAAGGGCAAGCTTGGCGGTCTTGGGGGAGACGCTCCGGATCTTTGCGACGGACATCTGCAAACCGGGACGTTCTGCGCCCCGGACGTTTCCTTCGAGGTCCCGGATTGCCGCCGCACATCCCGACCGTCGTGAGTGGTCCGGGGGCCGGACATCTCCGCTCCGGCCAGCCAACCAACGGGCCGACGGTCCCTCATCGAGGATGCTCAGCCGTCTGTTCGATCAATTCCCGTGACTGGGCCGATTGCTCCGTCACGACTGACGGCAAGTCATGCCGACCGTGGGACATCAACCGGTGCGGCAGGTCGAAGCACATCAGCCATTGGAGCGGCCCGACGGGTGGTGGCAGGCCCTGCATGTCGCAGCATGATGCCGGCGATGTCCTCGGGATTGCCCGAGACGCTGTCACTCCCGTTTTGAAAGCCCTCCAAAGTACCGGGCTCATCCGGCTTGTTCATCGAAACGTCCAAATCCTCGAAGACTGTGGACCGGATTGGACGCGAATGCCCTTGCAGCGGTCGTTCGACGACACCGATCGTCGTTGACGCGAATCTGCCCTCGTGCGGCCCTATCGGTGAGGGCGTCGCTGGGTCGTAGGGCAAGGTTCAAGTGCATATGCGGGCGCGTTCACTGGGATCGTTCCGACGGGACACTTCTCGGAAAGGTCGACTGTCCTGTCCGGCAGTGTCAAGCAGGCTGTCGGCAGCGGTGGGTCGGATCAGATATCTGTAGCGCGCTTGATGTCGCCGCTGTGCAGCACCGGAGAGGCATCGAGGTCTTCGGCATCAAGCATGGCTGCGACACGTTCGAGGTTGGCGACCAGCATGGCCTGTTCCCAATCTTCCAGCGCCGAGAAATTTCGCACGAAACGCTGCTGAAGCGGATCGGGTGCCTCGTCCAGAGTCTGACGTCCCCTTGGTGTGATCTGGATATTGGTCTGCCGCCGGTCGAGTGCCGATTTTTCGCGAAGGACCATGCCATCACGTACCAACCTGTCTACCAGGGCGGTTACCGTCGCCTGAGATACACGCATGCGCAGCGAAATTTCCTTGGCGGTGACCTGCCCGGTTTCGGCGATGATCTGCAAGACGCGGAACTGCACCGCCGTGATACCAGCGGCCTGCTTGAGTTCCCTCCCGAATAGTTCGGTTGCGCGCAGGATACGGCGCAGGGCGATGAGGCTGCTGTCGAGACGGTCCATGCGGGCAAAATCCTGAGGGTGCCTAAGCATATGAGGTGCCACTTTCGACGCAAGGTCGTAATGCTTTGCTATGCGAAGTAAGGGTTGGGCCCCGCGGATCTATCCGATTGGCCAAAAATGTTAAGTTTGTTCTATTTTTGGATATTTTTTCTCGGCGTGTTGAAATTTTCTGATGCATGAGTTACTTCGAGCATCGAAGCAAATGGAGACCCTGAATCATGCAGCATCCTCGCGATATCGCCGCTCCCGCCCTTTCCAGCCTGCGCAAGCCACGGGCCGAGGATGGTGCCGCGATCTGGAAGCTGGTGCGCAGTTGTCAGCCGCTCGACGAAAACTCGATGTATTGCAACCTGATCCAGTGCGATCACTTCGCCGAGACCTGCGTGATTGCCGAGGTCCATGGCGAGGTCGTCGGCTGGGTCTCGGCCTATGTCATGCCCAATGATCCCGAAACGCTCTTTGTCTGGCAGGTCGCCGTGGCCGAGCAGATGCGGGGCGCGGGTCTTGGCGCGGCGATGCTTGACAGCATCATCGACCGGGACGTCTGTGAGGACGTCCGGCGTGTCCAGACAACAATCACCAGTGACAACGACGGATCCTGGGCGCTGTTCCGAAAGTTCGCGCGCCTGCAGGACACGTCGCTCGACATGCAGCCCTATTTCACGCAGGCGCTGCATTTTCAGAACCGGCACAAGACCGAGAACCTTGTCACCATCCCGCTCGCGAGCCGGATGGCCAACGCCGCCTGATGTGGCGCGTGCCGGTTTCCACCACCCCCATTCCCGAATTTGAAAGAAAACGTATGTCGACGAAATCGTCCACCGTGTCCGTGTTCAAACGCCGAGAATCCGAGGCACGCAGCTATTGCCGCGGCTTCGACACCGTCTTCACCTCCGCCCGCGGCTCCGAGATGACAGACGCGCGCGGTCGCACCTACATCGACTTCCTCGCCGGGTGTTCTTCGCTCAACTACGGTCACAACGACCCCGACATGAAGGCCGCGCTGATCGCCCACCTGGAGGCCGACGGCGTCGCTCATGGGCTGGACATGCACACTGAGGCCAAGGCGGCCTTCATTGATGCGTTCGAGACGCATATCCTTGCCCCCCGCCGCCTCGATCACAAGCTGATGTTCACTGGACCGACCGGGGCCAATGCCGTGGAGGCCGCGCTCAAGATTGCCCGCAAGGCCACGGGGCGGCAGAACGTCATAGCCTTTACCAACGGGTTTCACGGCGTGACGCAGGGCGCACTGGCGGCGACTGGCAACAGCTATCATCGCGGTGGTGCCGGCACGAGCCTGAACGATGTAACGCGCATGCCCTACGATGGCTACATGGGCGAGGGCTTCGACACGGCGGACCTGTTGGAAACGATGCTGGAAGATCGCTCTTCGGGCCTCGACGCGCCGGCTGCAATCCTGCTGGAAACCGTTCAGGGCGAAGGCGGCTTGAACGTTGCCCGGCCGGAGTGGCTGCGCCGCATAGCGGCCCTTGCCAAGGCCCACGGCGCCTTGTTGATCATCGATGACATCCAGGCCGGATGCGGCCGCACCGGATCTTTCTTTTCCTTCGACGGGATGGGCGTGACACCGGACATCGTGACACTCGCCAAGTCGATCTCGGGCTTCGGCCTGCCGATGGGGCTGGTTCTGGTTCGTCCCGAACGTGACGTGATGGGTCCGGCCGAACACAATGGCACCTTTCGCGGCAACACCCATGCGTTTGTGACCGCCCGCGTGGCGATCGAAAAATTCTGGGCGGAGGGCGACCGCGCCTTCGAGGCGGATATCGAGCGCCGGGGCGGATTGGTCGAAGAAGGCTTGCGCTGCATTGCCGACATGGTGCCGGGCGCGACGCTCAAGGGCCGTGGCATGATGCGGGGCGTTGATGTCGGCTCCGGGGCCTTGGCCAGCGAAATCTGCGCCCGTGCCTTCGCCAAGGGTCTGATCATCGAGACTGCCGGACCGCGGGACGAGATCGTCAAGATCCTCGCGCCGCTGACGACGCCCGACGCGGAGCTGCGCAAGGGGCTCAACATCTTGATCGACGCCGCCAATGACACGACGGTCAACAGCCGTATCGCGGCGGAGTAACGGACATGATCGTCAGGGATTTCAAGGATATCATCAAGAACGACCCGCAACGGGTCGTGTCGGATGCCAAATGGAGCAGCGTGCGAATGCTTCTCGCTCAGGACGGGATGGGGTTCTCGTTCCACGTCACCAGCCTCGAGGCGGGATCTGAACACGAGTTCGAATACAAGAACCACTTCGAAAGCGTCTATTGCATGCAGGGCAGCGGATCGATCACCGATCTTGCTACCGGCGAGACGCACCCGATACGACCCGGCGTGATGTACGCGCTCGACAAGCACGACCGTCATATCCTGAAGGCGGATGAGGAGCTCGTGATGGCCTGTTGCTTCAACCCGCCGGTGACCGGGACGGAAGTGCATCAGGCGGACGGATCCTATGCCGCTCCGGAACAGATCGAGGCCTGACACATGACCCACACTGTGGAAAAGATCGGCGGGACATCCATGTCCCGCCTCGACGCCTTGCGCGATACGCTCTTCGTCGAGAACGGCACACCGCGCTACGGGCGTGTCTTCGTGGTCTCGGCCTTCGGCGGCATCACGAATCTTTTGCTGGAGCACAAGAAGACCGGCGAGTCAGGGGTCTACGCGTATTTCGCCAATGCCGATGACGACCACGGCTGGCATGACGCGCTGACGCGGACGGCGGACGCGATGATCGCCGCACACGAGGCGATCCTGACGTCTCGTGGCGATATCGAACGCGCCACCGCCTTTGTTCGCGAACGCATCGAAGGCGCCCGCAACTGCCTGATCGACCTGCAACGCCTGTGTTCCTATGGGCATTTCCGCCTGAATGCGCATCTGCTCCAGATCCGGGAACTTCTGTCCGGTCTGGGCGAAGCCCATTCGGCGCAGGTGGCCACACTGATGTTGCAACGTGCCGGGGTGAACGCCCGTCTGGTGGACCTGTCAGGGTGGCGCGACGATGCCGAGGTGACCCTGGAGGCGCGCATCACGCAGGCGTTGGACGGGGTTGATCCGTCGACTGAAATGCCCATCGTCACCGGTTACGCACAATGCAGCGAAGGCTTGATGCGCGAATTTGATCGCGGCTATTCCGAGGTCACCTTCTCGAAGCTCGCCGCGCTTACCGGCGCCCGCGAAGCAATCATCCACAAGGAATTCCATCTGTCCTCGGCAGACCCCAAGCTGGTCGGTGCGGACAATGTGCGCAAGCTCGGTCAGACCAACTATGACGTGGCCGACCAGATGGCGAACCTTGGCATGGAGGCAATCCACCCTTCGGCGGCCAAGACCCTGCGGCAGGCCGGCGTGCCCCTGCGCGTCGCCAACGCCTTTGAGCCCGATGATCCCGGAACGATCATTGATGACCAGATCGCCGAAACGTCGGCGGTTGAAATCGTGACTGGCCTCGACATCATCGCGCTGGAGGTGTTCGAGCCCGACATGGTGGGCGTCAAGGGGTACGACGCGGCGATCCTCGACGCGCTCACCCGGCACAATGTTCGCATTGTCTCCAAGGTTTCGAATGCCAACACGATCACGCACTATGTGGATGCCTCTCTCAAGTCGATGCGACGGGTCGAGAGCGACCTGGCCGCGCGGTTCTCTCAGGCGCAGATTTCGGCGCGCAAACTTGCGCTTGTTGCCGTCGTGGGGCGTGACCTGAGCGGACTCCGGGTTCTGGCGCGCGGGATGCAGGCGCTCGGCAAAGCCGGTCTGGTGCCGCACGGGGCAACCCAGGGGCCGCGAAATGTGGACACGCAGTTCATTCTCGACCGCTCTGACAGATCGTCGGCGATCCAGATCCTGCACGCCGCCTTTGTCGAGGAGAGTGGGTCCAAATTCGCGCTTGTCGCCTGATCGGGGGCAAGCACGGCAATACTGTCTCCATGCCGGTCTCACCGCAGTGAGGTTTGCATCGGAGGCGTTGGCGGAGACGGGAACCGGGCCTCTGACGTCCCTTGGCCGCTCTGTGATCATCAATGCCGCCATTGGCGTTGTTGCAACCCGCGGGCGCCGTGCCGGAAACGGGTTGGCGAGGGCGAGATTGGATCAGGTCTTGACGGGACAATGCGCGCTGCAGGTCTTGCGGCGCGCAGTCTTCATCAGATCAACCCGCGCCCGGCCAGATTGCGCAACAGCGCCCGCAGGCCAAAGGTCCATTCAGGACATTCTGTCGACAGGCCCACCGTGTTGACCAGTTGTCCCAATCCCTCCGAGCGGATCGACACCACATCGCCGACCTTGTGAGTGAACCCTTCACCGGGCACGTCGCGGTCCTGGGTTGGGGCGAACAGGGTGCCAAGGAACAGCATGAACCCGTCAGGGTATTGATGGTGCCGGCCAAGCGTCTGGCGGACCAGACCCTCCGGGTCGCGGCTGATCTCGGCCATCGAGGAATGCCCGCGCAGGTCGTACCCGTCCGGTCCCGTCACCGTCAGGTCCAGTTTTGCGCTGCGGACATCGTCCAGTGTATAGGTCGCGTCAAACAGCCGGATCATCGGGCCGATGGCGCAGCTGGCGTTGTTGTCCTTGGCCTTGGACAGCAACAATGCCGAACGCCCCTCCACGTCGCGCAGGTTCACGTCGTTGCCCAGTGTCGCACCCACGATACGGCCCCGCGAGGACACGGCCAGCACGACTTCGGGTTCCGGGTTGTTCCAGACCGAGATCGGATGCAGCCCGACCTGCGCGCCGGGCCCGACGGACGACAGCACCGGCGCCTTGGAAAACACCTCCGCGTCAGGGCCGATGCCGACCTCCAGGTATTGCGACCACAACCCTTCGGCGATCAGGGCAGTCTTCACCCGCGCGGCCTCGTCCGATCCGGCGCGGATCTCGCGCAGGCTGTTGCCGATGGTGGTGCTGATCCGGGCACGGATCTCGGCGGCGAGCGCGGGGTTTCCGGCGGCGCGTTCCTCGATCACACGTTCGACCATGGAGGCGGCAAAGGTGACGCCGCAGGCCTTCACGACCTGCAGATCGCAGGGCGCGATCAAGTGGAGTGTTTCTGGGGCGACCTCTGCCCCGGAGATCGCGTCCAGCGACCCAAGATTCCGCCCCGGTGCGGTGCTGACATAGTCGGCCGGGTCGTCCATGTCACAGATGTCTGAAACTGTCGGCGCTGTGGCGCTGGTGATGTCGATGACCTGGCCATCGCGAAGGGTGACGACGCAGGGGCCGCCGACCTCGGGGTTCCAGACCCGGCCCAGAAACAGGCCGCCCGCCTCGGTCTCGGTGATGAATTGCATGGTCTCCCCTCCGATTGTGTCGCCAACGCCATACACTTCTTCGCAGAGCACGCGGACTGCAAGCGCCATTGCGGCAATCCCCTCCGCGACATCTGGGCCGGGGTGGATCGACGTCGGCGCGGGATCCTCGGAAATTGTGGAATTTCCCGGCCAATGCCTTGGCGATCCCTGCGAAAGGGCGCAAAGGTGGCGCAGTGGCCACACGGACTGCCGGGCAGGACGGGGCGGAGGTTTGATTGCGGACACGCCGGACACGGTGTTGGTCTGGCACGATCCCTCGATGCCCCGCGTCAGGCAGACAGTTGGGCCCCAACGCAAAGACAAACACGGGAATTCAACCATGCTTCAGGGCAAACATCTGATTGCTGGCCAATGGGTCGGCGGCGGCGCCACGTTCACCAACATGCCTGTCACGGGAGAGGCCGATGTCTTTGCGACCGGCACGCCGGAACACGTGAATGCAGCTGCGCGTGCAGCCGAAGAGGCGTTCTGGTCCTATGGGTATTCCAGCCGGGCCGAGCGAGCCGCCTTTCTACGCCGGATCGCCGAGGAGATCGACGCGCGCGGCGCCGAGATCACGGCGATGGGCGTCAAGGAAACCGGCCTGCCAGAGGCGCGCCTGCAAGGCGAACGCGGTCGCACGGTGGGGCAGTTGCGCCTGTTCGCCGACCATATCGAAGCGGGCGACTACCTGGACCGCCGTCACGACGCCGCCCTGCCGGACCGTGCGCCGCTGCCGCGACCGGAGTTGCGCATGATGCAGCGCCCAATCGGTCCGGTGGCCGTGTTCGGGGCGTCCAACTTTCCGTTGGCGTTTTCCACCGCGGGCGGCGACACCGCTGCGGCCCTCGCAGCCGGTTGCCCGGTTGTGGTCAAGGGACACTCGGCCCACCCGGGCGTGTCCGACATCGTGGCACAGGCCATTGACGCGGCCATCCGGGCCTGCGGCGTGCATCCCGGCGTCTTCAGCCAGATCCAGGGAGGCAATCGCGCCGTTGGGCAGGCCGTGGTGCAACATCCGTTGATCAAGGCTGTCGGTTTCACCGGCTCGCTTGGCGGCGGGCGCGCGCTGTTCGACCTCTGTGCCGCACGGCCCGAACCGATCCCGTTCTTTGGCGAACTGGGCTCGGTGAACCCGATGTTCCTGCTCGACGAGGCCCTGACGGCCCGGGGCAAGGCGCTTGCTCAGGGCTGGGCCGGCTCGCTGACCATGGGCGCCGGGCAGTTCTGCACCAATCCGGGCATTGCCATCGTCACCGAAGGTGCTGCCGCAACCGAATTCACCGATGCCGCCGCCGCCGCGCTGACCGGGGTCGGGGCGCAGGTGATGCTGACCGAAGGGATCGCCTCGGCGTATCATGCCGGTCGCGACCGCGTGGCCGGATCTTCCGGGGTACGCGAAGTGCTGACCACGACCTGCGATCTGCGCAATGCAACGCCGTATCTGTTTGCCACCACGGGCGCGGAATGGCTTGCCAACGAAGCGCTTGGCGAGGAGGTCTTTGGCCCGCTTGGCATGATCGTCACGGTGCGGGACGCCGACGAACGCATGGCCATGGCAAGATCGCTCGAAGGCCAGCTGACCTGCACGATCCACATGGACGCCGGCGACACGGACGCCGCGCGCGCCCTGTTGCCCGTATTGGAGCGCAAGGCCGGCCGGCTGTTGGTGAACGGTTTCCCGACCGGGGTCGAGGTCTGCGATACCATGGTTCACGGCGGACCTTACCCTGCATCGACGAACTTTGGCGCGACCTCGGTCGGCACGCTGTCGATCCGGCGTTTTCTACGCCCGGTGTGCTATCAGAACGTGCCCGAAGCCATCCTTCCGGCAGACTTCATCTGACCGACATGGCCCGGGGGTGGTGCGCCGCCCCCGGGCCCCTGCGATGGCGTCCACGGCTTGTCCCCCTTCGCCTGCGGGAACACCGTCCTTGTGATCATTTCTGCGCTTGCGAACGACACACCCCGGCCCGATCCATTGGCGGCGGGGGGGGCGGGCGGCCCACTTTCGCAATCCCTCCCCAACGGCAATCCGCGCCCCGGGGAGCGGTGCTGCGATGGGGAAAGTGTGAAAAGTGTTGGTGTTACGCCGACAATCCTTCTTGCGAGATGACAATTCATGGTTACCGTGGGCATCGATCCGTGCGTCTGCCGGGCCTGAAAGGGCGCGGGGGGCCTAGGTGTATTCGGACAAGCTGAATTATTTACGCGGGGTGGTGGAATGGGTGAATCCAAGACAAAGGTTGCGATCCTTGGCGGCGGCGTAGGCGCAATGACGGCGGCGTTTGCGCTGACCCAGACCCCGCAAGCGCGGCAGAAGTACGACGTGACCGTCTACCAGATGGGGTGGCGTCTGGGCGGCAAGGGCGCCAGCGGGCGGCGGGCGGACGACGGCCAGCGCATCGAGGAACACGGGCTGCATGTATGGTCCGGTTTCTACGACAACGCGATTGCGCAGATGAAGGCCTGCCTGAAGGAGCTGAAGGACGCCGGGATCGACGGCACCTATCACAGCTTTGACGAGGCTTTCATTCCCCATGGCAACATCGCGCTTGGCGATGATGACGGCGGATGGTCGTTCTGGCCGATGCGCGTTCCCCCCAACGACGCCGAACCGGGAACCGGTGGCGTGTACCTGTCACCCTGGGATTACATTGCCAAGCTGTCGCGGTATCTGCGCCAGGAACTGGAGGGCGGCAGGGCACCGCTGAGCGCCGCGCAGGATCCGCGCACGACCCTGTCGCGAGAGCTGAGCATGCATGTCGACACCCGCGCGGGTGGTCCGAACAAGGGACTGGGCGACACGGCGCTGCACTGGCTGGAAACGCTGATCCAGGAGCTTCCGGCGGACACCTCCACCCATACCCCGCAAGACCGGGCGGCGTTGACGGCGCTTGCAGACCAGTTGCACGCCGATGTGCGCCAGAGCCGCGTGGCCGAAGCCAGCGCGCCCGAGGGCCTGGCCTCGGATCTGCACAAGGCCTTTATCATCCTGGACCTTGGCGCGACTGTCTTGCGCGGCATGATTCTGGATGGTGTCATCCTGGATGGATTCGACGCAATCGACGGCGACGAGATTTCGCAATGGCTGGCCCGTCACGGCGCGCGCGCTGAAACGATCAACTCGCCGTTGGTGCGCGCGGTCTACGACTATGCCTTTGGCTTTCGCCATGGCACCACCGATCCGACCCACAGGGCAATTGCCGCCGGGATCTTCTTGCAGGGCAGCCTGCGGCTGTTCTTCACCTACAAGGGTTCCATCTTTTTCAAGATGCGGGCGGGAATGGGCGATACGATTTTCACGCCCTACTACAAGGCGCTCAAGAACCGTGGCGTGAAGTTCGAGTTCTTCCAGAAGGTGCGAACCCTGAAGCTGGACAAGACCGGAGAACACATCGACCGAATGGTCATCGACCGTCAGGCGACGCCGAAAACTGGCGCCTATGATCCGCTTGTGCGGGTCAAGGGACTGGATTGCTGGCCGACCGAGCCATTCTTTGACCAACTGGAAGAGGGCGCGGAGCTGCAACGCCGGGGCATAAACCTGGAAAGCTCTTGGTCCGACTGGGCGCCGGTCGAGACGCAATTGCTGGAGAGGGGCAGGGATTTCGACGAGGTGATCCTCGGCATCTCGATCGGCGCGCTGCCAGAGATCGTCCCGGAGTTGATTGCAGCCGATCCGGCATGGAAGCGCATGGTCGACAAAGTCGAGACGGCGGCGACGCAGGCGATGCAGTTATGGCTGCGCCCGACCGTGAACAAACTGAAATGGCCACACGGCGATTCCATCCTCACCGCCTATGCCGACGACATCAACACCTGGGCCGACATGACCCACCTCGACCCGACAGAGGACTGGCCGCGCGGCAAGAAACCCGGCAGCATCGCCTATTTCTGCGGGCCGCTTGCCGATCCGGACGTCATGCCACCCTACAGCGATACCGATTTCCCGGCGCGGGCCAAGGCGCAGGTCATGGAGGCGTCACGGGAATGGATGCGGGTGAACGGGCCTCGGCTGTGGCCGGGCGCCTTTGACCGCGATGGTGTGTTCGACGAAGCCGCACTGATCAGCACGCTCGACCCCGGCGCGGGCGGCATGTGGGAGACACAGTATTTTCGGGCCAATTACGAACCGACCGAGCGATATGTGCTGTCGGTGCCCGGTTCTACCGGGGCGCGGTTGCGGTCGGACCGGTCCGGGTTCCGCAACCTGTGGCTTGCCGGCGACTGGACCTATACCGGCATCAACGCCGGTTGCGTGGAGGCGGCAGCGATGTCCGGCCTGCGGGCGGCGGCCGGTCTGGCGGGTGTGCCCGCGGTGATCGTTGGCGAACCGTCCGATGGCTCAGTCACCGATGTCTTGCGGCCAGGGCCGACCGCGCCGCCGATGGCACCGGTTCTGGAGAGCCTGCGGCCGCAGAACTCGAGCTGGCCGTGGAGCGCGGCCTACGGCATGGCCCAGACCACCGGGCCGCTGGTAATGCTGCGTTATCCGCGGGAACGGGTTCAGGCGCTGCTGCCCGAGGGCCTGACCCTGGCCGACCAGACCATGACCGGACCGGGCGAACACCCGGTGATGCTGTTGTTTGGACGTCAACGCGGTGTGCGGCCCAACATGATGCCGTTTGGCATGAACTATAACGAGTTCATCTTTTCCGTGCCCATGGTGCGCCACGCGGACCCGGCGCTGGCCGATCTGCCGCCGATGCTGTTTCCGGTCCAGTTGTACCTGGACAATGTCCTGCCGATAAAGCTGGGCATCTACGGTTATGGTTTTCCCAAGAAGCGCGCGGCCATGCAGGTCGATGCCACGAGTTACATCGTGCGCGACCTGGATACGGATGAAGAGATCATCTCCTGCAGTTTCAGCCACGCCGGTCCCAAGGTCGCGGCCCGCGATATCCCGAATTTTGCACATGTTCGGCCAGCCTACGAGACTCCGATGATCACGCGCAACCTTCTGGGACAATGGCAATACTCGGTCTATGACCTGTCGTTGGGGCAGGCGTTGCTGCAACCGCTGGACTTGCGGATCCGCATCAGTTCGGAGCACCTCGGGTTGCCGCAGGGCGATATCTCGCTGAGCAGCATCGACCAGTCGCCGTTTGGCGGCGTCTTCCTGACCTGCGATGCGACCATCAACAACCCCATGCAATCGGGTGCCCTGCGGCGGCTGTTGTGGAAAGGCTCCGAATGAACCTCGCGGTCTGTCCTTCCTGCAGTGCCGCGCTTCTGGCTGGGGCGCGGTTCTGCAGCTCCTGCGGGGCGCGTCTGGTCGAACGTGGCGTGGCGCGGTCGCGTTTCATGACGGTTCTGTTCTGCGACCTTGCCGGATCGACGGCCCTGACGGATGCGCTCGGTGACGAGGCCATGTTCGATGTCGTCACCCGCTATCACGAAATCTGCAACAGCGTGACCGCCGATCATGGCGGCTTCGTCGCCAAGTATATGGGCGACGGGATGCTGGCCTATTTCGGCTATCCCCAGGCGCTCAAGAACAGCGCGCTACCTGCGGTCAAGGCAGCGCTGGAAATCGTCGGCAAAACCAGCCGGATCAGCCTGCCGGGGCGTGGAAGCCTTGCGGCCAGTGCTGGCGTGGCCACGGGGTGGATGGTGGTCGGCGATGTGAACACCGGCTCGCCGGCGGCCGAGATCCTGGCGATCGGCGGAACGGTCAACCTGGCGGCGCGGCTACAGGCCGAGGCGGGTTCCGGAAATGTGGCGGTCTCGGCTGAAACCGGGCGCCGGCTGGAGGCCGCCAGCATCGCGCTGGCGCCGCTTGGCGCCCGCAAGATGCGGGGATTTTCCCGTGACGTCGAGGTCTGGTTGGCTGCGAACGATGCAACCGAGGCCCCTGTGAACGCTTTCGTGGGGCGGGTTGCGCAGCGCGCCCAGCTGCGCGAGTTGTGGCAATCGGTCTGCGAGAACCGGATCGAGGCCGCCGTGATCACCGCCCCAGGGGGCTATGGCAAGACCGCCTTGGCCGAGCAGTTCCTTCTGGAAACGATGCACGAGGGCGACGTGCTGACCCTGCGCTGCGAACCGCACCGACGCGAGCAGAGCTTTGCCTGTTTCCGCCCCTTCATCCAGACACTCGCCGGGTTGGACGCCGCCGCCACGGTGGAGGCAAAACGCGACCTCTTGCATGAATGGGCCCCCGAGGCAGCCGAACTCGGCCTTTCGCTGCTGTGTGACATCGGGTCGGTTCAACCGGCGCCGGTGGTGCGCAACGAACTGATCGCGACGGCGTTGAAGTCCGTTCTTGCGGCCTCCGTCACCTCCGCACCGGCGGTGTTGTACGTCGAGGACGCGCACTGGATGGATGCCGAAAGCGCCCGGCTGATTGCCGAGTTGCCGCTTCATATGAATGGCCGTCCACTGCTGTTGCTGATCACGCAGCGGCCAGAAGGCACGGGCGTCACCCTGGACCAGGCGGTGACAATCCCGTTGAACGGGATCAGTCGTGACAGCGCTGAGACGCTGGTTCAGAAACTGGATTCCGGCGATGTGCTGCCAGCGGAGATCCGGCGTCAGGTGATCGACAGGGCCGAGGGCGTGCCATTGTTCCTGGAGCATATCACCAAGGCGATGCTGGAACGTCCTGACGCAGATACCGCCCAGTCGATCCCGATGACGATGATCGAGGCCCTGCTGGAACGCTTCGACCATCTTGGCGACCTGCGCGATCTTGTCGATGCGGCGGCCGTTCTGGGGGCCGAGGTGCGGATCGACGTGCTGGCCGCGATGCTGGACCGTCCGTCAACCGAGGTGTCGGACCAGCTTGGGCGGATGATCCGCCGGGGCCTGTTTGTACCAGGGGGGGCCGGGACGGTCTCGTTCGATCACGCGTTGATCCGGGACGCGGTGATGAAGACCTTGCTGTCGTCGCGCCTGAAGGGCCTGCACGAGGCGGCACTTGCCGCCTATCGAGGCACGGCCCCCGACCGCCTGGAGGCAGAACCGGTGACCGCCGCCACCCACCTGATGGGAGCGGACCGTCCGGCCGAGGCTATCCCGTTCCTGATCGGCGCGGCCCAGGGGGCGGTGACGCGGGGCGAACTGCCCGAGGCGCTGCGCTTGCTGGACTGGTCCGAAACCGGGCTGGAGCAGATATCCGACCGGACGTCGCAGCGGGACGAGTTGGAGATGATGGTGAAGTTTTCGCGCGGGCTGGCATTGGTTCAGCAGCGTGGGTTTTCGGATGCCAGCGTTGCCGAGGCCTATGAACGGGCGATGGAGCTGTGCCTTGCCAATGGCAACCGCAGCGAGGCGGAGTTCCAGATCGCCTGGGGGATCTGGGCGCATTACCTCGTCATTGGCGAACAGCAATGGGCCGAAAGCCTGACGCGGCGTCTTGACGAAATTGCCCAGGCCGACCCGTCGCTGCAGATCCTCGCGGTGTCGGCGCGCACACCCGGCCTGTGCAATCAGGGGCGGTTGGACGCGTTGCACACGGCGACTGAACAGGTCCGCCGGCTGTACCGGCCAGATTTGCACCGAAGGCAGGCGATGGTCTATTCGCAGGATAGCCTGGAGCTTGCGCTGCTGTTCAATACCCATGGTCGCTTTGTCGCCGGCGATTTGCCGGGCTGGCAGACCGCCGGGCGCGAGGCGCTGAGCCACGAACAGTTTCTCGACCTGCCGTTTCTGGCCCCCTACGTCCGGATCTACAGCTGCGCCCCGAATACCTATGCCCTGTCGGAGGTCGACTATCGCCCGGCGTTGCAGGAGGCGACGGCGCTGGCGGGCGAGCTTGGTCAACCGTTCTGGGTGATTTCCGGGATGATCTGGATGGCACATGCGCAGATGCGGTTTGATGGCCCGGCCGCAGCGTTGGAGGCATTCGAGGCCGCGATCGCGCAGATGGATGACATCGGTCTGCGGCTGGGTCAGGCGTATCATGTGGCGAACCTCGCGATGTGTCGGGCCGCGGCCGGTCAGGCCGAGGCCGCGTCGGCCGCCATGTCGATAGCGACCGATGCACTGGATCAGGGGCGGGAGCTTGTCTATGCCGCCGAAGTCTACCGTTTGCGGGCCGAGATCACGCTACTGGCCGATCCCGACGCGATCGGCGCCGCGCGCAAGGATCTGGAGCGTGCGCGAGACATCGCGCAGCGCACCGGGGCACGGGCCTGGGAAGCACTGGTGGCTGCATCGACGGCCCGGCTGATGGCCCGCGAGACCGGTCGCCCCGCCGCCGAGCGTTGGTTGCAGGACGAACTGGCCCGGATCGTTCCGACCGGAAGCGAGGCGCATCCGGCGTTCCTGACAGCGGCCCAGGCCTTTGATCGTCCGATCTGAAAGAATGATCAGCCCATCGCGGATCACAGCCGTCCGAACGGACATCCCGGAGCGGCGGCACGAGGCTGGCGCAGCGCGGGTCGTGCGCGGGCCGGCCGTTCGGGCACTCGTTGCCGCAGGCGCGGGTGTGATTGTCGGTCTGGATCTGTTGGGGCGCATGGTTGCCTTTGCGATCCTGTCCTTTGCAGGCCCTCTGTCAGCCGGGGTCGATCCGGCCATTGTGGTATTTCTGGCCGCCAGCATCGTCGCAACATTGATCGCCCTGCCGCTGGTGCGCGGGGCAACCGTGATTTCGGGCGTCCAATCCGCCCCGCTGATGGTTCTGCTCCCCGGTCTTCTGGCGGTGGCACAGGCCGTCGAGGCTGGCCTGCCTCTGGCGACCGGGCTGGCGACGGGCTTTGCGATCCTTGGCGGCACCGCCATCGTGACCGGCCTGTTCACCGGGGTGCTGGCGGTCCTTGATGCGGGTCGATTTGTCCGCCTGATGCCCTATCCGGTCATGGCAGGGTTCCTGGCGGCAGCCGGTGCGCTGATGATCCTGGCGGCGGTGCAGATGATTGCGCCTGATCCTGCTGCGCTCCCGGTCGATCTGGCCACGGCGATCCGGTCGGATCTGGTGGTCAATCTGGGCCTGGCGCTTGGCTTTGCCGTGTTGCTGAGTCTTGGCGCGCGGATGTCGCCAGATTTTGGCGCCGTGGCGGCGATGGTTGCCGGGATTGCCGCGTTCTTTGTCTACCTTGCCGTGTCCGGAATGGGCGTCGATGGGGCACGGCAGGTCGGGCTGCTGCTGTCTGTACCACCTGCGGGGCAGGAGTGGACACTGGAGCCGCAGTTCTGGTTGTCGGTCGAGTGGCCGTTGTTGATCGACAGCGTGCCGCTGGCTCTGGCTGCGGCGTTTCTATCGGCCCTCGGCCTGATGCTGAACATCTCGGGGGTCGAAATCGGCCTGCGCGGCGAATTGCGGTCGCGACGCGCCTTGTATCAGTCCGCAGCGGTGAACGCCCTGACCGGCCTCGCTGGGGCTTCGGCCAGTTTCATTTCCTCGACATCGACCCTGATGGGACAAAGCCTTGGCGGCAACAGCAAGATCATCGGAATCGCCGCCTGCGGCGTGATGGTGGTTGGACTGGTGCTGCGGCACGAGATCATCGCCCACGCACCGTTGTTCGTGGTGACCGGGCTGCTGTTGTTTGTCGGCTATGGCATCCTCGGGCACTGGTTTCTTCAACAACGCCGGGTGCAGACCACCGAGGACTGGTTGATCATCGGTGGGTTGGTCGCGACAACCCTTGCATGGGGCATGTTGCCCGCAATCGCGCTGGGCATCGTGCTCAGCTGCATGATCTTTGCCATGACCTATGCCCGGCTCGACCCCATTCGCTCCGAGATGGACCTGTCCGCCCGCAGGTCGACCGTGGACCGAGGGCCGGTCGAAACCGCGGTGCTTGATGCAAACGCTGCAGGCGTCGTGACCTTGTCGTTGCAGGGCTACCTGTTCTTCGGTTCGGTCGATCAGGTCGTTGCGCGGGTGCGCGACCTGATGACCACGGGGCCGACAGACCGCCGCATCATCCTTGAATGCTCCGCCGTCAGCGGTCTGGATTCGGCTGCTGTAGCGTCCATGCACAAGCTGGAGTACCTCGCGCGGACCCACAGGGCCGACGTGGTGCTGGCCGGGCTGCGGCCGGATCTGCTTGCAATCCTTCAGCGTCAGGGCATTGCACTGTCCGCTGACGGGGCGGTCCGCACGGTGGCTTCGACAGATTCTGCCCTGCAGGAGGCCGAAGCCGCCCTGATCGGCCGGGACGGTGCAACCGATGCAACCGACGATGCCCGTTCGACGCTGGTGGCGGCCTCGGGGGATTCCGATGCCATTGATCGTCTGCTGAGCCGGATGATCCGGGAGGACGTGCCCGCCGGGCACCGGATCATCGAGATGGGAAGTGCGGCCGGCGACATCTACATCATCGACAGCGGCCGACTGGGCGTGTTCGGACGCACGGCGGATGGGCGACCGTTTCGCATGCGATCGTTCCGGCCGGGCGCGGTCGTGGGCGAGATCGCGAGCTATCTGGATTCGCCGCGCACCGCGGATGTCATCGCCGAGGAACCCTCGGTTCTCTACCGGTTGAGTCCTGAAACGGTCGAGGATCTGACCCGGTCCGATACCGTCCTGGCGGCACTCTGGCACCGCATCGCGGCGCGGATGCTGGCCGACAAGTTACGTCGTACAAACGAACTGATCCGGGAGGTTGGGTGATGGAGCCTGGCTACCTTCTGCTGGCGTTGGTCCTGTTCCAGCTTAAACACTACCTGGCGGATTTTCAATGGCAGACGATCTGGATGGTGGCTGGCAAGGGGGCCTATACGGGGATGGGTGGGGTCGCTCATGCCGGGTTGCACGCCGCGTTGTCGATCCCGGTATTGATGGTCACGGGGTGTACGCCGATGACCATCCTGGCGCTGGCCGTGGCAGAGTTCGTGGTGCATCTGAACATCGATTGGGCGAAGGCGCGGCTGGAACTCCGCTGGAACCTGACGCCGGACAAACGCGGATACTGGCAGCTGTTCGGCCTCGACCAACTGGCTCATCAGCTGACCTATATCGGCATGCTGGCGGTCGCCGGGATGACCATTTAGCAGGGCATCGGGCGACGGCCCGAAAGACCACCATGCCTTGCCGGTCCCGCCTCGAAGCGCCCTGACACTCAACGACGGCTTCGATGCTCGCTCGCGGGGCCTTGACGGCGTTGTTGCGGCGACGGCGGATCTTGATGCCGGTCCCGGGCATTTGGCTGGCTTTTGGCGGAGTGTTCGGCCTCGACTACGCTGTTGGGGGACCCCGGTCATGCAATGGCGACGAGGTGATTGTCCCATGACCAGTCGCCAGCAACGGAAACCGTCCGCATCGCGTGGCTGTCTCCGAGGCACAGGCCGCCCTGCACCGTGATGGCCATGCCGTGCGGGGAGGGGGCCGCGCCACTGGCCACCGGCATGTTTCGGCCGGGCAGTGCGGTGCCGGTGCGGGCATCAAAGAACAGCGTGTAGTTGCCCTTGGGGCCTGTCACGGCAATCTCGTGTCCGTCGCCGGTGGCGGCAATCGACCCGGCGTAGTGTTTCAGGCGAGCGGTGTCCGGATGATCGACAAACCGCAACGGTTGCCCCCGTTTGTGGATCGCCAACAGGGGCACTTGCTGCATCGGGTTGCCTTGCCATTGCAGCGCCAGGGCCAGCGTATCGGCCGCAACTGCGATATGCCGGATAGAATTCTGCCGCATTTCGTCGGGCGGGACGATGGTCTCTTCGATGTCGCCGTCCGGCGACAGATAGGTCAGGTTTGGCCGCATCGTCGGCAGGTTCAACTTCCTTCGGGGACTGTCCGGGTGGGTCTGGATGCCGCCATTGGCCACCGCGAATCCACCATCCGGCAGGGCGACAATCTCGTGCGGGCCGATGCCCCCCGAAGGAAGCTCTCCGATACGTGTGTAGCCCCGTGCAGCGTCCCACAACCCGATCCGACCATCGGGAATGTCAAAGGCGTTCTCGGTGGTCAGCAGCAGACGGCCATCGGCGGTGAAGGCCCCGTGACCATAGAAATGCCGACCCTTCGGGGCGTCCAGCCGCACCCGTTCCACCCCGCTTGCACAATCGATCACCATGGCAAAGGTTCCGGGCCTGCGGGCAAAGACAACGGCCTCGGCCCGTTCGGGGTGCACCGCTGCGGCGTGGCCCCGACCCGGCAGGGCAAAGGCAAACCGTTGTTCGCCCGACAGGTCCAGACCGACCAGCCATGTGGATAGGTCGGGCCGGGATGCGGCGGTTACAAAGCGGGGCGCGCCAAGGCTGGCCCAGGACGGCGCAGCCAGAAGGCCGGCCGAGGTTGCGGCAAGGAAGTGACGACGTTTCATGGCCGCTCCTACAAGGCGTTCAGAAAGGCGATCAGGGCCGCACGATCGTCTGCTGACATGGTGCGAAAGGACTCCTGCGATCCTGCGGCCTCGCCCCCGTGCCACAGGATGGCCTCGCTCAGGGACCGGGCCCGCCCGTCATGCAGGAACATCGTGTGGCCGCTGACGGCTTTGGTCATGCCGATGCCCCAGAGTGGCGGTGTGCGCCATTCGCGCCCGTTGGCATCGGCTTCGGGCCGGTTGTCGGCAAGTTCGGCGCCCATGTCGTGAAGCAGCATGTCGGTATAGGGCCAGATCAGTTGGAAACTCTGCTCGGGCTGTCCGTCGAGTCGGTGCGTGACGAATTTCGGACGGTGGCAGGCCGCACAGCCGCTGTCGTGGAACAGGCGCTTGCCACGCAAGGTCTCGGGCGTTTGAAGGTCGCGACGCGCGGGCACGGCAAGGTTGCGGGTGTAAAATGTCACGAGGTCGAGGCCGAGCGCCGGGATCTCCAGCAATTCGTCGTTGCCTGTCCCGCCATGTGGGGCCGCACGGCACAGGCTCTGCGCGGCAGTGCAATCACCCCAGTGATCCGGGTGGGGCGGGGTCGAAATGCCGATGTCGTTTGCGAAGGCATCCGCGCTTTGCTGGGCAAGGGTCGGTTGCCCGGCCTTCAGGCCAAACCGGCCAAGCATCCATTGGCCATACTCCAGCGACCAGACCCGGTTGGGACGACCGGAAATCCCGTCACCATCAATGTCGTCGGGGTCGGCCAAGGCTAGGATGTCTGCTTCAGGGATAGCTTCCAACAGCCCAAGCCCGATCATCTGCGGCGCGATACGGGGGCTGATTTGCAGATCGGGATGCAGCGGGCCGTAGCCGGGATTCTGAATTGTGTAGGTTGGCGCGCGCAGACGCATGACGGTTCCGTCGCCCAGCGTCACCGGGCGATCGGTCCAGGTCACATCGATGCGCCCTTCCGCCGGCACTCCGGCGATGCTCTTGTCCTGAAGCTGCAGGCCATAGACCGGATCGGGCGCGTTGGGCAGGGTGGCAAGCACCCCGGGTTTCAGCGGACTGGCCGTGTCGGGCACCGACAGCCGCAGCACCATTGACACCCCGGTGTCTTGCGGCGTCTCGGGCGGGTGGCCGCGACCATCGCGGATGTGACAGGATTTGCAGCCGCGCGCATTGTAGAGCGGCCCCAACCCGTCGCTGGCCGTGGTGGAACTGGGCGAGGCGACCCAGAGTTTCTCGAAGAAGCCGTTGCCGATCCGGAAATCCAGATCCCTGTCGGCGGGCATATTGGCGGAGGGGAGCGAAAACGGCGTCGTGGTGTAGGTGTCGAAATGTGTCGCGCTGCCACCGGTGCGATCCTCGAAGAACTCCGGAGTGCCGAGGTCTGTGGGGGGCGCGGTGACAGCCGCGACGCGGTCACGTTCGACTTGCGTGCGCGGGATGATGGGCAGGTGTGGCTCGCCCCAGCCCGTTTCAATGGCAGTGCCAGGTCCGGCCAAGGCCGGCGCACCCATCACCAAGCTGATGGCAAAAAGAACTGCGGCGCGATTTTGATCGTAATGGGGTCGGGGTGTATCAGATGCCATGCCGCGCGGTCTGCTGTTGTCGGTCAACATGAGTGTTGGCCGTGTGGTGACATCACCGCAAGGAGTCTGCGCTGCCCGGTATCGTTTCCTTGCGCCCATCAACGACCTGCACGCGGCGCTGCGCCAAACTTGGCGCCGGTGGTGGAATTGAAAGGCCGTTTCAGCCACCGAGGGCTCCTGTTTCAGTCGCAGTGTCCCGGCCGGAGGCCGATCGGCCCACAGTGCCAGTCGCCGGTTGGTCCGGCAAGGTTTCCGGGTGGCACGCCGGTGCGCCCCTGCCTGACCGGTATGGCGGGCAGGGGCCGTGTGGCGTGGGCGGGCGGTTACTGGAAGATCGCCGTGGGATTGTCGAGGCTGTCGGACCCTTCGACCGCCACGCCTTCCAACCCGATAGCCGCCACGGCGCGTTCGATGTTGCGCGTCTGTGCGGTCAACGCGTCGATGGCGGCCTGGACGATGGCATTGCCCTCTGGGTTGCCCGCGCCGATAAGTTGGTCATAGGCGGTGCCGGCTTCCGCCTGCTCCACGATGGCGTCGAGCTTGACCATCGTCATCTCGATGTCGGACTTCAGGGCATCGGCAAGGGCCGCGTCTTTCGTGGCCACGACGTCATAAAGCGACGGACCTTCGACGGTCGAGCCGTCGATGCGCTTGTAGGTGCCCAAATAAACGTTCTGGATGCCCTGGCCGTCGTAGAAATGCGAGGCGTGAGTGTTGTCAGAGAAGCAGTCATGCTCTTCCTCGGGATCATGAAGCAGCAGGCCGAGCTTCATGCGTTCGCCCGCCTGTTCGCCATAGGAGAGCGACCCCATGCCGGTGAAGGCCATGATCAATCCCTGGGTGTCATCGGCTGTGACTTCCGTGCGGCCTTGCCCGCCGTCCGCCCACAGCGCCACGGCGTCCTCGAGATCCGAGATCAGCAAATCGGCAGCCGCCAGCAGGTACTCGGCTCGGCGTTCGCAATTGCCGCCGGTGCAGTTCGCAACGTCGAAATCAGAGACCGGGCGGGCACCCGCTCCGGCATTGGTGCCGTTCAAGTCCTGCCCCCAGAGCAGGAACTCGATGGCATGGTAGCCAGTGGTGACATTGGCCTCGATGCCGTCGATCTCGTGCATGTCTTGCAGGAGTTCTGGCGTGATCTTCGTGGCATCAAGCTTGATGCCGGAGACCTCCAGCATCGGGTTGGCGATGACATTGGCGCCCGCGAACGGGTTCTCGTCGTTCATGCCGGCGTCGCCCTCGACGTAGTCGATCAAGCCCTCGTCCAGCGGCCAGGCGTTTACCTTGCCCTCCCAGTCATCGACGACCGGGTTGCCAAAGCGGAAGGCCTCGGTCTGCTGATAAGGGACGCGGGCCGCGACCCAGGCGGCCTTGGCCGCGTCGAGGTTGGCGTCGGTCGGCTCGGCGACGAGGGTCTCCAGCGCGGTCTTCAGCGTCGTGGCGGTTGAAAGGCTGTCCTGATATCCGGCCAGCGCGATGTCGGCATAGTTGGAGAGAACGTCAGCCGGGCTGGCGGCATGGCTCAACGTGGCCGGCCCGCAAAAAATGGCCGCAAGGGCATGGTGGCGTTTGATCATTGGGTGTCCCTGTTCGTGCATAGGTATTGTTGTTTCCGGCACTCTAATACCAGATTAAAACAATCAGACAATAATGTCAGACTAAAAAAATAAGATAATAGGGCGAGACAGGAGGCTCCCGTCCCGTGACGTTGGCTGCTAGAGAGTCATCGGCAAGGAGACTCGCATGTCCGATACACTCAGGAACCTTCTGGAACAGGTACTTGCCGAGGGGCCCTATCTGAACGGGGGTGTCTGCCGGATCGCCGCTGACGGCGCCGTGGAAACCCATGTTCGCGGCCCCATTCACCCCGAAGCCAAAACGGGTCCGGCCGTGTCGCCCGACCTTCGGATGCGCATGGCCTCAATCTCGAAGGCGGTTACCGCCCGGGTTGCCTGCGAACTGGCGGTGACCGGGCGGCTCGACCTGAATGCAGAGGTGGCGGGCGTTCTGGGGTGGGGTGACCCGCCGCCCTTGATGCGAGGCGTGACGGTACGGATGCTGTTGAACCACACCTCGGGACTGACCGATCATGCCGGGTATATCTTTGACCGTCCGACGCATGTGGTGGCCTTCATCGCCGGGCGGGCAGAGCAGATCGGCTCGGGGCATCGACCGGGCGCGTGGTTCAAGTATTGCAACCTCAACTACGTGCTGCTGGGCACGGTGTTGGAGGCGGTTTCCGGGCAGCGTTTCGACCAACTTGTCCGCCGGCACGTTCTGGTTCCGGCCGACATTGCAGGTGGGTTCAACTGGTCCGGTGTCCCGGTGGCGCTGCGCGGCGAACGGTTGCCGATCTATCAACGGATCGGTGCGCGGTTTGTTTGCCAGACGGAGCCGGACGTTGCCGACTGGTCTGCCGACATCGTCTGGGGCGATGGGCGCGGGTTTTCACGGGATGCTTATGTGCCGGAACGCGACACGATCCTGTTTTCGCCCCACGCCGGTCTGCGGATGAATGTGACAGAGGCAGCGCGCCTTGCCCGCCTGCTGGGGGATGACACCGCCGCTGGCCGATTGCAGCGGCAGACCACCTGGACCTACGATGCGGCGCAGCCGAATGGAACGTCCTGTGATGGATTGTACGGCGAGGTCGGCCTCGGGCTGATGATCTATCGGCACGATCCGCGCATCCCGGGCTGCCTGATAGGTCACGCGGGCCATGCACTGGGGTTCACCGGCGGGGTCTGGCACAACGAATCAACCGGAACGTCGCTGGCCATTGCACTGACCGGGTCGGCGGACCTGACCGACGGGCTCGATGACGAGGTGTTTTTTGCACCGGCCGAGTTGTCGCTGATGCAGGCAATCTGACGCGGTTCCACCGAGATTCGTCCTGAACTCACGCAAATACGGGACTTGAACAGGTATTCAGGCAGCCCTGCGGCACGATTCCACGCCGCAAACGATCTCAATTCCGCTACGTCAGGGTTGAAGGCCGGCCCCGTCAGAAAGTTATTGGCGCAACCCATTGTCGGCGGTCATAGTGCCGTCAGGCCGGCGCAGAGCAAAGCGATTTGGGACGCGCCAATGTCGAAACCAACAGGGAGACTGCAATGAACCTCAAGGCAACTCTATCGCTTACCGCTGCGGCGATGGTCCTCGCGACCACCGCGCTGGCCGGTGGCACGCATCCGGTCACCGGAGAGGCCCTCTCCGACAACCAGACCTTCACCTATCGCCTGCTTGACCAGTTCCCGACGCTGGACCCGCAGTTGAACGAAGAGACCGCTGGCGGCCACGTGATCCGCGACCTGTTCGAAGGCCTGATGATCCAGGATGCCGACGGTAACGTCATCCCGGGTGTCGCCGAGAGCTATGAGGCGTCCAACGGCAACATGACCTACACGTTCCACCTGCGCGACGCGAAATGGTCCAATGGCGACCCGGTCACCGCGCAGGACTTTGTCTATGCCTGGCAGCGCGCCGCGAACCCCGAGACGGCTTCGCCCTATGCCTGGTATGTCGAGCTGACCTCGATGGTGAATGCCAAGGAGATCGTCGCCGGCGAGATGGATCCGTCTGAGCTTGGCGTGAAGGCCATCGACGACAAGACGCTGGAAGTGCAGTTGACGCAGCCGCTGCCCTATTTCCCGGCCATGACGACCTATGCCACGCTCAACCCGGTGCACCAGGCGACGGTTGAAGAGTTCGGCGCCAAGTGGACCGACCCGGAGAACATGGTCTCCAACGGCGCCTACACGCTTACCGCGATGGTTCTGAACGAGTATCACACCCGCGAAAAGAACCCGATGTACTGGAACGCCGACAGCGTCATCATCGAGAAGACGACCGGCTATGTCATCAATGACGTGAACCAGGCGCTGACCCGGTACAAGGCTGGCGAAATCGACCACCTGGAGCCGCTGCCGCCGGGCCAATACCCCGCGCTGAAAGCAGAGATGCCGGACGAGGCAAGCTCGGTGCCGCGCCTGTGCTCCTACTACTACGCCTTCAACCTGCGCCCTGACGCAAAGCCCGAAATCCAGGATCCGCGCGTTCGCCGCGCCCTGACCCTGGCGATCGACCGCGACGTGATCGTGAACCAGATCCTGAAGGGTGGCCAGTGGCCGGCCTACAACTTTGCGCATCTCAAGACCGCCGGTTTCGAGATGCCGGAGATCGACTTTGCCGGCATGTCCCAGAAGGACCGTGACGCCGAAGCAAAGAGGCTGATGGAAGAATCCGGCGTGACCGATCTCGACATCAAGCTGATCTACAACACCTCCGAGAGCCACAAGCAGATTGCGACCATCGTCAGCCAGATGTGGAAGCAGAAGCTTGGCGTGGCAACCACCCTCGAGAACATGGAGTGGAAGACCTATCTGAACGTCCGTCGTGACGGCCAGTTCGACCTTGCCCGCTCCGCATGGTGCGCCGACTACAACGAGGCCTCGACCTTCCTCGACCTGCTGACCACGACGCACGGGTCGAATGACGGCAAGTTCTCCAACGCCGAATATGACTCGCTGATGACGGCATCGAAGACTTCGGACAACCCGAACGAGATGTACACCAAGGCCGAGAAGATCATCTCGGACGAATCGGCAATCGCGCCGATCTACCACTACGCCAACACCTTCCTGCTGTCGGAAGACATCAAGGGTTGGCCGTACAACAACGCTGAAAACAACTGGTACTCCAAGGACTTTTACCGCGTAGCGGAATAAGTCGCAGCTCCAGCAGGGCGCGCGGGGGCTTCCCTTCGCGCGCCCGACCCCTTAACAGGCCCCCCCATGCTGTCATTCATTCTTCGCAGGTTGGCGATCGCCATCCCGACGCTCCTTATCCTGGTCGTCTTCTCGTATGTGATCATGTACGCCGCGCCAGGCGGTCCGTTCGACATGGAACGGACGCTGCCGCCCGAAGTCATGGCCAACCTCGAAGCCAAGTACGGGCTCGACAAGCCGTTGATCGTGCAGATGTGGAACTACGTCTACAACGTGGTCGTACATTTCGATTTCGGACCGTCGTTCATGTACAAGGACCAGACGGTCAACGACATCGTATCGCAGGGCTTCCCGGTCACGTTGACCTACGGCTTCTGGTCGTTTGTGGTGGCCACCGTCGTTGGCATGTCGCTCGGAATCATGGCAGCCGTCTATCACAACTCGTGGCTCGACTACGTTGCCGTGGGCATCTCCATCGGGGCACAGGTTCTGCCGAACTTTGTCATGGCGCCGATCCTGGTGCTGATCTTCACGCTCTGGCTGGGCTGGCTGCCCGGGGGCGGCTGGCAAGGTGGGCAATGGCAATACATCGTCATGCCGGTGATCGCGCTGTCGACCTCTTTCATGGCTTCGATCGCGCGTCTGACTCGGTCGTCCATGCTGGAAGTGCTGAACGCCAACTACATCCGCACCGCACGCGCCAAGGGGCTTCCAATGCGCCGGGTGATCTTCCGCCATGCGCTGAAACCGGCATTGCTGCCGGTTATCTCGTATCTTGGCCCGGCCTTCGTCGGCATGATCACCGGCTCCGTGGTGATCGACATGTACTTCTCCACCGGCGGTATTGGCGTGTTCTTCGTCAATTCGGCGCTCAATCGGGATTATTCGGTGATCATGGGGATCACGATCCTGACCGGCGCGCTGACCGTCCTGTTCAACCTTGTGGTCGATATCCTCTACGCGTGGATCGACCCGAAAATCCGTTATTGAGGCTGCCCGCATGCTGACCAGCCGAAAAACCGTGGAAGTCCTGGAAACCGCCGAGTTGGCGGCGCCGATCGAGGGCCGCTCGCTCTGGGCCGACGCCCGCATCCGCTTCTTTCGCAACAAGGCCGCTGTCGCTGGCCTGATCATCCTGATCCTTGTCGGGATGTTCGCCGCCTTTGGCAGCTACGTGACACCGTGGTCCAACGAAGAGGTCGACTGGGCCGTTCTGGGACAGGTGGCCGAGATGGGCCGCCCGAGCCTTGAGACCGGCCATTACTTCGGGACAGACGAATTGGGCCGCGACCTGTTCGCGCGCACTGTGCAGGGCACGCAGATCTCGCTGATGGTCGGCCTGATCGGTGCGCTGATCGCCGTGGTCGTGGGCACCGTCTATGGCGCCACCGCCGGCTATCACGGCGGCAGGGTCGACAACATCATGATGCGCATCGTCGATGTGCTGATGTCGGTGCCCTACATGTTCGTGTTGATCCTGCTGTTGGTGGTGTTCGGCCGCTCGGTGCTGATGCTGTTTGTGGGCATTGGCCTGATCTCCTGGCTCGACATGGCGCGGATCGCCCGTGGCCAGACGCTCAGCATCAAGAACAAGGAGTTCGTCGAGGCCGCCCATGCCATCGGCGTGCGCCCCAGCGTCATCATCCGCCGCCATATCGTGCCGAACCTGTTGGGCGTGGTGATCGTCTATTCGACCCTGCTCGTGCCCTCGATGATCATCTACGAAAGCTTCATCAGCTTCCTTGGCCTCGGTGTGCAGGAACCCAGTACTTCCTGGGGTGCGCTGATCTCCGAAGGCGCCAAGCAGATGCAATATGGCACGCTCTGGATGCTGCTCTGCCCGCTCTTTTTCTTCGTCATAACACTGTTCGCCTTCTTCTTTGTCGGCGATGGCCTGCGCGATGCGCTCGACCCCAAGGATCGCTGAGACATGGCGCTGTTCGAAGTCAACGACCTGAACGTGAAGTTTCAGACAAACGACGGCACCGTTTCGGCCGTCAACGGCGTGACCTTCAAGGTCAACGAGGGCGACACGCTGGCCATTGTCGGCGAATCCGGCTCCGGCAAGTCGCAGACCGCCTTTGCCGCCATTGGCCTGCTGGCCCGCAATGGCCGCGCAAGCGGCTCGGTCAAATGGGACGGGCAGGAGATCCTGAACCTGCCCGAGGCCAAGCTGAACAAGATCCGCTCCTCCGAGATCGCGATGATCTTCCAGGATCCCATGACCTCGCTGAACCCGTTCATGCGGGTGTCGGAACAGATGGAAGAAGTCCTGACGCTCCACCGGGGCATGTCCCGGCGCGCGGCACGGACCGAATGTGTCCGGATGCTGGACGCCGTCCGCATCCCCGATGCAAACGCCCGGATCACAATGTATCCGCACGAGTTTTCGGGTGGCATGCGCCAGCGGATCATGATTGCCATGTCGCTTCTGTGCCGGCCCCGCCTCCTGATCGCCGACGAGCCGACAACGGCGCTGGACGTCACCGTTCAGGCGCAGATCATGGACCTGCTGCGCGACATCAAGGACGAGTTCAACACGGCCCTGATCCTGATCACCCACGATCTGGGCATTGTCGCGGGCTCCTGCGAGCGCACGATGGTGATGTATGGCGGACGGATCATGGAACGTGGCACGACCGCCGAGATCTTTGCCACCCCGACCCATCCCTACACGCTGGGCCTGCTCGAAGCCGTTCCGCGGCTTGACCGCAAGGAAGACGTGTTGCCGACCATTCCCGGCGAGCCGCCCGACATGATGAAGGGCTTCGTGGGCTGCCCCTTCGAACCGCGTTGCCCGCTGGCGATCGACCTGTGCAAGGCCGAGGCCCCGGCGCTTGAGTGGTTTTCGGACAGCCGTGTCAGGGCGTGTCACCGCAAACCGGAGGACGTGGCATGAGCGATACCCCTCTGCTGAAGGTCGAAGACCTGCGGGTCACCTTTGCCATTCGCCCGCGCAACGCCTGGCCGTGGACACCGTCCAAGGATTTGCACGCGGTTGGCGGCGTTTCCTTTGAGCTGGAAAAGGGCGAGACGCTCGGAATCGTGGGGGAATCCGGTTCCGGAAAATCCACCGTCGCCCGGGCCATCATCAACACGATCCCCTCGTCGGGCGGGCGCGTCATGTGGAAGGGCGAGGATCTCCTGCAAATGAGCAAGGAGAACCGACGCCAGCACCGGCAGGCGGCGCAGATGGTGTTCCAGGATCCGCTTGCGGCGCTGAACCCGCGCATGAAGGTGGGCGAGATCATCGCCGAACCGCTGATCACCCACGCGCCCGACACCTCCAAGGCCGAGGTTCGACGTCGGGTGGGCGAGCTGATGGAGCGAGTCGGCCTTCTGCCCAACCAGGTGAACCGCTATCCGCATGAATTCTCCGGCGGTCAGTGCCAGCGCATCGGCATCGCCCGGGCCCTGATCCTGAACCCCGAGCTGGTCATCTGCGACGAGCCTGTCTCTGCGCTCGACGTGTCGGTGCAGGCGCAGGTGATCAACCTGCTGAGCGAGTTGCAGCGCGATCTGGGCCTGTCGCTGATTTTTATCGCCCATGACCTGAGCGTCGTGAAACACATCTCCGACCGCATTCTGGTGATGTACCTCGGTAATGTGATGGAAATGGCCGATGCCGACACGCTGATCGACAATCCGGTGCATCCCTACACCCGCTCGTTGGTGCAGGCGGTGCCGATCCCGGACCCGGTGGTCGAGCTGGCACGCAAGCATCCGGTGCTGGAGGGGGATCTGCCGTCGCCGCTTTCGCCGCCATCAGGTTGCGTTTTCCGCACCCGCTGCCCGGTCGCGCAGCCGTCCTGTGCCCAGGGGCGTCCGATCATGCAGCAGATCGCGCCGGGGCACACGTCTGCCTGCCCGATCACGGCGCAGGAGCGGATCGCCGAGGCCCTGCGGTAAACATTCTCATTACTAAATATGTTTTGGCGTTTCGATCCGTTCCGGTCTAGACCGGGCGCAGAACTTCCTATGTCCTGTGAAAGGTCTCCCATGAAACGTCTTGCTCGTGCTGCCGGTGTTCTCGCCGCGTCCCTGTCTCTGTCGGCCGCTGTTGCCGGCCCCGTGGCTGATTTCGAAGACCAGTTCCGTGCGATGTACGGCGACTACCGCGCGGCCCTGTTCATGACCAACACGGGCAAACAGGAGCCTTCGGCCAAGGCGGCCGGTGCGTTGGAGGCCGCATTCACGGCGATTTCCCAGGCCTATGGCGACCTGCCGCCGCCGCAATATGCGGATGATACGTTGTGGGCCACGACTTTGGCCGATGCCGGGATGCTGATCGAACAGGCGAGGGGCGAGATTGCTGCGGGCAAGCTGCCGGAGGCGCACGAGACCCTCGAAGGGGTTCGGGATCTGTTTGGCGATCTGCACGTTCGCAATGGCGTCACGACATTTTCGGACCGGATGAATGCGTATCATTCCGAAATGGAGCATGTCCTCATGGCCGATCTGGCCGCAGCGGATCTGGGCGAGCTGCGCGAGCAGGCCGCCGTGATGGACTACCTCGCCCGCGATATCGTCGCCAATCCGCCGACTGACGCCACTGGCAATGCCGAATTCGACACGTTGACGGCAAAGTTCGCGGCCTCGGTCGATGCGTTCCTGTCCGCCACCCGGTCAGGCGACCCGGAGCAGGTGAAGGCCGCGGTCGCGGGGCTGAAAAAACCCTATTCGGTCCTGTTCCTGAAGTTCGGATAACGTCTTCGGGCGGCGGTGCATACGCTAACAACCAACTCTCGCCTCCCCTCGAAGTCAAAGCCCCGAAGGCGCAATTGGGTCGCGCAGAGCGCGGCCTGATCTCCAAGCGCCATTGCGTCTGGGACGGCGGATGATACTGTATCCGCCGACAACGCAACAGGACACAGCCTCTTGGCCACGACGCTCACCTCGGACAAAGACCTCGAAGATCTGATCGCCTGCCCGTCCTGTGATGCGCTGTATCATGCCGCAGCGCCTGGGCACGGTGAACGCGCGGTCTGCGCCCGGTGTCATCATGTCCTGATCGCGCCGATAGAGGGCGCGGTCCTGCGAATCGTCGCCCTTGCCCTGACGATCCTCATCCTGCTGGGCACCGCCGTGTTCGTGCCCTTTCTCAAGATCGAGGCGCAGGGCCTCAGCCACTCGACCTCGATCGTCGACGCTGCCCTGTCCTTCTCTCAGGCGCACATGATCGGATTGTCGATTGTGGTGCTCGCGCTGATCGTCTTTATCCCGCTGGCCCGCGCCATGTTGCTGATCTATGTGCTGGCGCCGTTGATGTTTCACCGCCTGCCGCTGACGGGCGCGCGCATGGCCTTTCGCTGGTCCGAAGAATTGCGACCCTGGTCGATGGCCGAGATCTTTGTGCTCGGCGTTGGCGTTGCGCTTGTGAAAGTGGCGGACCTGGCGCGCGTTGAACTGGGCGCGGCCTTCTGGATGTTTGCGGCGCTCGTGATCGTGACGGTTCTGCAGGACGGATTTCTGTGCCGCTGGTCTGTCTGGAAGGCGCTCGACGCCCGCACCGGCAAGGCGACTTCGGAATGACGGAGGCTCACGTGCCGGTCGATGCTCCGGTCCTGACCGCGCGCAAGGCGGGCCTGGTGGCCTGCACTCAGTGTGCTGGCGTCTGGAACGTCGGCCAGGCCAAATGTCCGCGCTGCGGGGCGGCACTGGAATCCCGCGATATCCACAGCCTGTCGCGCGTTTGGGCGTGGTGGTTCGTGGGACTGCTCTGCTACATCCCAGCCAACCTGTTCCCGATGCTGAACACGACGTTCATGATGAAAACCTCCGGCGACACGATTGTTGGCGGTGCGGTGACATTGATCTCGCACGGGGCCATTCCCGTGGCGCTGGTGATCCTGATCGCCTCGGTGGCGATCCCTGCCAGCAAGTTCGTGGCGGTGGCCTACCTTGCGCTCTCGGTCCAGTTTCGCTGGAAGACAGATCACCTCAAGCGCATGCAGTTGTACGAGTTTGTAGAGTTCATCGGCCGTTGGTCGATGATCGATGTCTTTGTTGTGGCGGTGCTGTCGGCACTGGTACAGCTTTCCGTGGTGGTCTCGATTGCGCCGGGTCCGGCAGCGGTGACCTTTGCCATGTCCGTGGTCTTTACCATGCTGTCCGCACGATCGTTTGACAGCCGGTTGATCTGGGACAGCCTGGACCCCCAACCCGACGAGGATAGCCTGACGTGACCGACCAGATCCCTTCCACACCGGTGAAGCCGGCCAAGCGCAGCCTGCTGGATCGCGTGTCCATTGTCTGGGTCATCCCGATTGCGGCGCTTGCGATCGCGCTCGGAATCGCCTGGCAGAGCTACGAGGACCGCGGCTCGGTCATCGAGATCGTGTTCGCAAATGCGTCGGGCATTGCCGCCGATCACACCGAATTGCGGTTTCGGGAACTGTCCGTCGGCGTTGTCGAGAAGGTCTCCTTTTCAGACGACCTGAGTCACGTCGTGGCCCATGTGAGGCTCGACAAGGAGGTCGAGCCCTTTGTCGACTCCGATGCGGTGTTCTGGGTCGTGCAGCCCGAGGTCTCGACCCGCGGAATCAGTGGCCTGGATACGGTTCTGAGTGGTGTCTACATCGAAGGCAGCTGGGACGGCACGCCGGGCGGGTTGGCCCGACATTTCACCGGACTTGAAAACCGTCCGGTGGCGCGCCCGGACCAGGAGGGCACCCGCATCACCCTGAGCACCAATACGGGCAAAGGGCTGAGCGAAGGCACATCGATCCTGTTCAAGGGGCTCGAGGTCGGTCGTGTCGGTCGACCGGCCCTTTCGGCAGACGGCGTGACGATCACCGCCGAAGCGTTCGTCTTTGCACCCCATGACCAATTGTTGACGACGCGCAGCCGGTTCTGGGACGCCTCCGGGTTCTCGTTCAACCTTGGGGCCGGGGGGGCATCGGTCGATGTGGAGAGCCTTTCGGCGCTGATCACGGGTGGGCTCAGCTTTGAAACGGTCGTGTCCGGCGGTGATCCCGTCGGCAAGGACCAGACCTTTGCGGTATTCAGCAGTCAGGACGACGCCCGCGCCAGCTTGTTCGAAGGCGGCGGACCAGACGGAGCGTCGGTCGAGTTGGCAATGGTGTTCGAGGACAACGTGACGGGCCTGTCCGTCGGGGCGCCCGTGACCCTGCGGGGGCTTGAGATCGGCGAGGTCGTTGGCTTGTCCGGCAAGGTCGATCAGGAGCAGTTTGGTGACGACCGGGTGCGGCTCATCGTGGTGTTGTCGATTCAGATGGACCAGTTGCAGCTGAGCGACGAGGGCACCGGCGAAGAGGCCATTCTGGATTTCTTTGAGCAAGCGGTCAGCGAGGGCTGGCGAGCCAGGCTGGCCAAGGCATCCTTGCTGTCGGGGGGGTTGAAGATCGAGATGGTGCAGGTGGAGGACGCGGAACCGGCGCGCTTTGTACGTGATGGCGATCCCTATCCGATCTTTCCAAGCGTCTCTGCAGACCTCAAGGGCGTTTCTGCTTCGGCCGAGGGGTTGTTGAAGCGGGTGAACGACCTGCCGGTTGAAGATCTCATGGCCTCGGCCATTGCCTTCATGAACAACGCCGCTGCGTTGGTGGCCAGCGACGACCTGCAGCAGATCCCGGCGGAGGTGCGTGGGGCGGTCAGCGATGTCCGCCAGGTGATTGGCAACGCCGACCTGCAGGCGCTTCCCGAACGAATCGCCGGGATTGCCGACGAGTTGATGACGGTTCTGGAGGACCTGAAGACCCGCGATGGTGTTGCCAAGCTGGTTACGGCGGTCGAAAGCGCCGGAAACGCGGCCGCCCAGGTGGGGACGGCGGTGGAACAGGTGCCCGAGTTGATCGGACGGATCGAGGCGGTTGCGGCCAAGGCCGAGGCGCTGGATCTGGAAGGTTTGCTGGCACAGGCCACCGGGCTGGCCGATTCTGCCCGGGCGATCCTCGGGTCCGAGGCCGCGAAGGCCCTGCCCGAAACCCTGACCGAGGCCCTGGGGGGGGTGGACAGCGCGGTACGTGAGGCAACGTCTCTGTTCGCCGGTTTGAACGAGAGCGATGCCGCACTGCGGTTGTCGGAGGCACTTGAAGCCGCGGGAACGGCTGCGGCGGATGTCGGAACGGCCGTCGAAGGCGTGCCGGACCTGTTGGCGAAGATCGAGGCGGTTGCGGCCAAGGCCGAGGCATTGGATCTGGAAGCCCTGCTTGCACAGGGAACCGATCTTGTCGCAAGCGCCTCGACGATCCTGGGAACCGAGGCGGCCAAGGCGTTGCCGCAGACCCTGACGACGGCCCTTGCCGGCGTGGACACGGCCGTCGCAGAAGCGACGGCGCTGCTGGCCGATTTCAAGGAGGCGGATGCCGTGGCGAACCTGTCACAGGCGATCCAATCCGCGGGGGAGGCGGCAGAGGGCGTCAGCGCGGCGGTGGAGGGTGTGCCGGACCTGGTCGCGCAGATCGAAGCCGTTGCGGCCAAGGCCGAAGCGATGGAGCTGGACGCGTTGGTTGCCGAGGTCACGACGTTGGTCGAGAGCGCGGATGCGTTGATCGGGACAGAGGCGGCCAGGGCGCTGCCGGAAAGCCTGAACGCTGCGTTGGACGAGGTGGGTCTTGCATTGGAAGAGCTGCGCGAAGGCGGCACGGTCGAGAGCGTCAACGCGGCGCTGGCCTCGGCTCAGACCGCCGCGGAAGCGGTGGCATCTGCATCGAGCGACCTTCCTGGTCTGGTACAGCGAACCGAAGCCGTGCTGCGGGAGGCCGAACTGGCGTTGGCCAGCCTTGCCGAGAGCGGTTCGCTGAACCGCGAGGCGCGGGCCACCCTGAGAGAGGTCAGCCGGGCTGCGGAATCGGTTCGGTCGCTGGCGCGGACCCTGGAACGCAAACCGAATGCATTGCTGACAGGAAAATAGGGCGGCTCCCGCCCGTCGTCGGCGCCTGCCGGCGGCTCCTCCCGTTGGGCCGTGCAGGCTTCGCCTGATGGCGCTGTTGTCGGGCGGGCGCACTCTGCGTGGGCCTGTGCGGCGCTGCGACCCGATACTCCGAGCGCACGCGCTCTTGTTCCTGCGCGGGACACCGCTATTGTGCCGCGTCGAAAGATCATCACGGACGGACCCCACATGCGCCTTGTTGTTACCGCCTTTGTTGCCTTGCTGAGCCTTGCGGCCTGTGGCCAGTCCCCGGTGCGGTATGCGTCGGCGCCGGTTCCATCGGGTGACCGGATCGGGATATCGGTCTCTCAACTGGAAGTGCGCGAAGTCTCGCTTCCGTCTTATGCCAGCAGCGAAGAAATCTGGCGGGAAACCGAAACCGGAGGTCTGGAGGCCGATTCGGCAACGCTGTGGGCAGATGACCCTTCGCGCGGTGTGACGATGGAGTTGAGTCGGCATCTGGCAGCCGTGACCGGTGCCCGCGTCGCGGCGGAGCCCTGGCCCTTCGAGGACCTGCCGCAGGCGCGGCTTGTGGTGCGGGTGGACGAGATGGTCGCTGGACGCGACAATCGGTTCCGCCTCTCCGGGCAATATTTCGTGGCGCGGCTGAGCGCGGGGCAAGATCGTTCCGGTGCGTTCTCGGTCAGCGCACCGTTTGCGCCCGATGCCGGTGCCCCGGCGATCGCGGCCGCCCGCGCGACGGCTGTGCGGGACCTCGCGCGGCTGATCGCGGATCGCGGTTTTTGACACAAGCCGTGCGGGACGATCGACAACCGGTCGCCGATTGCGCCATCGCTCCGTCCGATGCCTGTCACTCGATCTGGACCGGATGAATACGCGACCTTGGTCCCGCCCCCGACGATAGCTTTGGCACCGGTAAAACGGGTTGGTTCGGTGCGGCTCCCAAACGCGTGGTCGAGCCGTCGGCCCTGCGTGTGTCAGGCCGGGGTCGGCGTCTGAGAACACTGCCATTGGATGCTGTCGACTCCGGCAAGCCGTGCGAAACGGGCGAGTTCGGCATCAAGCCGCGACGCGCGGTTCGCGGTCCAGCGGATGCCGGGTTCGACCCACAGGTTCAGCACCTCCAGACGTCCGTTCGCGCGGACCGCCTTGGTTTCGAGCCGTCCGACAAAGCGGTCGCCCTGCAGTAGCGGGAAGACATAGTAGCCCCACCGGCGATCTGCCGCCGGGACGAACATCTCGACGCGATAGTCAAAGCCGAACAGGCGGGTCAGTCGGACGCGGTCGCGGATCACCGGGTCGAACGGGTTCAGGATCCGCAGACGCGCGCCGGGGGGGCGGCAGGCGGCCAGCCTGGCTTCGATATCGGGGAGGGCGATGGCCTTGAACCAGCCCCCGTCCGACGTTTCGACTTCGACCGGGACAAGGGCATCACCGTTGCGGTCGGCCCAGGCCTTGACCTCGGCCACCTCGGTGGCATCCCAGAATTTACGGATCTCGCTCAGCGATCCAAACCCCATCCGTTCCAGCGCGGCGCCGCACAGCCAGTCGATCTGGGCCAAGTCGTCGATCTGCCGTGCATGCAACTCGGCGGGAAACACCCGCTCGGCCAGGTCATAGACCTTGGTGAAACCATCGCGGTGACAGGTCGCCAAGTCGCCAGAATACCACATGTAATCCAGTGCCAGCTTGTGCGGTGGGCGCTGCCACATCTGTTTCTGGCCGCGCATCTGCGTGTCGAAGGCGTGAGTGGAGAGCGGCCCTTCGTCGACGATCCGCTGACGAATGGCCGCCCGGCCCGTGGCATCCAGCATTCCAGCGTACCACGACGATCGGTCGAGTTGTGCCTTCATCCGACGAAATTGCCGCTCCCACATCGGCAGGAACTCCATGGGCAGGACCGAGGCGTCGTGGGTGAAATGCTCGAACACGGCGCGATCGCGGGCCAGAAGCCGGTCCAGCGCCGGTTCGCGATAGTTCTGATTTCGGCTCCACAGGATGTGATGGTGCGCCCGGCTGACGACCTGGATCGTGTCAAGCTGGACGAAGCCGAGCCGCCGGATGATGTCCAGCGTATCCAAAGGGCCCGTCGGTGGCGCCGACAGCCCCTGAACCGCCAGCCAGAGCCGGCGGGCATCACGATTGCCGATCCGAAGGGGGGTGCGCATGTGCGTGCCTCGTTCTGCGTGTGACGGCCATCCTATCGCAGGTGGCGCCGGAAGTACCACCTGATGGCGCGGGATCGCATGGCCGCGAGGACGGGTTCGAGCGGCGAGAGCGCATGCTTCGGGGGCGAGCAGCGTCCGGATTGTCGGTTCCCACACGGCCCCACGGCAGCTATCGATGCAGATGACCCCATCCAACGACGCTGGAGCCGCCATGACACAGCCGACAGATACCGCCGTTCTGCCCAGCGTCTGCCCGCTGGATTGCCCCGATACCTGTAGCCTGAACGTCAAGGTGCAGGGTGGACGGATCGTGGACGTCAAGGGCTCGCGGGCAAACCCGTACACGGCCGGGGTGGTCTGCAACAAGGTGGTCCGTTCCTATCCGGAGGCCGTGCACGGGGGCGCCCGTCTGACCTATCCGCTGCGACGGACCGGGCCGCGTGGGTCGGGCCGGTACGAGCGGATCTCGTGGGACGCAGCGTTGGAGCTGGTGCACGCCGGGATCTCGGCGGCGATCAGGGCCCATGGACCGCAGGCCGTCCTGCCATTGAACTTTGCCGGCCCGCATGGCGAGCTGGCGATGGGCTCCATGGACCGGCGGTTCTTTTATCGGATGGGGGCATCTCTGCTGAACCGGGGGCCGCTTTGCGGTGGGGTTCGGAGCATTGCCTATACCAGCCTGTACGGAGCCGCGCCGGGTATGCCGCCGGAGCAGGCGGAGCACGCCGATCTGGTGGTGGTCTGGGGCAACAATGTCACCGTGTCGAACCTGCATCTGATCCGGGTGCTGAAAAAGGTCCGCGCGCGGGGCGGGCGGGTTGTCGTGATCGACCCAAGGCGGATCAAGCTGGCCGAACAATGCGACCTGCACATCCGAATCCGGCCCGGAACCGATGTGGTTCTGGCGATGGCGCTGGCGGCAGAACTGGAGCGGCGCGGGGCGCTGGACCTGGCCTTTCTGGAGACCTGGGCTGCGGGTCTGGAACCCTACATGGCGCGTGCGCGCCAGTATTCGATCAAGGATGTGCAGGCGATCTGCGATGTCGATCCGGTCACGTTCGGCGCCCTGGCCGATGCCTATGCCAGCGCGCGCACGCTTGCGACCTCGGTGGGCAACGGGATCGAAAGGGGCCGCAGTGGCGGATCGGGGCTGCGGGCTGCAATGGCCTTGCAGGCGTTGCTGGGGCAGCACGGTCGCCCCGGTGCCGGGGTGATCCTGAAATCCGGCCTTGCCGCGCCCAAGACGCAGGCCCGGCTGCATGGCGATCACCTGATCCAGCCCGGTACACGGACCGTGAACATCGTGGATGTCGCGGCCATGATTCAGGACGATACGCTCGATCCGCCGATCCGGGCGGTGATGATCTACAATCACAACCCGGTGGCGACCCACCCCGATCAGGGCAACATGATCCGCGCGCTGATGCGGGACGATCTGTTCACTGTCGGGTGTGACGTGGTGATGACCGACTCGATGGCGCTGTGCGACGTGATCCTGCCCGCCGCGAGCCATTTCGAGGCCGACGACATTTTCGCGGCCTATGGGCAGAACTATGTGCAGCGGGCCGCGCCGGTGATCGCGCCGGTCGGGGAAAGCCTGCCCAACACCGAGATCTTTCGTCGCCTGGCGGCACGCTTTGGGTATGAGGGTGCGGAGTTCACGGCCTCGGATGCGCAGTTGATGGACGATGCTCTGGATCGCACCTGCCCGGGGTTCGACGACACCGCTCCCAGCCACTTGCCGCTGGATCGCGCGATCGGCATGCGGGCCGGCGATGGCGGCGACCTTGTGCTGTGCGACACCGTTCTCCCGGCAACGCCCAGCGGTCGGATCGAGCTGTTCAGTCAGGATCTGGAAGACCGGTTCGGCTATGGCGTGCCCCGATACACGCCTGTCGAGCGCGACCTGCCGTTGTTGCTGATTTCGCCGTCCTCGGACAAGCGGATCAACTCGACCTTTGGGGGATGTGCGGACTCGCAGGGCCCCGAGGTACTGGAGATGCACCCGAATGATGCCGAAGCGCGCGGGTTGACCGACGGGGATGCCGTGACCGTCTGGAACCGCCGGGGCGAGGTGGCGTTTCGGCTGGTTGTTACAGAGGCGACCCGCCCCGGTGTGATATACAGCCCCAAGGGAATGTGGCGGGCGCAGAGCACGACCGGGTTCACGACCAATGCATTGATCCCGGAGGATATTCGCGCGGATCTTGACCGCGGGGCTTGCTACAACGAAACTTCGGTGGAGGTCCGCAAGGCCTGATTGGTGCCGCGCGACGCCACCCGGACTGCGACGGGATATCCCGCCCAACGGTCTGGCATGTGGCGGGGATTTGTCGGCGCCGGGAGGGCAAACGATGGGTGGCGGCAGATGCCGGAACGCGTCAGCGGGCTTGGCGTGGACGGGGGCAAGTTGTAGGAAGGCACTCCCAGTCAACAGGCCCGGACCCACATGACCCCTCAGACCTCCCTCCGCATCAGCCAGAAGATTTCTGGCGAAATCGGCGCCCGCCCCGAGCAGGTAACCGCAGCCGTGGCCCTGCTGAACGATGGTGCCACCGTGCCGTTCATCGCCCGATACCGCAAGGAAGCCACTGGCGGCCTCGATGACAGCCAGCTGCGCGACCTGGCGGAGCGCTATTCCTATCTGACCGAGATGGAGGATCGGCGAAAGACGATCCTCGACACGATCCGCGACCAGGGCAATCTGACTGACGATCTGGAGAAAAACCTGCTGGCCGCGACGACCAAGGCGGTGCTGGAAGACCTGTATCTGCCCTTCAAACCCAAGCGCCGGACCAAGGCGATGATTGCGCGCGAAAGGGGGTTGGGGCCGCTGGTGGAGGCGATCGTTGCCGACCGCGCGGCCGCCCCCGAGGCGTTGGCGGCACCGTATGTCACCGGCGAGGTGGCGGATGTAAAGGCGGCGCTGACAGGTGCCCGCGATATCGTCGTCGAAAGCCTGGCCGAGAACGCGGCGCTGATCGGGCGGCTGCGCGAGTTCATGCAGGCCAACGCCTTCCTGACCGCAACGGTGATCGAGGGCGAGGAGCAGAAGGGCGCCAAGTTTTCGGACTACTTTGCGCATCGCGAACGCTGGGCGGATGTGCCGGGCCACCGGGCGCTGGCAATGTTGCGCGGCAACAACGAAGGTGTGCTGCGACTGGACATTGCCCCCGAGCCGGAGGGCGACCTGCCCAAGGTCGAGGCAATGGTTTGTGCCGCCCTGGGGACCACGGGCGACGCGCCGGGCGACCTTTGGTTGCGGGATGCCGCCCGATGGGCCTGGAAGATCAAGCTGAGCCTGACGATGCTGCTGGACCTGCTGGGGCAGATACGAACCCGCGCGCATGACGAGGCTATCCGGGTCTTTGCTCGGAACCTGAAGGATCTGCTGTTGGCAGCGCCTGCGGGCGCGCGCGCGACCATGGGGCTGGATCCGGGCATTCGAACCGGCGTCAAAGTGGCCGTGGTGGACGCCACCGGCAAGCTGATCGACACGGCGACGGTCTATCCGTTCCAGCCCAAGAACGACCTGCGCGGCGCGCAAGGAACACTGGCCTCGCTGATCGGAAAACACGGGGTGGACCTGATAGCCATCGGCAATGGCACGGCCAGCCGCGAAACCGAGCGCATGGTTGCCGAACTGCTGGGCGATCTGCCAGCCCCGCGGCCCACAAAGGCGGTGGTGTCGGAGGCCGGGGCCTCGGTCTATTCGGCCTCGGAACTGGCATCCAGGGAGTTTCCGGACGTGGACGTCAGCCTGCGAGGCGCGGTGTCCATTGCGCGCCGGTTGCAGGACCCGCTGGCCGAACTGGTCAAGATCGAACCCAAGGCGATCGGCGTTGGCCAGTACCAGCACGACGTCGATCAATACCGCCTGCAACGGGCGCTGGATGCGGTGGTCGAGGATGCGGTGAACGCGGTCGGTGTCGATCTCAACATGGCGTCGGCACCGCTGTTGGCGCGGGTCTCGGGGCTGGGTCCGTCGCTGGCCGAGGCCGTGGTTGCGCATCGCGATGCGGCCGGGGCCTTTTCCACCCGCAAGGACCTGCTCAAGGTGTCCCGTCTGGGGCCGCGCGCCTTCGAGCAATGCGCGGGCTTTCTGCGGATCACCGGAGGGCCTGAGCCGCTGGATGCGTCCTCTGTGCACCCGGAGGCCTATGGGATGGCGCGCCGGATTGTCGAGGCCTGCGGGCGGGACCTGCGCAGCCTGATGGGGGACGAAGCGCGGCTGAATTCGCTGCGGGCCGAGGACTTTGTCGATGGCACCTTTGGCCTGCCGACCGTTCGGGACATCCTGGGTGAACTGGCCAAGCCGGGGCGGGACCCACGGCCGGAGTTTGTGACGGCGACCTTTGCCGACGGGGTCGAGGACATCAAGGACCTGACGCCGGGAATGCAACTGGAAGGCACCGTGACCAACGTTGCGGCCTTTGGCGCCTTTGTGGATGTCGGGGTGCATCAGGACGGGCTTGTCCATGTCTCGCAACTGGCCGACCGGTTCGTGAAGGACCCGCACGAGGTCGTGAAAGCCGGCGACGTGGTGAAGGTGCGCGTGGTCGACGTGGACATTCCGCGCAAACGCATCGGGCTGTCGATGCGGCGTGACGGCGGTGGGGCGGCGCAGGCCGAGTCCGGTGGCGGGGCGCGCACGCGGGACGACGCGCGGGGGCCGCGCAAGGGGGGCTCACCCAAACACGCAAAGGCCGCACCGCCCAAGAAGGAGGCCGGCACCGGCGCCTTTGGCGCGGCGCTATTGAACGCCATGCGCAAGGATTGAGAGAGACAGGCCCGCCATCCGAGCCTGCTGATTTCGCGTCGGCCAACCCGACCGGCGGTGCATGGTACTTGCATTCGCAGAGCGGGGGGGCCAATTTCGCCCAAAGTATTCCGACCGGCCAAATGGCACGGGCGGAGCCCCAAGATACAACAGGAGACCGAACGATGAATCCCAAGGGCTGGAAACAACACCCGCGCGGCCAGACCCAGGTTTTCCCGGTGACCGGCTGGCAGACCGCCACGGCCATGAACGGCAAGGCTGGCGTGCTGCGGATTGAGTTCGGGACCGAACCAAAGCTTGAGAAACGCGAGTCCAAGCAGTTGATCTTTTCGGCGTCCCAGGTGCGCGCGCTCAGCGAAACCCTGGCCAAGCTGGCCGACAGCCTGGAAGCAAAGGCTGCCGAAGGCACTTCAGGACCCGTGAACTGAAACCGACCCTGACACCGGAAAGTCCCGCGACCAAACCGGGCATCATAGCGGTGGTCCCTTGTGAGCAATCAGGCGGTCGCGCGGGGACTTTGGGTGGTCCTTGCATGAGACACGCGGTGGGATCGATTCCAGGTGTCCGCGAGGCGGTGCCAAGCCGCACGCACAGCTTCACAACCGTTGGAACGGTGGGTGCGGGGAACGTGCGGCGTGGCTGCAGGTTGCCTCGAATTTCGGTTTGTGCAACACGGTGTCGAGGCATCCGCACCGACAGGTTTCATCCATGAGCAGCTTTGCATCCCTTCGCACAACGATGGTCGACACCCAGATCCGTCCGTCTGACGTGACCAAATATCCGATCATCGACGCAATGCTGACGGTCCCGCGCGAGCTTTACGTGCCCGACAATCGGCGAGATGCCGCCTATGTTGGCAAGAACGTTTCGCTTGGCGAGGCACGTGTGGTGCTGGAACCGCGAACCCTGGCAAAGATGCTGGATGGCCTGAATATCCAGCCCAACGAGATGGTCCTCGATGTGGCCGCCGGGCTTGGCTATTCCACCGCCGTCCTCTCGCATCTGGCCGAGGCTGTTGTTGCACTGGAAGAAGACGCCTCGCTTGCAGCCGATGCTGAGACCACGCTTTCGGCGGAATCCGTTGACAACGCAGTCGTCATCAAGGGTCCTCTTGCCGAAGGCGCCCCGCAGCACAGCCCCTATGACGTGATACTGGTTCAGGGCGGGGTGGAACAACTCCCTGAAGTATTCAACGAGCAACTGAAGGACGGCGGCCGGATTGCCTGCCTGTTCATGGAAGGTGCACTCGGGATTGTTCGAATCGGTTACAAGATTGACGGCGTGATCAACTGGCGCTTTGCGTTCAACGCCGCCGCACCGGTGTTGCCCGGGTTCGAGGCGTCGCGGGCATTCGCGCTGTAAACAGCGAATCGACCCTGCTATAGTGTTCAGAAAAGAGCATATGGCACCCACGAGAAGGAGCAGTTCGCGTGAGGATAATGAGCAGGCGTTTCAAGCGCAGCGTGATCAGTATGGCGGTCGTGATGCTCGCCAGCGGCCCAATTCAGGCAACAGCGGAAACCTTGACCGATGCGCTGATCGACGCGTATCGAAACTCGAACCTACTGGATCAGAACAGGGCGGTTCTGCGCATCGCTGACGATGATGTCGCCATTGCGCTCTCGTCCATGATGCCGACGCTGGATTTTGTGACCTCCTGGGGCGGCGTGAACAATCACCGTGATGTCTATTCCAGCAGCTTCGCGTCCTACGACAACCTCATCGCCACCTTCGAACTGCAAGCAAGCATCGCGCTCTACACAGGTGGTCGCAACCGCCTGGCCGTGGAAAGCCGCAAGGAATCGGTGCTCGCCACCCGCGAGGCCCTGCGTTCGGTCGAGCAGGGGGTCCTTCTGGGGGCCGTCAGTGCCTACATGGGCGTGCTGCGGTCGGCGGCATTCGTCGATCTGCGGGAAAACAACGTACGCGTCCTGACGCAGGAAAAGAAGGCGACCGAAGATCGGTTCGAAGTTGGCGAAGTGACCCGCACGGACGTTGCCTTGGCCGAAAGCCGACTGGCTGCCGCCATCAGCCTGCTCGAAGCCGCAAGGGGCGATTTCGTCGTCGCTCAGGAAACCTTCAAGGCTGCGGTCGGAAGATATCCGAACAACCCGCAGACGCCAGGTGGACTGCCCAAGACGGCCGCCAATGTGGACGAAGCGGCCAATATCGCCGTCAGAACGCACCCGGACATCCGGCAGGCACAACGTCAGGTGACGGTTGCGGAACTGAGCATGCAGATCGCGAAAGGTGCCTACAAGCCCACGATCGCCGCTCGCGTCACGGCCGAAACCAATTCGAACGACCAGTTTGAACAACAGACACTCGGGATCACTCTGTCTCAGCCGATCTATCAGGGTGGCAGTCTTGCTGCGCTGGAGCGGCAAGCCATTGCTCAACGTGACGGGACACGGGCCAATCTGTTGCAGGTGACACTCGGAGTCGAAGAGCAGGTCGCCAACGCCTGGTCCTATCTGAATGTCGCCAAGGCGCAGATCCGGGCGACGGAACTTCAGATCGAGGCTGCGCAGATTGCCTTTGACGGAACCCGCGAGGAAGCCACGCTGGGGGCTCGGACGACGCTGGATGTTCTGGACGCCGAGCAGGAACTTCTTGATGCCCGCGCGGCACGAATTGACGCGATCGCGACGCAATACGTAGCGGTTTATTCACTTCTGTCTGCGATGGGTCTGATGACTGTGGATCATCTCAACCTCGGAATCCAGACCTATGACCCGGCCGGTTACTACAATGCAGTCAAGAACTCGCCGGCGCGACTGTCCCCGCAAGGGCGGCAACTGGACAAGGTTCTGCGCCGTATCGGCAAGCAGTAGACCCCTTTCCGTGGTTTGGGCCTCCGCAGGTGCAGCACGCTTTTGTGCTGTAGTCATGGCGTGTTGTCTGGGCCGCACCGTCGGAGTAGCCTGCGTCAAAACAGAAGAACGGGAGCAGGCATGTCGGATCCGGTAACCAACACAGAGATTGAAGATGTCCTGTCGTCGATTCGCCGTCTGGTTGCCGGTGATCACGAACCACATGTCGACCAAGTGCCCGCTCAAATGGACCCAAGCCAACAAGGGGTTTTTGGCATCAAGACCACCGATGCCGACGCCACCACCGATGCCTTGGTTCTGACCCCTTCATTGCGAGTCGAAGAGGACGAACCCGAGGTCAAGGCGGACGAATCGGTCTTGTGGGACGAAGACGCGGCCGCCGAAGCGCGCGAGCGGTGGGGGAACCCGGAAGCGACGGCTCTTCCAGAGGACGAAGGTGCTGACGAAGACCTCTCGGTGACCCCTTGGACGCGTGGGGCTTTCGCACCGCCCGCCCTGGCGGACGATAACGATGTGAACGAAGAAGCCGATGTGCCGCATCCGGGTGAAGACTTTCGTGCGGAAGAACCCGGGACGACGCAAGACGAACCGGTGCAGCTCCCGACGTTCATTCGTGCACAACGCTCGACAGATGCGCCCGAACCTGAAATTGAAGCCACGCAGCCGAGTGCCGAAGCCGAAACTGTAACGCCCGGGTGGCCGCCGATTGGGGCGGCAACACGCATAGCGCCGCGGGCAGGGTTCCGTTTTGGTGCAGACAAGGATGACGACGAGCCAATGCCGGCCTCATCACTGCCGCCGGAACAACAAGTGTTGGACGGCCCGTCCGACCCTGTAGAGCCATCCGACGTGGCGATACCGCCGGAAGACGGGGGCGCCGAGAAACCAGAACCCGCCTTGGAGGTATCAAGCCCGGCCACACAGGATACAGCGGACACGGATTCCAGAGAGTCAGCCGACGAGCAAAGTGAAATCGGGAGCGAAACCGCGAGGATCGGGTCTTTCGCCGCAGCCCTGTCCGGTGTGGCGGCTGAACCCGACATCCAGTCGATTTTGGATGATGTCCAGGAGGATGCGAAGGTCGAAGGCGCTGAAGCGGTGGATCTGGGCAATCTATTCGAACCGCACGACACCGATTTGGACGAACAAGCACTTCGCGATCTCGTATCCGAGATGGTCTTGAAGGAGCTGCAGGGTCCATTGGGCGAGCGAATTACCCGCAATGTTCGCAAACTCGTGCGGCGCGAGATCTACCGTGCCCTTGCATCCCGCGACTTCGACTGAGGCGCCAGACCATTCGATCTTTTGAGCAGTGTTGGCTTTCAACGGCGATGCGGCTGCATCAGTATTGACTCGCGCACGGTCTACAGCGATGGGCCCAATCCGGTTTGACGGAGGGCGTATACCTCTCGGCCATGGTGAACGGCCTCAGGGTGTAGGTTGCAGCCCGTAGACTCCTGCACAAGCCGACATGTTCGGCCATGGCCATTTTCATTCAGCGTCGGACCTTGATCAAAGATGGAGGCCCGTACAGACGGTCGGGTCCCGTGGGTGAGCGACGCTGTTGCCGGCTCCGATAACAGCGCGCAGCCAAGATCGGTCAGTCGCAAAAGTAGGCGATGTCTGTGCCACCGGTCTTGAGCGGTCTTTTTCATGACTTCGGGTCGCTGCTTTCGGTGCATCGCTTGTTGATGGGGAACGAGGTCGAGCGACAGCTCCAAACTGTGTTTCGGGCTCGACACCACGCAGCAACGCCCCTGCAAATTCGCCGATTTGAACGTCGTCAGGCATCGTTGCGGTGCGGGGATCGCTTCGTTGGGTTGCCGGATCGGCGAGGCGCGCACGTGACGAGTCTTGGCCTCACCGTCAACTTGGAGGCGGGGCCACTTCTGTGGATATGCGAGACAACGATTGCCCACGGCCAACTCGGGACAAGATCCTTCAGTCGCCAATTGTTGACCCTGGTGTTCCTTTAAGTCATTGTTAAAAGGTAGTTTCCGAAAGTGAAATGGATGAATTGGTCTCGCGGAACAGGGGCCGATATCGCTTAGGGTCAGGACTCATAGCCAGAAAATGACTGTTGCCGCGAGAGCGATGGCCGAGAGGAAGATCTTTGGGCATCTGTCGTGGCGTGGTGCCACTCGTCGCCAGTCCTTGAGGCGACCGAACATGCACTCGATGCGATAGCGGCGCTTGTATCGCTGCTTGTCGTATTTGACCTTTGTCTTGCGGGACGTCCTGGGCGGGATGCACCGGCGAAGTCCCCTATCTGCCAGTGCGTTCCGGAACCAATCCGCATCGTGGCCCCTGTCGGTGAGCAGCCAGACGGCATCCGGCAGGGAGCCAAACTTGGCCGCGGCGCCCGTGTCGTCGCTCGCCTGGCCGGCTGTGACGAAGAAGCGGATCGGACGCCTATTGTGATCGGTGACGGCATGAAGTCTGGCATTCATTCCACCCTTCGTGCGACCGATCAGGCGTCCACGCCCCACTGTTTCACGCTCAGGCTCGATGCCGTGCGGTGTGCCTTCAAATATGTCGCGTCGATCATGATGGTCCGGGGATCGTGAGCTTCTTCTGCCAGGCCGGTCATGATCCGGGCAAAGACACCCATTCGGCTCCAGCGCACCCAACGGTTGCAAAAGGGTCTTGTGAGGGTCGTGTTCGACGGGAGCATCATGACACCTCAACCCATTGCGGTTGATGCATATAATCCCACTCAACACCCGCCGATCATCGACACGGGGACGCCCGTGAGACTTGGGAAAGAATGGGCGCAACCGCTCCATCTGTTCGTCGTTCAACCAGCATGGATCACTCATACCACACCTCCAGGGAGGCGCCGTGAATCATGCCCCAAGATCCAAATCAATGGGTCCTGACCCTAGGAGGACATCCACGGGGCGTTGGCAATACCCTTCTTGATCAAGGCAGAGGTCTGAAACTGAAGACCTGTTTGAGTATTGCCAGATCACCGTCACGATGATTGAAATGACCGCGAGCGAAAGGAGCAGCATCCATTTGACTGTACACATCATCGCTCTATCCCCTTCCTTTGTCCCTCTTCAGATAGTCCCTGAAAAGGGATAGAAGAAACCATATAGTGTGAGCCTCAGCCAGAAGCTGTTCCGGATGATGTGCAGCCCCATGAACCCCAATAGCACCCAGCGAAGCGCTAAGGCTGTGTCCGGCAGGATCGTCGATTAATGGAAAGTGCCGCAGCGCGACTGAACAGTTTGGGGCATGCGTCTCTTGGCACCCACCTCAATAATACGCGCTTAGGTGAAGCAGGTGGCAGGGCCTGGAATGGGAATCCAAGAACCTTCGAGGCAATAATACAGTCAGAAGGATCGCAAAGCCACCTGTCAAGCAGTGCTGCGCGAATTTCTTAGGACAAGATGGCTATGTCCCCTACGGCTGAATGCCTTGGGTCGTCCCGGGCGGGTTTTCGAAACCGTTCTTGGTGAACTTCTGCGACGGCACCTGCGCGATAGTGGCGTTGCAGATCATCGCGGAACGGCCTCGAACACCTCTCCTGCCGCGCCGCGCACACTGGCAAACCCAGCGAGGTCCATGCGGACGAAGCCGGGCTCGGCGGCCTAGGACAGAAGGATCCGGGAAGCCCCGAATCCGACACCGGCAACGGCCCCGTTAATCAGCCAGGTCTTGCCGGCAAGCGAGCCGAGCCGTTCTGGAGGCCGGCCATTGGGCCCGAATTGGGTGTCTTTCTTGTTCATGCTCCCTGCAGCAATGATCGGGGGCCGTGCGACGTCGCTTCTTTGCCTCGATCGGGGAGAACTTTTCGCCCCTGCCGAACAACAGACGAGAGCGTTGCGAATACTAGGCCGACTGTATCAGTGCGGTTGTCGTGAGCGATCTTGCCTTACCAAATGCGGTCGCATCAGCACAGAACGGACAAGGAAACTCATCGAAGGTCGAATCCACGAGGATGGCCTGATGGACACCGGTGCGAAGGGGGCAAGACTGTTCCGGGCAACCACTCCGGTTCCCTGCGCCCCGGCTGTCTAGGAACCCTGGGCCATCGTCATCGTCCTTGCGAGCGGGGCGAAGGAGCCCGTGCTGGACATTTGACGAGAGTCCACGACGACAGCCTGTTGGTACTCAGTTCGATGTCGATGTCGATGCCAGTGAAGGCAGGGCACCGTCCGTTTCGTTCCAAATCCCGCTCTATGGCCTTTGCATCTATCGGGACCCGCGCGTGATGGCCGAACTGGCCGTGCAGATGGAGAACGCCGGCGGCACCGTTCCAACACCCAAGAGTGTTCCGCGTTCGCAAGGAATTAGGCTCGCTGGTTGGGACAAGGCGTTTTCGAACGCGATGCTGCGGTTGTATCAGTTGAGAGAGCCAGACGGGTACGGCGGTCCTTGGGGACGTGCGGCTGCGCGCGCTTTGTTGCGCGATCCTGAAAGGCTCGGCTGGCGTCTTTGCGAGGCAGGAATTTGACCCGGCGATCCGATCGCGCGGTCCTTCACGCATGTTTTGTCCAGGCTGAGCGAGCCGATTTCCATCGGCGATATGGCCATCGTGTGAGCATGAGCCGCACGGTGGTTCACCGCAAGGTCAAGGGCAACGATGATGTCACCCAACCAGTTCGTGAAGTCGATGCCCCTCAACCGCGCCGCGATGAAGACTGCTTGGGTAATGACCGAGAATGAAGCGGCCATGAATGTGGGCTATGTGAGCGCGTCCCGGTTCAACCGAGAGTCCAAGCGCATCCATGGGCAGTCTCTGCGGCAATGCAGCGACGCCCAGCACCTTCCCGTGGGAATGGCATGACGGACGCCCGGCTCTCTCAATGCAGGGAACGATGACGTGGTGTATCCATCAGGCTCACGGTGCCGAAAGCGGGCATTGGGCACCGCCGTTTCATCCGCAAATCAGACCAACACGATTGGCGGACACCGGCAAAAGACAAGGGTATATCGCGATTTCGTGTTGGGCCGGTTTCTCACCACCTCGATCACGCTTCCGAAATCACGTCAGCGCTCTGAACCCGGGGCAGCTTGGTGTTGATTACTCGCAGGGAGCGTCGGGTATGGCGTCGTCGGACCCAGGCTCAATCACATGGGCTCCATCGAACCACACCAGTTTGCCCCGACGGTCGGACCAGGACACATCACTTGGCAGGAAGACGGCCATCCCGGCCACCGGATCGTCGCCGATATAGCGCAGATTCCGGTGTTCAAGCTCGGGCACTCGCCGCATCTGCGTCCCGGCAATTGTGAAATACCGGTAGCTCTGCCGACCAGTGAGCCAATGCACTGGCGTCCATCCCTCGTAGAACTGAAGCCCAAGGACGTCGCTTCTTTGGACACTTCTCACCGCGTCGCCTTTGCCGTCATCCCCGGGATCAAACAGCTGAGGGCGGATCTTCCCGCTCTCGCCAAATAGCCAGGTTCCAGATTGCGGAAAAACCTCGATCCACCCGACCGTGTCATAGCCCCAGACGTAGAGCCGCCGGGAAACTGGGTCATATGGGCCCACCACGGAGGTGAAATCACCAGTGGGAGACCAGGCTCGGTTGCCGTTTTCCCGGCCGGGCGCCGGAACGAGTTGCAGAGCACCCTCGTATGGCATCCGAACCTGGGGCACGAGTCCGGAAATCGCCACGGGGTCACCGCGGTTCTTGAAACCCACCGGAACGGCCGGACGCACAAAGCAACTTGCCACCACGCCAGTGCTCTTGGCCTGTGTCGGGGATACCAGAATGAGCGTCAGCGCGAGCGACACAAAGCAAACTGTGGAAGACCTCATGAGTCCATAACCCTCCGAAAGGCGGCCTCGGGCTCAAGCTTCGATCTGAGCAGGAACCAGCGCAGATATCGCTCGAGGTATTTCGAGGCCGGCCCGCGAAAAAGCTCGATGAACTTACCGTAGCGCTCATGGAGGCTGTTGACGTTCTGGATGTGGAACGCCTTCTGGGTCACGCGTCGCCCGGGCTTGTTGGACACCACATGGTGGATCATGCCGGTCTTGCTGCTGAACCTGGAGTAGGCCGCCGCCCCGTCGGTGCACAGGATCGCATCGGTCGCGACCACGGGGGACAGTGCCGCGTCGATCACTACGATGCTCCGGTTCTTGATCCGCTCCAGGAACCGGTTGCCGGATCGGTCGGTGATCGTCAACAGCGGCAGCTGCCAGCGCGAGTGGCCACGCTGCATTTTCGCCAGCCCGCTCTCGTAGACATGCCATTGGTGCCTCGGGGGCCTGGGGTGTTGCGCGGGATTCTGGGCATGGCGCACCCATTCGCGCGATCCTTTCCGGCTTTCCCGCTGGTAGGCCTCGTCGATCTCGACGATGCCGGCGAAGGCCCCATCTGAAGCCACACCGAGCCGGTCCAGGATCAGCATGCGCCAGCGCCAGATCGTGTCCATGGACTTTCCAAGCCGACGTCCGAGCCTGCGGCAGGAGAGCGGGTGGTCCGAGAACATGTCGCGGATAGCTTCCAGGAAGAGGTCATGACGATGCAGGCCGCAGATCGGAGAACCATCAGCCCCGAATAGGTTCGCTCGCAGCTTGAGCAGCGATAGCGCTGAACACTGGTCCGGGTCTGCCCCCACTGCTGGCGCCGTTCCGACCCGCAATGCGGACAGGCTTGCTCGCGTTCCGGCCGGGCTTCGATCTCGGCCAATGCTGCACGCGTGCGCCGGATCGCCAAAGCGTTGCCCAACAGGTCCTCGATCTGGTTCGCGTTCAGCTGCGGCAACAGGTCGAGCAGGCGTCGAAATCCATTCGGATCAATGAATTGCGTTGGGTTTGCATTGGCCATTCGGGTCTCCAACCAGATACCCTTCAACCCGAATATTGGCCGTTCTCGTCAAAACGAAGGCGAGCCCAACACGAAATCGCGACATACCCAAAAACAAAGGACGCACGATAATCGCGCGTCCTTTGTTTTTGTCCCGACCGAACAAGCGGTCAGGCTGCTTCGGCCTGTTCTGCCGCCTGGCGGCGTTCGCTTTCCTCGCGCGACAATGCAACCGAGGTCCGCACGCCGTTGGACACGAAGTCCATCAGGCCCGAGACAACCCGTTCGTTCGGATCGATTCCGGCGCAGCTGAGAACCTCACGACCGTCACGCGACCGTGCCCAGCGGGCAATCTGTTCGGGGCCGTTGCCGTACTTCTTGTCGTCGGCAATGGCGTCATCAAGCGCGGCAAGCACCACAGCAGCAAAGAGCTTGCGAGCCCTTTGTCCCTGTTCGTGATTGAATGCCGTGCCGTCAACGAAATCGTTCATCTCGTCGTCCTCTTATTCTTGCTCTTGTCTTTTCGGCGTGGGGCCGAATATGACTGTTTTACAGCGATTCGGTATTTCCCTTTTGGAATGCCTCCTATGCGTTTTGCGCATAGGTCCCGAAGCTGCAACCCCAATCTGGCCGACTTGCCAGGCATCCGTCGGCAAGATATAGAGCCGGTCACATCTGGTTCAAGCGCCTCAAGGGTCATTGCATGCCTAAAATTAACGGAAACGAAATCCGCCCCGGGAATGTCCTGGAGCACAATGGCGGGCTGTGGATCGCGGTCAAGGCGGATCACGTCAAGCCAGGCAAGGGAGGTGCCTTTGCCCAGGTCGAGATGCGCAACTTGCGAAATGGCAGCAAGCTGAACGAACGTTTCCGGAGCGCCGACAAGGTCGAACGCGTGCGGTTGGAGCAGAAGGACCAGCAGTTTCTTTACGAGACTGATGGCATGCTCGTGTTCATGGACAACGACACGTTCGAGCAGATCGAGCTTCCGGCGGAGATTCTGGGTGATCGGCGGCCGTTCCTGCAGGACGGCATGACGATCAAGATCGAATACCACGAGCAGGAGGCGTTGAATGCAACGCTGCCGCAGAAGGTGACCTGCAAGATTGTCGAGACCGAACCGGTGGTGAAAGGGCAGACCGCTGCCAACAGCTTCAAGCCGGCCATTCTGGACAATGGCGTGAAGGTCATGGTGCCGCCCTTCGTTGGTCAGGACGAGGACATTGTAGTGAACACCGAGACGATGGAATACTCCGAACGCGCCTGACCGTCGTCAACGGCGGATCAAACTGGGCCACGGGGCCGTTGTGATCCTGTCGGGTCGAATACGACCCTATGTCCTTCGAGCGACTGGAATGGAACAGCAATGGCCGCGACCGGTGTGTCGTGGCCGTTCTTCGTTCAGGCCGTCCCCGCGGCACCTGTTGGCCATGCGCAAAATCTGATTTCACCGTCGCCCTGGCAGCCATCCCAGCCACCGGTCAACGTCATCCACAGGTGAGCGACGAGCCCGCCTTTGCGATCACCGCCTCGTCTGGGCGCACGATCCCCCGAGGCATGTATGGCCGTCGGGCAGGTGCCGGATCGAAGAGACGTCCTGTTGGCACGACGCCCCGCCATCGGCAAAAACTGTCGGTGTCAGGGCGCCCAGGAGACGGACGCACCCTTGGCCTGCATCTCCGACCCGGCCCGGTCGAACCGAAGGTAAGCGATGCCCAGACCACCTGACTGGGTGAACAAGGTTCCCGCCACTTTGCCGCCCGACGTGATCTCGGTTCCGACCGGCGCTTGCCCGTCGACAGAAACAGTCGCCAACCCCTTTTTCAAACTGGTCTTGTGTTTCATCCGGGCGGTGACCTCCTGCCCGACATAACAGCCCTTGCGGAAATCAACGCCGTTCAGGCGCTCGAACCCGGCCTCCAGGATGTAGCTCTCGTCGGGAACCAGCTCTATCCCGGTCTCCGGGACGCAAGCGGCCACGCGCAGGGCGTCCCAGTCTGTGGCCGGTGTGGTGCCCGGCTGGTCGGAAAAGAGGCACCAGCCCAGCGTCGGATGCCGCGGGTCGGGCAGGGCACCCTCTGGGGGAAGGCCAAGGCCGCGCTGGACGTACAAGTCGGTCGCGGCCAGTGTCACGTCCGAGCGAAGCCGGTACATGGTCAGACGTTTCACCAGACCGTCGGCAAACCCGGTGGCCACGTCCAGCAGGATGCGATCGCCGTCGTCCTTCAGGAAAAAGTCGACCAGGTACTTGCCCTGCGGTGTCAACAGCGCGGCATAGACCAGCCCGTCGGACAGGCGTGTCACATCGTTGCTGACCAGGCCCTGCAGGAACGACACCCGGTCGGTTCCGCCGATGGCCAGGACCTTGCGGTCGGAAATGGCATCACCTTGCATTTTGCACTCCCATTTGCGCGTCTCCGTCATATAGGTGGTCGCGTCCCGTCCCGACACCCCGAGTTTTCCATGCCCGCCCCAGTGAGTATCGTCATCCTGACCCTGAATGCCACCGGTTCGCTGCCGGGGCTGCTGCACGACCTGATGGAGGGGGTGGGAGCCGGGCTGGTGCGTGAAGTGGTCTTCAGCGACGGCGGGTCGAGCGATGCGCTGGCCGAGCTTGCCCGGGAGGCCGGTGCCGTGCTGGTGGAGGGGCCTGCCGGGCGCGGTGGTCAGTTGCGTCGCGGGGTCGAGGCGGCGCGTGGCGCATGGATGCTGTGCCTGCATGCCGACACCGAACTCCCGCACGGTTGGTCAGGCGTCGTGGAAGCAGCACTTGCCACCCCGGATCGCGCCGGGGCGTTTCAGCTGTCGTTCCGGGCGCGTGGCTTTGCGCCACGTTGGGTGGCTGGCTGGGCCAACCTGCGGGCGCGCCTGTTCGGGCTTCCATACGGCGACCAGGGGCTTCTGGTCTCGCGCGCCCTGTATGATCGCGTCGGCGGCTACCGGGATATTCCCGTGATGGAAGACGTCGCGATGGTGCGGGCGTTGCGCGGGCGGCTGGATATCTTGCCGGCCACCGTCAGCGCCAGCGCCGACGTGTATCAGGCCAAGGGATGGCTGCGCTGCGGTGCCCGCAATCTGTGGACCGTGACGCTGTACAGCCTTGGGGTTGCACCCGACCGGCTGGCAAAGGGCTATTCGGCCTCGCCGTCCACCGAGTTGGACTCGTTGAACTGAAGCCGGTAGAGCTCGGCATAGGCGCCATTGTGCGCCAGCAGCTCGGCATGTGTGCCCTGCTCGACAACGGCACCGGCTTCCATGACCACGATCTTGTCGGCCGAACGCACGGTAGACAAACGGTGCGCGATCACCAACGTCGTGCGCCCATGGGACAGCCGTTCCAGGGCGGATTGCACGATCACCTCGGACTGGGCATCCAGCGCCGATGTGGCTTCGTCCAGCAGCAGGATCGGCGTATCCCGCAGCAGCGCCCGGGCAATCGCCACCCGTTGGCGTTGGCCGCCCGACAGGTTCGAGCCGCGCGGCCCCGCCGGAGAGTCGAGCCCATCGGGCAGCGCATCGATGAAATCCGAGATATGGGCGGAATCCATGACAGCCCGCAGGTGTGCGTCGGTGACATCCTTGCGGCCAAGCAGGATGTTCTCGCGCAGGCTCTCGTCAAACAGCAATGCGTCCTGCGTGACCATGGAAAACTGCCCGCGCAGGTCCGCCAGGTCGAAGGCGCGGGTGTCGGTGTCGCTGAGCATTACGGCCCCGGCGTCGATGTCGACCAGCCGGGTCAGGACGTTGAACACAGTGCTCTTGCCCGCGCCCGACAGCCCGACCAATGCCGTGGTCTTGCCTGCTTCGGCGGTGAAGGTGGTGCCGCGAAGCACAGGCAGGCCGCCATAGGCCAGTTCGACCGCTTCCAGCCGGATGTCGCCAAGGGCCTCGGGCAGGCGAACCGGATTGGGCGGGCTGATCAGGTTGGGCTCGGTGTTGAAGAGGTTCTTCAGCCGGTGCAAGCTGACCGCCGTCATCTGCCAGACGCCGCTGAGCCCGCCCAGACGCCGCAGCGGCTCGAAGGCCAGCGCCATGGCGGCGAAGAACGACATGAATTCGCCAACGGTCTTCTCCCCGGCGATGATCTCGCTGCCGCCAAAGTACAGCACGCCGATGAAACCGATGCCGCTCATGATATCGATCATCGCCGGGATCATCGCCTTGCCCAAGCTGGCCCGGGTCTCAGTCTCGATCTGGCGGTCGGCAAGATCGCGGAAGCGGCCGGCCTGATAGGCTTCGAGCGCGTTCAGTTTGATCGGGGTGATGCCGTGAAAGATCTCGTCCAGCCGCGTCACCATCTTGCCGGCGTTGACCCGGTTGCGCATCGCCATTTCGCGCACGAACCGTTGAACCAACAGCGAGGGCAGCACGATCAGCGGGGCGCCGACGAAGGCAATGACGGTCCAGCGCCAGTCGATATAGAGCACCACCGCCAACAACGAGATCAGTGCCACGATATCGCGGCCGACCCCGGTGATGAGCACGTTTGAGACGTTGCGGATGGCACCGGTATCGCCGCGTATCCGCTCCATCAGCGCGCCCGGCGGGTTGGCTTGATGGAACAGGGTGTCGAGCGTCATGACATGCTGCAGCAGCCGGGTTTGCAGCTCGAAAATGATCCGGGCCGAGACGCGGGTGATCAGTACCCGCTGCGCCACATTGGTCACGGCGCGGGCAAGAAAGGTCCCGAACACGATCAGCCCGACCACCAGCAGGGCGTCGGTGTCGCCTCCGACGAAGACGTTGTCGAACAGCGGCTTCATCATGAAGCTCATCAGGCCAAGCATCGAACCTTCGATCGACATCAGGATGCCGGCCAGGACGATCACGCCCAGGTGCTGGCGCATGTAGTCGCGCCACAGCCAGCGGAACAGCGCGGCCTGGTCCCTGCTTTTCAGGCCGTGTACGTCGCCATCGTCGATCTGTCGGCTCATTGTGTCTTGCCCGCCCGCTTGGCCGCAAAGCTCTGTGCAGCGATCTTGTGATCGTATTCGGTACGGAACCAGTCTTCCATGTCGATCGGGCTTTCGGCGTTGCGGGCCTCGTACATGTCGATGATGTGATCCACGATGCCGGTGTCGGTCCAGTCAAAGTGGATATATCGGACAGACAGCTGCTTGCGCGCCTCTTCCAGAGGGACTTTTTCGATAATCGCCTTGTAGAGCACCGAGGCAAAGCCGGCCCGGTCCGCCCCGGACTTGCAATGCATCACAAAAGGTTTGTCCATCTGCCGCATGGTCTCGATCAGGTTCACGATCTCGGCGCGACGTGCTGGTTTTCTGGCATAAATCTTGGCGACCTTCAGGGTCATGCCAAGATCGTCACAGGCCTCCTGCTCGAACAACCATGGCGAATACCCATCGGCGCCGCGCAGGTTCAGGATCTCGCGGATGCCCATGGACTTGTACTTTTCCAACCTTTTGGGCGCTGGATGGTTCGAACGGTACACGCCGTCCGCAACCTTGTCGAAATTGGTCCACCAGACCCGCAGGAACGCATGGTCGAACAGCTGGAAATGCCACCAGGCCTGGCGCCGCAAGCGGGGCGTGGAAATGTCGTCGCCAAAGGATTTTCGGATCCGGCGTTCGAGTGTTTCGAACCAGTCTGCCAAACGCTTGAACATACTACCTGCCGGATTCGAGGGCGCGGGCGCCAACCATTGCAGCGCCGCAGGGGTCTAGCGCAAAAGCTGGGGGCAGGGCAAGCGCGCCGGATTGACCCTGCTTCTTACCCGTCCTACCACCGGGCGTCCGACCTTCCGAGGAGTTATGTCATGTCTTTGTCTCGTGGCAGCCATTATCTTGCTATTCCGGGCCCTTCCGTCATGCCGGACGAGGTGTTGCGTGCCATGCACCGCCCGGCACCGAACATCTATACGGGCGAGCTTGTCGAACTGGTCGAGACCGTCATCCCGGACCTGAAGCGGGTCGCCATGACCGCACATCAGGCGGCGATCTATATCTGCAACGGGCATGGCGCCTGGGAAGCGGCGCTGACCAACGTGTTCAGCCGGGGCGACAAGGCCCTGTCGCTGGCTACCGGAGTCTTCACGCACGGCTGGTCCGACATGGCGGAAAAGCTGGGAGTCGAGGTGCAGCGGCTGGATTTCGGCCGTCGCTCGACGATTGACCTTGAAGCCGTCGAAGCGGCCCTGCGGGCAGATGTGGACGGGCGGATCAAGGCCGTGATGACCGTTCAGGTCGATACAGCGACCTCGGTGCGCAACGATGTTCCGGCCCTGCGTGCGGTTCTGGACCGGGTCGGGCATCCGGCGTTGTTGATGATCGACTGTATCGCCTGTCTGGGGGTCGACGAGTTTCACATGGATGCCTGGGGCGTTGATGTGATGGTGACCGGCAGCCAGAAGGGGCTGATGACGCCGCCGGGGCTGGGCTTTGTGTTCTTCAACGACAAGGCCGACGCCGCCCGCGAGACCGCCGACCTCGTTACCGGGTATTGGGATTGGCGCCCCCGCGTCGATCCCGCGCTGTTCTACCAGTATTTCTGCGGTACCCCGCCGACGCATCACCTCTTTGGGCTACGAGTGGCGCTGGATCTGATCCATGACGAGGGGGTGGAGGCCGTCTGGGCGCGGCACACGACCCTTGCGCGGTCGATCTGGGCGGCGTTCGACACCTGGGGGCAAGGCGGCCCGCTGGAGTTGAACATCGCCGATCCGGCATATCGCAGCCACGCGGTGACGGCGGTGCGGGCGGGCAACCCCAACGGCCTCGCGCTTCGTACCTGGGTCAGCGAGCACGCCGGCGTCACGCTAGGCATCGGGCTTGGCATGGCAACGGACGATGACCCGGCCTCGGACGGGTTCTTTCGGGTGGGTCACATGGGGTATGTGAATGCCCAGATGGTGATGGGGGCGCTTGGCACCATTGACGCGGGGTTGAAGGCCTTGAAGATTCCGCATGGGTCTGGCGCGCTGGAGGCCGCGACGCAGGTACTTGCCGAGGCTTAACGCCGACGCACCCGTGCCCACCGGGTGATCAGGGCGTTGGCGCAGACGGCAAACAGCAGCGTCGCCGGCAAGCCCCAGTGAGCCCATATGGCGAACAACAGGCAGAACAGGTTGATGCCCAACATGATCAGCGCGGCGATGGTATAGTCGGGCGCGCGGCCCATCGTATGACGTTTCATGCGGACTCCCGGATGATGCCTGTGTCCGTGAGGATACCGCAACTCTGCCGCTTGTCTGCTGACAAATCTGCGAGGCTGGCTCAGCCGGCCCCGGTCACGGCCTCTTCCAAGGCCTTTGGCAGGGCGGCGGCAAACAGGTCCAGTTCGGCCTCGGGCCCGCAGGAGATCCGGATGCATCGGTCCTGTGGGGCGACGAAGGGCATTCGGACAAAGATATCGCGCCGGATCAGACCTTGCAGAACGGCCCGGGCAAACGCCCCGTCGCGCCCGCAATCAAGGGTGACGAAATTGGTGGCCGACGGCAGGGCAACAAGGCCATTCGCCGTCGCAATCTGGGCGATCCGCTCGCGGGCTGCGGCAACCTTGGACACCGTCGCGGCCAGATGCTCGGTATCGGCAAGGCTTGCCACTGCGGCCGCCTGGCTTACCCGGCACATGCCGAAATGGTTCCGGACCTTGTTGAAGGCCAGGATCATCTCGGACTGGCCAATGGCGTAGCCCACCCGCATTCCGGCCAGTCCATGCGCCTTGGAGAACGTCCGCATCCTGATCACCCGATGATCTGTCACGTCAAACGCTGGCACTGCCGTGTCGGGGGCCAATTCGATATAGGCCTCGTCCAACAGCAGCAGGCAGCCCTCGGGCACACGGGCGATCATGTCGGTGATCACGTCGGCGGAATGCCACGTGCCCATCGGATTGTCCGGATTGGACATGTAGATCAGCTTGGCGCCGACCTCGGCAGCCTTGGCAAGCAGGGCCTCGGGGTCCTCGTAATCGTCACGATACGGCACCTTGTAGAGCATGCCCCCAAAGCCGGCGACGTGGTAGTTGAAGGTCGGATATGCCCCGTCCGAGGTCACCACGGTGTCGCCCGGCCCGACAAGCAGACGAACCAGATAGCCGAGCATTCCGTCGATGCCTTCGCCGACCATGATGTTGTCGGTCGGCACGCCGTGATGCGCGGCCAGGGCCTGGGTCAGGTCGTGGTTTTCCGGATCGCCATACATCCAGGCACCAGGCGCGGCCTTGGCGATGGCCGAGATCACGGATGGCGCGGGGCCAAAGCCCAGTTCGTTCGCGCCAAGCCGGGCTGCAAAGGGGTGGCCACGGGCGCGCTCCTGGGCCTCGGGGCCGACGAAGGGCACGGTTGCAGGGAGCGAAGCGGCAAGCGGGGTCAATCGGGGTCCGGTCATGGGCGGCAGATTGGCGGAACAGGTTGGCGACGGCAAGCCTTGCGGCGACCTGCGGCTTCGGTAGTGTGGCCTCAACAACGAACGGGTGAGATCATGAGCGAACCGAGGTATCTGAACACGGCGCAAGGGCGTCGTATTGCGTATCGGTTGACCCCCGGAACCGGTCCGATGACCGTCTTTTGCCATGGTCTGCGCTCTGACATGGAAGGCACCAAGGCCCTGTACCTCGAAGAACGGGCACGTCAGGCCGGCCGCGGTTTCCTGCGATTCGATTGTTCGGGCCATGGTCAGAGCTCCGGTGATTTCCTCGATGGGTGCATCGGCGACTGGGCTGAAGACGCCGCGGCGGTGCTGGATGCCCTGATCGAGGCGCCGGTCGTGCTGGTTGGCTCGTCGATGGGCGGCTGGCTTTCGCTGCTCATGGCGCGGGATCACCCGGAACGGTTGGCGGGGCTTGTCACCATCGCCGCGGCCCCCGATTTTACCGAGGATGGTTTCTGGGACGCATTTACCGAAACCCAGAAGGGGCGGCTGATGGCATCGGGCCAGATCGCCCTGCCGTCGGACTACGGCGATCCGATGATCGTGACTCGCCGGCTGATAGAGGATGGCCGTTCCCGGCTGGTGCTGCGTCAACCGCTGCGTCTGCCCTTCCCGACACGGTTCCTGCAAGGCACTGCAGATGCCGATGTCGACATGTCCGTTGCGTTGCGTCTGCTCAATCACGTCGAAGGTAATGATATCCGCCTGACACTGGCCAAGGGCGCGGATCATCGGTTTTCGGAGCCGGCAGAGCTGGAACTGATAGCGACGGCCGTGGACGAGGTCGTGGCAGGCGCTGCGGCATGAAAATGTTGGCCGCCGTTCTGCTGGCGTTGGGTGTGGTCGCCCTTGCCGTGTTGTTCCTGGGACCGCGCGAGCCGGTGGATCGCGATGTCGCCTTTGACCCCGAGACGCTTGGCGCGGATCTCGACGCATGGCTTGCGGCGCGCGAGGCCCGGGTTCCGGATCTGCGCGCCGGTGTCCACAAACGTATCCATTGGGCCGGCGCCCCGGGCGAACGCACGCCGCTCTCCATCGTCTATCTTCACGGCTTTTCGGCGAGTTCCGAAGAAATCCGTCCGGTGCCCGACAAGGTGGCCGACGCGCTTGGCGCGAACCTGTTCTATACCCGGTTGTCCGGCCATGGCCGGGAGGGCGCCGCGATGGCGGAACCGGTGGTTGGCGACTGGATCGAGGATATGGCCGAGGCGCTTGCCATCGGCCGCCGGCTGGGAGATCGGGTGGTGGTGATCGCAACTTCGACCGGCGCAACTCTCGCGACCATCGCGGCGACCGACCCGGCACTGTCCGAGAGCATCGCGGGCATGGCGCTGGTGTCGCCCAATTTCGGGTTGATGAACCGGGCAGCCCGGTTGTTGTCGCTGCCATGGGCACGCCACTGGGTGCCGTTGCTCGCCGGGGCGGACCGTGGTTTCGAGATTCAGAACGCCGATCACGCGGCATTCTGGACATCGCGCTATCCTACCGTGGCGACCGTGCCGCTCATGGCGCTTGTCGATCATGTCGGCAGGCTGGACCTTTCGGCGATCACCGTGCCGGCCCTGTTTCTCTACTCGGAACAGGATCAGGTGGTGTCGCCGGACGCAACCAGCAAGGCGATCGAGGCCTGGGGCGGGCCGACGCGGCGCGGGTTACGTGTCATGGGCCCCGGCGATGACCCGGGATCGCACGTGATCGCCGGTGACATCCTCAGCCCCGGACAGACAGATGAAACCGCCCGCATGATCGTTGAGTGGGCCGCGGGCCTTTAGACCGGAGACCGACATGGAACGACGCGTCAGCCTGATAACCATCGGGGTCGCCGACCTCGACCGTGCAGCGGCCTTCTACGAAGCGCTCGGATGGCTGCGCGAACCCGGCCCGGACGGCGTGATCGCCTTCAACCTGCTGGGGCAGACGCTCGGGCTCTACCCATTGGACAAGCTTGCGGAAGATATCGGTGTGCCCGTTGAAAGCCTTCGGCCTGGTGGGTCGACGATGACATTGGCCCACAATGTGCGCAGCGCCGACGAGGTTGCGCCGCTTCTGGCCGCCGCAGAAGCTGCCGGCGGAAAAGTGCTCAAGCCCGCTCAGGACGTGTTCTGGGGCGGTCACCATGGGTATTTCGCCGATCCGGACGGGCATTTCTGGGAGATTGCGTTCAACCCGTTCTCCGCACTCGGCCGGAACGGCGCCTTTCAGTGGGGCGGCGTGTCCGACTGACGCGTTTCGGGCTTTCTGCCGGACGAATGCCGCTCTAAAATGTCTACAACGCGCAGGATGACGCGACCGGGCAGCACCAACTAGGGCAATTGATATGAACGAACCGCTGGTATTCTTGCCGGGCATGATGTGCGATGCCCGTCTGTTCTGGCCACAATTGTTGTCTTTTGGCCCGCATCGATCAGTGATGGTGGCGCCCATTACCGGCGCATCCAGCATCGGTGCCCTCGCCGCGCGGGTCCTGGAGGACGCGCCACGCCGGTTTGCCCTCGCCGGTCTGTCCATGGGCGGTATCGTGGCGATGGAGGTGCTGCGCCGTGCACCGGAACGCGTGACCCGCATTGCCCTGATGGACACCAACCCGCTGCCCGAGACGCCACAGGTCGCGGCGGCGCGTGAACCGCACATCATCGCGGTCCAGACCGGCCGGCTGACCGAGATCATGCGCGACGAGATGAAACCGCGCTATCTGGCTCCCGGTCCGAAACGGATCGACGTGTTGAACCTTGTGATGGAGATGGCCGAGGGCCTTGGTCCCGAGGTTTTTGTCGCGCAGTCACGCGCGCTGCAACGTCGGCCTGATCAGCAGAAGGTCCTGCGCACCACCAAGGTGCCAGCCCTTGTCCTGTGCGGTGAACACGACGCGCTGTGCCCGGTCAAACGTCACGAGTTCATGGCCGAACTGATCCCCAACGCCACCCTGCGGATCATTCCAGATGCCGGGCACCTGCCAACGCTGGAACAGCCCGAGGCGACCAACGCAGCGCTTGCCGAATGGATCGAAGCCCCGTTGATCCTGCGCTGAGCGCCCTGCGTCTTCTGTCCGAAAACGTCCCCGGGGGAGCCGTCGCCGGGGTCGCGACGGGGGGCTGGCCCCCGCCGGTTCAATTCTCACCTGGCGTGCAGGGACTTGATCTTTGCAAACTTCATCTGACGGCGTTCGTGGCTCATGTTCGCGTCGATGAACTCCAGCACCAGCGGCCGGATGTTGTTGCGCCAGGACTTGCCGGCAAAGATGCCGTAGTGGCCGGCGCCCGGCTCAAGGTGACTGGCCTTCTTGCTGTCGTCGAGGCCGGTCAGCAAACCGAGCGCGGCGACACATTGGCCGGGGGCTGAAATGTCATCGTTGGCGCCCTCGACGGTCTTCACAGCCACATCGGTGATCGCGCCGATATGCACACGCTTGCCGTTCACCTCGAAGATGTCCTGCGCCACTTCGCGATTCTTGAAGATTCGCTCGACGGTCGACATGTAGAACTCTGCGGTCATGTCCATGACGGCCAGATACTCGTCGTAGAACCGGTTGTGGCGGTCGTGCTCATGCGATTCGCCACGGGCGGTTTTCACGATCTGCTCGAAAAACGCAGAGGCATGCGTCTCGGAATTCATCGCGATGAACGACGAAAGCTGTTGCAGACCCGGATACACCATGCGCCCGGCGCCGGCATATTTGAACCCCACCCTCTGGAGCACGTGCTGTTCCAGCTGTCCCATCGTGACGGTGCGGCCAAAGTCGGTCACCTCGGTCGGCGCGGCGCCGGGATCGATCGGGCCACCGATCAGCGTCAGCGAGTTGGGCTGCGCCGCGGGGTCCTCTTCCGCGAGATAGGCGGTGGCCGCAAGCGTGAGCGGCGCCGGTTGGCATACGGCAATCACGTGGGTGTCGGGGCCGAGGTGCTTCATGAAATCGACAAGATAGAGCACGTAATCCTCGACATCGAACTTGCCGTCCGAGACGGGAATGTCGCGCGCATTGTGCCAATCGGTCGTGTAGACGTCGCAATCGGGCAACAACGAGACCACGGTAGACCGCAGCAGCGTGGCATAGTGACCCGACATCGGCGCCACCAACAGGACCTTGCGTGGCAGTTGCTCGCGCCCCTGCACCTCGAAATGGATCAGGTCACCGAACGGCTTCTTGATCTCGGTGATGATGTCGATGAGGTGATCACGGCCATCCTCGCCAACAACCGAATTGATATTCCAGTCCGGTTTTGCCGCCATCCTTTGAAAACTGCGCTCTGTTACCTCGCCCCAGGCGGCTGTCATCTGGATCATCGGGTTCATGGACAGTCCGAATGCTGGATGGGAGCACGCTGCCTTTGCGGTCGAGCCGAGCCACTCGTTGGTGACCCGAAGGCTTTCCATCAAGTCGTAGGTTGCCATGTACTTCATGCGTCACTCTCTCCTGTGGTGGCGCGCCCAGAATCCCACCGGAACAAAAGGTCGCTTTGCCGGAACATTCCTGCGTATATATTCATCGCGACGAAACTAATGGAAAAGGGCCTTCCATGACAACCGATCATGAGACCGGAGCGCCGGATCAGGACACGCTTACGGTAAATCTGGCTAAAATCGAGTCTCTTTCTCAGCGACTTGTAGCGGCATTGTCGCACCAGCGCCAGATTGACCCATCCCTGCAAGGGCCGGGTCAGGATCTGTTCATGAAAGCGGCCTCCGCCTACATGACGGAAATGGTGAAGAATCCGTCAAAGGTATTCGAGCATCAGGTCAGCTATTGGGGCAAGACCCTGAAGCATTACATCGATGCCCAGCATATTCTGGCGAGCGGCCAGTTGAAGGCCCCAGAAGATCCGGCCCCCAAGGACCGTCGCTTTGCCGGAGAACTCTGGCAGACACATCCGTATTTCAACTACATCAAGCAACAGTACTTGTTGACCAGCGAGGCCATCGACAACGCGGTCGCGGATCTGGATCATCTGGATGCCAAGGACAAGCAGCGGCTGGAGTTCTTCTCGCGCCAGATCGTCGACATGCTGAGCCCTGCCAACTACCTGGGGACCAACCCGGACGCCTTGTCGAAGGCTGTCGAGACAGAGGGGCAGTCGTTGGTCGACGGGTTGGAGAACCTGGTCCGGGATCTGGAGGCCAACGGGGGCGACCTCGTTGTCACGCTTGCCGACAAGGATGCCTTTACCGTGGGCGAGAACATCGGGACCACGGCTGGCGAGGTCGTGTTCCGCAATCGGATGTTCGAGCTGATCCAGTACACGCCGACCACCGAGACCGTCCACAAGACGCCGCTGCTGATCTTTCCGCCCTGGATCAACAAGTTCTATATCCTTGACCTGAAGCCGAAGAATTCGCTGATCAAATGGATCGTGGACCAGGGCTACACGCTGTTTGTCGTGTCCTGGGTCAACCCTGATGCCAGCTATGCCGAGGTCGGCATGGACACCTACATCGAAGAAGGGTTCCTGACCGCCATCGACGAGGTCAAGCAGATCAGTGGCGAGGAAAAGATCAACGTCGTCGGCTATTGCATCGCCGGGACGACGCTGAGCCTGACCCTGGCGTTGATGAAGAAGCGGGGCGACAAGTCTGTCCGCTCGGCTACCTTCTTTACAACCCTCACCGATTTCTCGGATCAGGGCGAGGTGGGTGTTTTCCTGCAGGACGATTTCGTCGACGGGATCGAGGACGAGGTCACGCGGAGCGGGGTGCTCGACAGTTTCTACATGTCGCGCACGTTCTCCTATCTGCGCAGCAACGACCTCATTTATGCGCCGGCGATCCGCAGCTACATGCTGGGCGAGGCACCGCCGGCGTTCGATCTGCTCTACTGGAACGGAGACGGTACCAACCTGCCGGCGCGGATGTCGGTCGAGTACCTGCGCGGCCTGTGCCAGGGGGACCGGTTTGCCGGGGGGGATGGTTTCACGGTCTGTGGCGAAACGCTGTCGATCAAGGATGTCGATATTCCTGTCTGCGCGATCGCTTGCGAGACCGATCACATCGCGGCGTGGAAATCGAGCTATCGTGGCGTTCAAAAGATGGGATCGCGGCAAAAGACCTTCATCCTGTCGGAGTCGGGCCATATCGCCGGCATCGTGAACCCGCCATCCAAGAAGAAATATGGCCACTACACCAACGATGACCTGTCCCTGGCACCGCCCGATTGGCAGGCCGCCGCTGATTTCAACGAAGGCTCATGGTGGCCGCGTTGGGAAGGCTGGCTGAAGCGCCGTTCGGGGGCGAAGATCCCGGCGCGCACCCCGGGCGATTCGACTCATCCGCCGCTGTCACCTGCGCCGGGGACCTATGTGAAGGCAGAAAAAACACTTTGAGTTCCAGCGCTTTGGTAAAAATATTTCTGCACTGCAGCGAAAATACTTGAAATGCTGCAGTGCAGAAAGTATCTGTTGGTCATCGAATTCAACAGGGCGCCCAAAACGACGGAGCGCACCCTAGCAGGAGCAAAACCATGAACAAGACCGATGATGTGACCAAGATGATGCAGGACATGCTGGCCTCTTTCCCCGTGGATGCGACTGCGATGCAGGATGCCTTCAAGAGCCAGGCCGCGATGGGCGAAAAGATGTCCAAGGTTGCCCTGGAAGCTGCTCAGAAATCCACCGAGATCTCTTCCAAGTGGACCAAGGAAACTCTGTCCAAGCTGGGTGAAGTCACCAAGCTGAAGGAAGAGCCGGGCGACTACCAGAAGGCCATGACCGAGTACGCCTCTTCGCAGGCTGAAATGGTTGCCGAGACCATGGCTGCCTTCGCAGAAGTCGCCAAGAAGGTGCAGATGGAAACCGTCGAGCTGATGCTCGCCGCTGGCAAGGACTTCTCCGAAGATGCCTCCGCCGCCGTCAAGAAGGCCACCGTCGACGTGACGGCCGCCGCCAAGAAAGCCACCGCCGCCAAGTAAGGCACACGGTGAGAGGTTCGCGTGGTGTCCTCCTCCCTGACCATCGCGACCTGAAGGGTGGGCTGAAAAGCCCGCCCTTTTCTTTTTTCTGCACCTCGTCTAGGGTTTGCTGCACTGCAACAGGGGAGGTTTCAGAGTGGCAGACGACACATCGCTTTTGATCAAGCGCTACGCCAGCCGTCGGCTCTACAACACCGAAACCAGCGACTACGTCACGCTGGAGGATATTGCGGGTTTCATCCGCAACGGCCGCGAGGTTCGGATAATCGATCTGAAATCCGGTGATGACCTGACCCGACAATACCTGCTCCAGATCATCGCCGAGCACGAGAGCAAAGGCGAAAACGTCCTGCCGATCAATGTGTTGACCGACTTGGTGCGCAGCTATCAGACCTCGGCCACATCCGTCGTCCCACAATTCCTGGCCATGTCCTTCGAGATGCTCCGTGACGGGCAGTCGAAAGTGATGGAAAACATGGGCAAAATGAACCCGATGGTCTCCATGCCTGGGTTCGAGGCCATGAAGACGCAGCAAGAGGCCTTCATGAAGGCCCTGACCGGCGGCATTGGCGGGATGGGGGCCATGGGCACCTGGCCACCACGCCCCAACGACAAGGCCGAACCGACGACCTCGGGCGAAGATCTGAACGAGATCAAGAACCAGTTGGCCGACCTGCAAGCCAAACTCGCCAAGATGAACAAGTAGAGGGTCCAGCCGGGCTGGTCCCGGCGGCCTTTCGCCCCGCGTGGGGCCTGCGACTGGGGACACCATGACCGACAGTACCGGCCGCGTGACCCTCTGGGGGATCGAAGTCTTCCTGACCGTGGCCGAAGAGGGATCGGTTTCGGCCGCCGCGCGGCGGCTTGCCGCCAGCCCGTCCGGAGTGAGCCAGCACCTGACCAATCTCGAGACCGCGCTCGGGCGCATTCTGATTGACCGCAGCCACCGTCCGGCCCGGTTGACCGCCGCCGGCGACATCTTTCGCAAGCGGGCCCAGAGAATCTGGAACGAGGCCATGCAGGCGCGGGCCGAGCTCGCCGCTGGCGACCTGCAGAACCTCAGCGACCTGCGTCTGGGCATGATCGAGGATTTCGACGGGGACGTGACGCCGCGCCTGCTGTCGGACATCGCCGGTGACTTGCAGGATTGCCACTTCTTGCTGGAAACCGGGGCAAGTCATCACCTGTTCGACTTGCTGGAAAACCGAACGCTGGACGTCGTTGTGGCGGCTGAGCTTTTGCAGGATGCTCCCGCCTGGGTCGAAAGCCATCCTCTGCTGGAGGAACCTTTTGTGGCCGCCGTGCCAAAGGGGTTTGCGACGGGGACCGACGTGTCGCTGTCCTCCCTGCAGGATCTGCCATTCATTCACTACACCGAGCGCCACCTGATGGGCCGGCAGATCTCGGCGCACCTTGTCCACAACCGCGTTCACCTTCGGCATCGGTTCGAGTTGGACAGCTATCACGCGATCATGGCGATGGTGGCGTCGGGCGCAGGCTGGACCATTCTGACGCCGCTGGGGTACCTGCGGGCCAGCCGGTTCCGCGACCAGGCAGACATACTGCCCTTGCCGGCCCCGTTGTCGCCGCTGACACGGCGGATCACATTATCGGCCCGACAGGACGTGTTGCAGGATATGCCGAGCCGGTTGGTGGAGCGGCTGAAGCCTTTGTTGCAGGAACTGATCGTCGATCCTGCAACCGGACGGATGCCGTGGTTGCAGGATGACTTGCGGGTCCTCTGACTCGTGGCTCAGGTGCCGTAGGCCCGCTGTACGCCCATCACCTGTTCCGCGGCCCCGACCAGCGCCTGTGCGATGAAATCAAGGTCTGACCGGGTTAACCGAGCCGGAAGGCGCACGTCGCAGGCCCGCATCAGCATTGCCCGGGTGTCCGGCAATTCGGGCAGGTCGCCCTCGATGAATTGCCAGTTCCAGAAAGCGCGGGCGTTGTTGGTGCTCATTCCGAAGACCTGCACCTTGACCCCGTTGGCCTGGGCAACCTCGGCAAAGGCGGCGACATCGGCGTCGGACATGCCGTCGAGGTTGAACTGGATCGAATCCGGTGCCCGCATTTCCTGCGCCAGCGGTGGCGGCACGTTCAACCAGGGAGAGGCATTCAGTTGATCTGCGACGTAGTCGTGGTTGCCCCGCCCGTCATTCACGCGGCGAGCCACCTCTGGCAACTGCGGCCGGATCACCGCGGCGCTGAGGTTCTGCATCCGAAGGTTGTAGAGCGGCAGGCGGTTCTGCCACCGGTCAAATGCCTCGGCAAGGATATCGTGTTTCTTCCAGTTGTGCTCGTATGCCCCGGACATGATGACCGCTTGCGCGATCAGGTCAGGGTCGTCGGTGATCAGGATTCCACCCTCGCCAGCGTTCACCAGCTTGTAGGATTGAAAAGAGAAACACCCGACCTTGCCAATCGTGCCGATCTTGCGCCCTGACCAGAGTGTACCCAAGGAGTGCGCCGCGTCTTCGATCACCGGCACGCCGCGAGCGTCCGCAAGGGCCATGATGGCATCCATGTCGGAGGTATGGCCGCGCATGTGGCTGATCAGGACCGCGCCGACGTCGTCGGTCAACTTGGCCGCGAAGTCATCCAGATTGACACGATAGTTCCGCCCCACTTCGACCAGCACGGGGTGGCAATCGGCGTGTACGACGGCAGAGGGAACAGCCGCAAAGGTAAATGCCGGGATCAGCACCCTTGCGCCGCGTGGCAGGCCAAGCGCCTTCAGAGACAGGAACAAGGCGGCCGAGCACGAGGATACGGCGAGCGCGTATTTGCTGCCCATGAGGGCCGCGAACTCCCGTTCCAACAGGGCGACCGGGGCGTCCTGCGGTGCGGTATAGCGGAACAGGTCCCCCGAATGCAGCAGGCGGTCGATTTCGGCCCGAGCGGATTCGGGAATCGATTCTGCATCATAGACATTGGGGGCGGGGACGTCGGTCATCTGGCTGCCTTTCGGTCTTTTGTTCAGAAAACCTGTAGGCTACTTTCGAAAAACCTGAAAGTGAATCTTTGGCAACCGTACTCGTGGTGTCGACGCCGCCGACATCACGAGGCCCGATTCAGACGTTCAGCAGAAGATGCTCGCGCTCCCAGGGGCTGATGACCTGAAGAAACTCGTTGTATTCCGTTTCCTTGACGGCCTGGTAGACCTTGCAGAACTCCTCGCCCAGAAGGTCATGCACCGCCGTGGCCTCGGCGAACAGCGGGAGCGCCGCACCAAAGGTGCGCGGAATGGCCTCGTCGCTGTTGTAAGCGTCCCCTTCGAAGGCGGGCAGCGGCATCTGGCGTTCCTGCAGGCCAAGCAAACCACAAGCCAGCGACCCGGCAATGGCAAGGTACGGGTTGCAGTCCATACCGGCCAACCGGTTCTCGATCCGGCGGGCATCGGGGCCTGACACTGGAACGCGCAGCCCCGTCGTCCGGTTATCGCGCCCCCATTCCAGGTTGATCGGGGCGGCAAAATCGGGAACGTAACGGCGAAAGCTGTTCACGTAGGGCGCAATCAACGCGATGATCGACGGTACATGGCGCTGCAATCCACCGATGAAATGCAGGAATGTATCGGTGTCCTGACCGTTGGAATCGGTGAAAATGTTGCGCCCGGTTGCGGTGTCCACAACGGAGTGATGCAGGTGCATGGCGCTGCCGGGTTCGTCCTGGATCGGTTTGGCCATGAAGGTGGCATAGCAATTGTGGCGCAGGGCGGCTTCGCGGATCAAGCGTTTGAAAAAGAAGATCTCGTCGGCCAATCGGACTGGGTCGCCATGGCCCATGTTCAACTCGACCTGCCCGGCGCCGCCTTCCTGCATGATGCCGTCGATCTCGAAGCCCTGAGCTTCGGCAAAATCGTAGATGTCGTCGATGACCGGGCCGTATTCGTCGACGGCTGACATGGAATAGGCCTGTCGCGCGGCGGCCCGTCGGCCCGACCGCCCCATCGGCGGCTCCACGGCCTTGGCGGGATCGATGTTTGGCGCGACGAGGTAGAACTCCATCTCGGGCGCCACGATCGGGGTCAGCCCCTGCGCCGTGAAGCGTTCGACCACGCGTTTCAGCACGTTGCGGGGGGCGGTCTGGACGGGGTTACCCTCCTGATCCTGGACGTCGTGGATGACCTGCAACGTCCAATCGGCGGTCCATGGGGCTGCCGTCGCGGTGCTGAGGTCGGGTGTCAGCACCATGTCGGGCTCGGTGTAGGCCATACCGGGAATCTGGGTCCAATCTCCGGTGATCGTCTGCAGAAACACCGAATTGGGCAGATAGAAATGCGATTGCTTTGCGAACTTGCTCGCCGGCATCGCCTTGCCCCGTGCAACACCGGCAATGTCCGCGATGATGCACTCGACCTCATCAAGCTTCCGGGTGCGCAGATAGGTCTGGGCGGCTTCGGGCAAGCGCTCGATCAGCGCCGAATCCATGGTCTATCCCTTTCTATGGCTCAGGAAGAAGTCCGAAATCTGGTCGCTCATCCAGGCGCTGTCGGTCTCGAGCGGCATCGATTGAAACGCGGTGTTCTTGACCTCGTCCGACAGCGCCTTGCCGCGCGTCCGGATCAGCCCTTCGACAAACTCGGGGGCGAATTCGGGATGCGGCTGCACCGTCAGGATGCGGTCCTCATAGGTCAGCGCGGCAAACCGGCAAAAATCGGAGTCGGCCAGCACCTCGGCGTCGGCGGGTTTTTCGACCACCTGATCCTGATGCCAGGCATTCAGGGCCACTTCGCGATCGCCGTAGCGATATGGTGTACGGCCGACCGACCAGCCGCCATCGAATTTCTCGACCCGGCCACCGAGGGCCTGCGCGATCAACTGATGCCCAAAACAGATTCCGACCATTGGTCGACCATCCTGGTAGACGTCCCGGACGAACTGCTCCAACGGCGCGATCCATGGCAGGTCTTCGTAGACGCCGTGCCGCGACCCGCCCACCAGCCAACCGTCGGCTGCGTCGATGCTTTCGGGGAATTCGCCCTCGACCACGCGCCATGTCTTCATCTCGAAGCCGTGCCCGGCAAGCATCTTGCGATAGAGGTCGGGATAATCCCCGAATTCGGGGACGAGCTCCTCAGGAAGGAGCCCGGTCTGCAGAAAGCCGATACGCATTGAAAACCCGGTTTTGTTGGACTCGTGGGACGCTACGCTCGTGTTCGGACGCCTGCAAGCCTTCAGACACTGTCCAAATAGAGCGCCAGTCGTTCGGCATGGTCCAGCGAGTCCAGCTTGCGCATCTCCTGACGCTTGGTCAGGATCATGTTTCGGATCAGGTCGTCGGGGAAGATGCGCTTGACGCACTCGTCACTTTCGAATTGCCCAATGGCTTCGGCCCAATCGGTGGGAATCTGTGGCAGGGACAGTTCGTAGGCGCTTCCGCTGATCGGCCCGACCGGGTCCACCGCGTCCTCCAGCCCGTTGACCGCCGCCCCGAGGATTGCCGTCAGCGCCAGATATGGGTTCACGTCGCCACCGGCCACCCGGTGTTCGATCCGACGCGCCGCGGATTTGCCCGCGGGCACCCGGATTGCGGCGGTCCGGTTTTCATAGGCCCAACAGATCCCGGTGGGGGCGTGGGCACCTGGGACCATGCGTTTGTAACTGTTGCCGTGGGGCGCAAAGATCAGCCCGCATCCGGGCAGGGCCTTGAGGCAGCCGGCAATCGCATGGCGCAGGGCGTCGCTGCCCAGATCCGTGCCATCGTCAAAGATGTTCTTTCCGTCCGCGTCCAGGATCGAAAAATGCGTGTGCATGCCGCTGCCGGAGGCGGTGTCATAGGGTTTGGCCATGAAGGATGCGGCAAAGCCGTGCTTGCGCGCCAGGCCAGTGACCAGCATCTTGAAGAACCACGCATCGTCGGCGGCCTTGAGCGGATCGGGCTGGTGCACGAGGTTGATCTCGAATTGTCCGGGGCCGGCCTCCGAGATCGCGGATTCGGCCGGAATGTCCATGGCTTCGCAGCCGTCATAGAGATCGCTGAAGAAATTGTCCCAGGCGTCGAGCGCCTGAAGCGACAGGATCTCGGCGCCAATGCGGCGCTTGCCGGAGCCAGGAGAGCGCGGCACGTGCAGCTCGTCCCCGGCATCGTCCACCAGGTAGAACTCCAACTCGGTCGCCACAACCGCCGTCAGACCATATGCGGCCAACCGGCGAACGACGTTTTCCAACGCGTGACGTGGATCGCCGCCAAAGGGTGTGCCGTCCTCGTAATAGGACGCGACCGGCAGGAGCGCAGCGTTCACGTCAAGCCAGGGCATTGGCACAAAGCCGCGCTCGGTCGGCATCATCACGCCGTCCGGATCGCCAGCGGCAAAGACCAGCGGCGATTTCTCGATGTCTTCGCCCCACATGTCGAGGTTCAGCACAGAGAGCGGAAATCGCACGCCATTCTCCGAGACGGCGCTGGCAAAGCGCACGGGAATGCGTTTGCCGCGCGCCTGACCGTTCAGGTCGGCCACGGCTACGCGAATGTTACGGACGGAAGGGTTGGTTTCGAGCCAGTTCATCGGATCCACTGAGGGCGGAACCTGAAGCGCTGCCGCCGCTGCTGCGGCAAGTGCCGGTTCAGGCGCCTGTTGATCATCCCGAACACGGTGATGACGATCAACGTCAACACGATGAAGTACCCGGCGACGATCGGGTACGGGACGAAGGGGTTGAAGGTCTTGTCAGCAAAATAGCTGGCATAGTACAGCGCGTCGCCCATCTGTTTCCAGGCCGGGAAGCCCGAGAAATACACCAGCGTCGTGGCGTGGAACAGAAAGATCGCCTCGTTGGTATAGGCGGGCCAGGCAAGCCGCATCATGGTCGGCCATGTGACCCGTCGGAACTTGTGCCAACCCGACAAGCCATAGGCGTCGGCGGCTTCCAGGTCGCCCCGTGGCACGGAGCGCAGGGCCCCGTGGAAGATCTCGGCGGAGTAGGCCGATGTGTTGAGGAACAGCACGATCAGCGCGCCCAGCCAGGCACGGGTCAGCCACCGGGTCGTGGCGGTGAAGTCGATGCCCAACACGGAAAACTCGATTCCGAACTTGGGCAACAGGACAAAGGTCTCGTAGGCCAGGAAAAACTGGATGAACAGCGGCGAGCCCCGGAACAGGAAAATGAACCATTCGGCGGGCTTGCGCAGCCAGGGGTTCCTTGCGTTTTTTGCCATCGCCAGCGCGGTGGCAAAAAAGAACCCGGCCGCCAGCGACAGGACGCCGAAGTAGATGTTCCAGATCATGCCGGAGCCGATCAGCGTGGTCTGCTCGCACAACGTGATGTCGGATTTGGGCAGCAGGCGTTCGCCGATCCCAAAGCTGCGAAGACCGTATGCCTGGATGGTCTCCCAGCAAGTCATGCCTCGCGCCTTTGCTGCTCGCCGGCCAAGGTGGCCTGCCCGTGAGAAAGCTTGCGGGTCAATCGGCTCAGGGCGATCTCGCTGACGCGGGTGAAGACGAGGTAGAACACCAGCAACCCGAGGAAATAGTAGATCCGCCAGTCGGGGTGCGGATAGGTGTAGGCCGAAGTCTTGGACCCGCCGATTTCACGCGCCCAATAGACGATATCCTCGACCCCCAGCAGGAACAGCAGCGGTGTCGCCTTGATCAGGATCATCCACAGGTTCGACAGGCCGGGCAGGGCATAGACCCACATCTGCGGCACCAGGATGCGCCAGAAGGTCTGGCGGTTCGACATCCCGTAGGCGTGGGCGGTTTCGATCTGGGCATAGGGGACCGCCTTCATGGCGCCGAACAGCACATTGGATGCAAAGGCGCCAAAGACGATGGAAAAGGTAAAGATGGCAATGGCCGAGTTGTAGATCTCGTGCCAGATCTGCGGCGAGGAGGATTGCGGCAGCTTCGCCTCCGGGCAGACCAGGAAGTTTGCGCCTTGTCGGATCGGATCGGTCCAGTCGGGGCACAGCGCCTGGTGGCGCAGCCATTCCAGGCCCTGGTCGAGCGCGATCACGAAGAACAGGAAGAAGGCGATGTCGGGGATACCGCGCACCATCGCCGTGTACAGTTTGCCCAGGAAAGACAGGGGCGGGAAATGGGATCGGGAGGCGACCGCACCGATGAACCCGAAGCTCAGTGCCACCGGAGCGGTGATCGCGAGCAGCAGGAGAACCGTTCCGAAGCTCGTATAGAACTTCAGATGGACCCCGTTGGTCAGGAAACAGGAGAACCAGCGGAGGCTCTCAAGCTGTGAGGGTTCGGTGCAATATGAAAACATCAGATAAGCGGCGGGCGCAGGGATGCACCCGCCTATATGCCTTACTCGTAGGTCTGGGTTTCGTCGCCGAACCACTTCTTCAGCATGGTGTTCAGCGTACCGTCGGCCTTCATCTCGGTGATGATGGCATCGAATTTGGCTTTCATCTCGGTATCGCTTTCACGAAGACCCATGCCGATGCCACCGCCCAGCGGGACAGGCTCGCCGACGATGGACAGGTCGGCCTCTTCGGCAGCAAAGGGGGCCAGGAAGTCGAGGTCGGCGAACACGGCGTCGGCCTCGCCATTGCGGACGGCCGCGATGGTTTCATCTCCGGTCGCAAATTCCAGCAGCGTTGCCCCGGATTCGGCCACGTATCCGGCCTGGATCGTGTTCACCTGGGCTGCGACGACGCCTGTCAGATCGGCATCGTCATCGAGCGCAACGTAGACCGAGGCGGTCGGCGGATAGTAGTTCTGGGTGAAGTCGATGACTTCCTCACGCTCGTCGGTGATCGACATGCCGGCCATGATGGTGTCGTAGTTGCCGGAGGTCAGGTTCGGGATGATCGAATCCCAATCGTTGGTGACCCATTCACAGGTCAGCTCGGCGCGTTTGCACAGCTCGTTGCCCAGCTCGATCTCGAACCCGTCCGGATTGCCGGAATCGTTGATGAAGTTGTACGGAGGATAGGCACCTTCGGTGCCCATGCGTACAACATCCTGCGCCATGGCCGCACCAGCCGTCAGGGCCAGAACCGCAGTGGAAAGGATCAGTCTGTTCATTGGAAGTCTCCGCTATTCTTGGTCTTGAAGTGAGTTTCAGTGGTCTTGTGAATGGGACAGGAACTGCCGCAGGCGGTCGGTTCGAGGGTCGCCGAACAGGCTTTCGGGCGGCCCTTCTTCTTCGATCTTTCCGAGGTGGAGGAACACGACGTGATCGGAGACATCCGCAGCAAGCCGCATGTCATGGGTCACCAGCAGCATGGTTCGGCCTTCTTGCGCCAGTGCCTTGATGACCTTGACGACTTCCTGTTCCAGCTCCGGATCCAGCGCCGAAGTGGGTTCGTCGAACAGCAGGGCCTTGGGCTCCATCGCCAGCGCCCTGGCAATCGCCGCGCGCTGTTGCTGGCCACCCGACAACTGGGCCGGGTAGGCATCGCACTTGTCGCCAATGCCCACCTTTTCCAACAGCGCGCGCCCGAGGGTTTCGACCTGGTGACGGTCGCGTTTCAGCACGGTGACGGGGGCCTCCATGACATTCTCCAGGATCGTCATGTGGGCCCAAAGATTGAACTGCTGAAACACCATCGACAGGTTGGTCCGAATGCGGATCAGCTGCTTGTGGTCGCCGGGGCGGCGGGCCAGGCCGGTGCCATGCCAGTGCACGGGTTCGCCCTCGAACTTGATTTCACCCTGTTGGCTGTCTTCGAGCAGGTTGGCGCAGCGTAGGAGGGTCGATTTTCCGGAGCCGGACGAGCCGATCAACGACACCACCTCGCCCTTGCGGGCAACCATGTCGACGCCCTTCAGCACTTCCAGTGCGCCATAGGCCTTGTGCAGGTTGCGAATCTCGATGACGGGCGGTTCAGTGTGGCTCACGGGCAGGGTCGCTATGGTTGCTTCAGTGCCGGAGTAGGGCGCAATATTCGGGCAAATGCAACGCAGAAAGGCATCTTGACCCAGCGTGAGCCGGTCTCCTTACGCGATGGCCAGCGAATATGCCTCTGGAACAGGCGGATTGGGAACGGCGCGGTATGAGCTGACCGGAATTTGAACAAATCCGCGCAGCCCCAAGCCTGTTCGGGCGGCGGATGGCAGGTCTTCGATTCCTGCCGCGATGGCACGGCGCAGGCTGGGCGCATGCTCCGGGAAAGCGGTGATCAGGGCCATCCCCGGCGTTGGCGCACTGCACCCGACGATCTTCAATGCACGGGTTTCCGGCGCGTACCGTTCCATCAACCCCCAGCTGATCGCGTCAATCGCGGCGATGTCTGCCGATCCATCCGCAACGTGAATGATGCTGGCTCGATGGCTGCCAGACACCGCCCCGACGCGAAAACGTACACCCGAACGCACGGCGGCAGCCCAACCGGAATGGGAATTGGGTTCGTTATAGGCAAGAACCGCGTCCGTGAACTCGTCGAGCGTCGTGCGGGGATCGTCGGCGCGGGCGACGAAATAGGAGTGGTAGAAGCCCGGCGGTATGCCCTCCAACCCGTAGTCGATCGACCCGACGAGCGTTACGGCGTCGTGCAGGTAGCAGCGGAACGGCAGGCCGCACGTCTGCCCCAGCAAAAGCCCGGGGTCGGACCATTGCGCCACGATATCGTCGGCGCGCGTCAGTGTTTCCGGGGCGGGAACGCCCTCGGCGCGCAGGCGGTCACGAATGGCGGCCCAAAAGGCATCGGTTTCGCCCCGAACAACGGGATGATCGTACATCGGCAATGCAGAGAACATGTCAGTCTTTCGCTTCGACACTCTGGCGGGCAAGCGCGGAGTCACGGTCGTTGATCCCGAGAAGGTTGGCCACGAGGCGGATCAGGGAATCCTCGTCGTCATCGCGCACGCCGTCGGCCAGAACCACCGCCCAGAGGGCCTCGATCACCGCGGTCCGATCCTCATAGGGAACGGCGTCCTTGATGGCGCGGGTAAAGCGCACGGTGTCCGGGGCCTCGGCTTCGAGCTTTTCGGCCGAGGTGCGCAGGTGGGCGGATTCGAACGGCGACAACCCATAGCGGTGCGCAAGGATCCGGTCGATCCGGTCGACCTCGCTTGTGGCATAGTCGCCATCGGATCGGGCCACGCGCACCAGCAGGGCCGTCAGCGCAAGGCGGGCGTCCGGGTCCGGCAGGCGCTCAGGTTCGGGCGTGGTCAGGCGGCGGATAAGATCGGCAAACATGCGGGGTCATTTCGGTTCAGGGGCTGGGCGCCCGGTCTCAGTGATTCAGCGGCTTGGCTCGTTCGGCGGAGTGTCGTGCTCGTGTGACGGCCTCTGCATCGAGCCCCAACCGTTCGGACGCACGCGCCAGGTAGGCCTCTTCCTCATGCCGTTCGACACCATCGGACAGGGCCACCTGCCACATCGACACCAGGACGGCTTCCCGGTGGTCGCGGTCAAGCCGCGCGCGCACGGCAGCGGCAAAGCGGCCGTCCTCCGGCGCCTCGGCCTCCAACCGTTCGCTTTCGGCCCGCAGGCGGGCGGCCGCGACCGGATTCAGGGAGTAGGCCGATGCCAGAATCCGGTCGATCCGGCGGATTTCCTCGACCGAATAGAGGCCATCAGTCTTGGCGGTTCGCACCAAGAGGCCGGCCAACGCGTGCCGGCCGTCGAGTTCAGGCAGGGGGGCGGGCTCCGCGTGGAACAGGCGGTGGAGCAGATCAGTGAACATATACTTCATATGCCGCCGCCTGTGGCCGGCATCAACCCCCGTCTTGGACGCCTTCGACAATCACCAGGTCACCGTCGGCGATCGGATCGCGAATCGACTTGGCGGTCTGGTGGTCCGGGTCGTCGTAGCAGGCCAGTGCGTCGGCAAAGGTCGGAAACTCGATGACCACGGTGCGGGGGTGAAGCTCGCCCTCGCGCAGGTCGAACTGTCCTGCCCTGACAAGAAACCTTGCCCCATAGCGGGCAAAGGGCCGGGCGGCGGCCACCTTGTACTCCTCGAAAAGCTGCTGGTCCTTCACGTCGACGTGGGCAACCCAATACCCTTTGAGCATCGTTCGACTCCTTCCATGATCCAGATCTATCCCAGCAAGGGCGGCGTGGCAAAGATGATGTCGTCGATGGCGATGCCGCCGGGGTCGTTGTTGAGGATCAGCACACCGGCGATGTCGCGCTGGTTGTCCGGCCGCCGGAATCCGTGGTCCGAGACCCCTGGGCCGGGGCTGATGGCGAGCCGGGCGAGCACGCTGCCATCGCGGGCAAGGAACAGGATGTCGAGCGTTTCCCTGTCGGGAGCGGGCCGCAAGCCGAGCGGATCCGGATATTCGGTATGCACCCGAAAGCCGAGCGCATACTGGTCATGGTCGAACAGGATCGCCACGGCGCCTTCACCGCGCGCCGCGATGTCGGGAAAGCTCCGCGCTCCCAATGGAAACAGGGCGTTGGAGCCAAAGCCGCGGTGAAAGGCGATGCTCAGGTTCTGGCGTGGATGTCCGCCAGCGATTTGCAGAGTGCCGGGTGGCGGTGCCGCATCGATGCCATCGTGGCCGGTTTGGGTCGTCAGGATCGTCTGGCCGGCGAACCGCTCGCCCAGCCACGCGCCGTCGGCATACAGAGGTTGGTCGAGGTTGAACCCGGGTTCCTCGCGCCGGGGCAGGCGTTCGAAATCGATCCGCTTGGTCAGTTCGGCGGCCAACTCGGCATAGTTGGCGGGCGCGATCGGGTCGGCCAGTGCAGGTAGCGCCGCAAAGGCAAGCAGCGCGCAAAGGATCGTTGGCCCGGTCACGCCGCCGGTCCGGTATCCGGCACCAGTATTTCGCCCTTGCTGACCGGGACGGCGGCGCCACCGATGCGGACGCTGTGCAGGATGCCTCCGGCAGCTTCGATCGTCAGGCGCAGGCGGCTCGGGCGAGCCATCTCTGCGCCCTGAAGCAGGTGGTAGATGCTCTCGCCATCCGGCACGACGCCGGAGGCAAGCAATTGAGCGGCAAGAATGGCCGTGGCAGAGCCGGTGGCGGGATCTTCCGGAATACCAGCGGTTGGCGAAAACATCCGAGCCTGAAAATCCGTCCCGTCTCCGGGCGAATAGAGATAGACGGAATCGACTTTCCCCGCCTCCATCAGCGCCGACCAGTGCGGCTCAACCGGGCGGGCGGCGGCCAATGCGGCGCGGTTCTCGACCGGCGCAAAGAGGAACGCGGGACCGCCAGCAAAGACGCCGGGGCGATGGCCGGCAAAGCCAATGGCGGAGGGCGGCAGGTCGAGGGCCCGCGCGATGAGGGCTGTCGGTGCAGCGCCGCCATGTGCATGGGGCACGACCGGTGCCGTGAACTCACCCGATGTCAGCCCGCCGTGCCGGGACAGGGTCACCGGCACGTGCCCGGCTTCTTCCTCCAGCACGATCCGGTGATCAAAGTCACCGGGGCCCATGTGCCGTTCAGCCAGGAACACGGCGCAACCAAGGGTCGGATGGCCAGCAAAGGGGATTTCGGCGGTCGGGAAGAAAATTCGGACCCGGGCGGTGTTGGCCGGGTCGCGGGGGGCCATGACGAAGATCGTCTCGGACAGGTTGAACTCGCGTGCCATGGTCTGCATCTGGTCGGTCGTCAGACCGTCGGCGTCCAGGACGATGGCGAGCGGGTTGCCGGTGTAGGGCGTGGTCGTGAACACATCATAGATGTGAAAGGGCAGGTGGGTGGCCATTCGGGGCCTCCGAGCAGATGTCGCCGCAGTCTGGCAGCGGCAAGGACAAAGGAAAAGGGGGGCTCCCGCCCGGTCGATGATCATCAAGGATGGCCCCCGCCCCGTTGGGCCGGGCCGCGCGCAAGCGCGCGGTGTCGCCCGCGACGGGCCACAGGGCCCTGTGATCTCAGGGGTGGTCTGTTGAGAATGCCGGTTGGCTCGGCAATGATGCTTCGGATGGGCGAGGAGATCTGCTGGGGAGGTCGAACGGGACGCCCAAGCGCGCCGGCGTTTGCCGCTTGGCGTCATTGTCCGGCCCGGATGTTACCTGCGCCGCGTCTTGCCAAATCGATGGCCCCCTGCCGGATACACGGATTCAGAACGGCGATGATCGGACGCTCGGTCGCGGGGTTCCCAAGGGCCGGGCCCTGATACTGCGGGCGGTCCGGCACTGCAACGGAGGGAGCGGAGTGTCGGGGCGCGCAGACCTGCCGCCCCAACGTTCTTTGTCGCCGCAGTCAGACGAGGCGGCTGTTTTCCTTGGCTGCGCGGACAAAGTCGCGGAACAGCGGATGCGGATTGAAGGGTTTGGACTTCAGCTCCGGGTGGAACTGCACGCCGATGAACCACGGGTGGTCTGTCACTTCGACGATCTCGGGCAGGCGTCCGTCGGGCGACATGCCGGAGAATTTCAGCCCCTTCTCCTCGAGTTGCTTCTTGTAGCGGACGTCGACCTCGTAGCGGTGGCGGTGGCGCTCGTCGATATTGGTCGTGCCATAGATCTCGGCCACCCGGCTGCCCTCGGCCAGAACCGCATCGTAGGCACCGAGCCGCATGGTTCCGCCCTTGTCGTCATCGACCTTGCGCTCGACCTTGGCGTTGCCCTGCACCCACTCCTTCAGGTGGTAGACCACCGGGGTGAAACGCTTCTTGCCAGCTTCGTGGTCGAATTCCTCAGACCCGGCGTCGGTCAGGTCGGTCAGGTGGCGCGCGGCTTCGATCACCGCCATCTGCATCCCGAGGCAGATACCCAGATAGGGCACGTTACGGGTGCGGGCGAACTCTGCCGCCTTGATCTTGCCCTCGGTGCCGCGTTCGCCAAAACCGCCCGGAACGATGATAGCGTGGAAATTTTCCAGGTGCGGCGCCGCGTCCTCGCGCTCGAAGATCTCGGCGTCGATCCACTCGGCCTTGACCTTGACCCGGTTGGCCATGCCGCCATGGGTCAGGGCCTCGGCGATGGATTTGTACGCATCTTCCAATTGGGTGTACTTGCCGACGATGGCGACACGGACCTCGCCGTCGGAATTGTGCACCCGATCCGAGACGTCTTCCCATCGCGACAGGTTGGGGCGGGGCGCGGGGCTGATGCCGAAGGCATCCAGAACCGCCTGGTCGAGTCCTTCGCGGTGATAGGACAGCGGCGCGTCATAGATCGACTTCAGGTCCTGCGCGGCGATCACGGCCTCGGGGCGGACGTTGCAGAACAGCGCCAGCTTGTCGCGCTCCTTCTGCGGGATGGGCATCTCGGAGCGGCAGACCAGCAGGTCGGGCGCAAGGCCGATGGACCGCAGTTCCTTGACCGAGTGCTGGGTCGGCTTGGTCTTCAACTCGCCGCTGGCCTTCAGGTAAGGCAACAGCGTCAGGTGCATGAAAATGCACTGGCCACGGGGCTTGTCTTGGGCGAACTGACGGATCGCCTCGAAGAACGGCAGGCCTTCGATGTCACCGACCGTGCCGCCGATCTCGCAGAGCATGAAATCGACCTCGTCCTCGCCGATGGCGATGAAGTCCTTGATTTCGTTGGTGACGTGCGGAATGACCTGGATCGTCTTGCCAAGGTAGTCGCCGCGGCGTTCCTTTTCCAACACGTTGGAATAGATGCGACCGGACGAGACCGAATCCGTATTGCGGGCGGCAACACCGGTAAACCGTTCGTAATGGCCCAGGTCGAGATCCGTTTCGGCACCGTCGTCGGTTACAAAGACCTCGCCGTGCTCGAACGGGCTCATCGTGCCGGGGTCGACGTTCAGATATGGGTCGAGCTTGCGCAATCGAACGCTGAACCCTCGCGCCTGCAAAAGCGCCCCCAGGGCAGCGGACGCCAGCCCCTTGCCGAGGGAGGATACGACACCGCCCGTGATAAAGATGAACCGTGCCATTGGCGGCCGACCCCCGTGATCTGTTAGGATTCCAACGTGTCGGAATCGCCAGTTAAAGCAGTGGGCGCGTGGTCGAATAAACGCACCTTCACGGGACTCAACGTATAGAGGATTCGCCGCGACGGGGCAACCGCACCGCTAGATGATGTTGTCGAATTCCTGAGTTGGGCAATGCCTTGTAACGCGGGCATTGCTCAACATCCTGAAGTTCACTCGGCGGCCTGCGGGACAACCGGCGCGTTGCTCACCGGAGCCGGCGGCAACAGATCGCCCGTAGCCGGAACGGCTGGCGTTTCAATGGGCGTCGGGGTTTCCGAGATGCGATCGACAACCGACGTCGTGTCGGATTTGGCCGCCGCCAGGATGGTCAGTGTGATCGAGGTCACAATGAATGCGATCGCAAAGCCCCACGTCAGCTTGCCCATCGCCGTTGCTGCGGACCGGCCGGACATGACGCCGCCGCCACCGCCGCTCAACCCAAGCCCGCCCCCTTCGGAACGTTGCAGAAGAACGATGCCGATCAGGCATAGCGCCAGAATCAGGTGGACGATCAGGATAACGTTTTCCATGCAAGGAGCCTCGAATTCGGATGGGCGGTATCTAATGGGAAGCCCAACTGCCCGCAACCCCCGAAGGGCGCTTTGACAGTGCCCATGTCCAAACCCGCGTTCGGTTCGGCCAGTTGGGTCGACGTTTGGCGATGCGGTCAGTCGATTGGAGCGCAGGTGGCGCCTCCGTCCGGGCTGTGCAGCAGCGCCTCGTACTCAGCGGCCGAAATGGCCGGAAACTGCATCTCGTCGCCCGGTTGCAGCGGAAAGACCGGGTCTCCGTCGGGGCGGAAGCAGCAAAAAGCGGTCTGGCCGACGTGATACCACCCGGTGCGACTCTCGGCGGGAAACAACACGAACTGTCGCACGGCCAAGGCCAGTGCACCGGGTGGCACCTGAGTCGCCAGATCCGTCTGCCGTGGGAGGTCCCACCGTTGATCCAGTTGCCCGACATAGGGTTGGCCGGGGGCGAAACCTATGGTCAGGATCCGCAGGCGGGCATCACTCAGGGCTTCGATGGCTGTGCGTGTCGATACCTCGGCCAGGTCGGCGGCCCGCGCCAGTTGCGGCCCGTGGTCGCCACCATAGACCGTGGGAATGCGCCACAACCGTCGATCGGAGGGCAAAGGTGCGCCGTACCAGTCACGCGATGCCAGCACCGCATCGACGCGGCTGCGGAGCGCGGCATGGGACAGGCGCGCCGGGTCAAATCGTAGGTGGACCCCGCCAAGCGACGTGGCCGTTTCCAGCAGACCGGGCAGGTGCAGATCGGACACATGGCGACGAAAGGCCAGCGCCGCGCGATTGGCAGGTTCCGACAGCGTGTCGGCAAAACGGACCAACAGGCCGTCCAAGCCAATGGGGTCGATTGCAGGGAAGCTCATTCCGTGACCTGTGTTCTTGGTGTCGGACCCGGAGAGAGCGCCGAGCCGTGGGCCCTCGGGAGGATCCGGGGTGACCCACAGCATTGGGAGAACGTGGCCGCCCTGTCAACGGTGCGGCCGGTTCGCAGGTATCAGCAACCAAGGCCAATATGGGACGGGTGCGGTATCGGTGGGCAGGGATGCCAAGGCCAGGGGATCTGGCGAGCAAACAGGTCGCACACGGCCGGTTGTGGCTTGCAACCGAGGGGCGCGCAGAGGACAACCCTGTCCACGCAGGAGAATCGCCCCCAACGCGCCGGCCGTCCGGACCACACGACGGCTGCCTTTTCGGAGGGCTGTCACAGGACCGAAAGAGGAGCACCCGAATGCAGCGCCAGAGAAAGAAGATCGCTTGCGTTGGCGAGGCCATGATCGAGTTGTCGCTTGGTTCATCGGAGGGCGCGGCGCGGGTCGGATATGCCGGCGATACGCTGAACACCGCGATCTACCTTCGACGCAATGCACCGGCAGACCATGACGTGCATTTCGTTTCCGCGGTCGGGCAGGACCCGCTGTCGGATCGGATGTTGGCCTTTATCGAGGCCGAAGGTGTCGGCACCGCCTACATGCGGCGATCGCCGGACCGCGTGCCGGGCCTCTATGCGATCACGACCGACGATGCCGGCGAACGCAGCTTCACCTATTGGCGCGAGACCTCTGCGGCACGCACCCTGTTCACGGATGACGCGGGCGAGACGCTGGCCGCGTTGTCTGGGTTCGACATCGTCTATTACTCGGCGATCACCCTGGCGATCCTGTCGCCGGATGCCCGGGCGCGGTTTTTCGACTGGATCGACGGTTTCCGGGCTTCGGGTGGTGAGGTCGCGTTTGATTCCAACTACCGGCCCAAGCTGTGGCCCGATGTGGCAACCGCGCGTCGCGAGGTCGAAACCGCCTGGCGCAAATGCGACATCGCCTTTCCGTCGGTCGATGACGAAATGGACCTGTTCGGCGACGTCGACGCTGCGGCCGTCAGCGCCCGGCTCGAAGGATACGGGCTGTCTTATGGCGCATTGAAGCGCGGCGGCGAAGGGCCGTTGCCGATTGGCGTGACGCTGCCGGTGCTGCCGAGCTATCGCCGGGTCGACAAGGTGATCGACACGACCGCCGCCGGTGACAGTTTTGTCGGCGGGTTCCTGGCCGAACACGCACAGGGCCGGCCGATCGACGCGGCCCTGTTGGCCGGCCACGATTGTGCGGCCCGGGTCATCACCCACCCCGGCGCAATCGTGCCGCGGGACATCTGGTTTTCGGAGGTTTCCTGATGCTTATCGGACTTGATCCCCTGCTGTCGCCGGATCTGCTGTTCACGCTCGCGTCCATGGGACACGGCGACGAGATCGTCATTGCCGACGCGAACTTCCCGGCGGACAGTTGCGGCCAGCAGGTTCTGCGGCTGGACGGGCTGCTGGCCACCGACGTCACGCGTGCGATCCTGTCGATCATGCCGTTGGACGAGTTTGTCGGCGACCCGGCGCATGCCATGCAGGTGGTTGGCGATGCTGACGCAATTCCCGAGGCGGTTGCCGAGTTCCAGCAGATCATAAACGAGACAGCCGATCATCCGGCCAGGATCGTCGGGCTGGAGCGCTTTGCCTTTTACGAACGCTCAAAGCAGGCGTATGCGATCATCCAGACCGGCGAACGGCGTCTTTACGGCAACCTGATCCTGAAAAAGGGTGTCGTGCGCCCCGACTAGGCACCTCGTGGCGGTGGGGTTCAGCCCAGTTTGGCGCGCGCACGATGCCGGTTCATGGATCGTCCTGCCGCGTTCTGGCTGGCTCCGCTAACGTGAGAAGGTGGATCGGCGGCCAGCCAACGTGCCTTGTCGTCCTTTGCCTGCGATCCGTTGATCGAACCAGGGTGCGCCTGTCGTCAAGGTCGATTGCGGCGATCCGGCGCTGTCGCCTGATTGGGTAGGGTGACGCCAGGAACTAGAGGAACGCGAAGTCGCTGGCGTCCAGTGTTCCGTCGAAGTTCCGGACGATGATGTCCGTTTCTTCGAAGGAAACCAGCAAGCTGCCATCGCCGCGGGTCCAGATTTCAAGGTCGTCAAACTCCAGTGATCCGCCATGGATCTCGATCATGTCGACTTCGGTGAAGTCGTTGAGCGTGTCGCGACCGTCGTTCAGGTCGAACACGAAAGTATCCGCTCCGTCACCGCCGAACAGGGTATCGTTGCCGTCACCGCCGGTCAGCCGGTCGCGCCCGGCACCGCCGTCGAGCCGGTCATTTCCCTGATCGCCAAACAGGATGTCCTGACCGACCTTGGCCGTGATCCGGTCGTCGCCGGCGCCACCGTGGATCGCGTCGGCACCGTCGGTCTCGTCACTGCTGTCCAGGAACTGGTCGTCACCGTCATCCAGATAGACGACGTCGGCACCGCCGTTGTCGCGCACCGTGTCATTGCCCCGTCCGCCCCAGACGATGTCGTTCCCGGCCCCGGACTGGATCCGGTCATTGCCGTTGCCGCCGCCCATCTGGTCCGCACCGTTGCCGCCATAGAGGATATCTGCGCCGCCGTTGCCCCAGATGCGATCATTGTCGTCACCGCCGGCCAAGGTATCGTTGCCAGCGCCGCCCTTGATCCGGTCTGCGCCGCCGCTGCCGATGACCACGTCGCTTCCGTTGTCGCCCATCAGGGTGTCGTTTCCAGCGCCGCCGTTGATCGTGTCATTGCCGTCGCCGCCGCGCACGATGTCGGCCCCCAGGCGGCCGCCCTGCAGATTGTCCCAGAATACATCGTCGCCCTGACCGAGCCGGACATCGTCCTGCCCGTTGCCGCCGAACACCTCGTCATCGCCATCGCCGGCCCTGATCTTGTCGGCCTGGTCGCCACCGTCGATCATGTCGTCGCCGCCGCCGCCGTGCAGGACATCCGCACCGGTGCCGCCATGGATGCGATCAGCGCCGCCAAGGCCGCCCAGGACATCACCGGACTCGCTGCCCATCATGATATCGTTGGCTTCGGACCCGAGGTATTCGCCAGGCATGCCGTTGCCTACCGTCGACGCCACGAAGTTGATCCGCAGAACGCCGTAGGCGCCAATGTCGAATGTCTCGGTCGCGCCGGCGTTTTGGTACCCGGCCTCGATGGTCAGGATCGGCATGGCGTCCGGTGCGTTCAGGGCGTCTTCGGTACCAAGGTGCGTCGTCCAGAAGAATGCTCCGTCCAGATCGAGCGCCTCGAGGTCGAGCGTGACTTCCGATGCACTGTCGGACCGCGAGGCCACGAACAGGACCGTTTCGGTGCCATCCTCGTAGACATAGACGTGGCCGTTGCCAAAGTCGTGTCGCGCGGTCAGGTCCATGTCGACGACGCTTTCGGACAACAGGCGGAAGGTTTCGCCGGCGATGCGGACATTCGTGTCACCCTCGTTGCCGGTCAGGGTGATCATCGTGTTTTGCTGGACGGGCCAGACAAAGGCGGAGTCGACGCCCTGGATGACCATCTCGGAGAACATGTAGAGCATGACCGATGCGCCACGCATCCCGAGTTCTTCCGAGGCGTTTCCCGCCACGTTCCATTCGGTGATGTGATAGTCCAGATCGCCGAATTTTTCCTGCGCGTTCCACGTGTTCAGCCGGTCGAAGCGATAGTTCAGGTTGGCAAGATCGTCATATTCTCCCGATGCGTAGTAATGCGCGACCACGGCATCTATCGCCTCGGCGGCCTCGTCGGTGATGGCATCGATCAGGTAGTCGTTCTGCACCCATCCCAGGTCCTGGGAATACTTGCCGTACTGGCCGATCTGGATGCTGATCTCGGGCTCGTCCCATCCGTCGGGCGCGGCGTTGCTGGCGATGAAGGTGTCGATGGCCTCCTGCGCTGCCTCGGCGATGACACTGGCGACGCCGGCGTATTCGGCGACGTGCATTCCGCCGCCCAGCCAATACTCGTTGCCAATTTCCAGCGTGACGATCTCGGCTTCGCCATAGGTACCGGACAGGACGTCCAGAACATAGGTGTAGACGTCGCCGTAGGCCGATGCCTTTGGTGCGCGGGTTCCAAGCTCGCCCTCTGCCAGAAGGTTTCCGGTCGGAATGACCAGATCGACCCCGACCCCGATATCGCTTGTCTGGGTGAGAAAGGTCGACAGCGGCAACAGATCCCGCACGGCGCCACGCTCCGGATCCCATCCCTGTGTCTTGTCCGGGTCGTTAATGTCAAAGAACCATTCGGTAACGGTTCCACCGGGATATCGCAGGTTCGTCAGGTTCAGATCGTGCACCGCGTCGTCGTATGTGCCGTCTTCCATCCGATCCCGGTCAATCAGGAAATTTCCCCCGAACAGATCGGCCGCGGCCGTTCCCAGTGACGTTTCGGACGCCGAAAAGCTGATTGTGCCCACCATTTGCCAGCCCCTTGCAGAGACCCGGAACCCTCATCAGAGGGCCTCGCACCGGATCGAAAACCTGGCTTCAGATGAGGCAATCGAGCTTTACCCTCGTTTAATGAATCGTGGCCGAATTGGGGCGCTCTGTTAGGATTTTCATCAAGCGTGCTGCCTTCTTGGCGGGCCCTGGCTGGCGATCGGGGTCAAACGGTCACCCGGACGACAAACTTCCGTCGAAGTTGTTTGCCAGATATCAAGGAATTAACCCGTAGGCTTCGCCGTGACCGCTGGTGTTCCGGTTGCCGCGGCAGGCCAGTCAGCCGGGCGCAGGAAAGGACAAAAGCATGACATCCCGCCCCCCTGTTGTTTTCCAGATCGGGTTCAATCGCTGCGGTACGAAGTTCATTTCGGAGCTGTTCAGCGTGAACGGTTACGAAGCGCGGCACTGGGGGATGGGAACCCTGGCGGAGGATATACTGTATGCCAAGGCGACCGGTCAGGAGCCGTTGAAGGACTGGCCGGATGCCTGCCTGTTCTCCGATCTCGAAAGCGTGCATCGCTATGACAAGCCGATGCTGGAGGCGTTCAAGGAATTCCGGTTTCTGCATCGGCATTTTCCCGATGCGCTGTTCCTGTTGAACGAACGCGATCCAGAAGCCTGGGCGGCGAGCCGCGCCAGCCACCATGACGGCCAGTACATCCAGTTTCATGCGCATCACCTTGGCCTTCCGGTCAGCGAGGTGCCGCACTTCTGGTTGCGCGAGTACGAGCGTCACATCGCGGACGTGTTGGCCTATTTTGGCGATAGTCCGCAATTGATCCGCTACAATCTGGATACCGATACGCCCGAGGATCTGGTCGCGGCCCTGTCACCCTGGTACCGGATGAAGAAGCTGCCGGGAACGCCCGGTGGCAAGGTCCGCGACCGGCGCAAGAAGCAGTTGAGCGACCTTCATGCCCATCAGGCGGCCCGCCCGGTTGCGTCGCGGGCGCCACGCGCCGCGCCGATGGATCACGAATTCGTTCATGCCGTGGCACAGCATTGCATCGGGACTCGCACCGGGCCTGGGGATGCGGTCATCTCGGCCGGGCGCAGCGATATCTTCGCGCAGTGGGACGGCCGGCGGACAGTGCTGGACAAACGTGGCGAGCCGCGGCCTTTGGCGCGGGTTGCCGGGCCGATGGTCGATGTGTTCCTGGCCAGGCCCCGTGTGCCCAAGCTTGACCGGATCCAGGGGGTCCTGAACGACGTGCTCTCGTTGCACCGGGCACGGCCCTTGATGATCGACATGCAGGACGGACGCGGGCTGGGTGCCGACGGAATGCTGCCGCCCGACGGACCGTTGATCGCCTATAACCGGCGTCCGGGCGCGCGCAACATGGTGCTGTGGCCGCTGCCAGGGTATCACACCATCGGCGACAGGCACTTTGCCCAGCCGGTGCCGCGCGACATGATCCCGTTCGAGGACAAGAAGGACATGATCGGTTGGCGCGGCAACCTCGCCGGACGGGCGTTGGCCGACCGTTTCCCCGAGATGCCGATGCGCCGGGCCTCGCACCAGATCCTGCACGATCTGCGCAAGGCACCGCGCGGGTCGGAGGCCGAAGCGACACTCGAAACCGAACTGCTGAACCTGACCCGATATGAGATCGTGACACGATACATGGGGCACCGGGATTTTGATGTCGGCTTCACTTTGCCGTCGCATTTCGACACGCTGGCAAAGGCCTCGCTTCTGGCGCGGTATTGCGTTGCGACTGAACCCTTGGACTGGCACTACGGCTATCGCTACGTGCTGAGCATGTCCGGGCATGATACGGGCTCGAACTTCTTCACCGCCGCGAATTCCAACTCACTCGTCCTGAAAGAGGACGACGGGTGGGAGTTGTTCTACACCAGCCTGTTCAAGCCCTGGCAGCACTACGTGCCGTTGGAGCCCGGGGCAGGGGATGTCGAGGTCAAGCTGGACTGGGCACGTGAGAACCCGGATCGCTGCAAGGAAATGATCGCCGCCAGCCAGGCGCTGTGCGCCAAATTCGCCTGTGAAAAGTATCGGCGCGAGTTCCTGAACCTGACGCTCGACAGCCTCTGATCAGCCCTCCAGCCGGACGCCCCCTTGCCAGACCCCGGCCAGGTGCCCGTCGGCGGACAGGTGAACCAGGTCCGCCCGGTGGCCCGGTGCAAGATGCCCACAGGTATCCTCCAATCCGACCACCCCGGCGGGCACCGAAGTTGCCATGGCCAGCGCATCGGCCGCGGGCAGGCCAACGGGGCCCATCATGTTGCGCAACGCCGTTGCAAGGTCCAGGTCCGCGCCAGCCAGCGTGCCGTCCGACAGTGTCAGGCGACCGTCGCGCCGCTCGATCCGCCGCCCATTCAACACGAAGGAGTCGATCGGCGCGCCGGCAGTGGCCATGGCGTCGGTGATGAGAAAGATCCGCCCCGGTCCGGCCTTGGCGCGCATGGCGATACCAATGGCAACGGGATGGACATGGATCAGATCTGCGATCAGCCCGGCCGACAGGCCGCCCTGCGACAGGGCCGCCCCCACCACGCCGGGTTCACGATGCCCCAGTTGCCGCATGGCGTTGTACAGGTGCGTGACACAGGTCGCACCGGCCTCTGCTGCCGCCACGCAGGTCGCAAGGTCTGTGTCGGTATGGCCGAGCGAGACGGTGGCGCCCGCCGCGCGTAGGGCGGCGATCTGTTCCAGGGTCACGTTCTCGGGCGCAATGGTCACGATCAGGGCCGGAAGATCCCGGGTTGCCTCCAGCAGCAGGTCCAGATCGCTTGCCTCCATCGGCCGGATCAGAGACGGGTCATGCGCCCCCTTGCGGGGCAGCGACAGGTGCGGGCCTTCGAGGTGCAGTCCGGCAATGCCGGCGACCCCAGCGGCAATGGCGTCGCGAGTGGCGTCGATGGCGGCGCGGGTGCGCTCCGGCGTGTCGGTGATCAGTGTGGGCAAAAGCGAGGTCGTGCCGAGCGAGGCGTGGGCCTGCGCCATCGTTCGCAACGTGTCGACGGTCTGCGCGTCGTTGAACATGACCCCGCCGCCGCCGTTCACTTGCAGATCGACGAACCCTGGCAACAGACGTCCGCCCGCCAAGGAAATGCGGGTGACATCCTCCGGCAGCTCGCCTTGTGGCAGGATTGCGCTGATCCTGTCCGCCGACATCATCACGGCGTGATCCGGCAACAACCGCATCCCGTCGAATACCTCCGCGCCCACGAGGGCGGTAGCATTCTGTGTCATACCGTTTCCGTAACTTTCTTGAGGTGCCGAGGGGTATCGGGGTCGATGTGGCGCTCGGTGGCGACCCGTTCGACCATCGAATAGAACGAGACGATCAGGCTGATCGGGTCGGTCAGCGGATGATCGGTGCGAACATGATCGATGGTCTGGGCCTTTGACGCTCTCCCGGAGGTGACAAAGACCCGGGCGCCCTTGTCGCTCATCTGGTCCGCGATGTCGGTGACCGCGTGTTCGGCTGCGTCGGCGGCGGCAAAGCAGAGCACCGGGAACCCCTCTTCGACAATCGACACAGGTCCGTGCAGAACTTCGGCCGAGGAATAGCTTTCGGCATGCAGCTGGCAGGTTTCCTTGAATTTCAGCGCCGCCTCGTTCGAGATCGCCCAGGAGGGGCCACGGCCAAGGGTGAACAGCGAATGCTCGTCGCCAATCGCCCCGCGTACCTCGGGCCAGTCGAGGTGCGCCGCCCCATCCAGCAGGTCGGGCAGGTGGTGCAGCGCAGCGCGCAGGTCATCATCGCGCTTCCACTCGGCCAACAGCATCAGGCCCGCGACGATGGAGGTGACAAAGGTCTTGGTGGCGGCCACGCTGCGTTCGGGGCCGGCGTGGATGTCGAGTGTGTGCGTGCATGCGTCTGCCAGCGGCGACAGCCGGTTATTTGTGATCGCCATCGTCAGCGCGCCGTCGCGCTGGGCAGTGCGGGCCAGTTCGACGATGTCGGGGCTCTTGCCGGACTGCGACACCGCAATGCACAAGCTGCGGGCAAGTTTCAGGCGGGCACCATAGATCGAGGCCACGGACGGGCCGACCGAGGCGACGGGCACCCCCAGCAGCAGTTCGGACACGTATTTCAGGTAGGTGCAGGCGTGATCGGACGATCCGCGCGCCACCGTGATGGCAAACGCGGGATCAAGCTCGCGTGCAGCGAGCGCGGCGCTCTTGATGGCATCGGCGCCGTCGGTGAGCAGGCGTTCAACAGCAGTCGGGATCTCCTGGATCTCGCGCCGCATCTGGGTCTCGTGAGGGTGCATGGGGCTTCCTATCGATTTGCGAGCCGCAGTTCTGCCACGAAATCATAGGCATCCCCGCGGTAGGTGGAGCGTGTGTATTCAACGATGCCGCCATTCTGCAGATAGCTTGTCCGCTCGATCTTCAGCCCTGCATCATTTGGCTGAAGTCCCAGGAGCTCGGCCTCTTCCGGGCCGAGGTTGATGGCCGAGATCTTTTGCAGTGCCCGGACCGGATGGTTGCCCGTCTGTTCCAGGACCTCGTAGAGGGACCGCGTGACAACCATCGGGTCCGGCAGAATGTCCAGCGACAGCGAGGCACGCTCGATCGCCATCGGTCGGTCGCCCGCAAGGCGCAACCGCGACAGGCGTGCCACGGAATCGGCAGAGGACAGGGCCAGCCCCACGACCTCGTCGGGGGACGGAACAAAGATGCCCCGTTCCAGCCAGACGGCTCGAGATTCCATGCCCCTGCGTGCCATGTCCTCGGTGAAAGAGGTCAACCGCGACAACGATTGTTCGACCCGCCGCGACGGTTCCGTTACGAACGACCCGGATCCCTGTCGCTGGAAGATCACCCCCCTGTCGACCAGATCCTGGATCGCCTTGCGCACCGTGACACGCGACAACCCGGTCAGCGTCGCCATCTCCCGTTCGGGGGGCAGCGGAGCCGCGGGCGCAAAGATCCCGGCGTCGATGCCTTCCTCGATGCGGCGGCGCAACCGTCCGTAACGTGGACCGGTTGCGTCCTGCAACCAGGCGGCGGGTGCCAGAAATTCGGGCGCCTTCATGATGTCGCCCCCATCCGGGCGGCAAGGGCAAGCGCACCGTCGAGTGCGCTGCCGCGTGCCGGAACCAGCGCTGCCGCCAGCGCCGCGGGAAGGTAGGGGCGATACCGTTCGGACAACCCGCCGAGGAGGCACAGCGGTTCCCCCGGAGTCCAGCCGAGGGCAAGGATCGAGCGCTCGATATGGCTTGCCCCATCGCGCATCAGATCAACGGCCAGCGGGTCGCCGGCATCCGCGGCATCGGTCACCCGTGGCGCAAGGGCGGCAAAATCTCCGGGGCGGGCCGCGAGGCTGAAATGCACGATCCCCGCCGCTCCGTTCAGGTCGGTCAGCACCGAATCTGACAGGGGCGATCGCGCGATCAATCCGTCGTGGGCGTGCAGGGTGCGAGTCAGCAGACCCCGGCCCAACCATCCACCCGAGGCCTCGTCTCCGATCGCCAGCCCCCAGCCCCCAATCAGGTCCAGCCGGCCGCCCCGTTGGCGCGCCATGAAAGAGCCGGTTCCGATCCCGGCCACGGTTCCGTCCATATCGCCCAATGCGCCAACCACGGCGGCCGGGCGATCATCCTGCACGGTCGCATGGGGAAACGGCATCCGGGTGGCAACGAATTCCATTTCGGCCGGACTGATGACACCTGCGAGGCCGATAAAGGCGTGGGCGGCGGACAGGTCTGCTTGGGCAATGCCGGCAACACGCGCAGCAGCCTTGATGCCGTCCAGAACCGTTTTGACGGCCGCCTCCCGGTCGGTCGATACATTCGCGCGCCCGCCCGTCACCTCGTGTCGTTGCCCTTGATAGAGCAGGGCAACGCGGCAGGAAGTCCCGCCGCCGTCAATCCCGATCAGGAGGGGCGCCATGTGCGTGTTCATGAGATACCTTTATAATACCTTTGATGCTCTGGGAAGGGTGTTTTGCTGATCTGTCAGCTGCAAAGTGCACAGGTTGGGGCTCTGCCAATTTCTTGTGGACAAAAGGTATTGCAAAGGTATCGTGATGACTGAAAGCCCATGGAGGGGAATCACATGGCTGCCGCCACCACGGAAGGTTTGCACCCGGACGCCCTCGGGCTGGACCGGCGCCCATTGAAAGAAATTGCGGCAATCCTGCATTCCGGTCAAGTCGCGGCCTTGTCCAGCGTCGGTGCAGCCTGTGACCAGATCGCCGAGGCTGCCGTGATGATGGCCGACACGATCCGTTCCGGCGGTCGTCTGGTGTATGTCGCCGCCGGATCTTCGGGCCTGATGGCGCTGGCGGACGCGGCCGAACTGGGTGCCACCTACGGTATCCCCGCTCAGCAGATCGTCGTTCACATGGCTGGCGGTGTGCCGACCGGCGCTCAAATGCCGGGGGCAACCGAGGATGATGTGGCGGCCGCGCGCACTGCCGGTGACGCCCTTCAGGCCGATGATCTTGTGATTGCGGTCAGCGCCAGCGGCACGACACCGTTTCCCATGGAACTCGTTGCCCAGGCCTGGGCGCGCGGTGTGAGGACGATCGCGCTTGCCAACAATGCCGATGTGCCGATGTTCGCGCAGGCCGACGTTGCGATTGCGTTGCTGACACCACCCGAAGTCATCGCCGGTTCGACACGCCTTGGCGCGGGGACGGCCCAGAAGGTCGCGCTCAACATGATGTCGACCCTGATGGGGATTGTCTTGGGTCATGTGTACGATGGCAGGATGGTAAATCTTGTGGCCGACAATGCAAAATTGCGCCAACGGGCCATCGAAATGGTCGCGGATATCGCCGGAGTGCCCCTCGACAAGGCGCAGGCCTGTCTTGCGGCAGCGAATGGTGCCGTGAAGCCCGCCGCGTTGCTGGCCGCTGGTGCCGGGTCGTTGGAACATGCCGAGGACCTGCTCGTCCAGTCGAAAGATCACCTGCGGGCCGCTCTGGCGCTCGTCTGAGGGTCTGACCGAACACCGTGTCTGAAACCGGCAGCACCAAAGGACTGCCACACCAACCAAGAGGGAAACCACCATGACCATCAAGCTCATCGGCGCGGCGCTGCTGGCCACGACGGCGCTTTGTGCAACATCGGCGTTGGCCGAGGATGTGACGCTGACAATCGAAAGCTGGCGCAACGACGACCTGACGCTCTGGCAGGACAAGATCATTCCCGCCTTCGAGGCCGCCAACCCGGGCATCAAGGTGCAGTTCACCCCCTCTGCTCCGGCTGAATACAACGCCGTGCTGAACTCCAAGCTGGACGCGGGTTCGGCCGGCGACCTGATTACCTGCCGTCCGTTCGACGCGTCTCTGGCGCTCTACGACGCCGGTCACCTGGTAAACCTGAACGACCTTGCCGGCATGGCGAATTTCTCTGACGTCGCAAAGTCTGCCTGGCAGACCGACGATGGCTCGGCCAGCTTCTGCGTGCCGATGGCCTCCGTGATTCACGGCTTCATCTACAACAAGGATGCCTTTGCCGAGGTCGGGGTGGAGGTGCCAGCCACCGAGGCAGAGTTCTTTGCCGCGCTCGACAAGATCAAGGAAGACGGCAGCTACATGCCGATGGCGATGGGCACCAACGACCAGTGGGAAGCCGCCACGATGGGTTACAACAACATCGGGCCGAACTACTGGAAGGGCGAGGAAGGCCGTTTGGCGCTGATCAAGGGCGAGCAGAAGCTGACCGATCCGCAATGGGTCGCCCCGTACGAGCAACTGGCCAAGTGGAAAGATTATCTGGGCGACGGGTTCGAGGCACAAACCTATCCCGACAGCCAGAACCTGTTCACCCTCGGACGGGCCGCGATCTACCCTGCGGGCTCCTGGGAAATCTCCGGATTCAACGGTCTGGCCGATTTCGAAATGGGCGCCTTCAAGCCGCCAGTCGCGAACGCGGGTGATACCTGCTATATCTCCGACCACACTGACATCGCGATGGGCCTGAACGCCAAGTCCCCCAACGCAGAGGCCGCCCGCACCTTCCTCGACTGGATGGGCACCGAAGAGTTCGCCACGATCTATGCCAATGCGCTGCCGGGCTTCTTCTCGTTGTCCAACCACGACATCCCGATGGAAGATCCGCTTGCCCAGGAGTTCGTTTCCTGGCGCGGCGAGTGTGAATCGACGATCCGCTCGACCTACCAGATCCTGTCGCGTGGCACGCCGAACCTCGAGAACGAGACCTGGAACGCCTCGGCCCAGGTCATCAAGGGTGAAGAAAGCCCAGCTGATGCCGGCAAGCGCCTGCAGGACGGGCTGGCCAGCTGGTATGCGCCTCAGCAGTGATCTACTGGAGCCGCCGGCCCGCCCGGCGGCTCCACCCTTGCCAATGCAGCCACGGTTGGATCTGGATATTTCGGCGAAGAAGACACATCGTTCTTCTTGGCCAAAATACCCCCGCCGAATGCAGATGCCGATCGGAGACGTCTCCATGACCCGACACCTGACCGCCGCGTTCCCGTGGCTCGCCAAGGACTGCCCGGATGTCTGACAATGTTCCCCGGATCCGCTGGCATATTCTCGTCTTTCTTGCGCCAGCAGTGATCGTCTACACGGCCGTCATGATCTTTCCGTTGTTCAACACGCTTCGGCTCGCGCTCTATACCGAGATCGATCAACAACGGGTGTTTGTCGGGATGCAGAATTTCCGAACGCTGTTTGGCGACGCGATCTGGTCAAACCAGTTCTGGAACGCGCTCGGGAACAATTTCTGGTTCTTCTTCATCCACATGATCGTCCAGAATCCCATCGGAGTCCTGCTGGCGGCGATCCTCAGCCATCCGCGGCTGCGGTTCGCCCATCTCTACCGTTCGGCGATTTTCATCCCGACGATCCTGTCCTTCGTGATCGTTGGCTTCGCCTGGAAACTGATCCTGTCGCCGATCTGGGGCATTGCGCCGTCGATGCTGGACGCGGTTGGTTTGAAGTCGCTCTTCGCGCCCTGGCTCGGCAAGGAAGAATATGCGCTGACAACGCTGGCTCTCGTCTCGGTCTGGCAGTTCGTCGGCATCCCGATGATGCTGATCTACGCCGCGCTGCTGTCTATCCCGGAGGAGATCCTCGAAGCGGGCGAATGTGACGGCATCACCGGCCTGTCGGCCTTCTGGAAGATCAAGCTGCCGCTGATCCTGCCCTCCATCGGGATCATCTCGATCCTGACCTTCGTAGGGAACTTCAACGCGTTCGACCTGATCTACTCGGCGCAGGGGGCCTTGGCGGGGCCGAATTTCGCGACCGACATCCTTGGCACGTTCCTGTACCGCACGTTCTTTGGCTTCCAGCTGCAACTTGGAGACCCGCATATGGGGTCGGCAATTGCCACGGCGATGTTCGTCATCATCCTGATCGGTGTCTGTATCTACCTGTTTGGTATTCAGACCCGGTTGCGCCGGTACCAGTTCTGAGGATGTCCGCATGAACAAGGCCCGCCGCAATCCGCTGAACACCGCCGCCGCCCACGCGATCCTGCTGACCTATACGGCGATCGCGCTGTTCCCGGTGTTTGTGATCATCATCAACAGCTTCAAGACCCGCAAGGCGATCTTTCGCGAACCATTGAGTCTGCCCAGTTCCGAGACCTTTTCGACGATCGGCTACGAGACGGTGTTCAAGCAGGGAGATTTCTTTCTCTACTTTCAGAACTCGATGATCGTCACGGTCTGTTCGCTGTTCTTCATCCTGCTGTTCGGCGCGATGGCCGCCTTTGCCCTGGCGGAGTATCGTTTCCGGGGCAACACGCTGATGGGGCTCTACCTGGCGCTTGGAATCATGATCCCGATCCGGATCGGCACCGTGGCGATCCTCGAGATGATGGTGGCGACCGGCCTCGTCAATACGCTTTGGGCGCTGATACTCGTCTACACCGCGCAGGGCCTGCCACTTGCCGTGTTCATCCTCAGCGAGTTCATGAAACAGGTCAGTGACGATCTGAAAAACGCCGGCAGGATTGACGGGTTGTCCGAATACACGATCTTCTTTCGCCTTGTCCTGCCGCTGGTGCGTCCGGCGATGGCCACGGTGGCGGTGTTCAACATGATCCCGATCTGGAACGATCTGTGGTTCCCGCTGATCCTTGCCCCGGCCGAGGCGACCAAGACGCTGACGCTGGGCAGCCAGGTCTTCATCGGCCAGTTCGTGACCGACTGGAACGCGGTCCTGTCGGCCCTGTCGATGGCGATCCTGCCGGTGATGGTGCTGTACGTCATCTTCTCGCGACAACTGATCCGCGGAATTACTTCGGGAGCGGTCAAATGATCCGAACACTCGTCGCCGGCCTTGGCAACATGGGCGCCAGCCACGCGCTGGCCCATCACGCGCATCCCGACAGCCAGATCGTCGGGCTGGTGGATCGCTCTGGGCGCGAGGTGCCCGATGAACTGGCCGGGTATCCCCGCTTTGCCGACTTCGACGAGGCGCTGGCGGCGACCCGGCCCGATCTTGTCTGCATCGCGACCTATTCGGACAGCCACGCGGATTACGCGGTGGCGGCGATGGAGGCCGGCGCGCATGTTTTCGTGGAAAAGCCTCTGGCCACCACCGTTGCGGATGCAGAGCGTGTGGCAGAGGCTGCCACCCGGTTGGGGCGAAAGCTCATCGTGGGGTACATCCTGCGCCACCACCCGTCGTGGCAACGGTTGATCACCGAGGCACGCAGCCTCGGGGGGCCTTTCGTCTTTCGGCTGAACCTTAACCAGCAATCGGACGGACCGACGTGGGAGACCCACAAGCAGCTCATGCAGACCACCTCGCCGATTGTCGATTGTGGTGTGCACTACGTTGACGTGATGTGTCAGATCACCGATGCCACGCCGGTCCGGGTGCATGGGATGGGCCTGCGCCTGTCGGACGAGATTGCGCCCGACATGTACAATTACGGCCAGTTCCAGGTCGTATTCGCGGATGGATCCGTCGGCTGGTACGAGGCGGGCTGGGGCCCGATGATGTCCGAAACCGCGCATTTCGTGAAGGACATCGTGTCGCCCAACGGCGCGGTTTCGATCGTGTCTCTGTCCGATCACGATTCCGATTCCGTGGAAGGGCATACCAAGGTTGGCTCTCTGAAGATCCACCGTCTGGACGGCGACGAGATGATCGACTTTCCGTCCGAACCTGGGCACCAGGAGCTTTGCGACGCGGAACAGGCCTATGTGCTGCGCGCCATCACCGAAGATATCGACCTGACCCGACATGCCCAGGATGCGGTGCAATCGCTGCGCATCTGCCTTGCCGCCGACGAAAGTATCCGTTCGGGCCGCGCCATCGACCTGACAGGAGCCACCGGATGACTGCGCTGAGCCTGAAAAACGTCTGCAAGTCCTTCGGCAAGGTCGAGGTGCTCAAGCACATCGACCTTGAGGTCATCGAGGGGGAATTCGTGGTCTTTGTCGGCCCGTCGGGGTGTGGCAAGTCCACCCTGTTGCGGGTCATCGCCGGGTTGGAGGATGCCACCGAGGGTACGGTCGAGATCGGCGGCGAGATGGTCAACTCCGTGCCACCGGCCAAGCGTGGCATCGCGATGGTGTTCCAGAGCTACGCGCTCTATCCACACCTGACGGTGGAGGGGAACATGGCGTTGGGTCTGCGCCAGGAGGGGCAGCCCAAGGCCGAGATCACCCGACGGGTGCAGGAGGCCAGCGTGATGCTGTCGCTGGAGGATTACCTGTCGCGCCGGCCGTCCGAGTTGTCGGGCGGGCAGCGTCAGCGGGTCGCCATCGGGCGGGCCATCGTGCGCGAGCCCAAGCTGTTCCTGTTCGACGAACCGCTGTCGAACCTGGATGCGGCGCTTCGCATGCGGACCCGGATCGAGATCGCCAACCTTCACCGGCAGCTTCATGCTTCGATGATCTATGTCACCCACGACCAGACCGAGGCGATGACGCTGGCCGACAAGATCGTCGTCTTGCGGGACGGCACGGTGGAACAGGTCGGCTCACCGATGGACCTCTACAACAACCCGGCGAACCGCTTTGTGGCAGGGTTTCTTGGCGCACCGTCGATGAACTTCATCCCGGCGGAGCGACTGGGCGGGACCGTTGGGCACGAAATCGGCATTCGGCCCGAACGCATCACGGTCGGCGACGGCGGGCAGCTGGCCGCCACGGTGACCCATGTCGAACGGCTGGGCGGAGACACCAACGTGCTGGCGGTCACCACAAGCGGCGACGAGATCACGGTTCGGCTGTTCGGCCAGCACCCCATCGAAGTGGGCGCCGAGGTGGACCTGGGGTTCAACCCCGACGACAGCTATCTGTTTGACGATCAGGGCCGCCGCATCTGAGGCTCAGTCGCCATCGGCGGCGCTGAAGCCGAGTTCCACGTCCAGCGCCGGGCCGACCTGTTCGGTCAGGATGCGGCGCAGGGCCTGGACGCTGCTCTGCACGGCCTCCACGCGGATCCGGCTGGCGGGCGTTGTCACGGCCTGCGACACCGGCTGGTCCATCTGCTCCAGCCGATTGCGGGCAGTTTCCGAGGCAGACATGTATCGTTGCAGATCCTCTGCCGGCAGCGCCGGGCCAAAGCCATCGCGCATCAACGCTTCGACCCCCGCGATCTGGGCCGCCGCGATTGTGCTCGACAGGCCCGAACGCCAGGCTTCGGCGCGGCGCGGGAAATTGCGCTCGTAGGTGCCGAGCGGACGTCCGAGGCGATAGTCGGCCACACGGGCCAACCCGAATTCCGCCGCCGTGAACAGTGTTCGGGTGACTTCCGCATGGTCGAGATAGATCGGGTTGTCTGGCCCGGCAGCGCGCATCAGGTCGGCCCAGCCGTCGGGTGCGAACCAGGCATCGACCAGATCGTGCGACACGGCCTGAAGGTTGGCAGAGATGCCGATTGCAGCCGGGCAGGGGGGCAGATCCGAGAACAGCAAACGTTCCAGCGCAGGCAGCCCCTGAACTGCCGCCGATTGCCGGGCGATTTCGGCAGGGTCGGATTGTTTGGTTTCCGGCAGCACGAGGAGCGCCGTCAGGCCGCGCCCGACGAAATTCTTCTTGTCGGGCCAGAAATTGACCCGCAATGCCGCGCCGGTCTGTTCGACCGGGCCGAACTGGTAACTGTCGAGCGCCGCCCAGGCCTGCCAGGTTTGCTCCAGGGTGTCGGTTACGCCCGTAAGATCGCCGCCACCTGTGCAGAAACCCTGCACCGCAGCAGACAAGGCGGCTGTCGAGACTGTGAAGTCGTTGAACTGTGCCTGCAGCACGGCAAGGGAGCGTTCTTGCAGCGCGACATGGTCGACGGATTGTGCCAGTGCGGGCTGACCCTGTGCCAGGGGAACGACAAGACAGGCGGCGGCAAGAAAGGCGCGGATCATCGGCGGCTCCGTGGGGCGATCGGCGCGGGGCCGCATCTGCAAGGGGTGGAGAGGCTGGCATGTCCATGACGGCAAGACGGCTCGCCACCGGTTTTTGCCGCGCTTTCCCGCCGGGTGCAACTGTTGCGGGGGATATGCGGGGGCGTAATGCGCCCCCGCAGGGCAGGTCAGATCAGGAGGAAGTCTGACGCGTCGATCTCGTTGGCAAGCGTGGAGTCGATGGTCAGCAGGTCGGCCCCGGTCGCGCTGAGCTCGATCAATGTGCGCGACCCGTTGTCGGTGATCCGAAGCTGGTTGACCGTCAGCCCGCCTGCCAGGCCGATGTGGTCCACGCCGTTCTCGAAATCGGTGAGCCGGTCGGTGCCGGGGACGGTCTTGCTGATGACAAAGGTGTCGGCACCGGCGCCGCCGGTCAGGGTGTCATCCCAATTGCCGCCATTCAGGACGTCGTCTCCGGCGCCACCCGACAGGATGTCCTTGCCCTTGGCCCCGTAGAGGGTGTCGTTGCCGGTACCGCCACGCAGGGTATCGTTCCCGCGATTGCCAAAGATCGTGTCCTTGCCACCGTTGCCCGCCAGCACATCCTGTCCGTCACCCCCGATCAGCTTGTCGTTTCCCGTGCCGGCATTGACGGTGTCGTTGCCGCTGCCCAGATCGGCCACAAGCCTTTCGATACCACTGAAATCGACCCTGCGGGTCGAATCCGACCAACCACTGGCAGTGTTGACATAGGCCTGCGTGCCATAGACCTGATCCACGTAGATATCCTTGTTGGCGCCTGCCCAGTTCAGCCGCAGCGTGTCAAAGCCAAGGCCACCGTCGAAATTGTCACGTCCCTTGGTGGTCCAGAGGATGTCGTTGCCTTCTCCGGCGCGGATGGCATCGTCATAGACCCCGTAGTCGCGGAAGCTGTCGTTGCCCTTGGTCAGGGTCAGGTCCGCCATCTCGACGTTTCGCACAACGGTGCCGTCACCGAATGTCTGGCCGGTGGACGACGAGACCTTGTACATTCGCACGTCCAGCCCGGCCGTGCGGTCCGAGAATGTGTCTTCCCACTCGTCCGTGCCGTCGCCACCGTTGATCTTGTCCCATTGGTTGTGGATGCCCTGGATCCAGTCGTCACCCGATCCGGTGAGAACATTGAGATGCTCGATGCCCTGGAAGTCGACCTTGCGGCTCGATCCGCTCCATCCGGTGCCGAAATCGACCCAGGCATCTGTGGAATAGACCGTGTTCACATAGGCATTCTTGTTGGCACCACTCCAGTTGATCCGCAGGGTGTCCTCGCCCAAGCCGCCACCCATGAAGTCAACACCTTTCGACGTGCCGAGGTTGTCGTCGCCCCCCATTGCGCGGACTTCGTCACGATAGGCGCCCGCGTCGCGGAAGGTATCGTTTCCGTTTGTCAGCGTCAGGTCGGCCATCTCGACGTTGCGGACAAGCGTGCCATCAGAAAGGGTCTGCCCTTCCGAACTGCTGATTGCGCTCATCAGGATGGACAGGCCGGTATCGTGATCCGAGAAACTGTCGACCCATTCATCCATGCCGCCGCCGCCATTGATCGTGTCCCACTGGTTCTGGAAGCCCTGGATCCAGTCGTCGCCTGATCCGGTGCGCGCCACCAGATGCTCGATCCCCTGGAAATCGACCCGGCGGGTGGCGTCGCTCCAACCGGCGCCGGTGTTTACGTATCCATTGGTCGAATAGACGGTGGAGATGATTGCGCCCGCCGTGGCGTCGCTCCAGTTGATCGTCAGACGATCATCCCCCAAGCCGCCATCCATCCAGTCACGCCCGTTGTACGTGCCGAGGTCGTCATTGCCGTTGTACCCAAGTACGACATCATCCATTGCGCCCTTGTCGCGGAAACTGTCGTTGCCCTTGGTCAGGGTCAGGTCGGCCATTTCCACGTTGCTGACCTTGGTGCCATCGGCAAAGGTCTGGCCGGCGTCCGACGCGATTTGCCACATACGGACGTCCATGCCGGCAGAGAGAGAGCTGAACGTGTCGGTCCATTCGTCGATCCCGTCGCCGCCATCGACGATGTCCCATTTGTTGTGGACGCCCTGCAGCCAGTCATCACCCGACCCAGATGTCACGACCAGGTGTTCGATCCCCTGGAAGTCGACCCGGCGGGTTGAATCGCTCCAGCCGCTGCCGGTCATCTCGTAGGCATTGGTGGCATAGACCGTCGACAACGTGACCATTTCCGTCGCGGCGTGCCAGTCGATCACCAGTTGGTCCTCGCCCAGGCCGCCATCCATCCAGTCGCGCCCGTCCGAGGTGCCAAGGTCGTCATCGCCGTTGTAGCCATAGATGGCATCGTCATAGGCGCCGTGGTCCCGGAAGGTGTCATTGCCCGCCGTCAGGGTCAGGTCGGCCATTTCGACATTGTTGACCTTGGTGCCGTCGGCGAAGCCTTGGCCCCCGCTTGACGAAATCAGGCTCATGTCGACGTTCATTCCGGTGGACAGGCTGGTGAACTTGTCTGTCCATTCGTCTGTCCCGGCGCCTCCGTTGATCTTGTCCCACTTGTTGTGGACGCCCTGCAGCCAGTCATCGCCAGACCCCGCTGTCATCACCAGGTGTTCGATCCCCTGAAAGTCGACCCGGCGGGTGGAATCGCTCCAACCGGTGCCGGTCATTTCGTAGGCAGAGGTGGCATAGACTGTCGACAGGGTGATCTTGGCGGTCGCGGCATCCCAGTCGATGACCAGTTGGTCATTTCCCAGGCCGCCATCCATCCAGTCACGCCCGTTCGAGGTGCCCAGGTCGTCATCGCCGTTGTAGCCATAGATGACGTCATCATAGGCGCCATAGTCCCGGAACGAGTCGTCGCCCGCCGTCAGGGTCAGGTCGGCCATTTCGACATTGCGGACGGTTGTGCCGTCGGCAAAGCTCTGGCCGCCGCCGCTGGAAATCTGTGCCATGCGCACGTCGATCCCGGTGCTAAGGGCGGAGAAGGTGTCGACCCATTCATCGGTGCCCGAACCGCCGTTGACTTTGTCCCACTGGTTGCTGATGCCCTGGATCCAGTCGTTGCCCGAGCCGGTCGTCACATCCAGATGCTCGAACCCCTGAAAGTCGACCCGCCGGGGCGAGCTTGTCCATCCCGTGCCGGTATCGACCCAGGCAGAGGTCGAATAGACGGTGTTGACATAGGTGGTCTGGGTCGCTGTGCCGTACGAGATGGTCAGCGTGTCACTGCCAAGGCCACCATCTGCAAAATCCTGACCGTAGGTGACAACCACGTTGTCATTGCCATCCTTTGCCCAGATCGAGTCGTTGCCAGAAGTGTCCAGAAGTGTGTTGGAGCCGTCGGTGCCATAAATATCAGCCATCTTACCCCTCCCGGTTCAGAGCGTCGCCTTGGTTGCTCGAACCTGGCCCGGGTTCGGGCAGACCAGAATATGTGCATATTTTACACCGTTTGCGGTGCGCCCCATTTGACCCTGATCATGGTTTGGTCCGAAACGGCACTAATTAAACAGAAATGTGAGGGTCTGGTTCGGATCAGAATGTCGGGGCAACGCCGATAACTGGTCCGTGAGCGGCCAGAAGGGTGCCAAAGATCGCAAGGCCCGCAACCAGTCGCAGGATGCCGTTTGCAGTCGGCTCTACCCTGCGCGTGCCAGAGGCAAGACGCGTCCAGTCGGACAAGCCCAACTGGCGTTTCTTCCGACGGTCGATGAGCCGCATTCCAAGAACTGAAAACCCGGTAAACAGGCCAAACAGAAGGACGTGCGCCACGTCCCCGTTGGGAAGCAGGTGCCCCGCCGACCAGAGCAGCAGCGCCACCAGCAAGGGGTGACGGCACCAACCGACAATGCCCGGATGGGCACGATCGAAACTGTCGTTGTGCGCACCGCCAAACGACAAGGGATTGGGGCGGCCGAGGCTGAGCGCGGCAAGGCAGCAGCACAGGAACATGGCGGCATAGGTGATCTGGTTCTGCCATGTTGCCCAGCTCCACAGCATGACCACCGGTGCCCGCCCCGCAGCACCGAGTATCCAGGCCAGCGCCCCGATCGACAGGGCGGAATAGGCCCAGGTGAAGCCCACCGGCGACAGCCATTCCGACAGGCGGGCCTTTGCCGCCGGGCGGACCGGGATCGAATGCGACAACAGGAAAAAGCCCGTGGCGAGGAGGAGTTCGGTCCAGCCAGTGCCTGTCTGCATGGTCGTTCGCTTCCTTGATCTGAGTGTCCGCCTGTCGCGCAGCATGGCTAGTGATGCGAGGCTGGCGTGGCAACCCCGGGTCTGACGCCTGACCCGATGCCAAACGGCTTGGTCTTGGTCGCGGGAACAGGCATAAACCCGGCAGGGCAGAGCGAGGAAGGTCTTTTCATGCAACTGGAATGTTTCAAGAGCTACGATGTGCGCGGCCGGATCGGAGTTGATCTGGACGAGGCCATGTGCCGATCCATCGGGCGCGCCTTTGCGGCTGTCATGAAGCCGCAAACAGTTGTTGTCGGGCGCGATGTGCGTGCCACGTCGCAGGCATTTCAGGCGGCGTTGGCCGAGGGTCTGCTGGAAAGCGGGGTCGATGTGCTCGACATCGGCCTTTGCGGCACCGAAGAGGTGTATTTTGCCACCGATCACTTTGGCGCCGGTGGCGGGCTGATGGTCACGGCCTCGCACAATCCCATCACCTACAATGGCATCAAGCTGGTCGAACGGGGCGGACGCCCGATCCCGTCGGACGGTGGGTTCCACGAGATCCACGATCTGGTGGCGGCAGGGATTGCCGCGCCTGAGGGGCCGCGTGGAAGCCTTCGGCAGGTCGACCCGCGCCCGGCCTACGTCGACAAGGCGCTGTCCTTCATTGATCCGCCATCGTTGGCGGGGTTGAAAATTCTGGTCAACGCCGGAAACGGCTGTGCCGGTCCGACTTTCGATGCAATCGCAACCGCGCTGGCAGAACGCGGCGCGGCGCTGGAGTTCGAACGGATGCACCACACGCCCGATGGCGACTTTCCCAACGGGATCCCGAACCCGCTGCTGGCAGGGAACCGCCCCGCCACCGCCGACACGGTGAAAGCCAACGGGGCCGATTTTGGCGTCGCATGGGACGGCGATTTTGACCGCTGCTTCCTGTTCGACGAAACCGGCGCCTTCATCGATGGCGAGTATCTGGTCGGGCTGCTGGCCGAAGCCTTTCTCGACAAGGTTCCGGGCTCCAAGATTGTCCACGACACGCGGGTGATGTGGAACACGCAGGATCTGGTGACACGTGCCGGGGGGGAGACCGTCGCGTCGCTGACCGGGCATGCGCATGTAAAGGCGACCATGCGCCGGGTCGATGCCGTCTATGGCGGAGAGATGTCCGCCCACCACTATTTCCGCGATTTCATGTATTGCGACAGCGGCATGGTGCCGTGGTTGTTGATCGCCGAGTTCCTTTGCCGAACGGACAAGCCACTGTCGGAACTGATCGACGACATGCGCGCCAACTACCCGTCGTCCGGGGAAATCAACTTCACGGTGTCTGATTCCGCCGCTGCCATCGCGGCGATCGAGGCGGCGCTGGTGACCGATGATTGCGAGGTCGACCGGATGGATGGGGTCGGATTGAATTTCCCCGACCGGCGCCTGAACCTGCGGCGCTCGAGCACCGAACCGGTGCTGCGCCTGAACGTCGAGACTCGCGGTGATCAGGCGTTGCTGGCGGCGACCACGGCCCAGGTGATCGACCTGATTCGACCTTTCGAGATCTGATCGGCCGCAGGCTTCCCTTGTTCCACTCACACCGGGCGAACTGGTTGTTTCACTGTGGGATGTGCCGCCCCGAATTGCTCCACTGAGGTTCGGGCAGGGAGGCACGGGTGACAAAGCGGAGAGAGGCACAACGGAAAAGGGCGCGCCCGTGGCACGCCCTCTCTTGATCATCGAAGTCGGTTCGACCCGAAGCGATTACTCGGCTTCGGCTTCGCTCTCGCCGTCGTCTTCTTCGCTATCGTCCGACGACTTCAGGCTCGACGGGGCGGAGATCGACGCAATGTTGAAGTCGCGGTCAATCGTCGCCTTGGTGCCCTCGGGCAGGGTGACCTGCGAGATGGTCACGTGGTCGCCAATGTCGAGGCCATCCAGCGAAATCACGATCTTCTCGGGGATGTCGCCCGCAGTCACGATGAGTTCGATTTCCGGACGCACGACCGTCAGCACGCCGCCCTTTCTCAGGCCAGGGGATGTATTCTCGTCGGTGAACTCGACGGGAATGAACAGGTTGACCTTCGAGGTCCGGCGCAGACGCATGAAGTCGACGTGGGTCGGAAGGTCCTTGACGACATCCCGCTGCACGCCGCGGCAGATCACGCGAACGTCGTCGTGGCCTTCGACCTTCATGTTGAAGAGGGTCGACAGGAAGCGACCGGCTTTCAGGCGCTTCATCAGGACGTTGAAGGGGATCTTGATTGCAACGGGGTCTTCCCCGCCGCCATAGACGATGCCGGGTACCAGCCCGTCTCTCCGAGTTTGACGAGCGGCCCCCTTGCCTGTCCCCGTACGTACCTCGGCGTTAAGATCCGGAATCTCTCCAGCCATGGGTATTCTCCTAATTGGTGGGCATCCTCCAAGGGTGTATGCCCGGTGGGTGTGGAAGCAGGCCGTATAGGCGGCTTCCACGTTGTTGAAAAGTGCAATCTGCGTCCCGATGGCCCGTTTTAAAGGAGTTCGGGGCAAAATCGGACCCTTGACCGGCATGCAATGGCCGACCGTCCGGGTGCCGACCGCAGGACCAACACATTCACTGCGCAGCCGGACCCGGCCAAGAGCGATTCGCCGCTGACAGTGAACATGACGCCGGGACCCGCTCCAAGGGGAGCTGGCACTGAGTTCCCCCTAGATCATCCAGGTCAGGAACGTCGCGGATTCGTCCAGAACGCCGAATCTGCCTATTGGAATCCGCGCCGGTCGTGGTTCCCGAAAATTCAACAATGTCAGATACCTGAATGAGTGACGAAAGGTGCCCCGCACGCCGCGGTCCCAACGCCGACACCGTCCGCTGCGCTCGATCGGGAGAGTCCGCTACCATGATTGACCGAGGTCAACGACAGGCGGTTTACCAATGGTTAACCATCGTCGAATGAGCAACGGATGCACGCGCAAGGGGGGCCGTGACATGTCCAGGGACAATTGGGGTACGGATCGAGTTCTGGATCAGACGCTGGAGTCTGTCACGGATTGGCAAAAGCTTGTGACGATGTCTGCCGGTTGGGCCGGGCCGGGGTGGGCGCAATCGGTTGCGGCGTTCAATGCCGAGGTCGTTCGGTTCCTGTCGGATCGGCTTGACGAGGATCTGAAGACGCAAGCCGAGATCCTGCAATGCCGAGACCCGGTGTCGTTGCGCGAGATACAGGGACGATTCCTGAAGACAGCTTTCGAGCAATACTGTGCAGAGATCGGGAAGCTGGTTCAAATGAACCAGGCTGCGGTCAGCCAGGTCTGCGCTCGGGAGAGCGGCGGCTAGCGCCTGCCGGTTGGCCGGAGTTTCGGGGAGGACCCGCGAGGGGCGGAAACCGGTTACCACGATCAAAGGAATAGGTCTCTGGCCGCCGTCTCCCCGGATCGGGTGAGGCGGCGGTTCTTTTTCCGGGCTGGCTGCGTTGGGCCGCTTGGGGCCGCCCTGACCGGAGGTGTGTCATCAGCCCGGGCGGGGCGGGGGGCCATCTCCAACCGAGTCATCCCTCTGGCACACGACGGGTATGAGGCCAGATCATGGCCCGCCGGAAAGCCGGCAGATCACGAACGCAGACACGGGGCTCGAAGGCGTGGCACATTGACGCCAAAGATACCGCTACCGCGCCGTATTTTCCCCGTTTGAACGGGCTTTGCAGGCCCGAAACCTCGTTTCACGACAGCATTTCCGGAAATCACGGTTCTGCACCTGTCGATGATTTCAGCCAGCAGTGACCGAGTTGTTCGTGCGATTTTTGCAGTAGAATATAGAATAAAAACAGTGAATTGCGTTGATTTTGCTTCATTCTGACCCAAGGGCGAAAAGTCGTGCCCCGGTGCCCGCAGGTCGTCAAAATGGAACGAAGGACGAGCCGCAACGATTACGGTTGGGGGAGTGGCATTGCCCCGAGCCATGCTGACGGGCGTCACCAGATAGCGGCATTTGACAGGTGACATCAGCGCCTATCTGAGTATGACAAGCGCCGAGGGCGGTAGCCCCGCTAAGGACCTTTACCCCCATTTCGGCGCTGCGAGCCCGGCTCGTGCAAGTGCCGCGATGATCCTGCTCTGAAATGAGGACATGACCATGACAGTTAAAGTTGCCATCAACGGATTCGGCCGTATCGGACGCAACGTGCTCCGCGCCATCGTTGAGAATGGCCGTGACGATATCGAAGTCGTTGCGATCAACGATTTGGGCCCGGTCGAGACCAACGCCCACCTCATCCGCTTCGACTCCGTGCATGGCCGTTTCCCCGGCACAGTCACCACGACCGAAGACACGATCGATGTTGGCCGCGGCCCGATCAAGGTTACCGCGCTGCGCGACCCCAAGGAACTGCCCTGGGGCGACGTCGATATCGCGTTGGAATGCACCGGCATCTTCACCGCGCGTGAAAAGGCCGCGATGCACCTGGAGAACGGTTCCAAGCGCGTTCTGATCTCGGCCCCCGGGGCCGGTGCCGACAAGACCATCGTCTATGGCGTGAACGACGACGTGCTGACCGCCGCTGACACCGTGGTCTCGAACGCTTCGTGCACCACCAACTGCCTGTCGCCGGTCGCCAAGGTGATCAACGATACCGTTGGCATCAAGCGCGGGTTCATGACCACGATCCACTCGTACACCGGCGACCAGCCGACGCTGGACACGCTGCACAGCGACATGTACCGCGCCCGTGCCGCAGCCGTGTCGATGATCCCGACCTCGACCGGTGCCGCCAAGGCCGTTGGTCTCGTGCTGCCCGAACTGAACGGCAAGCTGGACGGCGTCGCCATCCGCGTGCCGACGCCGAACGTCTCGGTTGTCGATCTCGTTATGGAAGTGAACCGTGACACGACCGTAGAAGAGATCAACGACGCGATCCGCGCCGCTGCGAACGGCCCGATGGCCGGCGTCCTGGGCTTCACCGACCTGCCCAACGTCTCCATCGACTTCAACCACGACAGCCATTCGTCGATCTTCCATACCGATCAGACCAAAGTCATGGACGGCAACATGGTCCGCATCCTGACCTGGTATGACAACGAGTGGGGTTTCTCCTGCCGCATGGCCGACACCGCCGTGAAGATGGGCTCGTTCCTCTGAACTCGGTGGTGGCAGGCAACAGCCTGACCTGACAGACCTTCAAGGCCCCCGGCTCATCCGATCCGGGGGCCTTTTCCGTTTTCGGGCAGTTATGACAGCCTCATGTTCCCGGCAATCTGGGCCCTTCTGTCCCGAGATATCCCCGCCGCAGGAGCGGCACCGGAATTCGGGCGAGGGCGCAGTCGGGCATTGCCAGCCCCCACCGAACCGCTCGACAGCATCGCCGGAACCTGTCACACCCCCGCCCCAACCGGCCCGGGTGGCAAGCAGGGGAGAAAGCAATGTTTGACCGTTCCATCAAGATCGCGCCGTCGATCCTTTCGGCGGATTTCGCCAACTTCGGCCAGGAAATCCGCGCGATCGAAGCACAGGGCGCAGACTGGGTGCATGTCGACGTGATGGATGGCCATTTCGTGCCGAACCTCACTTTCGGCCCGCCGCTTTGCAAGGCGATCCGTCCGCACATCAGCACCGTCATGGACGTGCACCTGATGATCGCGCCGGTCGATCCCTACATCGATGCCTTTGCCGAGGCCGGGGCCGACATCATCACTGCGCATCTGGAAGCTGGTCCGCACATCCATCGTACGCTCCAGGCGATTCGTGGTGCTGGATGCAAGGCGGGGCTGGCGCTGAACCCCGGCACCGGTATCGAGGATCTCGACTACCTTCTCGACATGGCGGACCTGATCTGCGTGATGACTGTGAACCCGGGCTTTGGGGGGCAGAAATTCATCCACTCGCAGATCGAAAAGGTCCAGCGCTTGCGGGCCATGATCGGCGACCGCCCTGTCCATATCGAAATCGACGGCGGGATCACCCCGCAGACAGCGCCGCTGATGGCCGCCGCCGGCGCCGACGTGCTGGTCGCGGGCTCTGCCGTGTTCACCGGCGGGGCCGTCGATACCCCTGGACCCTATGGCGACAATATCCGTGCCATCCGCGCCGCTGCAGAACAGGCCCGCCAGGCCGGCTGACGCCGGATCCATTCCTTCGCGTTCAGGCTGGCGGTGCGGTTTGATGGCACCGGCATTGCCATGCAGAAAATTGAATGCGAGAGTGCCCGGGAGCGGATACGCGACGGGAGGAAATCACATGGAATTGACACGCAGGGCCTTGATGCAGGGGGCAATGGCGGGGGCCACGCTTGGCGGGCTGGCGCCACGTTGGGCGCATGCGCTGGTGGATATGGGCGGTTTCACCGTCGAGACATTGAGCGACGGCCATCTGGTCCTGCCGGCCGATTTCATCTTTGGTCCGATGCCGAAGGATCTGCTTGGACCGGTCCTGCAGGCCAACGGCATCACCGCCGGTGCGCCCCTGACGCCCGAGTGCAACCTGACGCTGCTGCGACACGACGAGTCTATCGTATTGTTCGACGCCGGCTCGGGTCCCGCCTTTCAGGAGACCGCGGGCAAGATCGCGGATGCGCTCGGCTCGATCGACCTTGCGCCCGAGGACATCACCCACGTCGTGTTTACCCATGGCCATCCGGACCACCTGTGGGGTGTGCTGGACGACTTCGACGATCCGTTCTTTTCGGAAGCGCAGCATTTCATGGGGCAGACCGAGTTCGAATACTGGATGAACCCGGAAACGGTAAACACAATCGAGGCAGAGCGTACGACCATGGCGGTTGGCGCCCAGCGGCGGCTTGCAGCCATGGAGGATGCCATGACCCTGTTTGGCGATGGCGACGAGATCCTGCCCGGGGTCGCCGCCCGCATGACCCCCGGTCACACGCCGGGGCACATGAGCTTCGAGATCCGGTCGGGCAGCAACAGCCTGCTGGTGATCGGCGATGCCATCGGCAATCACCATGTCGCGTTTGCCGAACCGACGTGGCATTCCGGGTCCGATCAGGACAAGGAGACTGCCGCAGCGACCCGAACGCGATTGTTCGACCAGATCACCGCCGACCAGATGCGGATCATCGGTTTCCATCTGCCCGGTGGCGGGATGGGGCACGCAGAGCGTCGCGGTGCCGGATATCGATTTATCCCGGACGGGGCGTAACCCCTTTCACACAAAGGAGCAGGATATGGCCACTACACCGGCGGTCTGCGATTTCGGCTGGAAGGCCAAGGACTTCACGCTTCCCTCGACAGATGGCCGGACCCTGTCGCTTGCCGACATCGCCGGGCCCAAGGGCACGCTGGTCATGTTCATCTGCAACCATTGCCCCTACGTTCTGGCGATCATCGACAGGATCGTGCGGGACGGGCGGGACCTGCAGGCCCTTGGCATCGGCGTCGTGGCGATATGTTCCAACGATGCAGTCGCCTATCCACGCGACAGTTTCGACAACATGAAGCGGATGACGGTCGAATGGGGGCTGCCGTTTCCGTATCTTCACGACGCGGATCAGAGCGTTGCGCGGGCCTATGACGCCGCCTGCACGCCGGATTTCTTCGGCTTCAACGCGGCGTTCGGGTTGCAGTATCGCGGGCGTCTTGACGCATCCCGCAAGGGAGCCGGGCCGGGTGACTTGCGGCGGGACCTGTTCGAGGCCATGAAACAGGTGGCCGAAACCGGGCTTGGTCCCGTGGAGCAGGTTCCCTCGATGGGCTGCTCGATCAAATGGAAGTAGCGTCATGAACATCGTCTTTGACCTCGACGGCACGCTGATCGACAGCGCGCCGGACATTCAAGCTGTCGCAGAACAGATCCTTGGCAAGTTGGGCAAGGTGCCTCTGACGTTGGAGGAAACGCGCAGCTTCATTGGCGAGGGCGCGCCGGTTCTGGTGAGCAAGATGATGGCGGCGCGCGGTATCCCCGAAACACCGGAAAGCCACGCTCAGATCTATGGTGATTTCGTCGCTCAGTATGAGTTCGCCGTCGAACGGGCGGTGTTCTATCCCGGGGTTGTCGATGCCCTGGCGGTATTGATGGCTGCGGGGCACAAGCTGGGCCTGTGCACAAACAAGCCGGAACTACCGGCGCGCGCCGTCATGAAACACATGGGGATGGAGCCGATCTTTTCCGCCTTTGTGGCTGGCGGTATGATGGATAGCCGCAAGCCGGCGCCGGACATGCTTCACAAGACCATCGCCGATCTTGGGGGCGGGCCGACGCTCTATGTGGGCGACAGCGAAATCGATGCCGAGACAGCTCGACGCGCAGGGGTTCCATTTGCGCTGTATACGGAAGGCTATCGGAAATCTCCGGTGGAACAGTTGCCGCACGACTGGACCTTTGATCATTTCGATACCCTTCCCGGAATCGCGGCCGAGGCGCTCGCGGCACAGATCCTTGCCCAATGAAGGCACTGATCTTTGACGTCGACGGCACGCTAGCTGAGACCGAGGACGCCCATCGGAGGTCTTTCAATCAGGCATTCAAGGACCTGGGCCTGCCGTGGCGCTGGGACGAGACAACAAATGTGCGGCTGCTGGCAGTGTCCGGAGGCACCGAGCGGCTGGCTTTTTTCCAGTCCGGGCTTCCAGAGGCAGAGCGGCTGGACCACGATACGCTGGTGCAAATCCATCAGGTCAAGCGGCGGGCCTATGCCGCGCTGCTGGCAAAGGGTCGCCTGACCTTTCGGCCCGGTGTCGAGGACTTGATCCAGACCGCGCGCAGCTTGGGGCTTCAACTGGCAGTGGCAACAGCGGCCAGCCGCGCAAGCCTTGAAGTGCTGTTTGACGGGTGTTTCGGCCATCCGGTTGAAGACATGTTCGACACCGTGGTTACCGGCGATGACGTCGTGCACAAGAAACCCGACCCGGAGAGTTACCTGCTGGCGCTGGAGCGGTTGGGGTGTGCGCCGGCCGATGCGCTTGTCTTCGAGGACAGTCCGGTCGGGTTCGCCTCGGCCCGCGCGGCAGGGCTGGATGTCGTGGTGACACCCTCCCGCCATGGCCCGCAAGATGGTGATTTTACGGGGGCGGTGGCGGTGTTGGCGTCACTGGAACGCGAGAATTGGCCGCAGTTCGGCTTCCCACCCGAAGGATGTTTGCCGACCGATCAGAAATAGACCGCCACAAAGGTGGCCAACGTGCCGCCGGCCGGGTCGACAAGCTCCATCGTCTCGCCGCTGATACCGAAGCTGGCCGCCGAGGCGAGGGTTTCGGCCAACGATTGTTCGAACCTGTCCAGCGGCGGCACGCACGCCATCTGCGTCATCGCCCCGGGTTTGAAAGACACCTTTGCGCCATCTACCGCGTGTGCTCCACGGATCGTGTTGCAGCCCACGGTGGCGTTGTAGGTGCCATCGGAGCGCAGGATGACATGCGGCTCGCGCTTGTTGTTGGCGACCGGCACGGTCTCGCCCTGGAGGGTGACGAGTTTCCAGTAGGTGTTGACGAAATCGGAATCGGGCTTTGCTGCGGCGGGGTCTGAAACCATCTTCATCACCATGTCCACGTTGTTCGACGCGCCGCGGGTCAGCACCGGATAGACCGTGTCGGTGGTCATCAAGAGTTTGCCCTGATCGCGGACGGTGGCACGCACGGAATAGCTGTTCGCCGCATCGATCTTGTCTTCAGCGACGTCAAACGCAAACCCGAAAGGCGGGTTGCCGGGAGGGGAGATCGTGAACGTGCCCAGCGTCTTGGCCGGGGCATCGGCAAGCGAGGTATCCTGCAGCACGATCTCGACCGTTGCGGTCGGCGGAAGCGCGATCCGCTGAAGGTAGGTTGCGCTGCCGGTCACCATTTCGGCGCAGGCGACGACCGGTGCCATCATCAGGGCGGCGGCAGCAATAGGAACTCTGTGCATGTGTCTTCTCCCGAGCGGGCGGTTTCCGGAATAGCGCACGGCCAAGCCGCGCGGTTGCAGCAGGCGAGTCGCGCCGTCGTCCGGTTGCGATATTGGAGTGCAGTGTGGTGTTCGGATCAGGCCCGTTCAAGCTCCAGTAGCGAACGGAGGCCGGAATTGTCGTCGACCAGATCCGCGAGCGTCACCCCGTCGAGCGTATGATAGAAAGCCTCCAGCGCGACTGACAACTGGCCCCGCAGGCGGCAGCTGGCGGTTAGCGGGCAATGGTTGTCCGATCCGGCAAAACATTCCGCAAAGGGCACGTTCGCCTCGAACACGCGAAATACCTGACCGACAGACAGGGCCTCGGGGGCCACTTTCAGGCGAATACCGCCGTTTCGACCCCGTGCGGTTTCAATGAACCCCGTCTGACCCAGCATGTTGATCACCACGCCCAGATGATTCTCGGACGAATTGCAGGCCTGGGCGATTTCCGCCTTGCGCACAATCCTGTCGGCGTTGATCGCGCAGAACATCAGCGCGCGCATGGCGAGGTTGGTTCTAACGGTCAAACGCATATCGGGCGCTTCCTTTCGCGTGTCTGGGTGTGCGGGGCTCAAACGCTTTGGTGTCATTGATCCAGATCACAATAGACTTCGGATTCCTAGTTTAAATGCATCGAGAATGAATCATTGGGGAACCTCATGCCCGAAAAATGTGCCGATCCCGCCGCAGCGCGGCTGACCCAAGCGGCGGCTTGCGCCGGTGGAGATTTGGGCCGGGGCGGGTGGATGTCGGTGCTGTCGGCCGTGTTGTGGTTGCCGCAGGCGGCGCTGGTCGCTTCGGTGCTGTCAGGACTCCTGGACGGGACGGCAACCGATCGAACCATCTGGCTGGCTGCCGGAGGATTTGCGGCACTTGGCCTCCTGCGGGCGGCCATTCAGGCGCTTAGTGACCGCGTCCTTGTCGAGGCAGTCGATCATGTCCTGGCACGCGAGCGCGCGGAGCTGATCGCCACCCAGGGGCGACGGTCGCCGATGTCATCCGGGCCGGGTTCGGCGGCGGTGGCGGCGCTGGCCTCAGAAAAGCTGGCCATGCTCGCCCCCTTTCTGACCCGGTATCGGCCATCATCGTTGCGGGTGCGGGTGCTGCCACTCGTTATATGGGGGGTATCGTTGTGGCATTCCTGGGCGGTTGCCGTGATTCTGCTGGTGGCGGGGCCGCTGATTCCAATGTTCATGGCGCTGGTTGGGATGGCGGCGCGTGACGCCAGCGAACGTCAGATGGACGAGATCGGCAGCCTCAACACATTGTTGATGGAACGGCTGAACGCGCTGGTGGATATCCGGCTGCTGGCTGCGGCCCCCCGGGTCGTGGCGCAATTCGAGGGGCAGGCCGACGCCTTGCGGCAGCGCACGATGGCTGTGCTGCGCGTGGCGTTCCTGTCATCGACGGTGCTGGAGCTGTTCTCGGCGCTCGGCGTGGCTTTGGTGGCCGTCTATGTCGGGTTTGCCCTGTTGGGCCAGATCGGATTCGGCGCCTGGACCACACCCCTGACCGTGCGCGAGGGGATCTTTCTGCTGCTGCTGGCACCGGAGTTTTTCCAGCCGCTGCGCGACCTGGCTGCCGCCTGGCACGACAAGGCCGCAGCGACGGCGGTGGCGCGCGACCTTGTGGAGATCGAGGCAGACACGCCGAGCGCGTTGTTGGGAAGCGGCGTTGCGGTGGCCCCAATGTCTGGCCCACCGTCCATATCTGCGCGTGGCGTGAGGGTGGCTGTTGCGCCGGGGCAGGTGGTCTCCTATCCGGATTTCGACCTGCCTGCCGGGCGGACCTGTGCGTTGATCGGGCCCAGCGGGCGAGGAAAGACGGTCCTGATGTCGGCGCTGGCGGGACTGGTGCCGATTGCCGGGGGCCAAATCACCGTTGCCGGACAGCGGCTGACAGCCGAAACAGCCGATGCCTGGCGGATGCGGGTAGGCTGGATTCCGCAATCCCCGCACTTTTTTGCGGAAACGCTGCAGGCAAACCTGCGCCGCGCGGCCCCCGGGGCCACCCAAGCCGAGCTTTGGCGGGCCTTGAGCGCGGTTCAAGCCGAAGATGTCGTGCGTCGGCTGCCGCGCGGGTTGCAGACCCGGCTGGGGGAAACCGGCACGGGGGTGTCTGGGGGCGAGGCCCGCCGGTTGATGGTGGCGCGTGCGGCGCTCGGGCGGGCTGACGTGATCCTTGCGGACGAACCGACGGCAAACCTGGATTCAGAAACGACGGCGGTGGTCACGGCGGGGCTGCTGGAGCTTGCCCGAAACGGGGCCAGCCTGATCGTGGCGACCCATGACCCCGTTCTTGTCGCGCAACTGGAATTGCGGATCGATCTGGGAGATGTCGCATGAAACCTCTTTGGACGATCTTTCGACTGGTCTGGCGGGCTGATCGCTGGACGATGACCCGAGGCATCGCGCTGGCGGTCGTGGTGCTTGTCATGGGCGTCGCGTTGCTGGGCCTGTCGGGCTGGTTCATCGTCGGCGCCGGCGCGGCCGGGCTTGCGGGAACCGGCGCCATTTTCGATGTGTTCCGCCCCTCGGCTGGCGTGCGATTCCTGGCGCTTGGCCGGACGGCGGCGCGATATGGCGAACGGCTGCTCACCCACGACGCCACGCTCAAGGCCCTCGCGGTATTGCGCGCCCGGTTGCTGGCGGGAATTGCCCGGGCTCCGTTCGACCGGATGCGGCAGGTCCGCGGCGCGCAGGTTCTGAACCGGCTGACGGCGGATGTGGATGCATTGGATGGCGTCGCCCTGCGGGTGGTCATTCCGGTTGTGGCAGCGGTGCTGACGCTTGGATTGGCGTTGGTGACATTGAGCTGGTTGGTCGATCCTGCCGTCGCGCTCTGGTCTGTGCTGTCCCTGGCGATTGGCGCGGGATTGGCGCTTGCCCTGGCGGCCCGCAGGTCGGCGCGGCCCTCGCGGTTGGCGCAAGCTATGTCGCAGGCGTTTCGGGTGCGGCTGATCGATCACCTGCGCGGGCGATCCATGTTGGCGTTTTCCGGCCAACTGTCCGAGTCCGAAGCCGCCGTGCTGGCCGCCGACACCCGGAACCGCAAGCACACCCTGGAGGTGGCCCGGATCGAACGACGGGCCGGCGCGCTGATCTCGGCCAGCGCCACCATGGCCGCCGCCGGGGCACTGTTGATCGGTGCGGAAATGGCGCGTAGCGGCACGTTGGCACCGTCGCTGGCTGCGCTTGGCTTCTTTGCGACGTTGGCGTTGGCCGAAACCGTGGCGCCCCTGCGGCGTGGCGTTGCCGAAATCGGCGCGATGCGCGAGGCCGCCCGCCGTGTGACGCGTATGCTGGACAGCCCGGTCGAGGACGGCGGGGGCAGCTATGCCGGCGCCGAGGCTTTGGCCGACCTGGCCTTGCAGGATGTCACGATCCTGAGACCCGGAGCAGCGGCGCCCCTGCTGACCTCGGTGACGCTATCCGTTGCGCCGGGCGAAAGCCTGGCGTTGGTCGGACGGAGCGGTGCGGGCAAATCGACGTTGCTGAATGCGATAGCCGGGCTGGAGCCGGTCGCAGCAGGAACTGTCCTGATCGGGGGGACCCCGCTGCTCAAGTGGAGCGAACACGCGTTGCGGATACGGCTTGGCTACCTGCCGCAGCGCAGTGCGTTGGTCAGCGGCACGATTGCACAGAACCTGTGGTTGGGCCAACCGGAGGCCGACGCGGAGCGGATGTTGGAATGCCTGAACCGGGTCTGCCTCGGCGATGTGGTTGCGCGGTTGGGCGGTCTGGAGGCACAGCTTGGCGAGGGAGGGCGCGGCCTGTCGGGTGGCGAGGCTCGGCGGCTGACGCTGGCGCGGGTTCTGCTGCGCAATCCGGACATCCTGCTGCTGGACGAGCCGACCGAGGGACTGGATCGCGACACCGCCAACCGGGTGCTGGACGGGATTCGGCAAGCCTGCCCGCAGGCGGCCATCCTGATCGCGGCGCACCGGGCGGAAGAGCGCGCCTGGGCGGATCAGGCTCTGGCCCTGCAATAAGATATATTGAAATTGGGTTTTTATTGATCTGTATCAAGGAGAAGCTCTCCTGCGAAGTGCATTAGCCAAATTAAAGACGTAAATACAATTCATCTTTTGAAAGATCCCTACGGAGGCAACCTATGGAACTGGATGTTGTGGAGTTATCGCGACTGCAATTCGCGATGACGGCCCTGTATCACTTCCTCTTTGTGCCGCTCACACTTGGTCTGTCGATCATCGTGGCGCTCATGGAGACGGTCTATGTGATGACCAACCGTCCGATCTGGCGGCAGATGACCAAATTCTGGGGCACGCTGTTCGGAATCAACTTTGCCATCGGAGTCGCAACCGGCATCACGATGGAATTCCAGTTCGGGATGAACTGGTCCTACTACAGCCACTACGTGGGCGACATCTTCGGCGCGCCGCTGGCGATCGAGGGGCTGATGGCCTTCTTCATGGAGGCGACCTTTGTCGGGCTGTTCTTCTTTGGATGGGACAAACTCAGCAAGGTCGGGCACCTCACGGTCACCTGGCTGGTGGCCATAGGGTCGAACTTTTCGGCGCTGTGGATCCTGATCGCCAACGGCTGGATGCAGAACCCGGTCGGGGCAGAATTCAACCCGGTGTCGATGCGGATGGAGATGACCAGCTTCTTCGACGTGGTCTTCAACGAGGTGGCGCAGGCCAAGTTCGTCCACACCGTTTCGGCGGGCTATGTCACGGCTTCGGTGTTCGTTCTGGGCGTATCGGCGTGGTACCTGCTCAAGGGGCGTCACATCGAACTCGCGCGCCGCTCGATCACCATTGCAGCCTCCTTCGGGCTGGCCTCCGCCTTGTCCGTCGTCGTGTTGGGGGACGAGTCGGGCTATGCCGCGACCCACAGCCAGAAGATGAAACTCGCCGCCATCGAAGGCATGTGGCACACCGAGCTGGCCCCGGCGTCGTTCACGGCGATCGGCTTCCCCGACATGGAGGCCCGCGAGACCCACTATGCCATCCACATTCCCTGGATGATGGGTCTGATCGGGACGCGCAGCCTGACCGAAGAGATCCCCGGCATCGCCGAACTGGTCGAGAACGCGGAGGCCCGCATCAAGTCCGGCATCATCGCCTATGACGCGTTGGAACAGATCCGTGAGTTGCGGGACGATGCGCCGGCAGACGTGCGCCAGCAGTTCGAGGATCATTCCGCCGACCTGGGCTTCGCCTACCTGCTCAAGCGCTATGTGGATGACCCGCGCACGGCGACCGAAAAGCAGATCGCCCTGGCGTCCAATGATACCGTGCCCACCGTATGGCCGCTGTTCTGGGGTTTCCGGATCATGGTCGCGCTCGGCTTCAGCTTCATCGCGCTGATGGCTTATTTCTTCTATCGCGCCAACTGGAAGGGCATGACCTTTCCGCGACCGATGCTGCGGCTTGCCGTCTGGATGATCCCAGCACCGTGGATTGCTGCGGAACTGGGATGGTTCGTGGCCGAATTCGGTCGCCAACCCTGGACCGTGGACGGGGTGCTGCCGACCGTGATGTCGGTCAGCCACCTGAGCGTCGCGGATCTCGCCATCACGTTGGCCGGGTTCGTCACCTTCTATTCGGTCCTCTTCGTGATCGAAATGAGCCTGATGGTGAAATTTATCCGCAAGGGTCCCTACATGGATGTCCCCGAGACGGATGTCTGGATGGCCAAACACGAACACCGCCTGCGTACCCATGACGGCAATGTGCCGGGTGCCAACGTCACACCTGCGGAGTAACCCACATGATTCTGCATGAACTTATCGATTTCGAGATCCTGCGGGTCATCTGGTGGCTGCTGCTGGGGGTGCTGCTGATCGGCTTTGCCCTGACGGACGGCTTCGACATGGGGGTCGGCGCATTGCTGCCTTTCGTGGCCAAAACCGACCTCGAGCGGCGCCAGACCATAAACACCGTAGGCCCCGTTTGGGAAGGCAACCAGGTCTGGTTCGTTCTGGGCGGCGGCGCGATCTTTGCCGCATGGCCACCGCTGTACGCGGTCAGCTTTTCCGGGTTCTACCTTGCCATGTTCGTGGTGCTGGCGGCGCTGATCCTGAGGCCCGTTGGGTTCAAGTACCGCTCCAAGCGCGAAAGCGCGACGTGGCGCAATGGTTGGGACTGGGCCCTGTTCGTGGGTGGCGCGGTTCCGGTGTTGATCTTTGGCGTCGCGGTCGGCAACGTGCTGGTGGGGGTGCCCTTCCACCTGACGCCGGAACTGCTGTCGATGTACGACGGCCCGTTCTACTCCAAGTTCTTTGGCCTGCTGAATCCGTTCTCGCTGTTGGCTGGCGTCGTCTCGCTGTCGATGCTGTTGCAGCACGGTTCGGCCTGGCTGGCGCTCAAGGCGGACGGAATGGTCGAAACCCGGGCACGCAACTACGGCCCCATGTTTGGCTACATCGCGGCGGCGGGGTTTGCGCTGGCCGGTATCTGGTTGGCTGTCGGGATCGACGGCTACGCTATCGTCAGCGCAGTCGTTACCGATGGTCCGTCCAACCCGTTGCTGTCCGAGGTTGAGCGCGGCGGCAGTTGGCTGGACGCCTATTCCACCCGTCCATGGATCGCCATCGCGCCCGTTCTGGGCTTTGTCGGCATCCTGATGGCGGCGCGGTCGATGGCCGGGCACAGCGATGTGGCACCGCTGTTGTGGTCAAAGTTGGGGATCTTCGGGGTGATCTCGACCGTTGGGTTGACGATGTTCCCGTTCATCCTGCCCTCGACAGTCGATCCGAACTCGTCGCTGACGGTCTGGGACAGCTCGTCTTCGCATCTGACGCTGTTCGTGATGCTGATCTGCACGCTGATCTTCATGCCGCTGATCCTGGCCTACACCGCCTGGGTATACCGGGTGCTGTGGGGCAAGGTCACGCAGGACGACATCGCCGACAATTCCGAAACCGTGTACTGAGAGGTAGTCCCATGTGGTATTTTGCCTGGCTTCTCGGCCTTCCGCTTGCTGCCTTGCTCGCCGTGTTGAACGCGATGTGGGTGGAAATGCAGGAAGACCGTGCGTTCGCCGATGAGGAATAGGGAATCCCAACGCTCCAGTGTGTCTTTTTTTTGGAGTGGTTCCTGGCCGGGGCGTTCGCGTCCCGGCTTTTTTTCGAGACCGAACTGTGCAACGGATCGGCTGACCCGTTCGAATGGTGCCTCAACCATCTATCCACCGTTCGATCAGGATGTGAACGATGGGTTGTGGCATGCCTGGTAAGGCGCAACCGATTTGTGAATGTACCCCGGAGACAAGATCATGACCAAGACGACGGCATCGACCGAACCGCAACTCGCCCACTTCCCGGTGACGTTCTTTGCCTGCGTGATGGGCTTGGCCGGGTTTGCCCTTTCCACGCATACCGCCGAACATGCCTGGGGGATGTCGGCCGCGATGTCGTCGGTGTTCCTGGCAATCACGATCTTGGCCTTCGTGACGATCCTCGCGCTGTTTCTTGCCAAGTTTATGAAATACCGTGCTGAATTCAATGCGGAGTGGGGCCACCCCGTCAAAAAGGCCTTCTTTCCGGCCATCTCGATCTCGTTGCTTCTGATCTCGGTCGGGCTTGCGAACTGGTCGCCGCCGGTGGCGCGCGTGGTCTGGTTGATCGGTGCCGGGTTGCAGGCTGGGCTGATGCTGGCGGTGATCTCGGGCTGGATCGGCCATCGCCCGTTTCAGCAGATCCACATTTCACCGGCCTGGTTCATCCCGGCGGTCGGCAACGTGGTCGCACCGGTGGCCGGGGTGAGTCTCGGGTTTGTCGAGCTTTCGTGGTTCTTCTTCTCGGCGGGGATGCTGTTCTGGATCGTGCTGTTGACGCTGGTGATGAACCGATTGATCTTTCACGACCCGTTGCCGAGCAAGCTGGCGCCGACGCTGACAATCCTGATCGCGCCCCCAGCAGTCGGGTTCCTGGCCTGGATCCAGTTGAACGGCGCTCAGGTGGATGCGATGGCACGGGTACTTCTGAACGCGGGCTATCTGTTCGCGGCCCTGGTCGCCGTACAGGCGGTCCGGTTCCGGCAAAGCCCGTTTGCGCTGTCTTGGTGGGCCCTCAGCTTTCCGATCGCGGCGCTGACCATTGCGACATTCCGGTTCGCGGCGTTGGCGGGCAGCGGCTTTCACGCCGGGCTTGCGGTGCTGCTCTACGTGCTTCTTGTCGTGATCATGGTGGCGTTGATCGTTCGTACCTACACCGGCATCCGGCGCAACGAGATCTGCGTGCCAGAGTGACGTGTTTGCCCGGTGTCGAACGGTTCGGCCGGGCAAGAGGGAGCTACTTCGTCAGAATCAGCTTTCCGGCCTTGGTGATGCGCAAGGTATAGACCTTGTCGTCCAGCACGATCTGGGCCAGCCCGTCCCGCCCGGTCAGGGCGCGGGCGTCGAACACCGGTTGCGATGCCAATGGGGCGTGGGTGGATGCGTCTATCGGGGTCATCATGGTCATGGTCAGATATCTCCTGTGTCCAGAGTGCGTGAATCGACAGCCCTGCCAAGCGGGGATTTCAGGTACCTTACTAAATTACTCAGAATGGTCAATCCTGAACAAACCGCTCAGAAACTGAGTCGGGTCGCCGCATTCGTGCGGTGTCGCGGGCAAGCAACTGGCCTCCGGGCAACAGCGGCCCCTTGAGCTGTCGCACGTCTGGCGACGTGGACGCAAAGCGATGGGGCAATGGGTGTGATCGACCTCCGACACAGAGCCGATGGACATCAGGTGGTCGGCGGACTTTCCAACCAGATCGTGATCGGCCCGTCGTTGACCAGTTCCACTGCCATGTCCGCCGCAAAGCGCCCGGTTTGCACAACGGGGCCAAGGCTGGCGAGGTGCTGCGCGAAGTGCTCATACAGCCGCTTGCCGTCTTCGGGGGCAGCGGCCTCCGAAAAGCCTGGTCGGTTGCCGCGCGACGTATCGGCGGCAAGGGTAAACTGGCTGACCACCAACGCGCTGCCGCCGGTGTCCAGCAAGGAGCGGTTCATCTTGCCCGCGTTGTCCTCGAAAATCCGCAGCTTAGACAGTTTTGCCGCAAGCCTTTCGGCCTCAGCCTCGCCATCGCCACGCATCGCGCAGACCAACGCCAATACGCCCGGTCCGATCTGGCCGATGGTCGCACCATCGACAGTCACCGAGGCGCGGGTCACCCTTTGAATCAAGGCTCTCATCGGCAGGACTCCCTGAGATGGACCGGCGACGGGGCGGGTCCGTTCTGCTCTGACTGCGCGCCCGTGTCGGTCCGTTGGCGATCAGTCCAGTTCGGCGCGGGTCGGCGGGTTGGCACCGGCGCGGCTGACCGTGATTGCCGCCGCCCGGTTTCCAAGGGTCAGGGCGGCCAGAAGGTCGGCTTCGCTGATGTCGGTGAGGGTGTCCTTGGACAGGTGCCCGGCATCGTTCAGCCCGGCGAGAAGACCGGCGTTGAACGTGTCCCCGGCGCCGACCGTGTCCACGACCTCGACCAGGTTCGCGGCGACACTGTGCTTGCGGCCAGGCAGATAGGCGGTAACGCCATCCTTGCCCCGGGTGACACAGATCAGGCGCGGGCCCTGTGCCATCATTTGGGCGGCCAGCGTGTCGATGTCAGCTTCTCCGGCGATCCACTGGAGATCCTCGTCCGAAACCTTGACGATGTCGGCAGCGGCGATCATCCGGCCGATCCTGGCGCGATAGGCGGCCTCGTCCTTGATGAAGCTCGGGCGGATGTTCGGATCGATCATCACCAGCCGCCGAGGGCTTTCCCGCAGGGCCAGCGCTTCGTAGACCGAGGCGCAGGGTTCAACCATAAGGGAAATTCCGCCAACGAAAAGCGCCGTCACATCATCCAGCGCCTCCGGGGCGGGCAGGTCCGCGGGTTGCAGCATGCGCGCGGCAGTGCCTTCGTCGTAAAACGCGTACTTGGCATGGCCATCGCACAATTCGACAAAGGCCAGCGTGGTCGGCCTGTCCGAGCGGGCACACAGGCCCGAGTCGACGTGGCTGGCGTCAAGCGCCTCTTCCAGTTTCACACCGAACAGGTCGGTCGACAGCCCGGTAAAGAATTTCACCGGCGCGCCAAGGCGGCCAAGCGCGATGGACGTGTTGAACACGGCGCCACCGGCCACCGGGGCAAAACTCGGCTCGTCTGCCTTGGACAATCGCGGCAGCATGTCAATCAGGGCTTCGCCAGCGCACAAAATCATCGGATCACTCCCTCGGAACAGATGTTGTGCCTTCCTAACGTCGGTTCTGCCCAAGGTCCACATCGGGCGCTGCCCCCGGGGGCCGGAGGGTCGCATTTGACGCTTCTGGCCCCCAAACAGGGCCGGCACGGGTCCCGCAGGGCAGATTGATGCCGCCATTTACCTTGGCGCTGGCATCCATGATTTCCTTCAAGTACAAACGGTCGCAGGTGTGGCGAAAGGGGCAAGCCCATGCGAATCCTTGTTTCTCTGGCGCTGGCCCTGCTGGTCATGGCAGGGCTTGTTATCGGAATTGCCGTGGTTGGCGCAGCCATTGCAGGATCAGCCGGCAAGGCGTTCGACCAGGGACCGATCAAAAGCGGCCTGGTTCCGCGCCTGGCATTTGTCCTGCTGTGGGTGCTGATCTTTGGCGTTTCCCTCGGTTTGATCGGAGCGATCTGATGGCCCAACGGTTTGGTGGCAAGTTCTCCCCGGATTCAAGTTCGTCGGCAGCAGGTTCCAAGGCCCCGCCGATCCGCAGTGCACCCAAGCGCGCTCGGGGGGCGGCCCGGGTCAATCTTTTGTACCTCGCGCCTGTGCCGCTGGTGTTCACCGCTTTTGGTCAGGGCGCGGTCGGCATGGCACTGGATCTGGTGGCAGCGGCCGTGCTGGTCTCCGGGGTCTTCATGCTCTCCGAAGGGCTGAAGGCTGAGGCCGCCTATGACGCCCGCAAGGTGGCGCGCCGTCCGGCGCTGCCGCGCAAGATCATCGCCGCTGTCATGGCAGGGTTCGGCGTTGTGCTGGCGGCCTATTCCCCCGAGACCGGCGGGATCGGCGCGCCGATCATCTATGGCGCCATCGCTCTGGCTCTGCACATTGTGTCCTTTGGGCTCGACCCGTTGCGCAACAAGAACGTCGAAGGCATCGACACCTTCCAGCAGGATCGTGTCGCCCGCGTGATCGACGAGGCGGAAGAACAACTGGAGCGTATGGGCAGTGCCATTGCCGGCGCCGGGGACCGCGGGATTGAACGGCGGGTCGAAGGGTTTCAGGCCACGGCGCGCCACATGTGCCGCACGGTGGAAGAAGATCCGCGTGATCTGACGGCGGCCCGCAAGTTTCTGGTTGTCTATTTGAAAGGGGCTGCGGACGCGACGGTGAAGTTTGCCGACCTCTACAGCAAGCGCCGGGACCCCGAGGCCAAGGCCAGCTACCTAGCGCTTCTCGATGATCTTGAGGCGAACTTTGCCGCCAAGACCGAGACGCTCATGATCAGTGATCGAACATCGTTGGATGTGGAGATCGAAGTGCTGCGCGACAGGTTGCAGCGCGAAGGCGTGAGAATGGATTGAACCCCGAGTTTCAGGAGGGAATAGAGAATGTCGCAGGAAATTCAGAACAAGGCCGCGCAGGTGTTGACCGAAATCGAAGAAGTTACCGCCGTGGTTCTGCCCGAACCCACTGCCGCAACGGCGATCGTGTCGCTGGAGCAGGCAGACGCGCCCGTGAGCGAGGCGATCCGCAAACGCATGAACGAGATCGACATGTCGGACACCAATTCGATCGTGTCCTTCGGGTCCGCCGCCCAGGCCGAATTGCAGGTCATCTCGCAGGCGATGCTGCAGGACGTGAAAAACAAGGATGTCGGCCCCGCCGGCGACAGCCTGCGCGATATCGTTGGAACGATCCGCGGATTCTCGGTCGATGAACTGGATGTGCGCCGCGAACGGTCGTGGTGGGAAAAGCTGCTGGGACGGGCCGCGCCCTTTTCCAATTTCGTCTCCAAGTACGAGGATGTGCAAGGCCAGATCGACAAGGTCACCGACGAGCTTCTGGGCCACGAACACACGTTGTTGAAAGACATCAAGTCGCTTGACCTGCTGTATGAGAAAACGCTGAATTTCTACGATGAACTGGCGCTTTACATTGCGGCTGGCGAGGCGAAGCTGGCCGAGATGGACGCCACCGTGATCCCTGCCAAGGAAGCCGAGGTCTCTGCCGCCCCCGAGGCCGAGCAGGTGATGAAGGCCCAGGAATTGCGCGATATTCGGGCCGCCCGCGACGACCTGGAACGCCGTGTCCACGACCTGAAACTGACCCGCCAGGTCACCATGCAATCGTTGCCGTCGATCCGGCTGGTACAGGAAAACGACAAGTCGTTGGTGACCAAGATCAACTCGACCCTCGTCAACACCGTGCCCCTGTGGGAAACCCAACTGGCGCAGGCCGTCACGATCCAGCGTTCTGCCGAGGCGGCGACGGCGGTGCGCGATGCAAATGACCTGACCAACGAATTGCTGACCTCGAATGCCAAGAACCTGCGTGAAAGCAACACGGTCATCCGTCAGGAGATGGAACGCGGCGTGTTCGATATCGAGGCGGTGAAACAGGCCAATGCCGACCTGATCGCGACCATCAACGAAAGTCTGCAGATCGCGGACGAAGGCAAGGCCCGCCGGGCCTCGGCCGAGCAGGAGCTGATCAAGATGGAGCACGAGCTGCGCGATACGCTTGCGTCAGCCAAGGCGCGCAAGACCGGTCTGGGCGACTCGGCGTCGACCTCGGTTCCGGCCAGCTGAACGTGACAGGGTGGGCGGCACGTATCGGGTTGCTGGTTGCCGGGCTGGTGCTGCTGGCGGCATGCGAGCCGCCGGGAAACACCGGTCCGTCCATGGTGCCGCCACCCGTGGTCATGCCACCGGACCTGCCGGACCCGATCGCGCCGCTGGTCCGCTCGCAAAAGAGCCTCGACCTGGAACGACACTACAATCGCGTTCAGGCCGATCTGCTGGCCCAGGGGTTGTTGCGCACCGATGGTGGCGGCCCCGACACGCCATTTGCCGCGCACAACCTTGCGGACAACTTCGTTCGGATTGCCCTGTTTGACGAATATGTCTCGCGCGGCGGCAGGCTGGTGGCCGAACAGACCGAGAGTCAACTGCGCCGCTGGGATGACCCAGTGCGCATGCACATGACCTTTGGCAAGACGATCCCGCCGCTTCAACGGGCGCGTGATGGCGGTGCCCTGAAGAACTATGCTGCGCGTCTGCGTGCCGCCTCTGGTCACCCGGTCAGTGTAAGTTCCCGCGCCAATGCGAATTTCCATGTCCTGATGCTGCACGAGGACGAGCGCAGCAGCTATGGCCCCGAGTTGCGCAAACTGGTGCCCGGGATTGGCGACACCGCCGTGCGTACCATCGAAACCATGCCGCGCGAGACATTCTGCCTTGTCTTCGCGTTCTCGCGCGCGTCGGACCCGTCCTATACGCGCGCCGTGGCCGTGATCCGCGGCGAGCACCCGGACCTGTTGCGCCTGTCGTGTATTCACGAAGAACTCGCGCAAGGGCTTGGGCTGGCAAACGACAGCCCTGTTGCCCGTCCGTCGATCTTCAACGACGACGAGGAATTCGGCCTGCTGACGCGACATGACGAACTGCTGTTGCGGATGTTGTACGACCGACGTCTGAAAACGGGAATGACCGCCATGACGGCACGCCCGATCATGAATGTGATTGCACGCGAGCTGACGGGCGGCGAGAGTTGAGACACTTCAGATAGGGAGGCCCGCAAATGGGTATTTTTGATTTCCTTTCCGGCCAGTTCATCGATGTCATTCACTGGACCGATGACAGTCGCGACACGCTGGTGTGGCGTTTCGAGCGTGAGGGCCACGAGATCAAGTACGGCGCCAAGCTTACCGTGCGCGAGGGCCAGGCCGCCGTGTTCATTCACGAAGGCCAGATGGCGGATGTGTTCACACCCGGGCTCTACATGCTCGAAACGAACAACATGCCGATCATGACGTCGCTTCAGCACTGGGACCACGGCTTCAAGAGCCCGTTCAAATCCGAGATCTACTTCGTCAACACCACCCGCTTCAACAATCTGAAATGGGGCACCAAGAACCCCGTGATGATGCGCGACCCGGAATTCGGGCCGACCCGCATCCGCGCCTTCGGCACCTATTCGATCCGGGTGACCGAGCCGTCGAAGTTCATGACCGAGATCGTCGGCACCGATGGCGAGTTCACCACCGACGAGATCACGTTCCAGATCCGCAACATCATTGTTCAGGAAAGCAGCCGCGTAATGGCCGGCTCCGGTATCCCGGTTCTGGACATGGCTGCCAACACCGCCGACATGGGCAAGCTGATTGCCACCAAGGTCAGCGAAGTCCTGGCGGACTATGGCCTGAGCATGCCCGAGTTCTACATCGAGAACATCTCGCTGCCGCCAGCGGTCGAGCAGGCGCTGGACAAGCGCACCTCGATGGGATTGGCCGGAGACCTCGGGAAGTTCACCCAGTATTCCGCCGCCGAGGCAATGACCGCCGCAGCCCAGAACCCCAATGGTGGGGGCGGCATGGGCGCCGGCCTTGGCATGGGTATGGGCATGGCGATGGCACAGCAGATGTCCAACCCGCAGGCTGGCCCTTGGGGCAGCCCACAGCAACAGCAACCACAACCGGTCGCTGTTCAACCGGCCCCGCCGCCACCGCCGCCGGTCGAACATGTCTGGCACATCGCGAAGGACGGCCAGACCACCGGCCCCTTCTCCAAGGCTGATATGGGCCGTATGGCCGCCGAAGGTGCGATGAGCCGCGAAAGCCACGTCTGGACACCTGGGCAGGATGGATGGTTGAAAGCCGAGGACGTGCAGGAGTTGGCGCAACTCTTCACGGTCTTGCCACCACCACCTCCACCGGGCGTCTGATCCAGCCGGAACAATACCAAACAGCACCCCGCCGCCCGGTCCCCGGACCAGCGGGGTGTTCTGGCACGCGTGCCTTGGCTGCGCTTCAGTTCGCTATCTTGGCGAGTGCCGCCTTCAAGCGCGGCTCGTATTCGACCGTGTAGGACCAGACGAGAACCCGGATCTTGCCGTCACGAAGGACGGCGGCTCCGTCGAATTCGGCCGGCGAAACACCCAGTTTTTCGAGCTTGTCGCCGTAGTACAGACAGGTGAACGTTGCCCTCACACCGTCCATCGCAAGATCGTTGATCTCGACCCGGCCATTGTCCTTGTGGGTGCCCGCCCACCAATTGCGGATTTCCTCTCTCCCGACGAGCGCCGGTGCCTTCATTCGGCTCGAGGCAGGCACAACCGCAAACACCGCGTCCTCGGTCAGATAGCTGACCGCTGTCTCGAGATCGCCCTCCGTCACCGCCGCATAGGCCGCATCGACCGCAAACATATCCTCCGCATCGGACGCTCCGACCGACCCGGCGGGCAGGATCACCGTGAGAACCAGCGCCATGGCTGCGCATGTGTATTTCCCAAAAGTCATCGTCTCCTCTCCTTCCTGTCGGCACCCGCATCCCGGCCTCTCCGGGAGGGGCCATCCGCATTGTATGTTGACGTTGGGTCATCTGCCATGATCCACGTCATGCGCCCGTGCGCCGAAGAACGGGATGAGATTTTCAACCATGGGCGCGGGATGGGCTTGACCACGAAGCACAGCGACGCTTAGCAAAGCATGGGGCACCAAGGGAGCGGGTCCGATATGGGGCAAGACCTTGTCGACGAAGACGAACTGAGCGCCGCAGGCGCCCAGGTGGCGGAGGAGCACCGCTTCCCGTGCCCGGCTTGTGGTTCGGATCTGCGCTTTTCGGCGGATGCGGGCGATCTGGTCTGCGATCATTGTGGTCATGTTGAACATGTTGCCGCGACCGGTCGCACCCAATGGACCGAGGCGCTGCGCGAACTGGACTACGCGGCCGCCCTGCGCCGGGAAGTTCCCGCCGACCAGATCGTCGAGGTGCGCGGGGTCCACTGCAACAGTTGCGGCGCCGATATCGAGATGGGCGAGGCCGAGCAAGCTACCGAATGCCCGTTCTGTGCCTCGCCGGTCGTTACAGACACCGGCAGTCATCGGCGGCTGAAACCCCAGGCGTTGCTGCCGTTTGCGCTGGACGAAAAGACGGCGCGCCAAAAGATGACGGACTGGCTGGGCCGGTTATGGTTCGCACCCAACGGGTTGAAGGAATATGCCCGCAAGGGACGCCGTATGAAGGGGATCTATGTTCCCTACTGGACCTACGACGCCGATACCCGCAGCCGCTACAAGGGTCAACGCGGTGACGACTACTACGAAACCCAGACCCGGGTCGTGAACGGAAAACGCGAATCCCACCGCGTGCGCAAGACCCGCTGGCGGCGGGTGTCCGGTCGCGTCGCGCGGGATTTCGACGATGTGCTGGTGCTGGCCTCCGACAGCCTGCCGCGCGACTACACCGATGCGCTGGAGCCCTGGGACCTGGGCGAGCTGCTGCCATATCAGCCGCACTACCTGGCGGGCTACTTGGCCGAGGGCTATGTGGTGGAGCTGGAGCCCGGCTATGCCATTGCGCGTCAGAAGATGGACGCGGTGATCGCGTCAGACATCCGCCGCGACATCGGCGGCGACCGCCAGCGGATCGAGGCTGTCGATACCGACGTCAGCGACATTACATTCAAGCATATACTGCTGCCGGTCTGGCTTGCCGCCTACAAGTATGGCGGCAAGTCCTATCGGTTCGTGGTCAACGCTCGTACCGGCAAGGTCAAGGGCGAGCGCCCCTATTCGGCCTGGAAGATCGCCTTTGCGGTGCTCCTCGGGGTGTTGGCGGCCGGAGCGTTCATGTACCTGAATCAGATGCAGGGCTGATCCGCAACGCGGCGCGTCAGGCCGATGTTTCGGCGAACGGGTCCGTCGGATAGATGGCCTCGGCCAGATAGAGGCCATGCGGCGGACAGACCGGCCCACAAGCCGCCCGGTCGCGGGCCTCCAGCGCATGGCGCAGGTCATCGGGCGACCATGCGCCGGCGCCGACCCGCTCCAGACTGCCGACAAAGCTGCGAACCTGGTTGTGCAGGAACGACCGGGCGCGCACGTGAAACTGAAACTCCGGCCCCATCGGCGTCTCGACCCGTTCGATGTCCAACTGATCGAGCGTGCGCACCGGGCTGTCGGCCTGGCATTCCGAGGCCCGGAACGTGGTGAAATCGTGCAGCCCCAGCAAGTGCCGGGCGGCCTCTTGCATCGCTTCGAGTTCGAGAGGCGCAGAAACCTGCCAGACCTTGCCCGCCTGCAAGGCCGCCGGGGCACGCCGGTTCAACAGCCGAAACAGATAGCGACGCTCCACGGCGGAAAAACGGGCATGCCAGTCGTCGTTCACCCGCGCCACGGCGACAACCGCCACTGGCAGCGGTTTCAGGTGGAAGTTGACAGCCCCGGCCAGTCGAAACGGCACCCATTCGCGCGACATGTCGGCCTGTGCCACCTGTCCGAAGGCGTGGACCCCGGCGTCGGTGCGGCCTGCGGCGGCAATGGAGGGCACGGCCGGATCAATCCGGCGCAACGCGGTTTCGATCGCAGCCTGCACACTGGGGTGATCCTTCTGGCGCTGCCAGCCGGAAAACGGCGTGCCGTCATATTCTATTTTCAAGGCATAGCGAGGCATGGCGGGCCTGTACCCAATGTCGCGCGCCCTGTCCATGGTCGGACGCGCTGATCCCCGGATTTGCCCGATCCCCTCTAGGCAGGCCGCAGGCTGCCCCATATGTAGACACCGGGCGTGTCGGAGGGTCAGGTGGTTATTGGTCGGATTGCAGATGGAATTGCGCAGGGCGTTGACACGGCGGGCGCTGCACTGTCGGAGACGTTTTTCGAGCCGACGATCCGGCTCGGGGTAACCGGACTGGCCCGCGCGGGCAAGACTGTGTTCATCACCTCGTTGGTCGCCAACCTGATGGACCGTGGTCGAATGCCGGGGCTGCTGGCGGCGGCGGAGGGCAATATCCTGTCAGCCTGGTTGCAACCGCAACCCGACGATACGGTGCCGCGTTTTGCGTTCGAGGAACACCTTGCCGCACTGACGGGGCCGGACCCGCACTGGCCCGAACCGACCAGCGCGATTTCGGAACTGCGCCTGTCGCTGAAGGTTCAGCCGCAAGGTATGCTGGGCGCGCTGTCAGGACCCCGAACGATCCACCTCGATATCGTCGACTATCCGGGCGAATGGCTGCTGGATCTGGCCTTGATGGAACAGAGTTTTGACGAATGGTCCGAGGAGGTCCTGCGGCTGGCAGGGCCGCGTCCCGAGGCCGATGCCTTTCGCGCCGCCGTTGACGCAACCGATCTGACCGCGCCGTTCGAGGAAACCGACGCGCAAGGCTTGGCGCGCAGCTATACCGACTATTTGCGGCAGGCCCGGCAGGCGGGGTATTCCGATTGCACGCCGGGGCGCTTCCTGATGCCTGGCGACATGACGGGGTCGCCTGCGCTGACCTTTGCACCATTGCCGTCTGGCCCTCCGGCGGCGCGCGGTACCCTGCGCCGCGAGATGCAGCGGCGGTTCGAGGCCTACAAGTCCAAGGTCGTGAAACCGTTCTTTCGGGATCACTTTGCCCGGATCGACCGGCAGGTGGTGCTGGTCGATCTGCTGGGGGCGATCCACGCCGGTCCGCAGGCGATGGAGGATCTGGGGCGTTCGATGAACAACATCCTTGGCGCGTTCCGGCCCGGGCGCACGGCCTGGCTGGCACGGATGCTGGGGATGAAGCGGGTCGACCGGATCCTGTTTGCCGCGACCAAGGCCGACCACATCCACCACAGCCAGCATGCGTCGATGACGGCGATCATGGAGGCGATGCTGCGGCAGGCGCGCGACCGGGCGGATTTTGCCGGGGCCAAGACCCGCGCCATGGCGATTGCGGCGCTGCGGGCGACGGTCGAGGAAGAACGCGAGATCAATGGCGAGACGCTCGGAATGGTGCGCGGGCGGTTGTTGGACACCGGGCGCGAGGCGGCGCTGTACCCCGGAACCTTGCCGGAGGACCCCTCACGCCTGCTGGTCCCGGCGCAGACCGGGGCCGAACGCTGGCTGGACGGGGACTATTCGGTGATGCGGTTTACGCCAGCGTCGGGGACGTTGAAACGGGGCGAAGGGCCGCCACATATCCGGTTGGACCGCGCAGCGGAGTTCCTGATCGGGGACCGGTTGCGATGACCGTCCTGCCCGCAGCCGCGCGGTCGGATACGCCGCGCCTTGCCGATGCCATGCACGACAGGACCCAGACGTTACCCTGGATGCCCAAACTGCATAGCCATGCCGGAACAGGGCGTGTCCTGTCGCGTCTGTTCCCGACGACCGAGATCACCGTGACTGGCGGTGCGCCGATCGCCGGGTTCGTGGTGCTTGATGGCGGCGACAGTCCGGCGTCGCACCCTGCGCAAGGCGCGCGCGGGCAGGGGAATGGCTCGGGGCCAATCGAGCGGGCGCGCCGGATCTATCAGCGGCACCGGGTTCGCGAGATCACATGGACAGTCGGCAACACCAACGACGAGAAAATGCCGGATGTCCGGCTGGATTGGAGGCGACCATGAGCGACAGCCCACGCGGACCGGTGGTCATCGAAATCGAACCGGAGGACTCACGCCCGGTCAACCCGGCCGAGGCACCACCGGTTCCGGATCTGGAGACCGGGACCCCACAGGGGCAGGCGATGCAGGTCGTGGCCTCGCTCGGCGCGCGACGCATGTCGCCGCTGGCAAGGATGTTCTGGGGCGCGCTGCTGTCGCTGATCACCTTTGCGGTCTCTGTGGCGGCCTGGGACTTCGTGACCGGACTGCTGGCCCGGAACCCGCTGTTGGGCGGGTTGGCGCTGGTGTTGCTGTCGGTTTTCGTCCTGGCCTGCCTTGGGTTGGTGCTGCGCGAGCTGGCGGGCTTCTTCCGGCTGTCGCGGCTGGACGGGGTGCACCGTGCGGCGACGGCGGCGCTGAGCGACCATGACATGGGGGCGGCGCGGGATGTCGTGCGCCGGTTGGAGGCTTTGTATTCCAACCGCAAGGATCTGGAATGGGGGCGCGCGCGCCTGAAGGAACGGGCCGACGAACAGTTTGATGCCGATGCACTTCTGGGGCTGGCCGAGGCGGAGCTGATGGCACCGCTGGACGCTGCCGCCCGGCGCGAGGTGGAAAACGCGGCCCGCCAGGTGGCGACGGTCACGGCAATCGTGCCTCTGGCGTTGGCCGATATCACCACGGCGCTGGTCTCGACCGTGCGGATGATCCGGCGGATCGGCGAGATTTACGGCGGCCGGTCGGGCACGCTGGGCAGCCTGCGGCTGACGCGCTCCGTGCTGACCCACCTTGTGGCGACCGGCGCGGTGGCGGTCGGGGATGACCTGATCCATTCCGTGGCCGGGGGCGGCATTCTCAGTCGCGTGTCCCGCAGGTTTGGCGAAGGTGTGGTGAATGGCGCCCTGACGGCCCGGGTCGGGGTGGCCGCGATCGAGGTCTGTCGGCCCTTGCCATTCCAGCGGCTGAAAAAGCCCTCGGTGACGTCGCTGGTCAAGCGGGCCCTGACGGGGCTGTTCGGGTCGGACAAGGAAACGTCGGGGGCTCCGTGACACGGTTTGCTGGGCGCGATGCCAGCGCCCCAGAATGGTGTCTGACCCCTTGGAGGAAGACTGCCGGCAGCAGCGCAGCCAGAGATCTCGCGACATGCGGACGCGCTGGACCCTTCTGATCGGGACAGGTATAGGCGGTTGCAAGATGCTGATACGGTCGATCATCATTCGAATTAGCAGCCCGGCGCTCTGACAAGACGAGCCGCCGGGTCAAGGCGTTTGGACGACCGCGCCGCCCCACATCCCCTGATGCCACGTTTTCGAAGGACGCCGCGACATGTGCGCCGACACCACCGACCCGAACACCCCCGACTACAAATCGACCCTGAACCTGCCAAAGACCGATTTTCCGATGCGGGCTGGCCTGCCCAAGCGCGAACCGCTGTGGCTGGAGCGCTGGGAGGAAATCGGGGTCTACGAGAAGCTGCGGGAGAAGGCCCGGGCGACATCGCGCCCGCCATTTACCCTGCACGACGGACCGCCCTATGCCAACGGGCACCTTCACATCGGGCACGCGCTGAACAAGATCCTGAAGGACATGGTCGTGCGCAGCCAGCAGATGATGGGCAAGGATGCACGCTATATCCCGGGATGGGATTGCCACGGTTTGCCGATCGAATGGAAAATCGAGGAGCAGTACCGCAACAAGGGCCGCAACAAGGACGAGGTGCCGGTGGTCGAGTTGCGGCAGGAATGCCGGGCCTTTGCCGCGGAATGGGTGGATATCCAGCGCGAGGAGTTCAAGCGGCTTGGTGTGACCGGCAACTGGGACGACCCGTACCTGACGATGAATTTCCATGCCGAGGCTGTCATCGCCGAGGAATTCCAGAAGTTCCTGATGAACGGCACGCTGTATCAGGGGTCCAAACCGGTCATGTGGTCGGTGGTTGAAAAGACCGCCCTGGCCGAGGCCGAGGTCGAGTACCATGACCATACCAGCCACACGATCTGGGTAAAGTTCCCGGTGATACGCGCCGTCGACAAGAGCGGCGCGCGCTCTCAATTGCGTGGCGTGAATGTGGTGATCTGGACCACGACGCCCTGGACGATCCCGTCGAACCGCGCCGTGGCCTTCAACCCGACTCTGTCTTACGGGCTGTACCGCGTGACCGAGGCCCCCGAGGGCAACTGGGCCGCCGTGGGTGACGAGTACCTGTTGGCCGACAACCTGGCCGCAGAGGTGATGAAATCCGCGAAGGTGGAGGCCTGGGAGCGTATCCAGGAAGTTACCTCGGAACAGTTGGACCTGATGCAATGCGCTCACCCGCTCCGGGGAATCGAGGGCGGCAATGGCGAGTGGGACTATGACGTGCCCATGTTGCCGGGCGATCACGTGACCGACGAGGCGGGTACCGGATTTGTGCATACCGCGCCGAGCCACGGCGCCGACGACTATATCCTCGGCGTGAAGCACGGGTTGAAGATGACCTACAACGTGCTGGAGGATGGCAGCTTCCGGTCCGACCTGCCGTTGTTCGGCGACGCCGTGATCTTTGACCACAAGGGCAAGGAGAAGGACGCCAACAAGCGGGTGATCGACGCCATGGCGGGCATCGGCGCGCTGATCGGACGTGGCAAGGTCAAGCACTCCTACCCGCATTCCTGGCGCTCCAAGGCGCCGCTGATCTTTCGCAACACGCCGCAATGGTTCGCAGCCATCGACCGCGAGGTTGGCGATGGGCAGGACACCTATGGCAAGACGATCCGGGCGCGGGCGTTGTGTTCGATCGATGAACTGGTCACCTGGACGCCACCGGCCGGCCGAAACCGCATCCACTCGATGATCGAGGCACGCCCGGATTGGGTGCTGTCGCGCCAGCGGGCCTGGGGCGTGCCGCTGACCTGCTTTGTCAAGAAGGGGGCCCTGCCCGATGACCCCGACTTCCTTCTGCGGGACGCGGCCGTAAACGCCCGTGTCGTGGCTGCCTTCGAGCAGGACGGCGCCGACGCGTGGTATGCAGATGGCGCCAAGGAACGCTTCCTGGGCGACGATTACGATGCCGATGCCTACGATCAGGTCTTCGACGTGCTGGACGTGTGGTTTGACAGTGGCTCCACCCATGCCTTCGTGCTGCGGGACCGGCCTGACGGATCCGAGGACGGTATCGCCGACCTGTACCTTGAGGGCACCGACCAGCATCGTGGCTGGTTCCATTCGTCGATGCTGCAAAGCTGCGGCACCCAAGGGCGCGCGCCCTATCGGGGCGTGCTGACCCACGGCTTCACGCTGGACGCGAAGGGCAACAAGATGTCCAAGTCGCTCGGCAACACCATCGTGCCGGAGACTGTGGTCAAGCAATATGGCGCCGACATCCTGCGGCTTTGGGTGGCCCAGACCGACTATACCGCCGACCAGCGGATCGGACCGGAGATCCTGAAAGGTGTGGCCGACAGCTATCGCCGGCTCCGCAATACCATTCGCTTCCTTCTCGGCTCCCTTGGCGACTTCGATTCCATCGAACCGGTGGCAGAGGCCGACATGCGGCCACTGGAGCGTTGGGTGTTGCACCGACTGACGGAATTGGATGCCGATGTGCGCGCCGGTTACGCGGCCTATGATTTCCAGGGCGTCTTCCAGAAGATCTTCAATTTCGCCACGGTCGACCTGTCGGCCTTTTACTTCGATATCCGCAAGGATGCGCTGTATTGCGATGCCGATGACAGCCTGATCCGACGTTCTACGTTGACGGTGCTGGACATCCTGTTCCATCGGCTGACGACGTGGCTTGCGCCGGTGCTGGCATTCACCATGGAAGAGGTCTGGTTGGAGCGGTTCCCGGGTGAGGGCAACTCGGTCCACCTGCAGGACTTCCCGAAAACGCCGGCCGGGTGGAGTGCTCCGCAGCTTGCGGAACTGGTGGAGCGGGTGCGTGCGGTGCGCCGTGTCGTGACAGCCGCGCTCGAAGTGCAGCGCCGTGACAAGGTGATCGGGTCCAGCCTCGAAGCTGCGCCGATTGTGTATGTGGACGACGCTGCCATGGTCGTGTTGCTGCAGACTGTGAACTTTGCCGACATCTGCATCGCGTCGCAGATCACGTTGACAGAGGCGGCAGCGCCCGACGGCGCCTTTACGCTGGATGATGTGCCGGGCGTTGCGGTCGTCTTTGGCCGTGCCGAAGGCGAAAAGTGCGGGCGGTGCTGGAAGATCCTTCCGGATGTCGGCACCCATGCCCATCCGGACACCTGCAAGCGCTGCAACGACGCGCTGGGCTGACGCTGCACCGGGCGGCCGACAGGCCGCCCGACAAGGTCGAAGGGCCCGATCTGCAGACCCGTGCCGTCGCTGAGGTGACTCGAGTCAGGTCTCGATCCGGGGTGGAAACAGCTGTTGCAAGATCCCGGCGCTCAGCAGGTAGAAGCTTGACAGCACGAGCCCGACCTTGGCCCAGCTTTGCGGGTCAAACGCGACCCATGCGGCCCATGCGGCGCAGATGGTCCAAAGAATGGCCACCGGCAGCGACACGCTCCGCCAACGCCTTGTGCGCACCGGGTGGATGAACCGCAGGTTTGTGAACATTGCCCCGGCCAGGATCACGGTCGTGGACAATGCAACCCATGCGGGCGGGTGGATCGCAAAGAATACGATGATCACCATGTTCCAGCAGCCGGGAAATCCCGAAAAGGACTTGTCCGTGGTCTTCATCCGGGTGTCGGCGAAATAGAGCGCGCTGGTGAAGGTCATGATGAGCAACGCAGCCCAGCCGACCCATCCGTCCAGCAGGCCGGAAGCATACAGCGCAAAGGCTGGTATGAAGACATAGGTCAGGTAATCAATGATCAGGTCGAGCACCGCGCCATCGACCTGTGGCGCGTAGTTCCAGACATCGTATTTTCGGGCCAGCGGTCCGTCGATCCCGTCGACCACAAACGCCACGACAAGCCACAAAAACATCATCGGCCAGTCGTAGTCCACGGCCGCCAGCAGGGCGAACATGGCCAGGACGGCTCCGGTTGCGGTCAGGAGGTGGACGGAATAGGCGCTGTGTTCGGGTTTCATCCGGTTTCGATGCCCAAAAACCGCGCCCAATGCAATCGTTCGTTCCGGACATGACGTTCTGATGGCCCCGGCGACGCCAAAACAGGCCGCCGGGGTCCTTCATGGCCAAAGTTCTGCCGTCGGGATGCGTTCAGGCGCTCACCCCGGACAGGCCCTGTGTTGTTTCGTAAAGAGACGTCACAAGCGCGGTGAGATCGGTGGACGTGCTGCTGTCGTCTTCGGATTCGGTGGTTTCCACCAGGCTCTGGAACAACGACTCGGACTCCGCGCTGCTCTGGGGCGGTGGCGGCGGGGGCGGTGGACGGTCGCCGCCCTTGCCCTCGGCTGTTTCGCCGGCCTGTTGTCCGGCTGCGGCCATCGCCACCTCTTCCTTGGTGACGGCATCGCTGGATATCTCGCCGTCGGCGCTTGCGCTGGCCTTGGTGCCCGTCTGGTCGGGTGCTGGGGGCTGTCTCATGGCCTGCATGGTCATGCCCCCGGACATGCCGCCAATCGATCCAATCATTCCGTGATCCTTTGTGTTGATGAACGCCGGCACTCTGGAACGATGAATATGAACGTTGGATGAAACGGATATGACTGACCGGGCGGCAAGTCACTGAAAGACAGACAATTTCTGCGAAAATTATCCGCAAATCCGGTCATGCTTTCGGGTGGGCGCTTTCGTAGATCTCCATCAGGCGTGCGGCGTCGACCGCCGTGTAGGCCTGTGTCGTGGACAGCGAGGCATGTCCCAGCAGTTCCTGAATGGCGCGCAGATCGCCCCCGGCGGCGAGCAGGTGTGTTGCAAAGCTGTGGCGCAGGGCGTGGGGCGTGGCGGTGGCCGGCAGGCCAAGCTGCATGCGCGTCCGCTCCATCACCTTGGCAATCAATCGCGGGTTCAGGGGGCCGCCCCGTTTGCCGCGAAACAGTGCCTCCTCTGGAGACAGGTCATGGGGGCACAGGGCGACATAGGCGTCCACGGCCTCGCGCGCGGCAGGCAGGATCGGGACAATGCGTTCCTTCCCGCCCTTGCCGACGATGCGGATCGACTCGCCCAGCGGCCAGGCCGCGCCGGTCAACGACAGTGCCTCGGAAATCCGCAGTCCGCAGCCATAGAGCATCGTCACCACTGCGGTGTCGCGCGCGCCGATCCAGGGTTCCAGTGACTGAAGCTCGACCGTGTCCAGCACGGCGCGGGCGGCATCCTCGGCCAGCGGACGGGGCAGCTTGCGGCGAAACCGGGGGGCACGGGCCGCGAGGATGGCGGTGGCGTCGATCCCGTCGCGCTCGGCCATCCAGCCGGCAAAATTCTTGACTGCCGACAATGTGCGCGCCAGCGACCGGGCCGAAACCCCGCGACCGCGTTCGTGGGCCATCCACGCCCGCATGTCGGCCACCTTCAGGCGCGACAGCGGCGCCTGGCCAAGGCTGTCACCAAAGTGCCCGGAGAGAAAGCTCAGAAACCCCAGCACATCGTGCTGATAGGCCGTCACGGTGTTGTCGGCCACGCCGTCGATGGCCCGCAGATGGTCGAGCCAGCGGGCCATCGCGTCCCGCAGCCCGTCCGATATCTGGATCAGCTCAGCCAACGGCGCATCTGCCGCTCGAAAACGCCCGCGAAAAAGGCCAGCAGGTCGGTGGCCTGGTTGGGGCGGAACTGGTGCGGATCCTCGGACCCCAGCACCAGCATGCCGGGCAGGCGGCCATCGCCGAAGTTCAGCTTCAACAGCGCCTCGGAATTGATCCATTGCGTTGCCTCGCCATAGAGCAACTCGCTCTCGGGTCGTAGCTGGCGCAGGGTGACAGGGCGGGTCGGCACACCGGCGCGGCCCTGGGTCAGATAGTGGTCGATGAATCCGGGCTGCACCACGTTCAGGACATCGCCCAGCTTGCGGATCGCGATTTCACCTTCGGAATTGGCCGCCGATTCAAGAACCAGGCGGATACAATCGACCCGAAGGATGCTGGCGACTTCGCTGCCCAGCCCCTTGAGGAACCCTTCGAAATCAACCGGGTCCAGCATCGTGAGAATCGCGCGGTGGATCTGGTTGGTGCCGGCAAGGTTGTCGTAGGCGGCGGCGATGACAGAGCGATGGGTGTCTTCCAGCCGGTCCAGCCGGCTTTCCAGCCGTTCCATCGCGATGCCGCGCAGGTCGATGATGTTTCCGCCGAGCGACTTCTCGTTCGCCGTGATCAGCGCATGCATGATGTCGCGGTCGTCCAGAATGACATCTGGTTCCGACATGATCTTGTCTCGAAGTTCGTCCAGATCTACCGCCACGTCGCTCATGCCCGTTCCAATCACGTTAACTTTGCCCGGCAACCGTACACCAGGTCAAAGAATTTTCTGACCTGTTTTTGCCCAGTCCAACATGAAAGCGTCCAGTCCCTTGTCGGTCAGAACGTGGTTGGCCATGGATTTGATCACGTTGGGTGGCGCAGTTGCCACATCGGCACCGATCAGGGCGGCCTCTTTCATGTGGTTGGCGGACCGGATAGACGCGGCGAGGATCTGGGTGCCGAAATCGTAATTGTCATAGATCTTGCGGATTTCGGCGATCAGATCCATGCCGTCGAGGTTGAGATCGTCCAACCGGCCGATGAACGGAGAGATGAACGTTGCACCGGCCTTGGCGGCCAGAAGGGCCTGGTTGGCGGAGAAACACAGGGTGACATTGACCATGCGGCCTTCGTCCGACAGCGTCTTGCAGGCTTTCAGACCGGCCCAGGTCAGCGGCACCTTGATGGCGATGTTGTCGGCGATCCGGGCCAGTTCGCGGCCTTCGCCGATCATTCCGTCGGCGTCCAGCGCAACGGTTTCGGCCGAGACAGGGCCCGACACCATTTCGCAGATTTCCCTTGTGACTTCCTTGATGTCGCGGCCGGATTTCAGGATGATCGACGGGTTGGTCGTGACACCGTCAACCATGCCGAGATCGTTCAGGTCGGCAATGGCTTCGACGTCGGCGGAATCCACGAAAAACTTCATCTGTTTCCTCCTCGGGGGACTTTCGGGCCGGTCTTTGGCCCATATACAGCAAGGATTGGCGGCGTGGGGGACGGGTCGGGAAAAGCGATGACGCAAAGCGACTGGTTTGCCAAGGGAGATCTGGTGGGGGTTCTGACCACGCAGCCGCTGGACCGGTTGCTGGACTACGCCGCCCCCGAAGGCGGTTGTGCGCTCGGGTCTTTTGTCGAGGTGCCGCTCGGCCCGCGAAAGGTCATCGGTGTGGTCTGGGGCGCGGGGGCGGGGGATTTCGACCGATCCCGTGTGCGCTCTGTCAGCAAGGTTCTGGACGTGCCGCCGATGCGCGAAGAACTGCGCCAGTTCCTTGGGCGGGCGGCTGACTACACGCTGACGTCCATGCCGGCGATGCTGCGCCTGGCGACGCGGGCGCCGGGGCTTGGCGATCCGCCCTCGATGCGACGCATCCTGCGGCGGGGCGATGGGCAACCGGATCGCATGACCGACGCGCGCCGTCGGGTGATCGAGGTGCTGGAAGAGTATGGCGGGTTGGCCTTCACGCCCCGGGAACTGGCCGAGATGGCCGGGGTGACCGGCTCGGTCGTCAAGGGGTTGGTCAAACAGGGCGCGATCCGCGAGGAGGCCGCGCCGCGCGATCTGCCGTACCCGACGCTGGACCCGGAGCTGTCGGGATTGGAGTTGAGCCCGGCACAGGCCGAGGCCGCGGAAGTCTTGCAGGATGCTGTACGAAGTGGGCGCTATGGCACGACGTTGCTCAAGGGGGTCACGGGCTCGGGCAAGACCGAGGTGTATCTTGAGGCTGTCGCCGAATGCCTGCGGCAAGGTCGACAGGCGTTGGTGCTGCTGCCCGAGATCGCCCTGACCGGGGAATTCCTGGCGCGGGTAGAGCGGCGGTTCGGCCAGCAACCGACCGAGTGGCACTCGGGCGTGACCATCACCGAACGACGCCGCGCCTGGAAGATGGTGGCACAAGGCGGTGCCAACGTTGTGGTGGGCGCGCGGTCGTCCCTGTTCCTGCCGTTCCGTGATCTGGGCCTGATCGTCGTCGATGAGGAGCACGATACGTCCTACAAGCAGGAGGACGGGGTTCTGTACAATGCCCGCGACATGGCGGTGCTGCGCGCCTCGCAGTGCGATGCTCAGGTGATCCTGGCCTCTGCCACGCCGTCGCTGGAAAGCTGGGCCAATGCCGAGGCCGGGAAATACGCACGCCTGGAGCTTGCGTCGCGGTTCGGGGCGGCGGAATTGCCCGAGATGCGGGCCATCGACATGCGCGAGGACAAGTTGCCGGCCAGCCGCTGGATCTCGCCACGCCTGAAACAGGCGGTGGCGGACCGGATCGAGCTGGGCGAACAGTCCCTGCTGTTCCTGAACCGGCGTGGCTATGCGCCGGTGACGATCTGCCGGGCCTGCGGCCACCAGGTCGGCTGCAAACACTGCGATGCGCGGATGGTGGAACACAGGTTCCTGAAACGGTTGGTGTGCCACCAGTGCGGCGAGACCGAGCCGCTGCCGGAGGTCTGCCCCTCCTGCGAGGTCGAGGGCCGCATGGCGCCGGTGGGGCCGGGTGTGGAACGGCTGGCCGAAGAGGTAGTGGAGAGCTTTCCCGACGCCCGGGTGGCGGTGTTGTCGTCGGATCTGTTCGGCTCGGCCCGGGCGCTGAAGGCCCGGATCGAAGAGATCGCCCAAGGGGGGGCAGATATCATCATTGGCACCCAGTTGGTGGCCAAGGGGCACAATTTCCCGCTGCTCACGCTGGTCGGGGTGATCGACGCCGACCTTGGCTTGCAAGGCTCGGACCTGCGGGCGGCGGAACGGACGTTTCAGCTGGTCCGGCAGGTGGCCGGGCGGGCCGGGCGCACGGCAGAGCGCAAGGGCGTGGCGCTATTGCAAACCTATCAACCCGAACACCCGGTTATCCGGGCGATCCTGTCGGGAGACGAGGACGGTTTCTGGCGGGCAGAGGCGACCGAACGCCGGGCGGCGGGTGTTCCGCCTTATGGAAGAATGGCGGGGATCATCCTGAGCGGGCCCGATGTGCAGCAGGTTTTTGACCTGGGCGGAGACATGGCCCGTCGGGACGGGCCGTTGCGCGACATCGGGGCGCAATTGTTCGGCCCGGCGCCGGCCCCGATCGCGCGGGTGCGGGGGCGGCACCGGGTACGGCTGCTGGTCAAGGCCGACAAGGGCGCGCCATTGCAGGCGGCACTGACGCGCTGGCTGGCGCAGTTCAGGCTGCCCAACAACCTGCGACTTGCCGTGGACATCGACCCCCAGAGCTTTTGGTGACCGGCAGGATTGTCTTGTGGGGGCGTTGCAGGCAGGCTGCGCCAAACGGGGAGGACAACCCATGCGCGCGATCGTGATCGGAGCTGGCCCAGCGGGGTTGGCCACCGCGGCCTGTCTTGGAAACGCGGGTTTGGACGTGACACTCCTGGAGCGGGCGTCGGAGGTCGGCGAACGCTGGCGGGAGCACTATGACAGGCTGGTCCTGCACACGTCCAAGGCGCGCTCGGCCTTGCCGGGGATGCCGTTGCCGTCGGATTGGCCGCGCTATGTGTCGCGTGACCAGTTGGTCGAATATCTGGAGGACTATACGCGGTTTCATGACCTTCAGCCGCGTTTCGGTACCGAGGTTCAGGATGTGACCCGTGATGGAGCGGTGTGGCGAGTGACTGCCGCAGACGAAAGTCACGAGGCGGAGGTTGTCGTGATTGCCACTGGGCTGGCACAAAGACCACGGCTCCCGACGATCCCGGGATTGGCGGCATTCGACGGCCCCGTGGTTCATTCTTCGGGCTATCAAAATCCGCGTGATATCGATGGGCAGCATGTCCTCGTGATCGGGTTCGGCAATTCGGGGGGCGATATCGCGCTCGATCTGGCCGATGCGGGCCGGGATGTGGAGGTGGTGGTGCGCGGGCCGGTCAACCTGTTGCCGAAAGAGATGTTCGGGGTCCCGATAACCTCGTTCGAATTGCTGACTCGGCTTCTGCCGTACACCTGGGCGGACGCCATTACCGCACCCCTGCTGCGCGTCATGACCGGGCGGCCCGAGGCCTATGGCATGGTCAAGGCGGAGAAGGGGCCGGCGGCTCAGGTTATCGAGGACGGGCGTGTTCCGTTGATCGATGTGGGGACATTGGCGGCCATACGGGACGGACGGATACGGGTGCGCCCGGCGATTGACCGGTTCGAGGGAGGAACCGCGATCTTTGCCGACGGGAAACGCTCGGACGTGGACGCCGTGGTCCTGGCCACGGGGTACGCGGTGGATCTGCGGCCCCTGCTGCCGTCGCACCCGGAGGTTCTGGACAAGACTGGGGCGCCAACGGTCAGTGGTGCGCGCACGAAACTGCCGGGTTTGTACTTCTGTTCCTACGCTGTTTCCGCCAACGGACAGCTGCGGCGGATGTCGCAAGAGGCACTGGCGATCACTGCGGATGCGGTGCGCGGACGGGACGATGTGGTAGCCGATCCCTGATCCGGCGGAGGCGCGTGCCGCGCCATTTCCTTGGCCTCGGGGGCCCGCGGGCGGGCTCCCTCAGGCGGGATGGGCGTCGGTGATCGTGCTCAGGCGGTGATCGCGGCGCCGCCTTTCTGGTCCACGAGGTAGTCGGTGATGACAGCACCGACCCACATGAAGGTCAGGGCTACCCAGGCGGTCGCGACAAAGATCGAGCTGCCGGTGACACCGGCGCCGATGGCACAGCCACCTGCGAGCATCCCGCCAAAGCCCATCGCCGCCGCGCCGATCATGGCGCGTTGCATGTTGCCCGCACCCTCGAAGCCCTGCGCCTTGAGCTCTCCCGCCCAGGCTGCGGCCAGAAACGCGCCCAGGAAGACGCCCGGCACCAGCCCGATATCGAACTCCAGCACCGTGTCGGGCACGAGGAAGAACATCAGCGTGTGGGCCGACGGGCCGGTGAAAGTCGCGCTTTCGATCTGAACCGGCTCGAAGGCGACCTGGCTGAGACCGAAGGTCAGAACCCAGCCGACGGCCACGGCAAAGCCGACGCCCGAGGCCATGAACAGCTTCATCGTGCCGAGCTGGTTCTTGCGGGACAGGTAGATCGCGAGGGCGGCCAACACCAATCCGAGCCCGAGGCCGGCCACATCCGGCAGGCCAAGCGCAGCCAGAAGGTTGACGTTGGTGCCACCAGGAGTAATCCACAGGGCCGAGATCTTTTCGCGCAGCGGCGTCAGCCAGCCACCGAGGCTCATCTGGGCGACCACGGCAAAGACGAGGCCCGAGACGACCGAGCGCAGGTTGCCCGTCGCCGCCAGCACCAGCAACCGCCCCGAGCAGCCACGCGCCAGAACCATGCCCATGCCGAAGATCAAGCCGCCGACGATTGCGCCCGACCAGGTGCCCGGAACGGCCATCATCCGCGCGTCTTCGGCCCGCATCAGGCCCAGCATCTGTGCGCCCTGCACCCAGACCATCGCGGTCGAGAAGGTCAACAGCCAGATCGACATGCGCGGGCCAAGGTTTCCGCGGGCAAATTCGACCGTCGCGGCCCGAAGGCAGAAGTTGGACCGTTGGGCGGCAATGCCGAACAGCATTCCGGTGATCAGGCCGAACAGGGCCGCTGACGGCTCTTCTCCGATCCGTTCGACAATCGTCAGAATGTCCATTGTGTCCCCTTGCGCGCCGGAATCCGATTTTGCCACGCAACCTGTCAAAAAGCAAAACCGGGCGCCTTGATCCAGATCATCACTGCAAAGGTGCGCCTGGGCGGTGGTGGCATTCCGCTGATCCGGGCGATTTTAACCGGCTTGCGCGAAATCGAAGGGGAGCGGTGCGATGGTGCAGGCAATTGGTGCTTTTCAAATGGGCGGGCTGGACCTACAGCCCAAGCATGCGTTTCATTTCGCTCTCCGATGCGCAGGCCCTTCCGGTCTGGCGCCGCCCTGTCACGTTGCTGTTCGTCATGGCGGCGGCGATGCCGATTGCCTTTGCCACCTGGTCAGCGCTGCTGAACAACTTCGTCGTCGAGGTCGCTCGGTTCGATGGCGCCGATATCGGCCTGTTGCACAGCGTGCGCGAGATCCCGGGGTTTCTGGCCATCGGTGTTATCGCCCTGATCCGGGTTGTGCGGGAACAGGTTCTGGGGTTGATCTCGCTGATGCTGCTGGGTGTGGCGACGGCCTTGACCGCCTGGTTTCCGTCGTTGGGCGGCATCCTGACGATCACGATGCTCAGTTCGATCGGGTTTCACTACTTCGAGACGGTCAACCAGTCGCTTCAACTGCAATGGCTGGACAAGGAGCGCGCGCCGAGGATGCTGGGCTGGATGCTGGCCACCGGGTCGGCGGCGACCTTGGTGGCGTATGGCGTGATCGTCACGACCTGGAGGGTGTTCGAACTCGACTACAACACGGTCTACATGACCGCCGGGCTGATCACCGCCTTGATCGCCGTCATTTGCATGGTCTTTTTCCACCAGTTCGAATCTCCGACGCCACAGGTCAAGAAATTCGTCCTGCGCCGCCGGTACTGGCTGTACTACGCGCTGCAATTCATGGCCGGCGCGCGGCGGCAGATCTTTGTCGTGTTTGCCAGTTTCATGATGGTCGAACGCTTTGGGTTCGACGTGCACGAAGTGACGTCGCTGTTCTTGATCACGCTGGCCACCAACATGGCCGCAGCACCCCTTTTCGGGCGCGCCGTGACGCGGTTTGGCGAACGCCGGGTGTTGTTGTTCGAATACTCCGGGCTGGTGGTGATCTTCCTCGCCTATGGCGGGATCTACATGTTCGGCTGGGGCGTGGCGCTGGCCGCCACACTCTATGTTCTGGATCACATCTTCTTTGGGTTGGCGTTGGCGCTGAAAACCTATTTCCAGAAGATCGGAGACCCGGCGGACATGGCCTCCACCGCGGCGGTGGCCTTCACGATCAATCATATCGCGGCAGTCTTTCTGCCGGCCCTACTGGGGTATCTCTGGCTGCAATCGCCCGGTTCGGTGTTCGGTCTGGCGGCGGCAATGGCGAGCGTTTCTGTCTGCCTGGCGTTGCTGATCCCGCGGCATCCCCGCCCGGGAAACGAGACCGTCTTTGCCAGGTTCTCGGCCTGGCGTGCGCCTGCCGAGTAGAAGCCGGCGGCTGGCCGCCCTATATTGCGTCCTGAACAGACAGGAGACGCAGATGTTTCAGCTCAAGCGCGCAAAGACCGAGATGGTTCGCCCCGAGGATGCCCTTCCGGGGCGTCCGGATCCCATTGCCACCGCCCAGACACACTTCGTGTCCGGGCGTCCGTTGACGCTGGACGTGCCGGACGGGTTCGACGTGGCCATGTTCGGCATGGGCTGTTTCTGGGGTGTCGAACGGATGTTCTGGGCGCTGGAGGGGGTGTGGCTGACGATGGTCGGCTACGCCGGTGGCAGCACGCCGAACCCGACCTATGAAGAAACCTGCACCGCACGGACCGGGCACAACGAAGTGGTGCGGATCGTGTTCGATCCAAGCGTCATTTCCTATGACGCGTTGCTTCGGGTCTTTTGGGAAAATCACGACCCGACCCAAGGCATGCGGCAGGGCAACGATATCGGCACCCAATACCGATCCGGCATCTACACGGCGTCGCCCGATCAGCGCGTCGCAGCCGAGCGGACGCGTGACGCCTTCCAGCCGGGGCTTGCGGCAGCGGGGCTGGGCGCGATCACGACCGAGATAGCGGATGCCCAGATTTTCTACTTCGCTGAAGGGTATCACCAACAATACCTCGCAAAGAACCCCGCAGGCTATTGCGGAATCGGTGGGACCGGGGTCACCTGTCCTGTGGGTGTGGGCGTTTCGCCCGAAAGTTGAGTGCAAAGGGGCGCGATGGTTGGACATCGCATTCATATTTTCGGTGCAAGTGGCGCCGGAGCGTCGACCCTGGGGCGAGCGCTGGCGACCGAGTTGGCCTCGCAACACTTCGACACTGACGACTTCTTCTGGAAGCCGACTGATCCGCCGTTTCAACAGAAACGCTGCGTCCCGGACCGCTACGCCCTGATGCAGGAGATCTTCGTGCCCCGGCGGGATTGGGTTCTGTCAGGGTCGATGGACAGCTGGAGCGAGGGGGTCGACGACCGTCTGACGCTCGCGATCCTTCTGGATCTGGACACCGACACCCGGCTTGCCCGGCTGCGTGCCCGCGAGGCGTGGCGGCGGCAGGACCCGTCCGGTACCGCAGAGATGGAGGCATTTCTGGACTGGGCGGCGTCCTATGATGACGGGCTGTTGCCCGGGCGCAATCGGGCGCGGCACCTGGCGTGGGCGGAGACGTTGTCGTGTCCAGTGATGCGGCTGGATTCCGCGCCACCGGTTCATGAACTGGTGGCTGAGGTTCTTGCGGTGCTTGACCCCGGGCGCATCCTGGCCTAGCGCCAGACCGCATCCGCCCGGGTTTCCTGTTGAACTCCGGCGCCTTCAATCCGACCTCATTCCGGGAGCCCTCCGATGCCGACTTTCACTGCCCTGACGACGCTGCCCGGCAAGGACAACGCCGTGGCGCTAGGCGATGCGATGGAGAACCTCGTGCCGGAACCCACCGGAGTCGGGGTGCTGGAAGTCGAGGACGGTTCGGGCTTGTACGAAGTCGGCGCCTATTTCGTCGAGGCGCCGGATACCACCGGGCTCGCCGTTCTGGCCGCCGCGTTCGGGGCCCGGGATTTTGCGGTGTCCGAATTGCCAGAGGTCGACTGGGTGGCCAAGGTCAAGCGCGAACTCGCACCGGTGCGCGCCGGTCGGTTCTACCTGTACGGCAGTCACGACGCCGACTCGGTGCCGGATGATGTCGAACCGTTGTTGATCGAAGCGGCGATGGCCTTTGGCACCGGGCATCACGGCACGACGCTTGGATGCCTCAAGGCATTGGACCGGTTGGTGACGGACGGATTCCAGCCGTTGCCGGTGGCGGATATCGGCTGTGGCACGGCGGTTCTGGCGATGGCGGCGGCGCGGGTCTGGCCGGGAACGATGATTGCATCGGACATCGACCCGATCGCGGTGGAAGTGGCGCAGGCCAATGCGCAGGCCAACGGTCTGGAGGATCGCATGCTGTGCCTTGAGGCAACCGGATTCGGGCATCCGGATCTGGCCGAAGCCGTACCGTTCGGTCTCATTTTCGCCAATATCCTTAAGGCACCGCTGATTGCCTTGGCTCCCGAGATTTCCGGCGCATTGAAGCCGTCGGGCTTTGCTATTTTGAGCGGACTTCTGAACGAGCAGGCGGCCGACATCCTGGCTGCCTATGCGGCCGAAGGCATGATTGTCCACGATCGCGAGGAAATCGGCGAATGGACAACACTCTGTCTCTGTAAATCCTGACGAAGCCACCCAATTTGCGCCACAATTCAGCCGTAGTGTGTTCGCTAACGGGGGCGTTTTAGTTAGGTGGAGTCTGCCATGAACAATTCTCAGATGAAGGATTTTACAGGCCGTCTGCGTCGGATCGACAAGATCAATCGGAAGGGCGGCGGTTTTGAAGCGGACGGCACGCTTGGGCAATCCTTTTATACACGCGCGCGTCTTCGCCGTGAACGCAGGCCGTTGCTGCGCCCGGCCCTTACCGTTCTGTTGGTGATCGTGGTGTTCAAGGGCTTCCTGTTGGCGTCAATCGGACCGGCGGATTACCTCGCCAAGGTTGACGCCCTGAGCACCGGAAACGCTGTAGAGCGGGCCGGTGGGTTCGTGATGGCAATCGACCCGCTGTCCCGGATGGTGGCCGACTGGGTGTCTCCACTGATCGGCTGACAAGCACTGTACTGGTTGCGCCCGGTGTTGCGCTTGAACGCCCGATCTTGCGGCTCGGACATCCAGAGGCCAGGCAAAGAAACAGGCGCCGGCAGACATCGCCGGCGCCGTTTTGCGTTTGTCCTGTCGCATGCGCCCGGAAGGCGCGGCGGATCAGGTCTCAGTTAGAGGTCGCGATCGGGCCACCGGACACGGCGTCCTGCGTCTTGAACAGACGGCGGACGGACGCGCCGATCCAGGTGACCATGGCGCGGGAAACGCGGGCCTGCTCCTTGCGGACTTCGGCTTCGATCGCGAACCTGTCAACGTGCATGTCGGTGGAATTATAACGGGTGTTCATAATGTTAATCTCCGTTTGAGTGAATCTCTGTTCCTACCACCAAGATAACCGTTAGCGCCAACAACGCCAGTGCTGCAGTTGCAATGCCGCATTGCAGCACGTGCAGGGGAGGTCTGCAGCTCTGCTGCGCTGTTGACCGAAACGGGCAGGAAACAGGCAGGCTGTGAACAAATACGGCCACTCGCCCGGTCCGGAGAGCGATCCAGCGATCAGATGGCGACGGAATCTTTGGCGGTGAGCGGGAGGGGGCTCCGACCCCCTCGGCTCGGGAGCCGACCTCCGATACGTGCCGGGTTGCGTCCCGATCCGGTGCAAGCCCTCTGGTCGATGTTCCCTTTTCGTGCTAATCACGTTCCAACAAAAGAATAACAAGAGCAGGACAGAAACAGCCATGCGTGTCATCGGCATCGACCCGGGGTTGCGAAACCTCGGCTGGGGCGTGATCGAGAGCGAGGGATCGCGCCTGACCCATATCGCCAATGGCCTGTGCTGTTCGGAAGGCAAGGACCTGGCGGTGCGATTGTTGTCGCTGCACGATCAACTGACAGCGGTGATGGTCGAATATGCCCCGCAAGCCGCCGCTGTGGAACAGACGTTCGTGAACCGCGACGGGGCAGGGACGCTGAAACTCGGGCAGGCCCGTGGCATCGCGATGCTGGTGCCCGCGCAGGCCGGGCTGCCGGTTGGCGAATACGCCCCCAATGCCGTCAAGAAGGCAATCGTTGGTGTCGGGCACGCCGAGAAACACCAGATCGCTCACATGATCGGACTTCACTTTCCGGGCGTGAAGGTTGCCGGTGCCGACGCGGCCGACGCCTTGGCTATCGCGATCACCCATGCTCATCATCTCCAGTCCGGAAACCGTCTGCAGGCGGCGATTGCGAGGGCATCATGATCGGGCGGCTGGCCGGGCGGATCGACTATCGGGGCCTCGATCATGTTCTGTTGGACGTCGGTGGCGTTGGCTACATCGTCTATGTGTCCGACAGAACCCTGATGGACCTGCCGGGAACCGGAGAATTCGCGGCGCTCTACACCGATCTGGTGGTGCGCGAAGACCTGTTGCAACTGTTCGGTTTCCTGACACCCCAGGATAAGGAATGGCACCGGCTGCTCACCTCCGTTCAGGGGATCGGTGCCAAGGCCAGCATGGCTATTCTGGGTGCCCTGGGTCCGGACGGCACCAGCCGTGCCATCGCCATGGGCGACTGGTCTGCGGTGAAGGCCGCGCCGGGCGTGGGGCCAAAACTGGCGCAGCGTGTGGTGAATGAGCTGAAAGACAAGGCGCCGGCAGTGATGGCGATGTCCGGGGCGCTCGGCAATGTGGTCGATCCCGAACCTGCCGATGTCGCGGTGGTCCCGACACCAAAGGCCGCACCAAAACCACGACGGGCCGCAGCATCATCGGCCCAGGCCGACGCCTTGTCCGCCTTGGTCAATCTGGGTTACCAACCCGGCGAGGCTGCGGGGGCGGTTGCACAGGCGATGGGCGATGACCCGGAGGCCGAAGCAAATGCCGTGATCCGCTCTGCCCTGAAACTGCTTGCTCCCAAGGGATAACGCGATGTCCGCCCCACACCTTCGTCTGTCTGGAAATATCCTCGGAGAGGGCGCCCTTGGGGGCGGGGCGCCGTCAGCCACCGCTCATCGACGCTTTCTGACCGGGGCAGTTTGTCCGCGATGACCGAACCCGATCCGCTTCTGCGTCCTGAATCCCAACCCGACGATCAACCCGAGGACCGCGCCCTGCGCCCGCAGGCGCTGCGCGATTTCATTGGTCAGGCCGAAGCCCGCGCAAACCTGGCCGTTTTCGTCGAAAGCGCCCGGCGCCGTGGCGAGGCGATGGACCACACGTTGTTCTACGGCCCGCCCGGCCTGGGAAAGACAACGCTCGCCCAGATCCTGTCGCGCGAATTGGGGGTCAGTTTCCGCATGACATCGGGGCCGGTTCTGGCCAAGGCCGGGGATCTGGCCGCCATCCTGACCAATCTCGAACCTCGGGACGTGCTCTTCATCGACGAAATCCACCGCTTGAACCCGGTTGTCGAAGAGATCCTCTATCCCGCGATGGAGGATTTCGAACTCGACCTCGTCATCGGCTCCGGTCCGGCCGCGCGCACGGTTCGGATCGAGTTGCAGCCGTTTACCCTTGTCGGCGCCACCACCCGGCTCGGGTTGCTGACCACGCCACTGCGCGACCGGTTCGGAATTCCGACGCGGCTCCAGTTCTATACCGTCCCGGAACTGCACGAGATCGTGACCCGGAACGCCCGCATGATGGGCATTCCAAGCGATCCAGAGGGTGCCCACGAGATCGCCGCCCGCGCACGGGGAACACCCCGGATTGCGGGTCGGCTGCTGCGCAGGGTTGTCGATTTTGCGCTGGTAGAGGGCGACGGTCGGCTCAGTCGCGAACTGGCGGACAGCGCGCTGACCCGGTTGGGGGTCGATCACCTGGGGCTGGACAGCGCAGACAGGCGATACCTTCGCCTGCTTGCCGAGAACTACGCCGGCGGTCCGGTCGGGATCGAAACGATTGCGGCTGCCCTGAGCGAAAGCCGCGATGCCCTCGAAGAAGTCATCGAGCCCTACCTGCTGCAACAGGGCCTGATCCAGCGCACACCGCGTGGGCGGATGCTGGCACAAAGGGCCTGGACACATCTCGAAATACCTGCCCCCAGTGCGCCGGGTCAGACGCAGTTGTTCGAATAGTGAACTGGCCCTTGGGCGCTGTCAGATACCTTCCAGCGATGTGACCCCGGCGATGAAGGCTGCGTATTGCGGATCGGCCGCCATGCCGCCGACGGTGGTCAACGCCGTCCCGGCATATTGCGAATTGACCTTCATGTTGGTGCCGTGCATCGCGTTGGCGGCCCCTGCCGTGCCACGCCGCACCGCCCTGGCACCATAGATGCGGTCTCCGGGGATCGCGCGCAGCATGATTTCCTGTTGAAGTCCGGCTGCCGGCGCGCCCGGTGTTGTCGCGAGGTTGGTCACGGCACTCGCGGCCCATGGTTCGGCCTCGATATAGATGCAGTAGACCCAGGCCTCGAGCGCGTTGAATGCCGCCCAGTAGATGCCGATCTGCAAATCCTGGGAGGCAGAGACGATGCCCCGCGTGGTGCCGTGGTCCGTGTTGACCCCGGCAATTGCACTGGTGACACGGCCTGCGACGGCGACTCCTGCGGCGTGCATCTGGAAACCTTCTGCAAAGACGGTTCCGGGCGGACGGGAGTCGCCGCGGAACAGAAGGCCGGTAAAGACCCCCTGGTTTCCCGCGTTTCTGTGAAAGCCGGTGATTCCGGCCCCGCGCTGCGGGCCCACTCCAAAATGAACTGTTTCGTCCCAGGGCATGACAATATCTCCTCTCAATCCAAACAGGGTGCCCGCTAGATCGATTCCGGGCAAGTATGGGATCCTGCAAGGGGACGGTGGCGTCTTGAGCTTGGCCGCGCTGTCGCGTAATTCGGCGGCATGACACCCGAAGACCTGACCCCGCTGTTCACCCGTTCCGATGGCCAGTACCTGTGCGCTCGCTGGGACAGACCGATTGTTCCGGTCGTCTTTGGCGTCGAGGACGAAACGATTTCCGTTGTCAAAGGTGCCTGTGAGGCCGTTGTTGCCCTGGCTGGGCACCAGATGGCCGAAACCGACATGGAGCAGGGCGCCAACCTGATGGTGTTCTTCTTTCGGGACTGGCGGGAATTGCTGGATGTGCCCGATCTGGACCAACTCGTTCCCGATCTGGCGGCGCTGGTCGACAGGCTGGTCGCCGCGGACGCGACCCAGTACCGGGCCTTTCGGTTCGAAGCTTCCGGGGCAATCCGGGCCTGTTTCGTTTTCCTTCGCATGGATGCCGCCATGGCCGAGGTCCCGGCAGAGGCGCTCAGCCTTGGACAGATGGTTCAGGCGATTCTTCTGTGGTCGCAATCGGCCTTCCGGGATCAGTCACCGTTGGCGGTCACTCCCGACGGGCTCGCCGTTCTGCGCCCGGACATCGCGGCGGTCATCCGTGCTGCCTATGATCCTGCAATGCCTGCCGTCGCCCGCGACCCGAGCCACGCGCTCCGCCTGTCGGCCAGGATCGCCGCTGCGGCGCAGGCCCCTGCATCAGAGGGCTGACGGCTATCGTGCCGCTGGCGCAGACCGACTTGCATTGTGGTGAAGCGCCAAAACTGTTTTCGCGAGTCCTTTCGCCCAGCGAAGCGTCTCCAGACGTCATCCGGCTCGAACCTTGTGTGCTAGAGACCGAACTCCGCGATGATCGCATCGGAGTCCATTCCGATATCCGGGGCGGCGCGCGAGGATCGCCCGCGGTGTCCATTGATCCGGACCGGAGACCGGATCAGGCTCAGTTCCGTGCCGAGCGCGTCGCGAACGCTCTGGACCATTTCCAGATGCCGGAACGCCTCGCTGGAGAGTAGCTCTGACCAGGAATGGACCTTCGCAACCCAGATCCCTTGCGGCTCAAGGAGCGACACCCAATGATCCGTTGTCTCTCCGGCGAACTTTTCGGCGATGATCTCCTTGATCCTATCGCGTTGTCGGAACCACGCCTTCTGATCATCGGCAAACGGTTTCAGGGCGTCGATGTCCAGCAGGTCTGCCAACTCGCCAATCGGCATCATGGCCACGGCGAGAAACCCGTCCCGGGTGGGGTAGACGCCGTAGGGCGCGGGAAGGGCAGGGTGGGCAGATCGGAAATTGGCCCGCTCCGGCGGTCGACCGCCATCGTTCAGGTGGGTCGCCAGAACTTCGAATTGCAGGTCCAGCATTGCCTCCAGCAGGCTGGTCTCGACGTGCGCGCCCTTGCCGGATATTCCGCGCCCGACGAGGGCTGCGAGGATGCCATGAGCCGCGGCGGCACCGGCCATCATGTCCGCAACGGCCAGACCGAAGGGAACCGGACCGTCGCCCGCACTGCCGTTGAGCCACATCACGCCTGACCGCGCCTGCGCCAACAGATCCTGCCCCGGCTTGTCGCGCCACGGGCTGTCCGGTCCGTAACCAGAGATCGAACAGTAGACCGTGCGCGGGTTGATCGCGTTGATCGTTGCATAGTCCAATCCCAACCGTTCGATCACGCCCGGTCGAAAGTTCTGCACGAACACATCGGCGCGTTCGGCCAGCGCCTTCAGCCGGGCGAGGTCGGCCGGGTCCTTGAGGTTGAGGGCAAGGCTTTCCTTTCCGCGGTTGATCGCGTGAAAGACCGTCGACTCCCCATCGATCACCGTGTCGGAAAAGTAGAGATTGCGGGTCAGGTCACCGCCGTCCGGGCGCTCGATCTTGATCACCCTCGCGCCAAGATCCTGCAACCGCAGCGTCGCATACGGCCCGGCCAGAAACTGACTGAGATCGACCACGAGAAGCCCGTTCAGGGGTTGAAAGTCCTGTGCCATCCCGTCTCCTCCCAACGGCAGCCGCGTTTGCTGCGTGTCAATCAATCCAGACCGAGTTCTGCCAGCAGATCCGCGGTGTCTGCCCCAAGCGCCGGCGCGCCGCGGTCCGATGGCAGCCGTGTGCCATCCAGCCGGATCGGGCACTGGACCACGGTTGCCTCGGAGCCTGCGCCGTTGCGCACGGTTTGCAGCATGTCGAGTGCGGCGAACCCTTCGGTCTCGCTCAGTGCTGGCCAATCGAGAATCTCGGCACACCAGACGTCTGCCGGTTCCAGAATCGCCAACCAGTCGGCGGTTGTCCTTTCGGCAATCCGGGACTGTAGCAATGGCTTGATCTCGTTGGCGCGAGTCAGCGCATCTGATTGCTCGAACGTACCAAGTGCGGGCAGCTCAAAGAGGTCTGCAAGACGAGCGAGAGGCGTCATGGCAACGGCAAGGTAGCCGTCGTTCGTGGCGTAGACGCCGTAGGGCGCCGCCCCATAGACGTTGGCGTTGGCGATTTCGGTGCGCCTTGGCCGGGTCCGATTGCCGTTGAAAAAACAGGTAAGCTGTTCGAATTGCAGATCCATGCCGGAACTGAGCAGGTCGACCTCCAACAGCGCGCCTGCGCCGGTGCGCCCGCGCCGCAGCAGCGCCGCCAGAATGCCTTGCACTAGGTTCAGCGCCGTCGCGATATCGAACAGGGCAAAGCCAACCGGTACCGGCCCGTCCGACGCATTCCCCTGCAGCCAGGTGATGCCGCTGAGTGACTGGGCCAGAAGGTCCTGGCCGGGCTTGTCCCGCCAGGGGCCGGTGGTGCCGTAGCCGGTGACCGAGGCATAGACCAGCTTGGGGTTCAGCGCGGCCACGACCTCGTAGCCAAGTCCGATCCGTTCCATGACGCCCGGCCGGAAGTTGTGGATCATGACGTCGGCGGAGGCGATCAGCGCCTTCACCCTTTCCAGATCGCCCGCGTCCTTGAGGTTCGCCGCAAAGCTGCGCTTGTTGCGGTTGATCGAGTGAAACAGCAGGCTGTCGCCGTCGAGCCATTGATCTGCCACCGCCAGCGACCGGCACAGATCGCCCCCTTGCGGACGTTCGACCTTGATCACATCGGCCCCCAGATCGGCCAGGCGCATGGCTGCGTAGGGACCTGCCAGAAATTGCGCAAAGTCGAGGACGCGGATGCCTTCGAGCGGGAGGTTGGCTGGGGATGACGTGGGAGCGTTCATGATCATATCCGAAAGTTACTTTCAAATAGAAAAGTAGACCCCGAGGGGCAGCACGTCAACACGCGGTTTCGTGCAACGGCTTGCAATCTGTCAGATGAAAAAAACGGCAGGCGCCTATTCGGCAGCGTCGGCTGCGGACAGCGGCACACCGCCAAGCGACCGGGTCAACTCGTCGCCAACGGTGCGAAGGTAGTCCAGGGAACCTTCGGCAGTCATCGGCGGGTTTGCCTGGTCAATGAACCCGATCGTTATCGCCGCAACGATGCCGCGCATGTCAAAGACCGGGACACACAGGTTTCGAATTCCCTGCACAATCTCCGAGGGCCAGTCTTCGAAACCCTTCTTGCGGATCACACCGAAGCGTTCGCGCAGGCCTGCCTTCTGGTCTGTCGTCAGGCGGGTGATGTATCGAGTCTGCGTCTCGCTTCCGGAATAGGCGAGGATGACGTTGCCGGTCGATGTATGGATCGCAGGGAACATCGCACCGGTGCGAACGCTGTAGCTGGCAGGGCGGGGGCTGCGAACAGAGGCCAGGATCAGGACGTTGGCCCGGTTGACGACGCCAAGGTGGCAGGATTGCTCGGTTGCAAAGGCGATCCTTTCCAGCAGCGGAACGGCGTTGCGCACCAGGCGATCAGTCGGCTCGTGCCGGTGGGACAGTTCGAACAACCGCATCGACAGCGCATACCGCCCGGTGTCCGGATCCTGTTCCAAATAGTCCCGTTCGGCCAAGTAGACCACGACGCGATAGAGTTCGCCCATCGTGCGCCCGAGCGCATCGACGATTTCGTTCATCGTCATGCCTGCCGGGGCATCCGCCAGAACTTCCAGCACGTCGAGCGCCTTTTCGACGGCAGGAACCGAGGATTTCTCCTTGGAGGAGGGGGGGGTCGCGGGCTTTGTTGGTTTGCTCGGCATCCGATTCCCGCGGGGTCTCATCCCCCGCTGTCCTGTTGTTTGTCACGGTCAATCTTGGCAAAGCACAATGACATGAGTTCGTTGTCGTAGGAAAGCCCCGATTGCACGGTGGAATCCATTGCGTTGCGGACCGCCGATTTCACGGCCTGGGTCGCGACACTGCTGTGCTCGGCGATGCGGGCGGCGACCTCCATTGCCTTGGCAACCTCGTCCCCCGGCTCGACCAGCCATTCGATCATTCCCATGTCGAACGCTTCCTGCGCCGTGAACCGATCTCCGGTCAGCAGGTAGCGCATCGCATTTCCATATCCGCACAAGCGTACCATGTGCTGTGCTGCCCCACCCGCGCCGTTCCAGCCGAGCGTGACTTCAGGCGCGGAAAAGGTGGCCGACGTTGCCGCAACTCGCAGATCGCAGGCCAGTGCAACCTCCAGTCCGCCGCCAAGCGCCCAGCCCTTGACCGCCGCGATGACCGGTTTCCGGATCGCGCGGATCGGCGGGATGTAGTCGTAGCGGTTCCGCCAGGCCCAGAAATCCTCGTATTCGGCCAGCGCCGAAATGTCGGATCCCGCACAAAAGGCCCGCTCGCCCGCGCCGCTGAACACCACCACGCGGATGTCATGGTCGGCGTTCACGGCAGCGCAGCACTCGCCGATCTGGCGATACATCTGTTGCGTCAGCGCGTTGTGCTTGGCAGGGCGGTCCAGGATGACGTGGCCGATGGCCCCGTTCCTTTCAAGGCGTACAGTACCATCGGAAGACATGGGTGAACCTCCTTCAGTTCATGGACAGGTTGGGGAGCCACAACGAGATCGCCGGGACGAATGTCAGCACCAGCAGCATGGCAAACAGCAGCGCGTAGAACGGCAGCGCTGCCTTGATGAAGTCACCGATCGAAACACCGGTGATCGCGCAGGTGGTGAACATCAGCGTGCCAAGCGGCGGGGTGACGCCGGCAATGGTCAGGTTCAGCACCATCACGATCCCGAAATGCACCGGATCGATGCCGACCGACGAGATCACCGGCACCAGGATCGGCGTCAACAGGATCAGCGCGGCAGAGCCCTCGATGAACATGCCAGCAAGGATCAGCAGGAAGTTGATCATCAACAGCAGCAGGATCGGGTTATCCGTCAACGCCAGCATCGCCTTGGCAACGGCGGTCGGGATCTGCTCCCAGGTCATGTAATAGCCAAAGCCGTTGGCCGCGCAGATCACCAGCAGCACGATGGCCGTGGCCTGGGTGGTCTGCTGCAGGATCGTCCAGGCGTGCCGGAACCGGAGTTCGCGGTAGAGCACGCCGATGACCGCGGCGAACAGCACCGCCATCGCACCGGCCTCCGTCGGTGTGAAAAAGCCGAAGCGAATGCCAACCACGATCCCGACAGGCACCATCAGGGCCAGTCCGGCGCCACGCAGGGCGGTCAGGCGCTCGCCCCAGGGCATGCGGTGTTCAAAGGCCGGTTTCAGTTTCAGCCGGCGCGCCATGTAGGCGACCAGTATCATCATGGCGATACAGAGCAGCACCCCCGGCACGATGCCGGCGAGGAAGAGCTTGCCGATGGAGACATCGCCCATGAACCCGTACAGGATCAGGCCGATCCCCGGCGGGATGATGACGCTGATGATCGAGGAGGACGCCGTCACCACGGACGAAAAGGCACGGTCGTAGCCGCGACGGCTCATCTCGGGGACAAGAACCTTGGCCTGCATCGCCGCATCCGCGTTTGCAGAACCGGACACACCGCCAAGCAGCGTCGAGAGCAGCACGTTCACCTGCGCCAGCCCGCCGATCCAATGCCCGGTCATGGCTTCGGCGAAGCCCATCATGCGGCGGGTAATTCCGGCATAGTTCATCACCACCCCGGTCATGACGAAAAGCGGGACCGCCAACAGCGGGAACGAATGGGTGACCGACACCATGCGCTGGATGAAAAGTTCCGGCGGCATGGACCCGGAGAACAGGAAGAACGACAGCCCCGCAGCGCCGATGCAGAAGGCGACGGGAACCCCAAGGGCGATGGTGACGAGCAGGACAATGATCGGCAGGAAGTCCATCAGAGCACCTCCATGCCATCATCATCCGTCTCTGGCGCAAGGCTTGGTACTAGCAGGCGCAAGATGGCCGTCACGGTCATCATCCCAAAGGCAATGAACGGGGCGAGGTAGACATAGCTGAAGGGGATATCCATCACGGGTGACATTCGCGTTGCGCCCTTGCCCATCATGATAAAACTGAGCCAGGCCGTGTAGGCGAGGAAGGCGATCACCAGCACGTCGGCCGCGATGCGGGCGAGGCGCTGAGGCACGGGGGGCAGCGAGTCGACCAGAAGCGTCACCCGGATGTGCTGGTCCTTGCGATAGGCGGCCATCGCGCCGATGAAGACGACCCAGGTGAACAGGATTCCGGAAAGCTCCGTTGTCCAAACTGCAGGTTTCGCGGTGACGTAGCGCGTCAACACCCCCCACAGCACGGCTCCCAGCAAGATGGCCATCGCCGAATAGGTCACCAGGCCCTCGGCGACATCGAGGATTCTTCGAACGTGTTTCATTGGTTACCCTCCCCAACCGAAACCGGCCCGGCAGCAACCTGCCGGGCCGGACCATGGCGCATTCTCAGTTGTCGAGGATCGCCCGCACCTTCTCGTAGAGGCCCGGTGTCCAGTCGGGGAACTTGGTGTAGGTCACTGCGGTCATCTCCTGGAAAGCCGGGATGTCGACGTCACGGTTGAACGCCACGCCTTCGGCCTCAAGCTTTTTCACCCATTCTTCCTGCGAGTTGAGCATCAGGTCGGTCATGAAGACACCGGCGGCAACGGCCTCCTCGACCATGACGGTCTGGATGTCTTCGGGAAGGGCGGCAAAGTAGTCGGAGTTGATCACCAGCCCGGTGAAGCCCTTGAAGTGGCCGGTCAGCGAGATGACCTTTTTTACCTCGTGCAGCTTGGCTCCATAGATTGACGGCAGCGGCGCCTCGGCACCTTCGACCACGCCAGCGGACAGACCTGAATAGACTTCGGCCCAGGCAAGCTGGGTCGGCCGCGCGCCCATAGAATCGAACGTCTCGACCCACATGATGTTCGGCGGCGTGCGGAAGGTCATGCCGGCGATGTCAGCCGGAGTGCTGATCGGCTTGTCCGAGATCAGGTGGCGGGACCCGAACAGCCAGTTGAGCGCCAGCAGCTCGATCTGGCTTTCATCGCGCAGCCGGTTCTTCATGTCGGCATAGAGGTCCGACTCGATGATCTTGGCGAAATCACGCGGGTCTTCCATCAGGTAGGGTCCGCCGAGAACGCCAAAGTCGGGCACGAAGTCCGACAGGTATCCCGGGTCCGAAATCGTCATGATCGGTGCGCCGGCGCGCATCTGTTCATAGACTTCCGGGTTGGTGCCGAGTTGGGCATTGGGGAAGATGGAGATTTCGACGCGTCCGTCGGTCCGCTCGGCCACCTTGGACACGAACTCTTCCATGGCTTGCTGGATCGGTTCCTTGTCCGATGTCACGTGACCCAGGCGAATCTCATATTCCGCAGCAAGGGCCGGTGACACGGCAGCGACAGCGGCAGCTGCAAGAATTCCCCGTAGGTATCTGGTGGTTCCGGTCATGGTTTTCTCCTCCAATTGACCAAGGTTTTTCCGGCCCCTTGGGGGCCGCGCCCGGTCTCGACAGGGCGAGCGGGGCATGCGCCATCCGTAACATTCAGCTTGCAAATGTCAAAGTAGTTTTTATATTCGAAATTATCCTGACGATCTGCCCTTGGAGGAACTTGATGAAACTTGCCGGAATGACGTGGGATCATGCCCGCGCCTATGATTGCCTTCTGGCGGCGTCCGAACGGTTTACCGCCGAGCGGGGAATTGAGCTTTCCTGGAAGAAACGATCCCTTCAGGCGTTTGCCGACGAGCCCATCGAACAGATCGCGCGGGCCTATGACCTTGTGATCCTCGACCATCCGCACGTCGGGCAGATTTCCGCTTCGGGATGTCTCCTCCCTCTGCCCGATTTCCCCGATCCGTCGAATTCCTCCCTCGGCGGGTCGGTGGAAAGCTACATCTGGAACGGGTCGACATGGTCCTACCCGATCGACGCGGCCTGCCAGATGGCGGTTGGGCGCGCCGATCTGGGCGGCGCCTTCCCAACGCATTGGGAAGACGTGCTTGGCGCGGACGCCGACCGCTACAACATCGTCACACCGCTGCTGCCGGTGGATGCCTTTGACCTGATGCTGACGCACCTTGCCAGCCGGGGCGAAGAAGCCTTGCCGATCTCGGCGGAGGCCTTCTGTTCGGACGAAAACGGGATCCTGTCGCTCAAGGTCCTAAAGGCGCTGTTCAAGATGGGCCCCGCCGAGCAGGCCGGCTGGAACCCGATCAAGGTGCTCGAGATCCTTTCGACCACCGACGACTTCACCGCCTCGCCGGCGCTGTTCGGCTATATCAACTACGCGCGTCCCGGATTCCGTCCGCATCAGTTGACCTATCGGGATCTGCCGACATTCAAGGGCAGCACCGTCCGGCGTGCGATCCTGGGCGGCGCGGGCATCGGTGTGTCGACGTTCTGCGAACATCCGGAGGACGCCATTGCCTTTGCGCAATGGGTGACGAGCGAGGCGATCCAGTCCACCACCTATATCGAGAACGAAGGCCAGCCGGCCCACCTTGGCACCTGGAACCGGCTCCGCCACGCGCCGCGCTTTACCGGTTTCCTTGATGGTGCCTACAACACGATCACCACAGCCTGGACCCGCCCGCGCGACGAGTGGTTCCTGCACTTTGTCGATGATGTCTGCGAAATCTTCCCCGACTTCTTCCTCAAGGATCGGGCCGAAGAGGACATGCTGCGCGACATCAACAACCTCTATCTCAAACATACACGCCCAGGAGGGCAGTCATGAAGAACATCGTCATCACCGGCGGCAGCAAGGGTCTGGGCGTCGAACAGGTGCGCCGTTTCCTTGAAGCCGGCAGCAAGGTCTATGTCGTCGCCAACATGCGCGGCGATCTCGACGAGATCGACGGCGACGTGGTCTACAAGGAGACCGACCTGAGCAACTGGTCCGATACCTCCTGGCTGGAAGAGATCCACGCCGAGTGCGGCCATATCGACGGGCTGGTCAACAACGCCGGGATGCACCTGAAAAAGGCGATGTGGGACGTCGAACCTGCGGAACTGGACCTGGTGCTGAACATCAACGTAAAGGCGATGTTCGCGGCCTGTGGCGCGCTGGTGCGTCTGCAAAAGGACAGCGGCGGCGGTGCTATCGTCAACATCTCGTCGATGGGCGGGCTGATGGGGCTGCAGACGGCGGCCGCTTACGTCACCGCAAAGACCGCCGTGCTGGGCATCACCCGCTCGATGGCCGTGGACGCAGCCCCCTTCGGTTTTCGTACCAACGCGGTCTGCCCTGGCTTCATCGATACCGACATGACCCGCGCAATCCTGGAGAAAGACCCCGCCCGGCGCGTCAAGATCGAGGGCCGTATCCCGGGTGGCAAGTTCGGCACCGCGCGCAATGTGGCCAACGCGATCCACTTCCTGATCTCCGACGAGGCCGAGCACATCAACGGTGTCGCCCTGCCGGTCGACAACGGATTTTCCATCGGATTTTGAGGAGCGGACATGTCCTATCTTGCCAGCAAACTGACGGCCGCGCAGGCGGTCGAAACCCTACAGATGGACCTGCCGGCCGACGTTCCGGAAGGCTACGTTCGCCTGAAGCTCGCCACCGCGAGCCTCTGCGGTACCGACCTGCACTATTTCAAGCACTTCGCCAACGCCGGGTTCCAGTTGCAGAACGCCCTGACGCTGGGCCACGAGGCCTGCGCCACGGTGGTGGATGCAAACGGCGCCGATCTGGTCGCAGGTCAGCTCGTGGCGCTCAACCCGATCATCTTTTGCGGCGAGTGCGAGAATTGCAAGAAAGGTCTGGTGAACCTCTGCACCTCCAAGCGTTTCCCCGGGTCCGGCACCACGATCCCGCATATCGATGGCTTCTTTCGCGAGTATTTCGACTTCCCGGCCTTCTGCTGTCACAAAGTGCCCGAAGGCACTGACCCCGACCATCTGACGTTTGCCGAGCCGCTCAGCTGCTCGATGCATTCGGTCAATGTCGGCGAAGTAGCCGAGGGCACCAAGCTGATGATCACCGGCTGTGGTCCGATGGGCCTGCTTGCCGTTGTCGCTGCGGCCTCAAAGGGCGCGGTTGTCGAGGTCTGCGACGTCCGCGAGGCCGTGGTCGATCTGGCCTGCGAGGTCGGCGCGAACAAGGGCTACGTTATCGGGCGCGACGATCTGGGCGCTCTGGCTGCGAGCTATGACGTGGTGATCGAAGCCTCGGGCAGCCCGCAAGCGTTCAACCAGGCGCTGGATCTGGTGAAACGGCAGGGAAAGGTGGTAATCCTCTCCAACATCCAGCCATCGGACACACCGATCCACCTGCACAAGATCATGCTGAAAGAGATCGACGTCGTCGGTTCCTTCCAGTTCAACAGGGAATTCACCGAGGCGATGGACCTGATCCTGTCGGGCAAGGCAGACTTCGACAAGCTCATCGCAGCGAGGTTTCCCCTCTCCCAGACCGCTGACGCGCTTCGGTACATGGCAGATGGAAAAGCCTTCGGGAAGATCCTGTTGAAGCCGGATAATTGACCTCCGGGCGCTCCCGCCTGTCGATCCTGGTGTAAGATTGGTCAGTCTCCCGGAGAGATCTTGACCAGTTTTCGGATTGGGCGGCGCCTTGGCGCGCGTGCTTGCCAATTTGCTGCCGCGTGCCAGGGCGCGCTGGCCGCAGGCCTGCACTCTTCCCTGTGATTTCAGCGTTTGTCTTTTCGGCTCTGACGCAGACGGAAACTCTCGCCGGTCATCTCCAGGATATGCACATGATGGGTCAGGCGGTCGTGAAGGGCGCCCGTGAGGCGTTCCGAGCCGAAGACCTCGGTCCGGTCATCGAACGGCAGGTTGGAGGGAATGATGATCGAGCCGCGCTCGTATCGCGGGGAGATGACCTCGAAGAGCAGCTCGGCGCCGGCCTTGCTGAGCGGCACGAAGCCCAGTTCATCCGTTGCCCGGCAGGGCATGCTTGCATGCCTGAGAGGGGGTGATCCCCAGGTCCTGGCTGACCAACAGCTTTTGCAAACGCTGCAGGCGTCGGTCGTCGACAGCCTCGACCCGGCGGTCGATCATCCGGCGTTCGCGTTCCATCGGTTCCGGTTCGCGGAGCCGCAGCAGATACTGCACATGGTCTTTGTTCCCAGTCGCGCTCGGCCGGGCCAACTTGTCGTATGCGCGGCTGAAGGTCGGCAGGCGCAGCGGCCTGAGATGATGCTGCAGCAGGACCT
>CANLZY010000003.1 GCA_947495685.1 uncultured Tropicimonas sp.
GCACACACACCAAAAGTGAGATGCCAACACAATAAACCAAACCAGATCAATCAACGAATCAATCAATACTCAGGTGCATCCGGGTCTGTCGGGGGGCGCCCACGGGACTTGCCTGTCCTTGTCCGCCTGACGCGCTTCGGATACGTGATCGCTACACCTCGCCCAACGTGTTGGCGAGGAATTCAGATCGTTCATGGAGGAAAATCAGATGTCAAAGCAGGCAAACCAAGTCGTCGGTGACGGCGCCGCAGACGCTGCCCGTTTCACTGATGTGTTCCTTCCCGCCTGGTTGGACGTCGCCCTGCCGCCGGGAACCGGCCCTGCCCCGGTGGTTGAGGAATTACCGGACAATGGCGGCGCGACGACGACCCTGGCACAAGCACGGACAGCCTTCATGCTGGCGCATCTGGGTCAACTGAGCGGCCAGGAGCGGCTGATTGAGGCCGCGCGACGGATCAACAGTTTTGTCACCCGCTATCTGCGCGATCCGGATGGCGGGTGTGTCTATGCTGTCAATCCCGACGGGTCCCGGATCGACACCGCCGAGGCCAACACGCGTCGGACCTATGATCAGTCTTTCGTGTTGTTGGCGCTCGTGACTTTGCGCAACGCCGATCCATCGGCCGTGTCGGCCGAGGATGTTGATCGCTGTTGGTCGTTCATCGGCACCGTTTTGAAAGACACCGACAACGAGGCGCTGTGGGAAGACGACCGGATGGCCGCCGGTAACGCCCAGCCCAGCGACTTGCGGGCGCAGAACCCGCACATGCACATGCTGGAGGCGGTGCTTCAATGTCTGGAACTGACAGGCGACGCGGTGTGGGCCGATCGTGCGCGGACATTGGTGCGCGCGGGAACCCGTTTCTTTTTCGACCCGGCAACCGGGGCGGTACGGGAGTTTGTCGGCAACGATCTGATGCCAATCGACACCCCCGAGGGGCGCCGGCGCGAACCGGGCCATCAATATGAATGGGCGTGGCTTCTGATGCGATACGCGACCCTGACCGGCGATGTTGATGCCGGTAGCTTCGTTGCGCCGATGGCCGATTTCGCCGCCACGTATGGATGGCGCAAGGACGGGCCGATGGCAGGCGCCCTGTTTGACGCGTTGTCTGCGGAGGGCAAAGTCACCGAGGCCACCCACCTTCTGTGGCCGCTGACCGAAGCCGGCAAGTATTTCGCAGCCCTCGCCCGCGATACCGGCGACGTGGAAGCCGCCGACAAGGCCCGAGAGATCGCCGACCTGATCTTTGGTCGGTATTTTTCTCCCGGCAATCAACCGTCATGGGTCAACCAGTTCGACGGTGATGGCAATGTTACCTGGGACGCCGGCCTTTCCCGCCTGCTCTACCACGTGGCCCTGTTCGTGTCCGAAGGTGCCACCGCCGGACTTTGGCCGCTGACGTCGAAACGCTCCGCCGTTTCCTGACCGGGGGCTCGCCGAGGCCATCCCTTATCGCGCCCCGATTTTCAGGAGTCGAGCGGGCTTCGGTGCGGGGTGAGTCGCCATGCAACCGCCGCTCCTCGCCGGCTGTCGGTCGGTCCGTTGCAGCAGGCGAACCGTCTTGCCACCACTCCCACCCAGTCACGGCACCAGCCCGATCATGTGAACGGTCCCGCTGGAGGAGGCCCTCAACCCAATGAAAAAATGAGATCGGCAATCCGCGCAGAGCGGGAGGCCCGCGGCGATGGACTATGCACACGCCGACTCGCGACCTCTGGCGCGGTTGTAATAATTTGTCTTTTCTCTTAGCGTAAATTGATATATCACTTTGGCAAAACAGGTATGTCAACTTGGCCGTCTTTCATCCCAGCCACCGAAGATGCCTGCAGGGAGAACATGTTGCAGGAGCAATTGGAACAAACCCCAACGATACGGACCATCACCGAGCTTCTTGCGGAGGTCCGGCTGAATTCCGAAGAAAATATCACGTTTCAGATCTTTGATATCCTCCGAGATCTGATCGTATCAGTGAAGCTGCGCCCCGGTCAGAGGCTCTCCGAGAAAGAAATCGCCGCTGCGCTTTCCGCCAGCAAGACGCCGGTCCGCGAAGCCCTGATCCGCCTGGATGAGATCAGGCTTGTCAAGATTGTTCCACAGAGCGGCACCTATGTGACGAAAATCTCGGTCAGCCGGTACCGAACAGCCTGCTTCATCCGCCTCCAGCTGGAGCTTGGTGCAGTTTGGGGGGCCGCATCCAGCCCCGACCCACTCGTCGGAATCGAAGAGCTTGACGACATCCTGACCCGGCAAGCCGAAGCGCTCGCGAGGAAGGACTACGATTGGTTCTTCACTCTGGATGAAGCATTCCACCGCCAACTCTTCGTCATGGCCGGCTTTGGCGACGCCTGGGCGGCAGCGCACCGCACCCAATTCGACGTGAACCGGGCGCGCCACGTCCGAAGGCTGCACCAGATCCTGCGCGGACCAGCCGTGCTGGAAGAACACAAGTTGATCGTGGAGGCAATCCGCGCTCAGGACCCCAAGCGGGCCCAAGAAGCGCTGCGCGCCCATATCGGTGATCTGGATCGGCAGATCAGCGTGCTGTTCAGAGACGAGCGAATGCTCGGCTTCATCGAAATGCCGGAGACGAATTGAGGGCCGCGCTCACACGACCCCATCCTGCCAGGAGGAGTCCAGGAGTGGCGCAAACCATTACAGACAAATCCAGGGAGGGTTTCATGCGATCTACCAAACTCACGGCTGTTGCACCGGCAACTTCGGCACCGACCTCGGTTGCGCCCGATTGGGCTTGTGCCAGTCTCAAGACCGTCGACGAGCGCTCGAACTCACGACCCTCATGCACTGGGATCCCCCGCTCGGCGACGATGAGGCGATTCAGGTCATGAACGTCACCTATAAACGCCTGCACGGCGTTTGATTGATTGACCCGGCGCCCCACCCTGTCTTTGAGCCGGGGCGTCCATTCCTGTCCGAAACTCCACATATCCAAGGATACCCGCGATGCCCTCTACCGCCATGAAAGATGCCACAACCGCCATGTCCGGCGAACAAGGGGATCGCAAATTGAGAGTCCTGATTTCCGGGACCGGCTTTGCCGGACAAGGTCACGCCGACGCCTTTCGAGGAGCTGGTGCCGAGGTCGTCGGCATGGTCGGTCGAACGGCACATGTCGTCCGCGAGGTGGCCGAGCAGATGGGCATCCCCTTTGCGGGAACCGACTGGCAGGAGGCCTTGGACACCTGTCGTCCGGATATCGTCTCCATCGCGACGCCGGGCGGCGCGCATTACGAGCCGATCAAGCAGGCCATCCAAGCGGGCTGTCACGTCTTCGTCGACAAGCCGATGACCGAAAGCGGCGCAACGGCCGTGGAACTTCACGAGTTGGCGCAGCAAAGGGGCGTCAAGACCGCCTATGCCGCGAGCTTTCGCTATGCGCCGAGCATTCTGCATGCAAAACACCTGGTCGCCGATGGCGCGATTGGCGAGCCGCTTGAGGTCGAATGCATCTCGCATTTCAATCTGGAGCGCGAGATTCCCTTCGGTTGGTCCCATCGCAAGGAAGACGGCGGTGGCCGACTGAACAACAACTTCACCCATACGTTGTCGATCGTGACCTCCGTGCTCGGCGACGAGATCCTGTCGATCATCGGCGAGGTCCGCGACGACCTTGGACGCGCGCCCATTGTCGAGGGCGTGCACAACTTCATGACCCGTCGGAACTTCATTCCCGAGGACCTGAACGACCCGTCGCTTGAATGGGGCGAAAGCAATGTCGAATGGTCCTACACCGTGCTGGCACGGTTGCAGAGCAAACTTGCCGCCAAACCCGTTTCGGTGCTGTTCAAGCACGGTGGACTGGTGCCCCGGTTCCACGAGGATCACATCGTGTTCTACGGCAGCAAGGGCGCCATCTACATCAAGGGTCACTATGGCAGTGGCCAGTTGTACCTCTATGGCAAGACCAGGGAGTGGGGCCCCTTGCCTATGCCCCAGGAAATTGCCGCCACGATTCCGAACGTCAAGGGCGAGACGGAGCAATGCTGGCACTACCTCGCACGGGAGTTCGTCAAGGATATCCGTGGCGAGGTCGTGGAGCCCTACCCGACCTTCAAGGACGGTAGCCAGTACCAGCAGTTGATCGATCTGATCCGCAAGAACGACAACTGGACGGATGTTGGCCATCTGGATTGAACGGAAATGGGCAGAGTGGCCATCGGCATGGCTCGACCACTCGCCCCCCCCTAAAAGGAGATCGTCCCCATGAAGATTACCGATGCAAAGGTGTTCGTCGGTGGCCCCGCCAAAAACTACGTCACGTTGAAAATCATGAACGATCAGGGCGTCTACGGCCTGGGCGACGCGACCCTTAATGGCCGCGAGACCATGACGGCAACCTATCTGCGGGATTACCTGACCCCGAACCTGATCGGCAAGGACCCACGCAACAGCGAAGACATCTGGCAGTTCTTCTATCGCGGTGCCTATTTCCGGGGCGGCCCCATCGCAATGTCTGCCTTCGGGGCCATCGACATGGCGCTGTGGGACATCAAGGGCAAGCTGGCCGGCATGCCGCTCTACCAGCTGTTTGGCGGCAAGAGCCGCGAGGGCGCGATGGTCTATGCCCACGCAACCGGGGCCGATCTGGAAGACCTGATGGATTCGATCGCCTGGTATGTGGAGCAAGGGTACAAGGCCGTGCGCGTGCAATGTGGCGTTCCGGGCATGCCGACCGCCAGCTATGGCGTCTCTGAAGAAAAGGGAGCCAATCGGAATTACATCACCGATTTCAGCGGCATTCAGCCCAAGGTGGAGATCTGGGACACCGACCGGTACATGCGCTACATGCCCGGCGCGCTGGCCCGGATTCGCGAGCGTTTCGGCCCCGACCTGCGCATCCTGCACGACGTGCATCACCGGTTGCTGCCACGCGAGGCGGCCGAGTTTGCCAAGGAAGTTGAACCGGTACGCCTGTACTGGCTGGAAGACCCGACACCGGCCGAGGACCAGGACGCGCTGAAGCTGCTGCGCCAACACTCCACCGTGCCTATTGCAATCGGCGAAGTCTTCAACTCGATATGGGACTGCAACAAGCTGATCGAGAACGAGTTGATCGATTTTATCCGCGTTGCCGTCACCCATGTCGGCGGCATCACGCCGGCAAAGCGTATCGTCGACCTTGCCGGGCTGCACCACGTGCGAACCGGCTTTCACGGTGCGCCGAGCCACTCGCCCCTGTCCATGGCGGCCCAGGCGCATCTGAACGCATGGGCGCCCAACTTCGGCATTCAGGAATACCTGGTGCTGGGCACGCCCGAATGCGATGCGCTGTTCCCCTCGGCCCACCGGCTGGAGAACGGGATGTTCCATGTCAGCGATGCCCCCGGTCTGGGCGTCGATTTCGACGAAAAGGAGGTCGCGCGCTACAGCTACAAACCCGGCAGCCTCCCCGTTGTCCGATTGGAAGATGGGACGCTCTGGAACTATTGAAGGACAAGCCAGGTTTCGGGACTTGAACGCAGCGTGCCCTCAAACCCGATCCCCGGCAAGATCGGAGCCTTGAGAGGGAAGTACCAGTCACAACCCGGATTTCGAACGTTGTCACCAACGTTGAATACCAAGGCCCACTGTGGGACCGGGTGTGAAGGATATTCAACCCTGCCACCATCACCCGCGTCGCGCCCGGTGGCGTGGAGTTGCTGAACCGAGAGATGGCTCGCGCGGAAGTCGCGATCCTGTCCGGTGAAGAGCCGACGAACGAACTGACGCGCTCGAACCTCTACACGCCTGGGGGACGTCGGCTGTTGCGGCTGCCGTCATCGCCCAACCGGAAATGCCGCGCGCCACGACCGAAATCGGGGCGCGCGACATCGTCTTGTGTTGTTCGACTTACTTCTGGAGCTTGAGGAAGTAGTCGAAGATTTCCGGAACGTTGCCGTTGCCCATGCCGGCTTCGACTGCGGCTTCGAGGTTGTGCGACGTGCCCTCGGCAATCTCGGCGCGCGTACCCAGATCCTTGACCATCTCGAGGAAGTAGCCAAGGTCCTTGTTGGCATTGGCGATCGAGAAGCCCAGGTCGCTCACGCCGTCCACGGCGTAGTTCTTGCAGAACCCCATGAAGGGCGAGTTGGACGGGCCGGTCGACATGATGTCGTACAGCTGCTGACGGTCGACGCCCGCACGGTCGGCCACGGCAAAGGCCTGGCTCATGGCGCAGACGGTGGTCATGCCCATGAAGTTGTTGACCAGCTTGGTCGTGTGGCCGGCACCGAGCGCACCCAGGTAGAAGACGTTTTCGCCTTGTTCGTCGAGGATCGGCTTCACCTTGTCGAAGGTTTCCTTGTCGCCCGCAGCCATGATGTTGAGCAGGCCGTCCTTGGCGTGCGCCGGGGTACGGCCGAGCGGGGCGTCGATCATGCCTGCGCCCTTCGCGGCCAGGTCCGCGCCGATCTTGCGGGTGGAGGCCGGGATCGAGGTGCCGAAGTCGATCAGCACAGAGCCTTCCTTGATACCGGCCAGAATGCCGTCGTCGCCATAGACGATCTTTTCGACCACGGCAGAGGTGGTGAGGCAGAGCATCACGATGTCGCTGGCCGCGGCCAGTTCCTTGGGAGAGGAGGCTTCCGTGGCGCCACCACGGGCGACAACGGTCGCCACGGCGTCCTTGTTCAGGTCCATGATGACCAGCTCGAAGCCCCTCTTTTGAAGGTTCTCGACCATGTTGCCGCCCATTAGACCGAGACCGATGAAACCGATGACGGGTTTTGTCATTTCTTACTCCTGGAGAGATTGGTGTCCGTTTGCGAGCGACCTCTATACCAATTTTTACAAATTCTCCAGAGCCAGATTTGCATCCGGCAAGCGTTGTCCGGTATTTCGGCCAAAGTGCGCTCCGAGCGACTCTGCCTGACGATCAGTCACAGATGGTTTCGGACGCCCGGGGGGCCGGGAAGCGGATCATTCCGGGCGGCACATGCTTGCATGTCTGAGAGCGTGGGCTAACTCCAGAGTGCAATTCGACGAGTGAGACCGGTGGAGGGTCGAGGCGAAATGAACAGGAACACCTTGTCCGTGGTGAGCGTTCTCGCCCTTTCTGGCCTTCTGGGCGGCGCGTTGAGCGCGGCCGCAGACAGGAGCAATATTCTGGTCATCATGGCAGATGACGTCGGGTGAGCGAGCCTTGGCAGCTGCCAAGGTGGCATTAAGAGCATCCAGATGCCGAACGTCGACCAGCTGGCCGAGGGCGCGCGCTCGACGGACCGCTATGCCGAGCCGAGCTGCAAGGCGAGCCGTCCCGCATTCCTGACGGGCCAGCTTCCGGTACGCACCGGCATGCCCACCGTCGGTCTTCCCGGTGGGCCCAAGGGATTGAACCCGGAGGACCCGATACCTGCCAAGATGCTCAAATCGTTGGGGCACACGACGGGCCAATTCGGAGAGAACCACCTTGGCGACCTGAACGGGTTCCTGCCGACAGTGAAAGGTTTAGAGGAGTATTGGAGTTGGCTGTCTCACCTGAACACGATGGAACACGTGAGCGACCCCGAATGGCCGAAGGACCCGGAGGTTGCCAACCAGTCCGGATCTCACAATGTCCTTCACGCCCATGCGACCGAAGACGAGGAAACCATCGAAGACCCACGCTGGGGTATCGTCCGAAAACAACCATTGTTGATAGCGGCCCGGTCCCTCCCCAACGAAAGCAGACTCTGGACAACGAAGTCACGTCACACACGCTTTTCTTTGATCGCGTTTTCGAAGCCGAAACGCCGTTCCTTGTCTGGATGACACCCGCAGGGGCGCATGTCTGTAATCACCTTGGCCCTAAATACGAGGCCATGCCTGGCGACGAAAATGGCCTCCGGGACGTTGTGATGCGAGAGCTTGACGACACCGTCGGAAAGGTCCTGGGCCACTTGGAGACACTGGGCGTTGGGGATGAAACCATTGTTGTTTTCACATCGGACAGCGGGCCGGAAACGAAGACGTGGCCGGACGGCGGCACGACACCGTTTCCCGGCGAGAAGGGTACCATCTGGGAGGTTGGCTCCCGGGTTCCGGCGATCGTCCGGTGGCCCGGCAAGATCGCGCAGGGACAAGTGTCGAGTGGCATCTTCAGCGTCAAGGACTGGATGCTTAAGGTGGTCGCTGCTGCGGGTGGGCCGGACGACCCACTGGAAGGCTACGACGGCTACCGGGTTCACCTCGATGGATTCAACCAGCTCTCCTGTCTGACCGGTACGTCGGAGAGCCCCCGCGAGGAGTTGATCTTTTTCGAAGGTGCCGACCTTCTGGCTGTCTGCTGCGGCAATTGGACGGCGCATTTCGCCATAGAGAGTCAGGGCTGGGCCGGAGCCAAGGAAGAATTGAATGCTCCACTCGTCTTCAACCTTCGACGCGTCCCCTATGAGACGGCAACCGAGGAAACGGGCATGTACACCCGTTGGATGGGCAACAAGATGTGGGCGTTCGGCCCTGCTGCCCGACTGGGTCAGCAGCACCTTTCGACCTTCGCCGACATCCCGCCACGCCGTGTGGCCGTCACCAATCAGGCCAACGTGGAGTCGCAGATATCGACGGAAGGTGGCATGTCGCAATCGACGGCTCAACACAGGAGACAGCCAGCGGTTGCCTCCGGTCCGCGCCACGCGCAAGAGCGCTGAGCGTCCAGCTGTCATCGACCAAGCCTTCCACCGGGCACAAGTTGGTGTTGCCCCGTCGATCGTCACCCAATCATTGATCGGAGTTAGAAATGTCTGACCGCCTTGTTCTTCTGCTTGCCGCTCTTGGGCTTGTGCCAATCGCCATGTCCTACGGGCTGATGCCGGCACAATCCCTTTCCTACCTGCTCGGCATCCCGGTCGAGAGCGTGAACCACACCCATGTCTTCCGGGCAGTCATGGGCCTGTACCTGGCCAATGCCGCGTTATGGTTTGCCGGGTACTTCAATCCATCTTTGCGGGTCGCAGCCCTCTGGAGCCTGCTGATCTTCATGGGGGGGCTGGCTGCAGGTCGGGTTCTGAGTGTGATCGTCGATGGCGTCCCGGGGCCATTGCTTGTCTTCTATCTGGTTGCGGAACTGACCCTTGCAGCCCTTGCACTGCGATGCCTGCGTCGCCCCGGTTGAATGCCATATTCGAGAAGGACCCTATCCATGCGCTTCCCTGCCCTGACCGCCGCCATACCTGTAATCTTCTTCTCGCTCGGGGTCGTTGCCGTCGCTGCGGACACGCCGCAAGTGGCTGTCGACACATCTTTTGATGCGATCCGATCTGCCGTGCAAACGGCAGGCCTTGAGGAGGTCGTTGAAATTGATCACGCCAGGCTTGCGGCGGCAGAAGGCGTGGATATGCCCCCCTCGAGAGTGCAGGTTTTCTCAAACCCCGAAGCGGAGACACAGATACTCCAGCAGGGTATCCGCGCCGGGCTCGACCTTCCGTTTCGGGTTCTCTCCTTCGCGGAACAGGGGCAGCCCAAGGTGACCTATACCGGTGCCGATTTCATTACCATCCGGCATGGCCTTGACCTTGGAACGGTCGGGGAAGCGTTCAATGCGACCCTGAAATCTGTCCTTTCCGATGCGTCAGTTGCAGGCGTGGCAGCGCCGATCGAAGGTCTTTCTTTGGGGTTTGGTATCCTGGAGCTGACGTCTGTTCACGACTTTGAAACGACCCTCGATCGGCTGAAGAACAGCGTCATGGCACAGGACGATACGATCTGGTTTGCGGATGTCGATTTTGCGGCACAGGCACGCGCCCTGGGCGTCGCACTGCCGCCGGCGACGCTTCTTCTCTTTGGTGGCCCCGCGCCGGGCGGCGTGGCGATGGCGGAGTATCCGGCTATCGGATTGGATGCCTTCTGCCAGAAACTTCTGGTCTACGCCGCCGACGATGGATCCGTGAAAGTGATCTTCAACGACATCGCTGCGCTTGCCGAATTACACTACGGAACGGCGTCCAAACCTCATCACGGACTCAACAAGCGACTGACCGAAACGTTCACCGCCGCCGTGAACTGACGAACGGGTGGGTCTCCAGTGCAACGGCCGGGGCGGAAGAGAGCACCCCGGGTCGTGCGGCCGGTGGCTCTGGCTAAAATGCCTTCCAAGGCCTTGATTGAGGAAGCGGCTGGTGTTCTGGGCGGTTCTGCTTGCTCCTGACCTGGATGCGTACCAGGTCCAGCAATCGTCTGACAACAGGATAGGAGAGCGAGGAACGCCTGACATATGCGCCCGCGGTGAAATGGTCGATGGGCGTTTCGAGCGGAAGGGAACGCATCCCCGACGCTTCGAGATAGGGGTCCAGTTCCATGGGAACCGGCATGATGAATTTGCCCGTGGCCACAAGATCGAGGCCAAACTCGTAGGATGTGGTCTGCACGGCAAAGTCAGGCGGATTGAGGCCGTTGCGCACGAAAAACCCGCGAACCATCGATGTTGTTTCAGAATCGTTCGAATACAGGACCCAGGGGATATCGACGAGGTGTCGGGCGCTCACCTTTGCGAGCCTGTGGAGCGGGTGATCCACCTTTGCAAGCGCGCCCAGATGCGCCGGAACAATATCGACGGTGACGATGTCCTCCTCGCCGATGTCCGAGGCCAGCGCGCCAAACACCACATCCAGTTCACCATGTTGAAGAAGTGGAAGGTTCTGCAGGTGAACATCCGCCCGCAATTCCAACTGGGTTTCGGGGTGCTCCAACCGCAGTTGTTCGAAGGCGGAAACCAGAAAGGTGCGGCGAAAGAGTGGGCCTGCACCGATGCGCAGAACATCCAGCCGGTTTGTTTTTTCAGCTTCGATGGCCTCTCGCGCCTGCAGGTATCGCTGCTCGATCCTTCGGGCGTGGTCCAGCAATTCCCGGCCGATCGGCGTCAGGAACATGCCCCTCGGGTGTCGATCGAACAACCGCGTCCCGTATTCTTCTTCCAAAAGTTTTAATCGCTTGGTGAGCGACGGCTGCGCCAACCCCAGACGCTCTGCAGCAGTGGTCAGGTTGCCGGTTTCCGCGACCACCAGAAAGGCGGCAAGGTTCTTGTCGATAGCCATTTGGAATAACGGACGGCCGCCCTTTCTATTTTTCTTTATTCCTGACGATTGGTAGCGATGAGGTCAAGAAATCTTGGTGGATCCGACTCAAGAGCCGGTCCGACCGGGTGCTCGGGGAGGAGCCACTGCCATGCGCACTATTTTCGTGATGTTCGATTCTCTCAACCGCGAGGCGCTGGAGATCTACGGCGGCACAGCCATCCGAACGCCGAACTTCCTGCGGCTGGCAGAGCGCGCGGTCACCTTCGACAACCACTACTGCGGCTCGATGCCGTGCATGCCGGCGCGGCGCGACATGCACACCGGGCGGCTGAACTTCATGCATCGTCCATGGGGGCCGCTGGAGCCGTTCGACAATTCCTTTGCCCGCAGCATGGGCGAAGCCGGGATATATACGCACCTCGTCACCGATCACATGCACTACGTCGAAAACGGCGGCACCGGCTACTGCACCCAGTTTGAAAGCTGGGAGGTGGTGCGTGGTCAGGAGCATGACACGGCCAAGGCGCTGGTGCAGCCGCCGCTGGCGGATCTGGCCGAGCATTTTGACCCGAAACACTACCCGTTCGACCAGCTGGCGAGTGACCGCCCGGCCACGCTCCAGACCAGCGATATCCATGCCTGGCGGCGGATGAGGCACGCCGTCAACACGATGTTTGTGAAGGCCGAGGAAGATTTTCCGACTCCAAGGGTCTTTGCCAGTGCGCTGGAGTTCCTGGACCTGAACAAGGCATCACGGGATTTCTTCCTGCAGATCGAGAGCTTCGATCCGCATGAACCATTCTGTGCGCCGGAACGGTTCCGCGAGGAATACGCCTCGGGGCGAAACGGCAAGGTGCTCGACTGGCCGTCCTATGAGCAGGTGACTGATTCACCGGCCGAGGTTGCCGATGTCCGGGCCAACTACGCGGCGCTGGTGGCGCAGTGCGACCATTACCTGGGGCGGCTGCTCGACTGGATGGACGACAACGACGCCTGGGAAGACACCTGCCTGATTGTGACAACAGATCACGGCTTCCTGCTGGGCGAACACGAATGGTGGGGCAAGAACAAGATGCCCTACTATGAGGAGATTTCGCACATCCCGCTGGTCGTCTGGCATCCTGATTGCGCCGACATGGGCGGTGAGCGACGGCGTGCGGTTACCCAGACGCCGGATCTGACCGCGACGTTCCTGGAGCTGTTCGGCCTGCCAAATCACGCGGAGGCGACAGGGCGATCACTGCTTCCGGCGGTGCGTGGCGAGGTGGAAGACGGCTATCGAAGCGTCATCTTCGGCATGTTCGCCGGACCGATCGGCATCGCCGACGGCTCCCATGTCTACTACCACTACCCGATCAAGGCGGACGGACAGGGGTTCAACCTGTACACGCTTGCGCCCTCCCATATGGTACGGATGTTCAATGCCGAAGAACTGAAGCAGGCCGAGCTGGTGCCGGGGTTCGACTTTACCCACGGTGCGCCGGTGCTTCGCGTGCCGATGTCGCCGGACAATGGCGAGGCTGGGTTGGACGCTGTCCGCAACCGCCCGACCGAGACCCAGCTGTTCGACCTCGCGATCGATCCGAAGCAGGAACACCCGATGGAAGATGCCAAGATCCTCGCGCGGTTCCGCAGCGAGATCTCGCAACAGATGCAACGTCACGACGCGCCCCCGGAGATCTTCGATCTCTATGGGCTTGAGCGGCGCACCGCCGAGGCGGTCGCCTGATCTGAAAGCCGAAGGGCCGCGTGGAGGCGGTCCGATCCAAGGGAGGAACCCATGAACCTATCTGTCAGCCTGAAATCGGCGATTGTCGCCGGTGCAACCGTCGCCGCGATGGCCATGCCCGCGTCCGCCGAATACCCCGAGCGCAACATCCAGAACATATTCCCCTGGGGACCGGGCTCGGCGATGGCCGTCACCCAGATCATCTCCGAAGCGATGAGCCAGGAGCTGGGCGTCAACATCTCGGTCGTCTCGACACCCGGCGCGGCCGGGGTGAAATCGTTCGAGACGGCACTCGACAAACCCGCCGACGGTTACACCATGATCGACGGCTGGGTGGCGCCGCTGGTGCTGCAACCGCTGGTCGGCAATGCGGAGTGGAGCCACAAGGACTTCATCCCGCTCTGGTCCGCCACGGCCGTGCCCTTCGCCATTGTCGCCCGCAAGGACGAGACCCGCTGGAGCGATTTCCCGTCCTTCATCCAGTACATGAAGGAAAACCCGGGCAAGCTGCGCTATTCCTCCGGCTCGATTGGCAACATCCCGCACATGGTGATGGCCAAGGTGATGCAGGCCAATGACGTCTACGCCCGCAACATCCCGTATCCGCAGGATGGCGACGCGTTCAAGGACCTGCGCGGCGGCCTGCTGGACTTCACCTTCAACAACCCGACCACCTATCGCTCCAACTCGGATGCCTTCAAGGTACTGGGGATCATGACCGAGAACGAGGCCGACAGCGCCATGTTCGACGACGCGCCGCTGGTGGGCGAGTTCGGCACCGAGATGGGTCTGACCGGCTTGTCGCCGACCGGCTGGCACTGGTACATCGTGAAGCCCGGCACACCGGACGACGTGGTCGAGAAACTGCGCACGGCGATGAAGGCCGCGCTTGATCGCGACGACATTCAGGAGAAGCTGAAGGCGACCGGTTTCGTCCCGACCATGTATCCGCCCGAGAAGTACGACGAGATCGTGGGCGCCGTGGGCGAGCAACTGCTGTCTGCCAAGGCCGCGATTGCCTGGGAAGCCGACAAGATCGCCGGCAAGTGACCTGAACGACTGGAACGGGAGGCGGCGATGACACGCAAGAAGCAGATGGCCCTGGGGCACTGGATTGTCCTGTTCGCCATGTTTGGCATCGTCGCCCTCGTGTTCCAGCAGATTGCCACTTCCCTGACAGAGCAGGGCGCCGCTTCCGGCGACGCCCTCTACAATGCCGCCCTGTTTCCCAAATGGGTCGCCATAACCATCGCCGGGCTCGGTGTGATCGTCGCGGTTCAGATGTTGATCTTTGGCGTGCCGGATGAGTCGGGCACCGAGGCGCCTGCGGCTCCGGACGAGACATCGGACAACCGCGCGCGCCTGCGTTTGCAGGAAATGGTCATCGTTGGGCTGACGCTGCTCTATCTGGTAATGCTGGAACCGGTCGGGTTCCACGTGACGACCTTTGTCGTCATCGGCGCCATGTTCGCGGCGCTGGATGCGCGTCCGCTTTGGCGCCCGTTGGTCGCAAGTGCTGCCCTGACGCTGATCGCGTCCTTCATCTTCGAGGGGCTCCTGAAGGTTGTCCTGCCCGTCGGGTACTTCAACCTCACCCCTCCGTATCACCTGATGGGTCTGTGAGATGTTCGACCTCCTGATTTCCGGCGCGGGCCTCATTGCCTCGCCCCTCGTCATCGCCCTCGTCGCGCTCGGCTGTGCCGGCGGCTTGCTAGTTGGCGCCTTGCCCGGGCTCGGACCGCTCATGGGTATCATCCTGCTCCTGCCCGTCGCCTTCTACCTGCCGCCTGTCGCCGGCATGGGGATGCTGATCGCCATTTATGTGGGTGGGTCCTGCGGTGGGGCTGTCTCGGCGATCCTGCTGCGCATTCCCGGCACCCCACTTGCCGCCGCCACCTTGCTGGACGGCTATCCGATGGCCAGGAACGGGCGGGCGGGCGATGCCATTGGTGTTGCCATCGCCGCGTCTGCCATCGGCGGCATGTTTGGCGGCGTCATCCTGATCTTCTTTGCCCCTGTCCTGGCGCGGGTCGCGGTCAATTTCGGCCCGCCGGAATACTTCGCACTTGCCGTCACCGGCCTGATGTCAATTGCCGTGGTCTCGTCTGAATCCACCGTGAAGGGGTTGATGACCGGCTGCCTCGGCATCCTGATCGCGCTGGTCGGCACCGACCCGATGTCCAACGCGCTGCGCTTCACCTTCGGAAATCACAACCTGTTTGGCGGCATCCATATTGTCGCCGTGGTGGTCGGCCTGTTCGCGCTCTCCGAAGCCGCTTTCCAGATCGAGGATGGCAAGCTTGGAGCCAAGCCCGAGGTGCTGAACGTCAAGGTCTCGTTCAGCTCGCTCTTTCTGACCCTGAAACACCGCTGGAACCTGCTGCGCTCGTCCGTCATCGGAACGTTCTTTGGGGCTCTGCCCGGTGCCAGCGGCATCATCGCGTCCTTTACCGCCTATGCCATCGCCAAGGCGCAGGCCGGACCGGACGAGGAATACGGCAACGGTGCAGTCGGGGGCGTCGTGGCAACGGAGTCTGCCAACAACGCCTGCTGCGGCGGGGCGCTGATCCCGACGCTGGCGCTCGCCATCCCGGGCGACGCCGCCTGTGCGGTGCTGATGGGGGCGCTGCTGCTGCTCGGCCTGCAACCCGGTCCGCAACTCTTCACGCTTTCGGGCGATGTCGTTGGAGGTGTGTTCCTGGCCTACCTGCTCGCCAACGTCTTTCTGTTCGTACTTGGCATCCTGTTGACCCCGGTTTTCGTGTCCGTGCTGAAGCTGCGCAAGCAGTACCTCGTGCCGACGGTGCTGCTGATGTCGATGATCGGCGTGTACGCGATCCAGTCTTCGGTCTACGATCTCTGGTTCGCGTTCATCTTCGGCATCGTCGGATACGTTCTGCGCAAGTTCCAGTATCCGCTGTCGCCCATCGTCATCGGCATCATTCTCGGCCCGATCGCCGAAGGGAACCTGCGCCGTTCGTTGCTGATCTCGCAGGACGGGCTGTCGATCTTTGCCGAGCGCCCCATCGCAATGACGATCCTGATACTCGACCTGATCGTAATCCTCTGGGCCATCCTGCCGCGGCGGATCAAGGGAAGGCTCGTGCCGACCCGTGCTCTTTAGGGGGCGGTCCCGATCATGCCTTTGTCCCCTGACACGAATTTCAGACTGATCGCCCAGCCGATGGCGATCACCGGAAAGTCTCCTCTTTGGGACGATACCCGTGGGTGCCTATGGTGGATCGACATCCAGTCGCAGCGGCTTCTCAGAACGTTCGAGGACGGCAAGACCGATGTGCTGCCGGTGCCATCGCAACCCGGGTTCGTGGCCCTCGCCGACAGTGGCAGACTGGTGCTTGGGCTGGAAAATGGCCTGTGGGTCTTCGCCCCTGAAACTGGAACCTGGGAGCAACTCAGCGAGACAGAGGCCGACCGGCCCACGGTGCGCCTGAACGACGGAAAGCCGGATTCTCGCGGGCGCCTCTGGTTCGGCTCGATGGACATGACACACACCGGGCAGGCCATTGGAAGGCTGTATCGGCGGGACCCGTCGGGCACGGTTGAAGCCGTGCGCGAACAGGTGGCGATACCCAATGCCATCGTCCCCTGCGGGAATGGGCGCAACCTGCTGTTTACCGATACGCCCACCAAGGTCATCGAATTGATCGAGGTCGACCCGGTCAGTGGAGCGTTGCTCGGATCCCGGCGCATTCTACGCATCCAGGGCGACGCCACTCCCGATGGCGCCTGCATGGATGCCAGCGGGAACTTCTGGGTCACGGTCGTCAATCGTGGCGAGGTGGTCAACTTCTCGACCTCGGGTCACATTCTCGGACGATATGCGACCCCTGCGACCCGACCAACATCCGTCGTCATTGGCGGCAAGGATGGAAAGACGCTCTTCCTGACCCACCAAAGGCGCTTTCTCGGGCCGCAGGATCTCGACCGCCAGCCCGACGCCGGGGGCCTGCACGTCCGGCAAGTCGGGGTTGGCGCCGGTCCGGTTCACCGGGTCGCCGGATTGTGACGCGACGGGCACGCGATCAGCGTCCGCCCTCCGGGTGAAACCGGTCACGTGTCGTGCTGACCGGCCACGGCCAGCGTAGGCCATCCAATGGTCGGGCGCTGCGGACCGTCGCCAGTAGGACAGCCCGACGTGGCTTCCGCGTGGAGCGATGTCCCCTTTCGGACAGGTCGCGGCAGCCGGATTCGAACCCGGTGTGGGCAGCCATTCAAGCCGCCCACACGACTTTGGGTGCATCAGACACAACATACGGCGCGTATGATCTCGGGAAATCGATTCTATTTCAGAGAGTTGAGACCAAACATGTTGCCTTCGGTGTCCTGGCACAATGAGACCCAGCCAAATTCCCCTATCGAGAACTTCGGCCTGATGACGATCCCTCCAGCCTCGGCAACGCGGGATTCTTCCACCGCGGTATCGAGGGACGAGAAATACACGATGGTGCCGCCAACGCCGGGAGAGGCATGATCCGTCTTGGTCAGGGCGCCGGCTGCGCCGTATACGCTCATGTCGGCGGCAAAGCTCATCATTTGGGATTGCCCGGTTGGATCCTCTATCGGTTCAAGCTTGCGCCCGAGCACCGTTTCATAAAACGCAACGGCCCGACCCAGGTCGTCCACAAATATGTCGAACCATGCGACGACGTTCATCTTGCTCATGTTTCATTTCTTTTTTGAAAACGTGTGACAGAAATTCGTCAGGAAAACTTGGCCGGTTCTTCCCGCACACGGCCTTGGGCGCGTTGATCAGGCACCTGATCGACTGTTTCCAGATCGAACCCTTCGTCGATCCATCCCGTGACACCACCGATCATTTCCTTCACCGGACGCCCCAGGGTTGCCAATCGAACAGCGGCCTTGTTTGCGCCGTTGCAATGGGGCCCGGCGCAATAGACCACGAAGAGCGTACCCTCTGGCCAGGCTGCCATTCTGTGTTCGGTCATCTTGCCGATCGGCAGGTTGATCGCAGTCGGAACATGGCCACGGCGGTGGAGATCCGGCGCGCGCACATCGAGCAGCACAAAGTCCGTGGCACCTCGGCCCAGGGCGGCATGTGTGTCCCAACAATCTGTTTCGAAGGTCAGGCGTGCAGAGAAATGCGCGAGCGCATCAGACGATGCTGCTGCGGGAACTGCGGCGACGGGACTGGGCGGAAACTCGTTCATTCATGGGCTCCTGATGTATCTTCCAAGGCCATCTTGGCAATTTGCGCGGGATCGGCATACTGGCGGGATGGACAAAAAGCAGTCAGATCCCGCCAAAGGCGTCGATGAAGGCCCTCTCGTTTGCAGCTTGGCCTATGACGGGCTGTGCATGTTCGAGTTCGGGATCAGTCTCGAGGTCTTCGCGCTGCCCCGCCCGGAGTTCCACACGTGGTATCGGCACAGGGTCGTCGCGGCAGAACCCGGCCCGCTTCGGGCCACGGGGGGCATCGCCGTGGCCACCGAGCATGATCTCTCTGCGCTGAGTGAGGCCAGTCTCATCCTTGTGCCCGGATGGCGGGGCATCGACACGCCGGTGCCGGCAGAACTCTGCCAGGCCCTTCAGGGCGCCCACCAGAACGGTGCGCGGATCGCGTCGATCTGTTCTGGCGTCTTTGTGCTCGCCGCCGCGGGTCTGCTGGACGGCGCAAGGGCCACAACGCACTGGCGCTATACGGATGCACTGGCCGAGCGCTATCCAAGTGTCGACGTCCGACCGGATGTCTTGTTCATCGACAACGGCTCGGTTCTGACTTCGGCCGGATCCGCGGCTGGCATCGACCTTTGTCTCCATCTGGTGCGACAGGATTTCGGGGCAGCCAAGGCAAACGTCGTCGCCAAGAGATTGGTCATGGCCCCAATGCGAGAGGGCGGACAGTCCCAGTTCATCCCGGCGCCGGTCCCGCCTGAACGTGGCGGCCGCATTGCGCAGCTGCTGGATAGCGTGCGCGCGCAGCTTGACCGGCCATGGACCATCGCGGACATGGCAGATCACGCGGGTCTGAGTGAAAGGACATTGCTGCGCCGCATGTCGGAGCTTACCGGCGAAACACCTCAGAAATGGCTGGCACGGCAACGGGTCGCGCTTGCCGCCGACCTGTTGGAAACGACCGACCTCGGCCTGGAAGACCTGTCTCACACGGCCGGATTTGCCAGTCAGGAAACTTTTCGTCGTGTTTTTCGTTCCATCCGCGGAATAACGCCCTCGCATCATCGAAAGAACTTTGGCGGTACGCCCGAAAGACGGGCTTGGCCGCGCCCCTTGCGAACAATGTGAAGTCGCCCGGAATGACGACCTTGAAGGTACGCGACCCGGGTGGAGCCTACAGGCCGGGTCGTCCTTGGAGTCGCTTCGGGCCAACCAGGAGCCAATGGAAGCCAGCAATGGCGGAGGTTGTCGGCGTCCGCGAAGTCCTGATCGCGCAGCGCAAGCAGCCCGTGTCAAGGAACACTTCCTGACCCTCGGCAGCGCCGAGATCCAGACTGTTATCTGAAGAAGAACGGGACGTGATCCGCCTCCTGCCCTAGAATGGCGCAACAAGGCCCGTAATTTTGTCACTAATCTGGGAGACGAATGTTCTTTTCGGAGTTGCAAACGGTCTGTCGAGGCATGATATCCGCAACGGGATCGAAAGGTACACGATGGACAGCCATACCGCGATGCGAAGAAGACCTTCACTTTCCCTCCCGATCCTGCGGAACTCGCGCGATCAGCATCGTGCGGGGACCCTGACGCTTGGAAACCTGATAACGTCGCTGGGCGAGGCATCCTTTGGATGGGCTATCGTCGTGTTCTCGCTGTTGACATTGCTGCCGCTGCCGCCCGGGTCGTCGGTCATAACGGCGCTTCCGCTCCTGTTGACGACGGTCCAGATGATGCTCGGCTATCCGTTTGTACGGCTTCCGAAGGCATTGGCGCGCATGACCCTCGATCCGGACAAGTTGCGACGGACGGTGTTGCGCCTTCGACCCGTCACACGCAGGTTGGAACGTGTGCTGACAAGGCGACGCACTTCCATTTTTGCGCCAAGGAAAGAGCGTCTGATCGGAGTGTTGCTCTTCGTGATCGCGTTCGCGCTCTTCTTGCCGGTACCCTTCAGCGGCTGGTTCCCGGCCGTTTCGCTCTTTATTGTCGGTGTCGGCTTCGTGGAGCGCGATGGGCTGGCCACCATGGTGGGCCTGGCCCTCGGCACCGCGTCGGTTCTGCTCACGGGAATCCTCCTGATCTCGATTGCGGCCGGCGCGGAAACCATGATTCATTGACCCCCGGAAATCTCGGAAATCCCGACCTGTGTCCTTTCCGCGGTCGGGCCCCACTTGCCGGAATGGCGCCGGTTTCCAACGTCACATTCCTGCCCTTCCACCCGACGTGATCGCTTCGCGGTATTGCGGGCTCTTGGCAATTGTTCTTCATTGAATTGATCGCAAGCAAAAAAGCCGGGCGTGCCTTGGCTGACGATTGGCTGGTCTCAATCGGCAGACAGGAGAGAACCACATCGGTGCGTGTGCGAATGAGCGATGCCATGCGCATTGCAGGATCAACGCCAAGGCGCAAAAGGCCCCTGTCCGGACGATCAAGCGTTGTGCAGGCGACGGGCGCGAGATCCCAAAGGGGCGCCCACTCACTTGGGATCGTGACATTCGGACGTTGCCAAGTCTCGGTGATCGAGGGCTGGCTTGTGCATTACCGCCTGGCGACACCGCCGCGGCTGCGGCAATGCGTCGTTGGAGATGCGCCAGGAAACCCTTTGCGCAAACGTTTTTCTATGCGTAACCTCGTGCAATGCGACGCTGCCGTGATGGAGGAGATCATGAGAAAAGCGACTTTGCTGAGCGCACCGATTGCACGTGTCATCGCCCATATGGGTCACACGGACACCCTGTGCATTGGCGATGCCGGCCTGCCGATCCCGACCGATGTGGAGCGGATCGATCTCGCGGTGATCAAGGGTCTTCCGCGCTTCATGGATGTCCTGGAGGCGGTTACTGGCGAACTGTGCGTGGAACGCGTGACCATCGCCCAGGAGCTGGCAGACAAACAGCCGGCATTCCATGCGCGCGTGATGGAGCATATCGCGGCGCTGGAGGCCGCTCAGGGCAATACGATTTCCGTCGGCCTGGTGTCACATGAGGCATTCAAGGAGCGAACAGGGCACTGCAAGGCAGTGGTGCGCACCGGCGAGGTGACACCCTTTGCGAACATCATCCTCCATGCAGGCGTAACCTTCTGACAGACGGGAAAGGACGCGAGATGACCGCACTTCTCGAACTACACGCCGTCGACAAGGCGTTCGGGGCCGTTCGCGTCCTGCGGGGCGTGGATTTCACCGTCGAGCCCGGCCGTGTGGTGGCGCTTGCGGGCGAGAATGGCGCCGGAAAATCGACGTTGATGAAGATCATCACCGGCATTTATCGGCGTGACGCCGGCAGCATGCTGTACCGCGGTCAGGACATGCAGTTCACGACCGCGCGCCAGTCGATGGATGCCGGGATCGCGATGATCCACCAGGAGTTGAACCTGCTTCCGGCACTGAGCGTGGGAGAGAACATCTTCCTCGGACGCGAACCAGTGGATCGTACCGGGCGCATCCAGTGGAGCGAAATTGACCGAGAGGCGCGATATTGGTTGGCGCAACTCAAGCAGGACATCGATCCGCGCACCGAGACAGGCAGGCTGTCCATTGCGCAGCAACAGATGGTGGAGATTGCACGGGCGCTATCGATGAACGCCGAAGTCATCATCATGGACGAACCGACGGATTCGCTCACGGATGTCGAGACGAAGATCCTCTTTGACGTGGTTGGCCAGTTGAAGGCCGACGGCAAGGGGCTGGTCTTCATCTCTCACAGGTTGGGCGAGATCTTCCAGATGTGCGACGACGTCGCGATCCTTCGGGACGGCAACATGGTGCACCAGGGTCCGGTGGCCGAGATCGACGAGGACACCCTGATCCGGCACATGGTGGGTCGGGAACTCTCCGACCAATACCCCTTTGTTCCGGCCAAGCCTTCCGATGTGCGCCTGAAGGTCGAGAACCTCGTCGCCAAGGGCGTGCGCAAGATGTCCTTCGAAGCGCGGGCCGGCGAGGTCGTGGGCTTTGCCGGACTTGTGGGTGCAGGTCGTACGGAATTGGGCAAGGCGATCTACGGCGCGAACCCGGTTCGCTCCGGCCGGGTCGAGATCGACGGCGTGGAAATGCAGTTGCGCAGCCCGCGCGATGGCGTTCTCGCCGGGATTGGGTACGTGACCGAGGACCGCAAGCTCGAAGGACTGATCCAGTCGCACGGGCTTCGGCGCAACATGTCGCTGACCGGCCTGTTCCGATTCACCGGTCGCTCGGGGCACATCGACAAGCGGGCCGAACGGGAAGAGATCACCGAGTACATCAACGCCTTCTCGATCAAGACACATGGCATCGATGCCATCGTCTCGCAGCTTTCGGGCGGCAACCAGCAAAAGGTGTCGATCGCCAAGTCGCTGGTGCCGCAACCGCGCATCCTGATCCTCGACGAGCCCACACGCGGTGTCGATGTCGGGGCAAAGCGCGAAATCTACACGCTCATCAATGAACTCAAGGCGCAAGGTCTCTGCATCCTGCTGATGTCGTCGGACATGCCGGAACTGCTCGGCATCTCCGATCGGATTCTCGTCATGTCGAACGGGTTGCTCACCGGCAGCTTCGACCGCGACGAGGCGGATCAGGAAACCATCATGCGCTGCACTGTGGCCGGGCTGACAGAGGGAACGGTTGAATGAAACGATCTTTTGATCTCAAGGCATTTGCCTTGGAAAACATCCCGCTGATCGGTCTGATCGTGCTGATGGCAGCGGTGTCGCTCTATTCGCCCAACTTCCTGAGCGTCGACAACCTGCTCAACATCCTGCGGCAGACCTCAATCAACGCCATCATCGCCATGGGCATGACCTTTGTCATTCTGACGGCGGGCATCGACCTGTCGGTCGGATCGATCCTGGCATTCGCCGGTGCGGTCTGTGCGTCGATGATTGCTGCGGACACGCCGCTCATGGTTGCGCTACTGACCACACTGGTCATCGGTGGCGCCCTCGGGGCGGCGTCGGGAACGATCGTTGCCTATTTTGGCGTGCAGGCCTTCATCGCCACGCTGGTCGGCATGACCATGGTGCGCGGGCTGGTACTCGTCTACACCGACGGTCGGCCGATCTCGACCGGCAATTTCGACGTCGCCAACAGCTTCTACGAGGTCGGCGGCGGCTATGTTGCGGGCATCCCGATCCCCGTTATCATCGCCGGATTTGTCTTTCTCATCTGCTGGTACGTGCTCAACAACACCCGCATTGGCCGTTATGTCTATGCCATCGGTGGCAATGAACAGGTGGCGCAGCTGGCTGGCGTGAACGTCGCCCGAGTGAAGGTCATTGTCTATGCCATCTCGGGTGCGCTCGCCGCCCTTGCCGGCATAATCCTGACCGCGCGGCTCGAATCTGCACAGCCGACCGCGGGCCTTGCCTACGAGCTTGACGCGATTGCAGCGGTCGTGCTCGGCGGTACATCGCTTGCTGGTGGACGCGGCCGGATCACGGGCACCCTGATTGGTGCCCTCATCATCGGCGTGCTCAACAATGCGCTGAACATCATGGATGTGTCGTCCTACTATCAGATGATCGCAAAGGGCGCCGTCATCCTGCTTGCCGTGGTCCTCGATGGTCGCAGCAAAACAACGTCCAAGTAATCCCACATGACACAAATCTGGAGGAAACCGTCATGAAGAAGCTCTTTGGTCTCGCAACGGCCACCGCACTGCTCCTGGGCACCACTGCCCCGAGCTTTGCCGCCGACACGCTGGCGCTGGTCGTCTCGACCCTGAACAACCCGTTCTTCGTCACGCTCAAGGAGGGTGCGGAAGGCAAGGCATCCGAGCTGGGATACGAGCTTCTGGTGCTCGATAGCCAGAACGACCCGGCCAAGGAACTGGCCGCTGTCGAAGACGTGCTGAACAAGGACGTCAAACTGCTGTTGATCAACCCGACCGATTCCGACGCCGTTCGCAGCGCCATCCGTGCCGCCAACCGCAAGGATGTCCCGGTTGTGACCCTCGACCGCGGCGCCTCGGGCGGTGATGTCGTCAGCCACGTGGCCTCCGACAACATACAGGGCGGCATGGCTGCAGCCCAACTGATTGCCGAGGCACTCGGCGGCAAGGGCAAGGTCGTGGAGTTGCAGGGCGTTCCCGGCACCTCTGCTGCGCGTGACCGCGGTGAAGGCTTCAACAAGGGCATCGACGCGACCGACATCGAGATCGTCGCCTCGCAGACCGCCGATTTTGACCGCACCAAGGGCCTGAACGTGATGGAGAACATCCTCCAGGCACAGCCCGAGATCGACGCAGTCTTTGCCCATAACGACGAGATGGCACTCGGCGCGATCAAGGCAATCGAGGGTTCCAAGCGCGAGATCATGGTTGTTGGCTTCGATGGCACGGACGACGCAGTCGCCGCCGTCAAGGACGGCTCGATGGCCGCGACGGTTGCCCAGCAAGCCGCGATGATCGGTGCGCTTGGTGTCGAAACCGCCGACAAGATCCTGAAGGGCGAATCCGTTCCGGATTACACCCCGGTTCCGCTCCAACTGATCCGCAAGTAGGTTCCACTTACGAGACAGCGCGGGGACGGTTCGCCGCCCCCGCGCAATCCGAAAGCGAGGCTGCAATGGCGAGCATCAAGGATGTGGCACAGGCTGCGGGCGTCTCCGTCTCGACCGTCTCCCACGTCATCAACAAGACACGGTTTGTATCCCTCGAAACAGCCGCCGCGGTCACCAAGGCCGTTGACGAACTGGACTATCGGCCGAGCTACCTGGCGCGTGCGCTCAAGAGCAAGCGCACCCAGACGCTGGGCATGCTTGTGACCTCCTCGACCAATCCGTTCTTTGCCGAGGTGATCAGCGGCGTGGAAGAAGGCTGTTTCCAGGCCGGCTACAGCCTGATCCTGTGCAATTGTGGCGACCAGCCGGGCCGCCAACGCAGCCACCTCGAAACCCTGATGCAGAAACGGATCGACGGGCTTGCAGTCATGACAACCCGCCGCGACGAGGATTTCCAGGCCGAACTCAGCAGCCTCGGGACAATGCCTCGTGTCGTGCTTGATTCCGCCCCCATGGCGCATGCCTGCGCGATCGGGGATGACTCCGTTACCGGAGGCCGGTTGGCCGCCGAATTCCTGCTTTCCCACGATCACACACTCATCGGTTGCCTGACCGGCCCGGTGACGCATCCACGCTCGAAGGATCGCCTTGACGGTTTCGAAACCGGGCTGCGTGGGAAAGGAATGTCGCTGGACCACGACCTCGTCATTGCCGGCGATCTCACTGCGCACGGCGGATACGAAGCCATGCGGTGCCTGTTGGACAAGGGAAAGGTTCCGACCGCAGTCTTCGCCTTCAATGACCTGATGGCCATGGGGGCCTATCGCGCAATCCTTGAGCGCGGCCTGTCCATCCCTGCGGACATTTCGGTTGTCGGCTATGACGACCTGGAGATCGCGGCATACATGGTTCCGGCGCTCACCACGATCCGGCAGCCGGGCTTCGACCTCGGGTTGGAGGCCGCCGAAATCCTGATCGGCAATCTGAAGAACGGATCAGACCTGCCAGAAATCATCCGCAAGACGCCGGAACTCGTTGTCCGAGAATCGGTGAAATAGAGAAGCGAGCCACAGCATGTCAATTGTCGTTCTCGGAAGCATAAATATCGATTTGACCACCTATGGTGCCCGCTTGCCGCGGCCAGGCGAGACCCTGCACGGCGATCGCTATGCGATCAGGTTGGGCGGCAAGGGCTGCAACCAGGCCGTTGCAGCCTCAAGACTTGGGGCTGCGACCGTGCTCGTCGGGCGTGTGGGCGCGGACGCCTTTGGGAAGCAGGCCCTTGCGGAGCTTGAAGCGTTTGATGTGCCCACCAGCGGTGTGCTGGTCGATGACACCGTGGAAACCGGAATCGCCGTGATCGGAGTCGACCGGCAGGCACAGAATTGCATCACCGTCATTGGCGGCGCCAACATGGCCATCGATGGCTCGGACGTGGAGCGCGCGCGCCCGACGCTGGAGGCGGCCTCCGTGTTGCTCCTGCAACTTGAGACCCCGCTTTCGGCCGGATTGGCGGCTGCGGATATCGTGCGAAAAGCCGGAGGCCGAGTGGTTCTCGACCCGGCCCCCGCGCCCGCAGACGGCCTTCCAGCCGACGTGCTGGCACGGGTGGATCTGGTGACCCCGAACGAGACGGAAACAGAACTTCTGGTGGGTCTGCGCCCGACCAATCCCGAAGAGGCCGCGCAGGCCGCAACACTCCTGCGCCAGAAAGGTGTCGCTGCCGCGGTCGTCAAGCTTGGCGCGGCGGGCGTCTATTATCAGGATGCCGAAAGCGAAGGCTTCGTTTCTCCGTTCAAGGTTTCGAGCATTGATTCAGTGGCTGCCGGGGATTGCTTCAATGGCGGGCTGGCATACGCGCTGAACACCGGATGCCCCCTCGGCAAGGCGATCCGGTTCGCAGCCGCCTGCGGAGCATTGTCGACAACCAGGGCCGGTGCTTCGAACTCCGCACCAACCCGCGAAGAGGTCGAGTCGTTGTTGCGCCGGATGTGACACCATTTTGCCGGCATTCAGAACGTCCAACCCAGTTGAAAGGACCGTTCCCGCCACTCCTTCGCGCGGCGTTCGTCGTCGGCATGTCTGGCACCATCGTCATCGTATGAAAGCCCGCGCCCACCGGCACTTCTGCGGGAAGCAGGCTCTTGTCTTCGCCCAATGGCGCGTTCGGATCGACGCTGAGATGGACGGTCAAGCCTCCCCAGCCGCCGGCTGTGCCGATCAGGTAGCCCACGGGGGAGGCCCGCGTCCCGAGTACTTAGCGTTCGGGCGCTGTCGGGCAGGAAGGGCTTGGCCGATACAGCCTCGATTCTCATCTGGTTCCGGATCGCATTGACCTCGGCCACACCCTCCGGGCCGGACGCGTCCACCAACTTGCGCATGCAGATGACGACATAGGGTGTGTCGAACGTCGCCATGTCGAGCGCGTGGGGGCCACCTCGTTGGTGTAGCGATCATGGTTGACGTTCAGCGCCGACATGTAGCGATTTCCAACGTCCGGCAAGATCTGCGTGACGCGATCCATCTGGATCATGGGTTGATCCTCGATGGGGGACGGTTCACGGAAGTGAAGGAACCGGTTCACACCAACCGCGAACGCGATGCATTTTGCAAGTTCAGTATCAGTCGCAGCGCGGACGAAGGTGGCGTTTGTGGCCACCGTTGCACCTTCGTCGAAATTCCACAGGTGGATGGCCACGGCACCGATGGTCCAAAGGCCGGAATGTTGCCGAACGATGCCCGTGTCACCGGCGGCCCATGCCTGGCTGAACGCAGCGGAACCGGAGGAAATCCGCCGGGCGGGGGCGATCCGCCACGTCAGGTTCGCCTCAGTCATCCGCGAACACCAGGCGTTCGTCAGAATGGATCATATCCGCTCTGATGGGGGCCGGAGATCGCGTGGTGATGTTGGCGCAGGTCTCGAGAGAAAGAGCAACGATCGGCACACGAGCTTCACGATCGACCTGAGGATCAGAGCCAAGACTGCCGAAGGGTCGTCATCGCGTTCGACCACCCTCTATCTGGCTTTGGTTCGCCAGAATACTTGCGACAGGTTTGGATCAAGCCGTGGAAAGGGGGAGATCTTGTCGCATTGGTCCATGTGATCGATCTGTTTGACCAACACGCCTCACGTTCGTTCATCGACAATGCGCTCCGTTCCGCCAACTTCGATCGAGGCATGTTCACCTATGCATCGGGCTTTGGGCGGTAGTGCGCGCCATCGGTGACCGTCATCTCGGGGCGCGGATCGGGCGGGATCTCGACCAATTGGCGTATGGCGCCTGTTCGAATTTCTCTCTCGGGCGCGCCCGGTCTGGCTTCGGCACTCGGAAACATGCCCTGTTCGTCACCCAACCGGGATCTGAAACCGTGCTTCGGGAAACCGAAACTCATCGTCGTCGGACGCGAATCCCAACGTCTCGCCGGGATCGAGCACCGGCACCTTGGCGAAGCCGCCCTGTTCTTTGATCGGTCATGGGCATCACGCCCGACCAGACAATGGATGCCACGGTGAAACATTTCACTTCACCTTCGCGTTCGGCGTTGTGTCCGAAGACGCCGTTGAAGGGCTGCGTGCATTCGGGCCACGGACGCTTCGGCGCGCGTTGCTGGCCTCGGGCACGTCCTTTTGTCAGGTCCGCCGAGAGCCGCTCTTGTTGGACAGGGCAGCTTCGGTCTCGATGCCGTTAGCGGGCTCCCCGAACACGGTCGGCAACCGAGCCGAGGGCATCGGTGAGGGCTTCCCCACCTCCCTTGGCGTCGAAGACCAAAAACAATTGCTCGTTCAGCCCGCCCGGAGTGGAATGCCCGACGCGAAGATCCCCGAGGGTTTGCTCGGGCGCAGCGCGGGACGTGGACGCCAACCCGAAGAACAAGGTGTCGAGGTAGGCCTTTGCGCTAGCCGGGTCGGTGCCCTGCTTTTGCATCCAATTGGAGACGGTCTCAAGGAAACCGAAATAGGTTCCCATCGTCGAACTTGCGATTGCGTAGGAATCGAACGCATCAAGAGTTGGCGCGGACACGACCCGACCCATTCCGGAAAAGAACCGTTCGAGCAGATCAGAGTGGGGAAAGATCGCGGTGACGCCACGACCATCGGCCACCGTGGGGAGTGGAATGGCGCGGGTGATTTCCACCGGCGTTCCGATCCACCCCGCCAGTCTCTCGGCCGTCAACGTGGCGATCACGCTGACCACCGTCTGGCCCGGCTTGAATTGCAGCGCAGTGACGACGTCCTCCGCCTGATGAGGCAGCACGGCCAGAAAAACCAGGTCTGCCGTATCCAAGATGTCCTGATTGGCGTTGCACACTCGCACCTTGTCGAATTGCCGGGCGAGCCTGTCGGATACCTCTCGTCCTCTCACGGAGACGAGAACCTCTTCTACGTCGAAGTCACTCGCGGACATTCCAACGATAATCGCTTCGGCAATGACGCCCGTACCGATAAAGCCGATCTTCATGCACAAATCTCCTCCGTTTTACGGGCAGTGCGGCCAGACCCGTGGCGTTGGCACCCCGTGCCTGCCTGTCCGATCGTTCTACCCGTCCTGTCTTTCATCATTTTCAAGGCCAAGCGATGACAGGCCCGCTCGGCGTGAGCAATGGCCGATCGTCGAGGGGCGACTTGATCCGGGGATTTGGGATCCAGCATGGGTTGGCCGTTCGGATACAGACGGACGTCAAGCCAGGGGCCGAGCCGGCATCGATAGGACAGTTCATCAAGACGCGCACCGCCCCTGCAGTGGACAATCATTGTTGCGCCACGCCCATTGCCGATACGCAGTATCGGTGAGAGGGGACAAACAAGTTCCTTGAAACGCCATGATACGACCGGCAGCAAATGACCCGCCAGGGGCAACGAGAGGGCGACACACGCTGTCGAGATCGGGGACGTCGCCAGATCAGGCTCATGCGTCTGGTCCCGATCGACTGCCCGGCAGGGCATTGCGCAGCATTGCCACGTTGGAGGATCATGTGCCCGTCCGCGGAGGCCGGGTCCGTTCCTACGCGCTCGCCCGATATTGCTGCCGGGGATCTTCAACGCGGATCAGGACTCGCAGGTCACTGGCACCGACCTGCCACACGACGCCAAGGGCAGGTCTCTGCGGACAGGCGCGGCCGCTGCCCTCCGTCTCAACGTCTGCAAGCAAACGGCTGCCCGGACGACGGATAACCGGACGATCGAGCGGCCTTGGCGGTTGCCGAACGACGAGCCCGTTTTCCTGAACGCATTGGGGACCTGCTCGCAAGCCCATCACCCAAACAAGGCTGAACGCCCGCCCTCATCGCCCCGGCGGCTGATATCATCGCAGGTCCATGATACCGGTTTGAAACCTGAAGCGGCCTGCACAGCTGCCCGGATCTCTTCTAGCGTGAACCTTTCGACATCGAACGCATGGGAGCAGTTTTTTTGCCGGCAACCGCGATCCTGATCCGATCCGCCCCCATGAACATATGCACCGGTATGACACCAAGCATGGCGTGTCAGTGCACATCTATCAGGACGGCGGAAAGGTGATCGTCCCGGCCATCGACAACGGCATCATGGCCCGCAGTTTCGCGGGGCCACTGTTTGCAAACAGCCTCGCCGAACCGGAAGCAGGCCTGTCGCGCCATCAGTCCCCTGAGATTGAAAGTGTATCGCACAATCGAGCGGGCGTACCGCAGGTGCGGTGCGAAATGGCGCGGTGGTGGTGACGCTGGCGGACAGTCGTCCTGGACGTTTCATCTGTACCGTGGGCCCCCCCGCTTTGTCTGGTCCATTGGTGCCAGTATCCGAAATGCAGCGGAGCATTTGTGCGCCTTGAAATACCGGTTGGGAGATGCCTCCGATTTGCTGCCATGAGTGTCGGCATCGGGAGGTCAGGGTCCGCCGGCTGTCGGTGCCGTGTGCGCTGCGGTGGCATTTGGCGCTCAAAGAGCGGCACAAGCCACTGACGTTCCAGGCGAGGCGTGCCATCATGGTCCTGTTTCTGTCTGTTCCGATCCATGCGGGGTCATCGCTCGAATTCTGCTGCGCCCACATCGCGACCCCGCAACGCGCGATGCCTGCATCCTGGTGATCATTGTCTTGCCCGATGCCGGGGTCCTCGCCCATGTCCTGCTTGGCGAAACAAACATCGGGCGCGAACGGATCGCCCGGATGCGCAAAGTGATGGAAACGTTGCCGGACGTCCCGCAAATCCCGGGTGATGACAATCCTACCGTCCTAACCGAGCCGCACAGCGCCCTGTTCAAGGTTGGCAAGTCGATCAGCGGCTTCGACCCGGTCGGTGGAAACTCGGCCCAACTGATGGCGGGTTTCAAAGCGGACATCGACCGTGTTCACCTGATCCTCTACATCTGGATGCCCGACAACAGCGGTCAAAAGATGGCCCAAGCGTTGAAACGCGCCGTGACCCGCGGCGTTGCCTGCCGCGCCATGATCGACGACCTTGGTTCGCGCCTGCTGAAAAAATCAGACCTGTGGACGGACATGGAAGCCGCTGGCGTCCACCTTGACCGCGCGCTGCCCATCGCCCCCCCTGCGACGGATGCTGGACCGTCGGATCGATCTGCGCAATCACCGCAAGATCCTGGTGATCGACAACGCGATCACCTATTGCGGCAGCCAGAACGGCGCCGATCCGGATTTCCTGACCGAGGCGAGATACGCCCCATCGGCCGATGCCGCAATGCGGCTCACCGGCCCCGTCGTGTGCCAGAACCAGCAGATGTTTGCAGGCGATTGGATGGCCTATGTCAGCGAAGACATCACCGATGTGCTGAAGCAACCGCTGCCTCCCCCTGTCCCCGGTTTTCCCGCACAGGTCGTGGCGACCGGCCCGACCGCACGCTCTTCGGCGGCCTCCTATATGGTCGGGTCACTGATGTATTCGGCCCTCGACACGCGGTTCATCACGACACCCTTTTTCGTGCCGGTCGGCTCCATGCAGGTGGGACTCTGCGCGGCGGCGAACCGCAGTGTGGACATGACGATCATTTCTCCAGCCCGCAACGACGATTTCGCCGTCGGCACGACCAGCCGCAGCTACTAGGAGGATCTGCTCGCCGCCGGTGTGAGGATCTTCGAAATCGAAGGCGGGTTCTTGCACGCCAGGTCGATGACCATACCGGCGCAGCTTCGAACTGAACTTCGAGAACATCATTCTGCTTTGTGATCCCGATGCAACCGCGGCGATGCGGGCGCGTCAGGCGCAATACCTTGTCGACAGCCAACCGCTGAGCACAGCGGCGGTCGCCGCCTGGCCGAGGTACCAACCCATCTGGAAAAACCTGTTCACCATTTCGGCCCGGTGCTCTGACACGGATATCAAAGATGACGCCGAAGATCGCCTTCACCCGCAGAGCGAACGGACAGAGCGTCAGGCGACTGCCGTCCGTGTCCTGTTGTCGAAACAGGAACCTCAGCGATCTTGGCATGGACAAGGGACCTCGGCCGGGTCGGACTCGTCGCTGGCATTGATCGGCAACATCTGGCGCTGGTCGTTGGCCAGCTTCCGGGTGATCGTCGTTTCCGGATGGGTCATCTCGTCAACGACAGGGTCGACACCCAGGCCGCCTTCCGACAGTCCCTCGACCAGCATTTTTTCGACATTCTCGATCTGTTCGGGTGCCCAGCGGGCGGTCGACCGGTTCACCCCAAGCCGTGTATGGAGACCTTCGGGACCATCAATCGGCAGCGGGCCGTTGGTCCGCTCCCCATGGTACAGGTAAAGGAGCGCGGGACATTTGCTCCCCTCTCGCAAGCGCCGCACAGGCGCGGCCTGAAGCTCCTCATGACAAGCTCCGTCAGCAGCCGAATGACGTTGGACACGCCGACCATTTTCTCGGTCGCCTCAAGGTCATGAAAGGCCTGACGGACCGGCCCTTCCTGCGGCAAGGCCGCAGCCAACGCCCGCCAGACCACCCCGAGATCAGCATGTACTGGCAGCGACAACGGCACCGGGTTCACCAGTCGATCGACTCTGAGATAAACCAACAAAAACGGCGTCGGCTGGCACCGTACCGATCCGGGCAAGTCGCAGCAAAACGCCTTCATCGAATCCGTCAACGGGAGCCTGCGTGACGAGTTGCTGACTGAGGAATTGTCTGACACCCTCGATTATGCCTGGCGAAACGACGACAGTCAGGTCAGGCCACACTCCTCGCTCGGAAACCGAACCCCCGCCGAAGCGCCGGACACTTGAGCCAAGGGAGGGTTCCGTGCCCGACGCGATTGCCGCCCCCCAACCCGACAAATGCAAACCCAGCGACTGTCGTCATGACTAAGGGATCAACGGAGCAGGTCCCGGTTCATACACAGCTCCAACCCTTTGCCACGATGCCCGGAGAACTCGACGCACGGACGCACCGGGTTTCGAATGAGGGATTCACCCCATATGCCCGACCGTGGCGGCCCACTAGGGTAATGAGGCGAACAGGACACCGTCTTTTTTTGGAGGATTTACCATGGGCCAGGCAATTTATAACTCCGGAACTGACCGATCCATCGGACAGGGCACCTACAACCTCTATTACAACCCGGCGGGCGACTCGCTAAACGCAACGGTCACCAACGTCTCCTACAAGTTCTATCTCGCCTACAACGGCGGCCAGAAGGTCGACCTCGGGGATGTGGATATCTACCTCTATTCGCCAGATGGCGAGCGCCACACGATCTATTACAACTTCGATCACTTCGGCTACGATACTGACGCCGGCAAGGACAGCGACAGCGCCTCGGACTACGATATCTACTACGACGGCGTCGGTGGCGAGAGCACCTTCTCCACCGGTTTCGACGGCGATCCGGTCAATGGAAACTGGCGGCTCCGGATCGACAACGACACCGGCAAGACGCTGACGATGAACTATTTCGAAAGCAAGGTGGACTTCTTGTCGGCCCCCGACATGATCGTCGAGAACATCGCGATCAGCGGCGACAAGGCCCTTGGCGAGAAGGTCAAGATCGAGGCGACGCTCAAGAACATCGGCGAGACCGACTACCTCGGGATCGGCAAGAATTTCGACGTCGAATACCTGGTCAATGGCAAGGTCATCGGCACGGACTCGGTGACATACGGGCTGAACTCCGGCCAGTCGAACAAGGAAAGCATCACCTACACAGTCGAGACCGCGGGCCAGCAGAATGTCGAGGTCCGGGTCTCCGGGATCAGCGGCGAAGCCTCGACCAGCAACAACTCCAGGTCCACCGGCTTCTATGCAGAGGCACCGGACCTGGTCGTTCAGGACATCAAGGTCTTCGGCGAGATCAAGGCCGGAAACGAAATCAAGCTGGAGGCGGTTCTGGCCAACATCGGTGGCGCTGACTACGGCGGCCTGATCAAGGGCGGTTTCGATCTGGAGTACTATGTCGAGAAGACGGACGGAACCGACCGCTACATCGGCAAGGACGAGGTGAGCTTTGGCCTGACCGCCGACCAGACAAACTCCGAGACCATCAAGTACACGCTCAAGAGCACGGACACCGGCAAATTCAAGGTCAAGATCGTCGACACGCAGGACGAAAGCAACACTTTCAACAACGCGCGCACCGAACTGGTCGGGGTTGAACATGACGGGGCGCACACTGTCGCGGACTCGTTGGAGCACGTCCAGATCGGCACCCTTTTTGCGCGCTCGGTCTACGGCGAAGAGAACATCAACGCGCTGTACAACGGAACTGCCGACAACGGTCTGACGGATCGCTATGACAGCTACTTCGACGATTTCGACTGGAAGGTCATGAAGCAGGCCGATCTCGGCTCCCATTTCGTAGAGAACGAGGACGCGCGTTTCAAGATTGGCGGGCTCTTCGAAGGCAAGGCCGACGCATTGATCCCAAGTTGGGACGCGCAGTCGATCCTGGCGCTTGGCGAGACCAGCGACGGCGCCAAGACGCTGGTGCTGAGCTTCCGCGGCACCGACAGCGAGGACAGCAAGGCCAACGCCTTCATCAACGGCCAGGCGTTTTCCGGAGACGGGCTCTATCACCACTACAACGCCCACAAGCCGCTGGTCGAAGCCGCGCTGGCCTATGCGAACAACCCGTCGAACGACATCGACAAGATGATCGTCTCCGGCCACAGCCTTGGCGGTTCCATGGCCGACATCTTTGCCTCCATTGATGCACAGCGGCTGGATGACAACATCGACCTGACGGTGGTTTCTCTGGCCTCTGCGGGGGTCGACAAGACACTCTACTCCCACACCCAGACCTTTGACGGCTTCGAGACGCAACACGACTACGAGGTGGTCGATGTTGACGGCAGCAAGGTCGAGTTGACCGCGGCCGATCACTACATCGGGATCTCGCACAACATGGATGCGGTGACCTTTGCGGAGCGTGTCGACCTTGACAGTCTCGACGACATTCTGGGCGGCCTTGACGGCTTCGTCGGCAACAACGTTCTGCGCAAAAACATCAATTTCGACGACGCTATCACACAGCTCTACCTGCCCAATGTGAACAACGAAGAGCAGGATTCCGGCGGGTCACTCTTTCCCATGGGGTTCGGGGCGCATCACAATGTCGGCCTATACTGGGCGAACCTGGGAAACCTCGTGTCCGATCCGCTGGCGGAGCACTACGACAACAGCCAGAAGATCACCTTCGGGCTGACCGACTATGCGAAGGTCAAGGATATCGACGGCACGGAGCTGCCGCTGTTCCAGACCTACACCCGCCTTGGCGACATTGGGTATGATAACGACGTTGGTCGGGATGCATTGGCCGGCAACAACGGCGACGACTACATCCTCGGGCTTTCGGGCAATGACGACATGGCCGGCGGGCGCGGAAATGACCTGTTGTCCGGCGGTCTCGGAAATGATGCCATCGCCGGTGACGACGGCGACGACAAGCTCGATGGCGGCAAGGGCAAGGACGATCTGTCCGGCGGAGACGGACACGATGCCATCTCCGGTGGCCACGGAAAGGACAACGTGTCCGGCGGTCAAGGAAACGACACCCTTGGCGGCGGAAGAGGCAAGGACGTGCTTTCTGGTGGCAAGGGGGACGACACGTTGAACGGGGGCATCGGCCACGACAAGCTCACCGGAGGAGACGGGGCCGACACCTTCATGCTCAAACCCAACACCGGGACCGACCGGATCACCGATTTCGATCCGAGCAGCGACGAAATCTGGATCGATGCGTCCCTTGCAGCCGGGCGCGACGCGGCGGCCCTTGCGACCCTGGCCGAGGCAAGGGGTTCGGGCGTGTCCATCGATTTTGGAGCCGACGCGCTGATCCTGAAGAACATCGACCTCGCGCGGATCGATGAGATCGAAGCAGCCATTCAGATCGTGTGACAGGTTGCGGTAGCGCGGTCTATGATCGCGAAACCGCGCAGGGAAACTGGATTGTCATGCTACGATTGATTTGTGCGATTGCCTTCATGGTCCTGAGCGCGACGAGTGCAGGCGCCCGGACCGTGGAGGACTGCCCGACCGTCCCCCTCTCTCCGGAGGCGGACTTCCGGTTGGATCTTGCGCCGTTTGCCTGCGCTTTCGTGGACGACACCGGGAACCTGACACTGGAAGATGTTGCGGGGGGAGCGAGCTCTTCCCGCTTCAAACCTGTCGAGGGCGCGCTTGTCGATTTCGGCTTTGGCGCCAGACAGAGCCGTTACTGGGTGCGGCTGAAGATCGAAAACCCCGGTGAGGCCGGTGGCCAATGGTGGTTGACCCACGACATACCCGTCGCCCAATCCATCGATGTCTACCTTGTCCCCGACGGGGCCGCGGAGGCCGGTGCCACGCGGCTGTTGTCCCTGACGGCGTCAGATACGTTCGACGCCCGGCCGATCGCCTATCGGCACCTCATGTCCGAGGTCGCGCTCGATGCCGGAGACGCGATGACGTTGTTCATCGGGTATCGAACCAACCAGGCGACCGAGATGCCGCTCTTTGTCGAAGCCGGCCCCAATTTCCTGAAGCGGGTCCAGAACGAGGCCGGGCAGATCCTCGCGCTGACGGCCCTCATCTTCGGCATGGGTCTGATCTCCACGGTGTATCTTTATGGCCTCGACGGCAGACGCGCCTTCGCCTACGGCGGCTACATGCTCAGCAGCGTTGTCCTGCTCGTTCATATGGAGGGGTACGCGTTCCAGTTCCTCTGGCCCAATGCGCCGGGGTTCAACCACGTGGCGCTCGCGATCCTCTCGATGGTCTCCGTCGCCCTCGGGATCAATTTCGTCGCTCGGTTCGCCGCGGCCAGGGACCGGGCGAGAGGGCTGTACTGGGTGGCGATGACGACCATCGGCCTCCTGGCTTGTCTGACGTTGCTCTCCGTTCCACTCATTTCGACCATTGCCTACAAGAACATCACTTTGCTGACGGTCGGCTTCGGCACGATGTTGCAGGTGGCGCTTGCCTCGGCCGCGGCGCGCCAGAAGACGCCCGGCGCGGTGTTTCTTGTCGTAGGGTTCGGGGCGCTTGCGGCATCCTTCCTGTTCGGGATCTTCGGATACCTCACAGAAGGGTTGTTCGCGCAGGAACTGGTTGGCGCTGCCCTGAGGGTCGGCTTCCTGGTTGAGGCGATTGCCTTCTCGACCGCCATCGCCTTGAGGATCATGGCGGCGCGGCGCGAACGGGACGGCTTCTTGCGAGAGCAATTGCGCCTGACCGAAGATAGGCTTCACCTCAGCGAGGCCCTGCGACGCGCCGAAGATGATCGGCAGCGGGCCGCGGCGGCGGCGCAGCGCAGCAAGGACGCGCTGGCATCTGCGGCGCACGACATCCGGCAACCCCTGGCCTCCTTGCAGATGGCCCTGACCGGCGGAGATCTGGAACGGCAGGACATGAAGGACAGCCTCAACTATCTCGACGAGATCGTGCGCGCGGGGCTCGAGGCTCCGACCGAACCGCTTGGCACTGGCGATACCGATCCGCCCCAGATCGGTGCGCAAGAGACATTCAACCTCAATCTCGTCTTCCAGAACGTGGCGGCCATGTTCAAGGCAGAAGCGGATCGCCAGGGAACGGATCTGCGCGTTGTGCATTCCTCGGAGAGCATCTTCGCCGATCCGCTCTCCGTGATGCGCAGCGTGGGGAACCTCGTGTCGAACGCCTTGCAACATGCCGGGGCCAGCCGGATTTTGCTGGGCTGCCGCCGCCGCGGGCCGGTGATTTCGATCGAGGTTCATGACGATGGGCAGGGTATGGACGCGAGCGATTGTGTGCGCCTGCGCGAGCGTGGCGCCAAGGGCGCGCAATCGACCGGATCGGGGCTGGGCCTCGCCATCGTCGGAGAGTTGGCGGAACAGGACGGGATAGGATTCGATCTTGCCTCGACGCTGAACGTCGGCACCGTCGCCCGACTCGATTTCGCGCGTGGCCCAAGCGCGCCATCATTGCACGAACCAGGACAGGAGCCAGCCATATGACCTCTCCAACCGCCGTTATCGCGGATGATCACGCCATGATCCGCCAGGGGATCGCGCAGATCCTGAACTCCGCCGGCATCAAGGTGGTGGCCGAAGCGACCAATGGCCTGGAGGCGGTTGCGATGATCCGCAATCACCAACCGACCCTGCTGACCCTCGATATCGCCATGCCCTATTCACGCGGCATCGAGGTCTTCGGCGAGGCGCGTCGTTGGTCGCCGGAGACGCGGATCATCGTGTTCTCGGGGATGACCTCCAAGGGCCTCCTGTCCGAACTGGCAACAGCCGGTGCGGATGCGATTTTCCTGAAACGCGAGGAGATCGGCGCGTTCACGGCCGCCATTCCCGGCATTCTGGCGGGTCAGACCGTTCTCGGTCCCGGGGTCGAGGATATCCTCGCGCTGGCTGCGACACAGGAGCAACTCACAGCGCGGGAACGTCAGATCCTGAGCCTTGTGGCACAGGGGCTTGCGAACCGGGACATCGCGGAACGCCTGGGCGTCAGCGCCAAGACCGTGGACAATCATCGCACCAACCTGATGCGCAAGGTGCAGGCCCATTCGGTCGCGGAGTTGATCGCCTATGCCGTTCGGGAAGGATTGATGGACGCGAACCGCGAGACTTGAGGTTGGGGATGGGGCGCCGCCCGACCTGCTCCGCGCGCGACGCCGCCTGGGCTTGCGCCTGAGCCTCCCCCAATGAAGTGGTCCGCCCCTATGATTGGGAAGCGGAGGGTTCTGTTGCACAAATCAGGTGAGGGATTCACTGCCTGAATCCAACATGATAGCTCGACAGCATGAGCAGTTGGGCCCCTGCGACCTACAAGACCACGAACCGGTCGGCTTGCAATGAGGCGCAGAAGCAGCGCGGATCGTTGACGATCCGTTGACCGGCAGGTGATGCGCGCATCACCGAGAGGGAGTGACCTGCTCCCCAGAGAGTCCTCGTTTATGAGTTAGCTCTGTTCAGGTTTTGGTCTTCCGTTGACCGGTTAGCATAGTCTCGTGGCGTCAGGCCCCCGAGGCAGACGACCGGGGGCGTCGAAAGTCTGCTGCGGCTGGTCGGTCTGGACTGGCCAGTGCCCGATTTCAGCACGCTGTGCCGCCGCCAGGGAATGCTGAACGTGAACCTGCCGTATCGTGGCGGCACCGGCCCGCTGAACCTTCTGATCCCCTCTCGGGCATTGCTGCGCAATACCCTGCCGGGCAACGGATAGCACAGGCATCAAGGCCGAGGACGAAGGGGAATGCGAAGGCGCGTGGAACGCGCGCAAGCACGGTGGGTCCAAGCGCCGCCTGTGGCGCAAGATACACATCCATTGCCCGGCAGTCGTTTGCAAAGCAAACGATGAGAGGGGGATTGGCGAGAAAACGGTGGAGGTTCGGGCCGTGGACGTTACGACCAGCAAAGTCGGTGATGCACCCATGTTGCCGGAACCACTGGACCAGATCGAGCCCGCAAGCCATCGGATCAGTCACCGCCGATGGAGCCCATGACACACGCAAATGCCATGACGCAATTGCAGCGCGTGGTGCCCACGCTGTCATCCCGCCGCGCAAGAACGCCAAGCCGTGGAGGCCGTCGAGCGCCGGAGCCATCGCTCGGAACGAAGCGGTCAATGCATCGCGATACCTGGGCCGAGTTTCATGGCGAAGGTGCAGCGGATACCACCGCCCAAGCCGCGTCGAGATTTGAGCCGGCTCAGAAAGCGATCCGGGGGATCGATTTCCCGGCGAAAGGATGCAGTGTGTGAAGCTGATGGGCCAATCGCTCATGGCCCGGGACGTCGACCGACAGGTCGCGGAACTCCAGATCCGTATCGCCGTCCTCAACCGCTACACTGCCATCGGCATACCTGTCACAGAGGCCGTAGGACAAGTCCGTCAGGGGAAAGCCGAAGTCCACCCTGCGTCCGGTTTGTGCAACAAAGCCGATGCGTCCACAAAGCCACGGATTCGGCAATTTCCGTGTCTATACTGTTCTAGACGCAAACAACGCACCGAAAGGGCAGCGGATGGATGTGTAAGCGTCTGATTTCATTTTGAAAAATGGTGCCCCCACACGGACTCGAACCGCGGACCCCCTGATTACAAATCAGGTGCTCTACCAGCTGAGCTATAGGGGCAACAATCGCTCGAATACACTCAAGTGTCATGCTCGGCAAGACGTTGTTGACCCGACACTGCTTGTTCGACACTTGGCCCGTGCGAAAAACCAGAACCTGTTCCAAAGCGCGAGGCAGAGTTCCCTCGCTTCGAACCGCTTCGGACCTCTCCCGCGCCCGCCCGCTCTCCAAAACGGACAGGACGTATCGAAGGGGCCATTGCGGGTGGCGATCCGGAGAATTGATCGAAACCTCTCGCATGAGTCTGTGCAAGGCAGGGCGTCTGCACACCCTGGCCCAGACCCAAACCGACAGGCCCCATGTGGCTATTTCTTCATCGCTTTCAGAAGGATAGATAGCGCAGGGCCAATCAGGCCAGAGAGGGTCGAGCTGAATGGGTCCTTTGCCATGCGACGGACGTTCTCGGCAAGATCGTGCACCTCCGACAGGGCATCTCCCACCTCTGTTTCGATATCCTGCATGGCAATATCGCGGACCTCCATGAAGGGCGCAAGTTCCGCATCGACATTCACACGCGCGGCAAACAGGGCAAGCAACACCGCCAACACGAAATTGACGATCGCCACGATCACGCCTGCCGCTGCATTGCCCTGAAACGATGCAATCCAGAAGAATGCACCAACGTTCAACATGATGACGCCGATTCCGGCCACCAGCCCGGCAAAGGTCAGCAGACCCGTTTGCGTGCGAAGCATTGCAAACCTGCGGCGGGCAATCACCCGTTCGGCCCGCAGGGCGATGTTGGCGTTACGGGCGACACGGCTCCGTGTGCGTTCAAGGTCGCGGGTCATCTTGCTGTTCATCGGATCCACCCTATTTCGACATCCGCCCGGCGGCAAAGCCGAGCGCAAAGGCGCCAAGCGCCGTCAGAAGCGGTTTGTGCTGCGGCAGGTTGCCGAGTTCCTTGGAGAATTGCGCCAGGAGACTGTCCAGATCGCCTCCCTCGAAACCGTGCTCGGCCAGCAGGTCACCCAAAGCCGAGCCACCCTCAGCAGCCTGCTCCTCTTCGTCGGCCTGCGTCGCCTCGGCCCGGTCGTCCATCGCTGCCCGCAGGTCAGCCAGTTCCGCTTCAAGCTCTGCTTTGGTTGGCATGGTTCTGTACCTTCCGCCTGGTTCTTTGCCCGGATGCGCCCGCAGCCCTCGCCCGGCGCATCGATCGCATGCAGACAAGGACCCGGCGGCACAAGATCAGGATCGTCAAATGGCGACCCGGACGCAAGTGAATACGCCCAGAAACGCGCCTGTTTCGAAGGGCGGCACCCCGTTAGGAGGATCATCGGGCCAGCTGCTGGTGGTCGCAATCTGAAACGAAGATCCTCATTCAGCGAGATTGGCAATGGGCAAGCCGCGTTCAAGAGGTGCAGATGGCGCGCCCCCACCGATGCCGATCCGCCAGATGTTCCCTGGCGGATCGGATGCGCTCAGGCGCTTACTTCTTCAGGTTTGTCCAGATCTGGTCGTAGACACTCTGGGTCTGCTCGTCGCAGACCTCGATAAAGGCCCCTGCCCCGGACCCGGCGGGTGGGTTGGCCTCGGGCAAGGTCGCCAGTTCGGGGTCGAGATACTCGCCCGCGCCGTTCACGCCGAGCGCATAACGGGCATAGTTGGAGACGGCGGCGATGTTCTCGGGATCCAGCAGGAAATTCATGAATTTCAGTGCGTTCTCGCGGTTCGGCGCATCTTTCAACAACACCACGTTGTCCATCCACACGACATAGCCCTGAGTCGGGAACGCGTATTCGAGGCTGGCTTTCTCGGCCCGCGCCTTGGCACCAAACCCGTCATAGATCTGACCAACGGCGGCATCGCCGGACACCAGCACTTCCTTGGCGGTATCGGAGTTGAACGAAGCCCAATGCGCCTTGGCTCCGGTCAGCATCTCGTTGAGCGCCTTGAGCTTGTCACGATCTGTGCTGCATTGTTCAATCCCCATGTGCAACGCGGCCATGGCCAGCACTTCACCCTGGGAATCCAGCATGTTGATCTTGCCGGACAGTTCGGCGGGCGGGTTGAACAGGATGTCGGTGGTGTTGATGTCGCCCGAATAGACCTCCCGATCGACCATGAAGGAGGTCGAGCCCCACTGGTACGGGATCGAATGCTTGCGGCCCGGATCAAACGCCGGATCGGCCCATTCGTCCATCATGTTGCCCGCATTGGCCAGCTCGCCCTCGGCGATCTCGTCGAGGATGCCCTCGCCAGCCATGATCTTGACCATGTAGTCGCCCGGAACCGCAACGTCGTAGGTGCCCAGACCGCCGGCCTTGAGGCTGGCCAGCATGGCCTCGTTGGAATCGTAGGTGTCCATCGTCACCTCGACATCGTGTTCAGCGGCGAACTTTTCCAGCAACTCCTGCGGCATGTATTCAAACCAGTGATAGATCACCAGCTTGCCCTCGGCGGCCGCCCCCTGTGCGGCGATGGACAGGGCGAGAGCGGCAGTGCTTGCCTTGAGTAGAGTCTTCATTGCGGTTCCCCTTGTTGGATCACTGTGTGTTGTCTTTTTTGCTGACGAAGTAGCTGATGGTGACCATCACCACGGACACCCCCAGCAACATGGTCGAGATCGCCATGATATTGGGCTTGATGCCCTGTTTGACCGAGCCGAAGATCGCTGTCGGCAGGGTTTCGATGCCCGCTCCCTTGACGAAATTGGTGATGATGAAATCGTCGAGCGAGATGATGAACGCCAGCAGGAAGCCCGATATGATACCCGGCATCATCAATGGCAGCAGGATGTAGCGGAAGGCCTGGGCCCTGGTCGCGTACAGGTCCTGCGCGGCCTGCTCATAGGTGCCTTCGATTCCCTGCATCCGCGCCGAGATCGGCAGGTAGGCAAACGGGATGCAAAAGGCGATGTGAGCCGCGAGGATCGTCGTATAGCCCCGCGTGAAGCCAATGGCGTTGAAGAAGATCAGAGTGGCCACGGCGGTCACGATCTCGGGCACCATCAGCGGCAGCGAGATCAGCCCGAACGACAATGTGCGCCCACGGAACTTGCCGCCTCGCACCATGGCAGTCGCCGCGCAGGTGGCGATGATCGTGGCGGTTGTCGCGGCCATGAGGGCGATGGAAAAGGAATTCATCGCAGCGGATTTGAACTTGGCTGATTCCGGCCCGGTGAAAACGTCGATGTACCAACGAACCGACAGCCCCTCCCAGATCGTGATCGAGGCGGAGGCGTTGAAGGAATAGGCTGTCACCACCAGCAGCGGCGCATAGAGGATCACCAGGCAGAGAATGGTGATGGCAATGAAGCCCGGATAGTTGCGGACATCCGTCTTGGCGGTCATTGCCCGGCCTCCCTGTCGGCGCGCGCTTGTTGGCGGGCAAAGAGGAGCAGCAGGATCAGCACCATCGTCAGCAGGACCATCGCGATGGCGGCGCCGAACGGCCAGTTGCCGGCCGAACCCTTGAACTGCTCCTCGATCAGGGAGCCGATCATGAAATTCTTGGCCCCGCCCAGCAGGTCGGGCGCCAGAAACGACCCAAGGGAAGGCACGAAGACAAGGATGCAACCGGCGATCACGCCCGGCTTCACGGTGGGCAGCAGGATACGGCGCAGCGTCACCCATTTGCTGGCATACAGGTCGGCGGCAGCCTCGCTGAGAGTAAAATTGTAACGTTCGACCGACGCATAGATCGGCAGCACCATGAAGGGCAGGTAGGAATAGAACAGGCCCAGTTGCACCGCGAAATTGGTGTTGATGATGTGGATCGGCTCGCCGATCAGCCCGGTGGACATCAGGAAGTCATTCAGCGGGCCATTGTCGCGCAGCAGGAATTTCATCGACACCGTTCGGATCAACAGGTTCACCCAATAGGGAATGGTGATCAGGAACACCCAGATCGGACGCACTTTTTCAGGCCGTGTGGCAATGAAATAGGCCGTGGGGAAGCCGATCAACAACGACATCAGCGTCGCAAGACCAGCCTGCCAGATCGAGCGCCAGAAGATCGAAATATAGGTCCATTCGATCCGGGGCGGCTCGTCGCCAAACAAGCCACGATCAAAGAAGAACTGGTCATAGGCTGCGAGGCTGAACTCCCAGATCACGCCGCCGCGGAATTCCTTGGTCAGGAAGGAATAGACCAGCATCATCGCCACGGGGGCCAGCGAGAGGATGCCCAGCACCAGCCAGGCCGGCATCAAGAGCCAGTTGCGCGCGCCGGCGTAGGTGTCGGTGGTTGCGCTGCCGCCAGGGGATGCTCCGCCCGCCATCAGTCCACCAACAGGCGCGCCGCGCCCTTGTCGCCGTTGACATAGACCGCGCTGCCGGCGTCAAACACCCGGGCATTGCCCCGGTCGGAATTGGCGGCGCGGATGGTAAAGTTGGGCCCGTCCTTGAGGTCCACGATGGTCATGATGTTCGTGCCGACAAAGATGTTTTCCAGAACCGTGGCAGGCAGGGCATCCGGATCGGCCCGCACATCGGTGAGATACAGCCGCTCCGGGCGCACGGACAGGTGCACCTTGCTGCCGATGCCGACGCCGTCCACCGCATCCACGTGCATCTCGTGTCCGCCGCCCAGGTGGCACACGGCGCGACCGGCCTCGAAGGAATCCACCGAGACCTCCAACAGGTTGGTCTCGCCAATGAAATCGGCCACGAACATGTTGCGCGGGTGCTCGTAGATCTCGGTCGGTTTACCAAGTTGCTGCAATTCGCCCGCCGACATGACCGCGATCCGGTCGGACATGGTCAGTGCCTCTTCCTGATCATGGGTGACAAAGATGAAGGTGATGCCGGTTTCGCGCTGGATATGCTTCAGCTCGATCTGCATCGCCTTGCGCAGCTTCTGATCGAGCGCCGAGAGCGGTTCGTCCAGCAGCAGCACCTTGGGTTGGGGGGCAAGCGCACGCGCCAGCGCCACCCGCTGTTGTTGCCCGCCCGACAATTGCGAGGGCTTGCGGTTGGCAAATTGCGTCAGCTGCACCAGTTCCAGCACCTCTCTGGCGCGCCGCTTGGCGTCACCCTTCTTGCCCATCATTTCCAGCGGGAACATGACGTTCTCCAGCACGCTCATGTGCGGGAACAGCGCGTAATTCTGAAACACCGTGTTCACGGGGCGGCGGTTGGGCGGCAGGTCCTCTATCTCCTTGCCATAGAGGTAGATCGCGCCTTCGGTAACGTCCTCGAAGCCGGCGATCATGCGCAACAGGGTTGTCTTGCCACAGCCCGACGGGCCCAGCAGCGTAAAGAACTCGTTGTCATAGATCGACAGCGAAATCCGCTTGAGTGCGGTGAAATCCCCGTATCGCTTCACGGCATCTCTGACGTCGATGGCTATCTGTCTTGCGTCGGACACGCGCGTCTCCCTGGCTGGCCCGTATCGGCACAGGTTAGCGATACCGTCGGGAATCCCTACCTATGCAGTTCCACAGGCGAACTTAGGCTTTCCCTAAGCCCCGGGCAGGCCCAAAGGACGTTGAATCATTACACACTGACGCGCCCGATCCTCGGTGACCCTGCCCGATATTTTGGCAAGCATGCCTGATATTGGGCGCGAATGGAATTTCGCACTTGCTCAGAGTCACTTGCTGCCGGTGCCATCCGGCAGACATGGTCTTGTGTGGGGTAAGAATCCGCAAGCCCCGGACGGAATGGCCGGCCCTGGATTAGGACATACCTAATCACGGGTGTCAGATGTTTTGCTTTTTCCAGGTCAGCGCGGCTGAAACATCTGTTCGGACACATCCAAGGACCCGACCTGCTGGCCGGATCGCGCCGTTTGGGCCGAAGATCCTCGGAATCCAGGAGGGGACAATCTCATGCCGACCGAAACAACAGACACTCTTGTGGTTGGCGGTGGACAGGCAGGGCTGGCGATGAGCGAGCATCTGGGCAAGGCCGGCATCCCGCATCTGGTGCTGGAGCGTAGCCGGATCGCCGAACGCTGGCGCTCCGAGCGGTGGGATTCGCTGGTGGCCAACGGCCCGGCCTGGCATGATCGCTTTCCGGGGATGGAGTTTGCCGGGCTCGACCCGGACGCCTTTGCGCCCAAGGAACAGGTGGCCGATTACTTCGTGGCCTATGCCGATCAGATCGACGCGCCGATCCGCTGTGGAGTGGAGGTGAAACAGGTGCTCCGGAACGAGGGCCGCCCGGGATTTCGGGTCGAGACCTCCGAGGGTGTGATCGAGGCGCGCAACGTGGTTGCCGCGACCGGACCGTTCCAGCAACCCATCATCCCGGATGTCATTCCCGAACAGGCCGGGGTGACGCAGATCCATTCCAGTGCCTATCGCAACCCTGACCAGCTGCCCGAGGGCGCCGTTCTGGTGGTGGGGGCGGGCTCGTCCGGAGTACAGATCGCCGATGAGCTGCTGCAAGCGGGCAAGCGCGTGTACCTGTCGGTTGGCCCGCACGACCGGCCGCCGCGCGCCTATCGCGGACGCGACTTCTGCTGGTGGCTCGGGGTTCTTGGAAAATGGGATGCCGCCGCGCTGGCGCCGGGGCTGGAGCATGTCACGATCTCGGTGAGCGGCGCCGACGGGGGCCACACGATCGACTTTCGCCGCCTCGCTCATCAGGGGATGATCCTGGTCGGGCGGACCGAATCCTGCAACGATGGTGTGGTCACCTTTGGCAGCGATCTGGCCGCCAATATCGAACGTGGCGACGCCAATTACCTGTCGATGCTGGACGAAGCCGACGCCTACATCGCGCGCAACGGTCTGGACCTTCCCGAGGACCCCGACACCCGCCGGATCGAGGCGGAACCCGATTGCGTCGCCCACCCGCTACATGCGCTGAACCTCGCCGAGGCAGGGATCACAACGATCCTCTGGGCAACCGGATTCTCCCTCGATTACAGCTGGTTGCAGGTCGATACCTTCGAACAATCCGGCAAGCCGATTCACCAACGCGGCGTGTCGGCCGAGCCCGGGGTCTATTTTCTGGGGTTGCCGTGGCAATCCCGGCGCGGCTCGTCCTTTATCTGGGGCGTCTGGCACGATGCGCGGTTCGTGGCGGATCACATTGTCACACAGGCAAAGTATCTGGAGTACAATGCGTCGGCGATGCGCAAGGCTGCCGAATGAATTCCGCGGATCGAACGACGAGGTAAGGTGATGGCGAAGGATCAACTTGACCGGACCCCGGCACAGGCGTTGGCAAACAACGCGGCGCTGCCGTTCGAGCGGGCCGAGGCGATGCCGCCGGAAGTCTACACTTCGCAAGATTTTGCAGAGGCCGAGCTGGAGCATATCTTCCGCAAGGAATGGATCTGCGTCGGGCGCGCCAGCACGTTGGCCGAGCCGGGCGACTACACAACCATCGAATTGGCAGGGCAACCCGTGGCTGTGCTCCGTGATCGCGACGGCGCGCTGCTGGCCTTGTCCAATGTCTGCCTGCATCGCATGTCCACGATGCTGCAGGGCCGTGGCAAGACCCGCGCCATCTCCTGTCCCTATCACGGCTGGACCTACAACCTGGACGGAACCCTGCGCGGCGCACCGGGGATGGGGCTGAACCGAGGGTTCTGCAAGCAGGATTACAAGCTGCCACAGGTCCTGTGCGAGGAATGGCTCGGCTGGGTTTTCATCACGCTCAACCCCGACGCCCCGCCGGTCGCCGACCAACTGAAAGACGTCGAAGCCCTGGTCAGCGCCTATGACATGGGCACCTACGTCGAGACCTTTCAGGAGACCCATGTCTGGGACACCAACTGGAAGGTGCTGGCCGAGAATTTCATGGAGAGCTACCACCTGCCGGTCTGTCATTCGGGCACGATCGGCGGCCTTTCCAAGCTCGAAGAGATGGTCTGTCCCGAGGGCTTGCCAGCGTTCAACTATCATTCGATCTTCAAGGACGACACGTTGCCGATCGCGCTGGCGCACCCGTCGAACGACCGGCTGAAGGGGGACGAGCGGCGCACGACCTACCTGCTGGCACTCTATCCGAGCCTTATGATCACGCTGACGCCCGGCTATTTCTGGTACCTGTCGCTGCACCCGGACGGGCCAGGCAAGGTGCGCATCCTGTTTGGTGGCGGCATGGCGAAAGAATTCGCCAACGACCCGCAAGCGCATCAGTATTTCGACCAGTTGAAGGCGTTGCTGGACCGGGTGAACGTTGAAGATCGTGGTTGTACCGAACGTGTCTACAAGGGCCTGCTGTCGGGCCTGTCGCGCCCCGGCCACCTGAGCCATCTGGAACGCCCGAACTACGACTTCGCTCAATATCTGAACGCACAGATCAACGGGGCCGACGGGCCGCCCCCATCCCACGACTGACCACAGGAACACGCTCAATGGCCCACACCCGCATCCGCAAGTTCAACACTGGCGAGACCTATCCCGAACAGAACCTCGACAACGATCTCTGCCAGGCGGTGGTCACCCACGGCGGAAAGACCGTGTATTTGCGTGGCCAATGCCCGCAGAACCTCGACGATGCCAGCAACATCGACAGCCACGATCCGGTGGAGCAGACCCACAAGGTGATGCAGAACATCCGCCAACTGATCGAGGAGGCCGGCGGCTCGATGGAGCACCTGGTGAAGGTGGTGGTCTACATCACCGACGTGCGCCACCGCGAGGCCGTCTATCGGACCATGGGCGAGTACATCAAGGGCGTGCATCCGGTTTCGACCGGACTCGTGGTCTCTGCGCTGGCCCGGCCGGAATGGCTGGTGGAGATCGACGGCACCGCCGTGATACCGGACTGACGCCATGACCTTTTCCCTCGTCGCCCGCTGCGCAGACACCGGTATGTTCGGTATCGCCATCTCGTCCTCTTCGCCCGCCGTCGCGGCGCGCTGCGCCTATGCGCGTGCCGGTGTGGGGGCGGTGGCCTCGCAGAACGTGACGGACCCGACGCTTGGTCCGCTGACGCTGGATTTGTTGGAACAGGGGCAGAGCGCGGCGCAGGCCATCGCCGGCGTTGTCGCGCAGGGCCGGTTTATCGAGTACAGGCAATTGCTTGCGGTCGATGGAGCTGGCCTGACCGCGATTCACTCCGGCCCCAATTCGCTTGGCATCTGGACCCAGGCACAGGCCGAGAACGTGGCCTCGGGCGGCAATATGCTGGCCAACGAGGGCGTGCCGCAGGCGATTGTCGACGGATTTCTGGCCGCGCAGGGCCACATCGGCGATCGGCTGATTGCTGCAATGCGGGCCGGGCTGGCGGCTGGTGGCGAAGCCGGGCCGGTGCATTCGGCTGGGTTGAAGATTGTCGATCGCGTCTCCTGGCCGGTGGCCGACCTGCGTTGCGACTGGACCGAAGATTGCCCGATCGAGGCGATTGCCATCGCTTGGGATATCTACAAGCCGCAGCTTGAGGCTTATGTGCAGCGCGCGCTCGACCCCCGCGAGGCACCGTCCTACGGCGTTCCCGGCGACGATTAGAACCGGCGGAGAGACTGTGCCCAAACCTGCATTTACCGCGTAAAAATCCCGCGCGGCGGCCCTCGACTTCCGCTCGCAAGCCTTCATTGGCGGCGCGGAGGGCATTCAACACCGGGGTCTGGTCGCGCTGACGGCGGTCGATGGCAAGGGCCCCACGGCGACCCGTTGGCGCGGGACGATATCCTTTACCCGGCCTGTCCGTCGTGCCCTTCGACAGCGAGGAGGAGGCGGTCACCATGACCAACGATCCAATCTACCGGCTGGCGACGGATACCCTCAGCCGCGCGCTGCGGGTGTCGGATGCCCTGCCTGTTGGCACCTGTCGCGTCAACACGGTGGACGCACAGTCGACCCAGAGGCCGTTCGGCGGCATAAGGCAATCGGGCTTTGGGCGAGACCTGTCGCTGCACAGCTTTGACAAATACACCGCGCTCAAGGCCACCTGGACCAAGTATCGGGCTTGAACCTGTTGAACCGCATCGGATACTCCCGGCGCATGCCTTTGCGGTTCACCCTTCGCCAGCTGGAATACTTCGTCGCCGTCGGCGAGGCCGGATCGATTGCTCTTGCCTCCGACAAGGTGAACGTCTCCTCGCCGTCAATTTCGGCCGCGATCAGCCAACTGGAAGAAGAATTCGGCATCCCGCTGTTCGTGCGCAAGCACGCGCATGGCCTGTCGCTGTCCCAGGCGGGACGGCAGTTCATGGTGCAGGCCCGCAAGGTGCTTGACGAGGCGGATGTTCTGAACCGGCTGGCCGGGGATGTTCTGGGCAAGGTACAGGGGCCGTTGTCCGTCGGCTGTCTTGTGACTTTCGCACAACTCGTCGTGCCGCGTCTGCGCAAGAGCTTTGTGGCGCGCTTTCCGGATGTGACCGTCAGCCAGCATGAGTTGACCCAGTCACAGGTGTTTGACTGGCTGCGCCGCGCCGAGATCGACATTGCCCTGACCTATGATCTGGCGATCCCGGCAGAGCTGGAATTCGTGCCGCTGGTCGAACTGCCGCCCTACGCGATTGTCGCCGAGGATCATCCCTTGGCGGATTTGCCGTCGGTCTCGGTGGAGGATCTCAAGGATCACCCGATGATCCTGCTCGATCTGCCCTTTTCGGCCGAGTACTTCCTGTCTTTCTTCAGCCAGATCGGAGTGAAACCGCACATCGCCGAACGCACCCGCGATATGGCCGTGATGCGCAGCCTTGTCGGCAATGGGTTCGGATATTCCATCGCCAACATCCGGCCACTGTCGGACACGTCTCCGGATGGGCAGAAGCTGAAGTTCATCCCGTTGAACGGGCCTGTGCGGCCGATGAAAATGGGGCTGGTCATGACCTCGGGCGCGCGCTCGGTCCTGAACATCTCCGCCTTTGTCGAGCATTGCCGCACCGTGGTGACTCCCGAGTCGATCCCCGGCGTCAAGGTGCCGGAGGTGCCTGTCCTCGACAGTTAGTGGAGGGCCTGCCGATTACGTGGCCTTCCATTCCGCGCCCCAATGGGCAATCAGGGCGCATGCACAGTTCGCGCACATCCTTCAGCCTCATCCTGTTGCTCTGGGCCGCTGGCCTCGGGGCCGCCGGTCAGTTCGCCAAAATGTCCGTTCCCTTCACGGACCTTCAGATGGCCTATCCCCAAGCCGGAGTGGCGCTTGGGTTTCTCGTGTCGCTGATCAGCTTTCTCGGGATCGTGCTGGGGCTGGTCGCCGGGCTTTTTGTTTCACGGGTCGGGAGTCGTCGGTTGATTTTGCCGGCGTTGTTGCTCGGGGCCGTGATCTCGCTTGGGCAATCCTTCTTGCCGCCGCTGCCGATCCTGCTGGCCAGCCGGGTGGTCGAAGGTCTGTCGCATCTTGTCATCGTGGTTGTGGCGCCAACTCTCATCGCACAAGCGGCGTCGGACCGCCACAGGGCCGCCGCGATGACACTCTGGAGCTCATTTTTCGGCGTTTCCTTTGCGCTGGTCGCATGGTTGGGCCTACCGCTTGTGGCGCGGGCGGGTATCGGCAGTCTGTTTCAGGCCCATGCCGCCTGGATGCTGCTCGTGGCGGGGGCGCTGGCCTGGAGATTGCCGCCCGATGTCCGGCCCACAACGCCACCACCTGCGTTCGGCGGGCTGTCGGGAATTCTGCACCAGCATCTGCGCATCTACCGCTCGGCGTACGAATCCGCGCCAGCTTGGGGCTGGCTGTTCTACACGCTGACCTATGTGGCGCTGCTGACGGTGTTGCCGTCCACATTGCCGCCGGAGGTGCGTGGCAGCGTGTCAGGGGCAATGCCGCTGGCCGGGATCGTGGTATCCATGACCCTTGGCGTGCTGCTGTTGCGCCGTTTTCCGGCGGTGTCCGTCATCATCGCAGGCTTCGTGGTGTCAGGGGTGGCAGTGGTGTGCCTCGCGATGTTCCCCGGTCAACACTGGCTCTATGTTGCGCCGATTGCCGCGCTTGGCTTGGTGCAGGGCGCCAGCTTCACGGCGATTCCCCAGTTGAACCAAACCCCCGAGGCCCTTGGCAACGCCAATGGCGCGGTGGCGCAGATGGGCAATCTCGGCAATACCTGTGGCACGCCGCTGTTGCTGGTCGTGATGGGCGCCTTCGGATATCCGGGGCTGATCGGGTTTGCGCTGCTGGCCTATGGCTGCGGTATCGGCGTCCACCTGCATCTGGCTCGCCGCCGCGCCCGCACGGCTTAAGCGCCGCCTAAGCCATGATTTCGCAGGGGGTGCTTTACCTCTGCCCGGGCTTTCCCGAAAACTCGGCGAACCTCTCATTGTCTGGAGCTTCCGGTGCGCGATCCCCGTTATGACATCCTGTTCGAACCACTGCCCATCGGGCCGGTGACCGCCAAGAACCGCTTTTACCAGGTGCCGCACTGCAATGGCGGTGGCTATCGTGACCCGTCAGCGGCCGCCCAGATGCGGGCAACCAAGGCCGAGGGCGGCTGGGGCGTGATCTTCACGGAACAATGCGAGATGCACCACACCTCGGAGATCACGCCTTTCATCGAACTGCGCCTGTGGGAGGACAAGGACATCCCGCAGATCGCCCGCATGGCCGAAAAGATGAAGAGCCACGGCGCGTTGGCAGGCATCCAACTGGCCTATTCGGGCATCAACGGTCCGAACCTCTATACCAAGGAGGTGCCGCGCGCCGTGTCGCCGGGGCCGATCATCACCTTCACCAACGATCCGGTGCAGGCCAGGGCGCTCGACAAGCAGGACATCAAGGACCTGCGCCGCTGGTTCGTGAACGCGGCCAAACGCTCGCGCACCGCTGGTTTCGACCTGATCTGCCTTTATGGCGCGCATGGGTTCGGGATATTTCAGCATTTCCTGAGCCGGGCCACCAACCAACGGACGGACGAGTACGGCGGATCACTGGAGAACCGGGCGCGCTTCGTACGCGAGGTAATCGAGGATCTGCAAAACGAGGTCGGCGACACGATGGGCCTGACCCTGCGGCTCAGCCTCGACGAGATGATCGGCGACCTTGGCTTCGCCAATTCCGAGGTGCGCGATTTCATCGAGATGCACGCCGACCTGCCGGACATGTGGGATCTGGCGCATGGCACCTGGGAGGATTGTTCCGGCCCGAGCCGTTTCAAGGAAGAGGCCGCCCAGCAGGACCTCGTGATGGGGATCAAAGCCTTGACCAGCAAGCCGGTTGTGGGTGTGGGTCGCTTCACATCCCCCGACGTGATGGTACGACAGATCAAATCGGGGATCCTCGATGCCATCGGCTGTGCCCGCCCGTCGATTGCCGACCCGTTCCTGCCGAAAAAGATCGAGGAAGGCCGGATCGAGGACATCCGCGAATGCATCGGCTGCAACATCTGCATCACCGGCGACATGACCATGTCGATCAGCCGCTGCACCCAGAACCCGACCTTCATGGAAGAATGGCGCAAAGGTTGGCACCCGGAGCGGATGAACGCCAAGGGCAGCAGCTCCAACGTGCTTGTCGTCGGATCGGGACCGGCAGGGCTGGAGGCCGCCTGGGCGCTGTGTCGGCGCGGCTATGACGTGGCCATCGCCGAGGCGGGGACCGAGCTTGGTGGCCGCGTGGCGAAGGAATGCCGCCTGCCCGGGCTTTCGGCCTGGGGACGGGTGAAGGACTACCGCGAGTATCAGCTTGGCCAGAGGGCCAATGTGGAGACCTATTTCGACAGCGAACTGGACGCCGAGAGCATTCTCGAATTCGGCTTTGAAAACGTGGCCATCGCCACCGGAGCAAGCTGGCGGCGCGATGGAGTCAGCCGCCAGCACATGGCGCCAATGCCGATGGGCGGCGTCATGCCGATCTACACGCCCGACGACCTGATGGCGGGCCGGGTGCCGCAGGGGCGCGTCGTCATTTATGATGACGACCATTACTACATGGGCGGTGTGCTGGCGGAGCTATGTGCGCAACATGGAGCCAAGGTAACCTTGGTCACGCCTTCGGCCTATGTCTCGGACTGGACCAACAACACGCTGGAGCAGGCCGCGATCCACAAGCGGCTGGTCGAGGCCGGGGTTGAAATTGTGCTCAATCGCGGCGTCGCCCGCATTGGCGCGGATCATGTGGTCACCAACTGCACCTTTACCGACATCGAGACCCCGGTCGAGGCCGACGCGGTTGTGATCGTCGCCAGCCGGATCGGCAACGACCGCGTCTATCAGGATCTCAAGGCGCGCGAGGCGGAGTGGGCGGACGGCGGTATCAGGTCGGTCAAGTTGTTCGGAGATGCCGAGGCGGCTGGCCCAATCGCCTGGGCAACCTATGCCGGGCACCGGTATGCGCGAGACCTTGACGGCGACGATATCGGCGACGCCCTGCCCTTTCGCCGTGAGATCACGGAACTGGCGGCAGAGTGATTATCGCAATGGCCCTATCGGACATGGCCTCTTTCCCGGTCATCAAGGCCATCGTGGGCCGGGCGCTCGACAGGTCCGGCACCGCCTTTGATGCCTGCACCGTCGCGACATTGACCCTCGCGCCTGACGGCGGCAATCCCAACGTCAGCGTCCGTCGGGGCAGTTGCCCTTTGCCCCAACCGCCCCGGCAGCACGCCTCGTTCAACCCTCCGGCCGACATCCCATGTTTTAACCTCGCGCCAAGATCGGCGCCGCGGGGCGGTCACCCACCTGGCGGGGCTCTCAGGGCGATCCGACTGTGTTTCGCCAAGCCGAACAGAGGCGCGCCCTCTGTGGTCGGCATGATCCGGAAGCCAACATGACCGAAACCCTTGAGCTTCTTGACCGCCTCGTCGCCTTTCCGACCGTCAGCGCGGACAGCAACCTGCCGTTGATCGACTTCGTACAAGATCACCTTGCCGCTCGCGGTTTCGCGGTTCATCGGATTCCGGACGTGACTGGCAACAAGGCGGGGCTTTTTGCATCCATGGGGCCAGCGGGACCAGGCGGCGTGATGCTGTCGGCCCATTCCGACGTGGTGCCCGTCGATGGACAGACCTGGACCAGTGACCCGTTTCGATTGCACCGCGACGGTGGGCGGGCCTATGGGCGCGGAGCGGCGGACATGAAAGGTTTTCTCGCCGCAGCGCTGGCGCTGGCCAACCGAGTTCGCGAAGAGGACCTGAACGAACCGCTCAAGCTGGCGATTTCTTTCGATGAAGAGGTTGGGTGCATGGGCATTCCGCAGATGCTTCCACATCTGGCCACCATGATCGGTACGCCAAGGCTCTGTATCGTCGGCGAGCCGACCTCGATGCGGGTCGCAACCGGTCACAAGGGAAAGGCGGTGTTTCGTGTCACATGCCGCGGCGACGCGGGCCACTCCTCGATGGCGCCCAACCACGTGAACGCCTTGCATCTGGCCGCCGATGTTGTGCTTGCCATCCGTCGGCTTCAGAGGGAGGTCACCGAGTCCGGCGCGCACGATGCCGGCTACGAGATCCCTTACACCACACTGCACGTCGGCCGGATGAACGGAGGAACGGCCCTCAACATCGTGCCGGACCGCGCGGTGCTCGACCTCGAATACAGGCACGTTGCCGGTGATCCGCAGGCCGACCTCGACGCGCGGCTCACCCAGGCCGTCCAATCTGCCGAAACGGGCCCCTTGCCGAACGCGCAGGGGGGCGGTGTCATCCTCGAACGGGTCGGCGGATACCCTGGGTTGGAAGTGTCGCAATCGGCCCCCTGTGTCGAAGAGGTGTCCGGGCTTGCCGGTGACCTCGGCACGATCAAGGTCGGATACGGGACAGAGGCGGGGTATTTCTCAGGAATCGGCATCCCCACCGTCATCTGTGGGCCGGGGTCCATGGCACAGGGGCATGTGCCCGATGAGTATATCGAGCTGGGCCAACTTGCCCAGTGCGATGCGATGCTGGAACGGCTCCGCAGTCATTTGGGCGCGGGCAGGACGTTTGGCCCCACAAGCTGAGTGCCCCGAGCAATCATTCGGCAGTTAGCGGCCGGAATAGACACGGATGTGGTGGAAACGACAGCGCCCCACCAGAAGGGATGCCTTCGGGCGGGGCGCAAAAGGAAAAGTCGGGCGCGCGCAGGTGGCGCGCCCGCGTCTTAGTTGCCGAACCAGGCGATGAAGTAGCCGGCGACCACCGCCGTACCAATCACGCCAGCCACGTTCGGACCCATGGCGTGCATGAGCAGGAAGTTGCCCGGGTCGGCCCGCTGACCTTCGACCTGGCTGACACGTGCGGCCATGGGCACGGCCGAGACCCCGGCAGAACCGATCAACGGGTTGATCTTGTTCTTGCTGAAGACGTTCATCAGCTTTGCCATCAAGATCCCGCAGGCGGTGGCGATGCCAAAGGCGACCACGCCGAGGCTGAGGATCTTCAGGGTAGAGGCGTTCAGGAACGCTTCGCCCGTCATGGTGATCCCGACCGAGGTGCCAAGGAAGATTGTGACCACGTTGATCAACTCGTTCTGCGCTGCCTTGACCAGACGATCGGCCACGAGGCTTTCGCGCAGGAAGTTGCCGAGCATCAGCATTCCGATCAGGGCCGCGGCTGCGGGCACCAGAAGGATGACGACGATGGTGACCATGCCAGAGAAAATCAGCTTCTCCAGACGGGACACTTCCCGCAAGGACTTCATCCGGATCTTGCGTTCTGCCTCGGTGGTCAGCGCGCGCATGACCGGCGGTTGCAACATCGGCACCAGGGCCATGTAGCTGTATGCTGCAACGGCGATCGGTGCGAGCAGTTCCGGCGCAAGCTTGTTCGCCAGGAAGATCGACGTCGGGCCGTCGGCCCCGCCGATGATCCCGATCGCAGCCGCCTGTTCGGGCGAGAACCCAATGGCGGACGCACCAAGGAAGGTGGCGAAAACACCGAACTGTGCTGCTGCGCCGAGCAGCAACGTGCGCGGGTTGGCAATCAACGGACCAAAGTCGGTCAGCGCTCCGACGCCGAGGAAGATGAGCGGCGGGAAGATTTCATACTCGATGCCAAGCGAGATGTAATAGTACAGCCCGCCCGCATGATCGCCGTGCGGCAGGTTGACCAGCCCTTGGGTGGGCAGGTTGGCCAACAGCGCCCCGAAGGCGATCGGGATGAGCAGCAAGGGCTCGAATTTGCGATAGACCGCCAAGTAGAACAGGACGGCGATGACCGCCCACATGACCATCATCTGCCACGTCACATCAGATATGGCGGTCATGTTCCAGAGCTGTTCGAGCTTGGAGGTCTCCGTGGTGGTGCCTTCCATGGAAGGGCCCCCTTATGTCAGGAAAGGGTGATAAGGACCTGTCCCTCGGTCACGTTCGATCCGGGGGTCACGTTGATGGCGGTCACGGTGCCGTCCTGGGGTGCGCCGATGTTGGTGTTCATCTTCATGGCTTCCAGCACCAGCAGGGTGTCACCCGCAGAGACTTGCTGGCCGACGGAAACGTCGACACTTACCACGGTCCCGGCCAGCGGGCTGGGAACGGCACCGGGGCCAGAGGCAGCGGCGGGGGCAGCAGCAGCGACGGGTGCAGCAGCGGGGGCTGCGGCGGGGGCTGCGGCAACGGGGGCCGGAGCGGCGGCAGCCCGGGCCGGGCTGGCGGCAACCGGGGCCGCAACAGTGGGAGAATCCAGATCTTCCACCGTCACGTCATAGGCGATACCTTGAACGGTGATCCGCAAACGTTTCATTTCTGTTGTCCTCTCAGAATATTGGGGGTCTCTCCACCCAGCGTGGGTCGTGTCGGACCCCAGTCTGTCCGGATGCGACGGCTTGAGAAGGTCTCCTTGCGACCCTCAGTTGGCCATTCGCTGACCTGGTGCGAAGGAGCGGCAACCCGGGTCACGCGGTACCCGGCGCCAAGGAATTCCTCCACGGCCGCCGCAATGGCGGCCATGTGGTGGGGCGGCACACCCGACGCCACCTGCGGCTTCGGTGGTACTTTGGCCAGTTCGGCAACAGGCTCTGTCGCTTTCCTGGTGGCGCGAATGAAGATCGCCCCCACGAGTGCGCAGGTGCCCCAGATCGAGGCGAGGACCGTCATGACGACGGCAAAGCCGGTCCCGATCAGTTCAAGATTTTCAAACATAGGAAAAACCTTCGCTTACAGCGGGATGTTGCCGTGTTTCTTGGGCGGACGGGTTTCGCGCTTGGACATCAGCCCCCGAAGGGTCAGTGCAATGGCGCTGCGTGTCTGCCGCGGCTGGATGATGTCGTGAACGAACAGTTCCCCGGCGGCCAGGTACGGCGTGGCGAACTGACCACGGTACTCGTCTGCCAGTTCCTTGGCCTTGGCGGCCTTGTCGTCGGCTTCTGCCAGTTCCTTGCGGTAGAGGATATTGACAGCCCCGTCCGCACCCATCACGGCGATTTCCGCGGTCGGCCACGCGATGACGCGGTCGGCCCCCATGTCTTCGCTACACATGGCCAGGTAAGCTCCGCCATAGGCCTTGCGCATGATGACCGTGATTTTCGGCACCGTGGCAGACGCATAGGCAAACAGCATCTTGGCGCCATGGCGGATGATGCCGCGCCGTTCCTCGTTGACGCCGGGCAGGAAGCCGGGAACGTCGACCAGGGTCACGATCGGGATGTTGAAGACGTTGCAGAACCGAACGAAGCGCGCGGCCTTGTCGGAGGCGTCGATGTCCAGCGTGCCGGCCTTGACCGTCGGCTGGTTGGCGACGAAGCCGACAACGATTCCACCGATACGGCCGAAGCCGATGACGATGTTCTGGGCAAAGAGCTCCATGACTTCCATGAAGTCGCCGTCGTCCGCCAGCAGCTTGATGACTTCGCGGCTGTCGAACGGGATCTTTGGGTCTTCGGGAACCAGGTCATCCAGACGCGGATCATCGACGACGGACAGATCAGGTTCGACCCGGTGCGGCGGATCCATCATGTTGTTGGACGGCAGGAACGACAGCAACCGGTGGGCGATTGCCACCGCATGAGCGTCGTCTTCCGCGATGAAGTGGATGTTGCCGGAGACAGAGGCATGCGCCTGCGCCGAGCCGATCTCGTCCATCGTGGTGACCTGGCCGGTCACGGCGCGAATGACCTCGGGACCGCAGATGAACATCTGGGCGTTCTCGCGGGTCATGATGATGAAGTCGGTCAGCGCCGGGCTGTAAGCAGCACCACCGGCACAGGGACCTGCGATGACAGAGATCTGCGGCACGACGCCGGACAGCTGAACATTGCGGTAGAACACCTGGCCATAAGCTGCGAGCGAGCCGACGCCTTCCTGGATCCGGGCTCCGCCGGAATCGTTGAAGCCGATGATCGGGATACCGGCTTTTCCGGCATAATCGAGTGTATGGCAGATCTTCTTGGAGTGGATCTCGCCGAGCGAGCCGCCGACCACCGTGAAGTCCTGGGAGAAGGCCGCGACCGGGCGACCATCCACGAAGCCGGTGCCCGTGATCACGCCGTCAGTGGGAATGGATTTCTTTTCCATCCCGAAGTGACGACTCTTGTGTTGGGCGTGCAGCCCGAATTCCTGGAACGTGCCCTCGGAGAACAGGGATGCCAGGCGGTCGCGTGCTGTCATGCGCCCTTTGGCGTGTCGGTCCTCGGCCTTCTTTACACCGCCGCCTTCCAGTGCGACGGCGCGCCGTTTCTCCAACTCGTCCGCGAGCGTCTTGGATATCGCCATGATTGAACCGCTTTGCTAGGGCCACACCCGGACGGGAATGGCGTTTACAGGGGAATGGCAGGGCCGTCGCCACGGACATCCCGATTTCGCCAGACTGGCGCTCGGAACGTGCACCCGCAAGAGACTGCTCCCATCTGTCGGGGAGACCAATGCCCTGTCCTGACCTAAAGATAAAGGGGGCGAGGGATGCGGCAAAATCGCGACCGAACGGCTTCCGGCGGGATCGCCCTTTCTCTGATTGGCCGGCGGTTCGCCAACGTGGAACAGGATGTCGCGGGGAACAAACCAAACGCCGGACATCGTGCCGGATCGATTTTGGCCTCCTCCGACCAAGGCTCGACAACACGGGGAGAGTCGCCGCGGGACGTGGCCTTGTCGCCGATACACGACCTTGATTTACCATCCATTTTTCGACTTTAATACAAATACTTAACTCAAGGTGCGATCCGGAACCGCCGAATGCACCCGAACCGTTTCCCAGACTTGACATGATGACCGAATATTTGCCGCCCGTCGCGATCCGCGAGTTGATGACTCCTTGGTGGTGCCGCGCCGCCACCCCACCAAGCCCCAGCACACCGACCAGCAACGGACACTTGCACCGGCTGTCGCCCCGATATTCCGACAGGTCATACCCCTTCGAGTGGGACCCCTGGGGCGCAATCCACCGGAGGCGCGCCTCACCCTCTGCTGATGCTGAAACCCGGATGCACGGACATCCTTGGAGGGTGACGCGGATCGGACCTTCGCCCCTCCGGGGCCGCGCAGCCCCATCCCAACCGAGACGATGCGCGAGGTCGCCGCCGCTGTTGCGGTCAGGGCAAGAACGACATTCCCCGGCAGAGTGCCGGCCGTCGTCTTGGCTCAGGCTCCTACTTCGTATTCGCGGATGAAGTCCGAATCCGGCGTGATTCCCAGGCCGGGGCCTGTCGGGATCTGCACGCGACCGGTCCGGGCGACCTGCCCCTGGATATCCAGGGGGTCGGTCAGCAGATGATCGCGAAAACGGTTCTCGGTGGTGTCGAATTCCAGCATCGGCTCCCAGGGATGCAGCCCGCCCGGCATGGGCGGCATTGCCGCCAGCAGTTGCAGGTTGGTGGCCACCGCCACGGCCGAGCCCCAGACGTGGTTGATCACCGGGGTGAAATGGGCATGTGCCAGCGCCAGAACCCTCAGGTACTCGCTGATCCCGCCAAGGGCACAGACTTCTGGCTGGGCAATGTCCAATCCGCGGTTTTCGAGGATGTTCCGCCAACCCCAGCGATTGAACTCTGCCTCGCCACCCGAGATGTTGACCTTCAACCCCTTACGAAGCTCGCGGTAGCCGTCCAGATCCTCGGGCGCCACGGGTTCCTCGAACCAGTAGGCGTCCAGTTCCTCCAACGCGCGGCCGACATAGAAAGCGTCCGAGGTCGTATAGGCGTGGTTCGCGTCGGCCATGAAGGGGAAGTCGTCGCCAACGCCCTTGCGCACGGCCTGCGCCAGGATCACGTCGTCCTTCGGGCCCATGCCGATCTTCATCTTGGTCGCGGCAAAGCCCATGCCCTTGATCGCGGCGGCTTCGTCCACGAAGCGCGCGGCCATCTCGGCGGTACTTTCGGGGCGCAACATCATCCCATAGCCATAGGCCTTGACGCTGGTCCGATGCGCCCCGCCGATCAACTTGTGAATCGGCAGGCCGGCGATCTTGCCCGCGATGTCCCACAGCGCGATATCGACGCCCGAGAGCGATTGCATCGGCATGCCCTTCTGCCCGTGATCGCGCATCAGGTTATAGACCTTGTGCCAGATCACGTCCCGGTCCAGCGGGTCCATGCCAAGGATCATCGGCTGGATCACCCCCTCGACGATGCCCTTGTTGGCCAGCGCAATGGTGCCGGGTCCAAAGCATTCGCCCCAACCTGTCACGCCCTCGTCGGTGGTGATCTCCACCAGGTGCGCGGTGCGGCGGGAATAGTATTGTTGGGAGTAGCCAAGCACCTCGGGCATGTCGCACTGCAACACATGGCTGCGAACCGAAACGATCTTCATTTGATTTCCTCGTACCTCGGGCGGTCCGCTCAGTCGAACAGCGTGGCGATATTGGTCTTGATGCTGTCGCCGATGTAGAGCGCCAGCGCCTGTATCGTGGATGTGGGGTTCACCGCCCCTGCGGTGACAAAGATCGAGCCATCGACGATGAAGAGGTTCTTCACGTCGTGGCACCGCCCCCAGCCGTTGACGACGGAGGTCGCCGGGTCGTGTCCCATCCGGGCGGTCCCCATCTGATGCCAGCCGGCCCGCCGCCAGACCTTGCCGTCGCGCCCGCCGCCATCCGCGACGATTTCCCGAGCGCCGGCGGCCATCAGGGCCTCGGCGGCGCGCGCCTCGCCATGGGCGAACATCTTCAGCGTGTTCTCTCCGACCTTGTAGGTGATCTTGGGGGCCGGAATCCCGTCGCTGTCGGTCAGATTCGGATCCAGCGTCACGGCGTTGTGCTCTTCGGGCAGGTCCTCGGTCACCACGGTCAACCCGGCGATATAGGGATAGACGTCGTCCATCCGGCGGCGATGCTCGGCCCCCCAGGGAATCGGATTGTCCACGCCGTAACCGCCAAGCGCATAGGTCACCGGTGTTGCCACCCGCCCGCTGTGCAGCCCGTAGCCGCGCACGAAATCACGGCTCGGGTCGGTTTCATAGAACTCCTGACTGAGGATCGAACAGGCAAACGGCCCCTTGAATCCCTCCATCGGCTCGTCGAACCGTCCGGTCACGCCGGACAGTGGATGGAACATCAGGTTCTTGCCGACCATGCCACTGGAATTGGCCAACCCGTCCGGGAAGTGCTTCGATTTCGAGTTCAGCAACAGGCGAGGCGTCCCGATCCCGTTGCAGGCCACGACAACCATCTCGGCCCGCTGCTCGTGCAGGGTGCCATCCCGGTCGTGATACAGCACGCCGGTCGCCATGCCATCGTCGCCCACCAGGATCTCGCGGACCCGTGCACCGGTTCGCAGCTCTACCCCCGAGCGCAGCAGCATCGGCCAATGCGTCAGGTCCACGCTTGCCTTGGCGCCGGCAGCACATCCCAGATCGCAGGTGCCCGCGTTTACACATTTCGCGCGGCCGTCGTCGTCGCGGCTCAGGATCGCCACGTCTGACGGCCACCAGTGCCAGCCCAGGGTGTTGAAGCCCTTTGCCAGGGTCTGGCCGAGCTTTCCGATCGGGATCGGCGGATTGGGCGGTGAGTAGGCTGGGTAGGCCGGGTTCCCGGCCAGGCCAGACACCCCCATGATCCGGTCGTTCATTTCGTAGAACGGCTCCAGCGTGGCGTAGTCCACCGGCCAGTCCTCGGCCACCCCATCGAGGGTCCGCGCCCGGAAATCCGACGGTTTCATCCGCGGCCAATGGCCGAGGTAGTTGATCGTGGAGCCGCCGACAGCGTTGTAGTTCACCGGCGTGATCGGAGAATCGTCGGCGTTGATCGGATAGTCCTGCGGCAGGCCCCGGACGTTGGGGTCGCAGGAAAACTTGCCATAGCGCGCAAGTTCGTAGTCCTGATCACGGCTTGGGAAATCCTTGTCGAAGATCCAGTCGCCCTGTTCGAGGCAGAGGATATGCATGCGGGTGTCGACCAGCGACCAGGCAATCGCAGCGCCAGAGGCACCTGCCCCGATGATCAGCACGTCCACGGGTTGGTTTAACATCTCAGCGCCTCCCGTCAGGTGTGTCCCGGAAACAGTTGCCGCGGGTCCGGACCGGGGCCGTCAATGCATTGATCAGCTCCGCCGGTTCGCCGGGAACGTCGTAGCCGTCCGGATGAACAGGCTTGGCGGACAGGCCGAACAGCGGCCGCGTGTCGGGTCGGCTGTAATACCCCTTGTAGACCAGCGGCAGCAAAACCGCGAAAAACTCCGGCGCCGTGATTTCAAGGCGTTCCAGCGTGGCGGTGTTGATCCCGTCAAGGCCGGCGGCCAGCGCCAACCCGTCCGAGACCACGGCCTGATACCCCGCGTCCTCGCTGACCCTTTCTGCAACAAAATCGGCAACCCCAAGCGATCCGGCGGCAGGAACCCTGCCATCGGCGCTGGCCGGGATGATCTGGTCCAGAATACTGTCGATCAGGCGGCGCTCGTCTGCGCTCCAGAAAGGCGTCGCGTGTTCCGGCATGGGAGGACTCCCTTGTTACAGGCGGATCGCCAGCCACGTGATGGCGATCCGGATTGAGGTTCTAACGTGATGCGCCTTCCTTGGAGCGCGACAAGGCATCGATGGCCACGGCCAGCAGCAGGATGGCCCCCGAGAACATCAACTTGTCAGCCGCCGATGCGCCCGACAGATCCAGCCCGTTGCCAAGCGAGCCGATGACCAGCGCGCCCAGGATCGCGTTCCAGACCGAGCCACGCCCGCCGAACAGCGATGTGCCCCCGATGACTGCGGCACCGATCGCCTCCAGCAGAAGCGGGCCACCGGCAAAGGCGTTGAACGATACCGAGGCATAGCGGGACGCGCCCACGATACCGCCGATGGCCGCCATCATTCCAACTAGTCCGAAGGCCGCCACCCGCATGCGCTGCACCGAGATGCCGACACGGCGAGCGGATTCCGGGTTGCCGCCTACGGCAAACAGCATCCGGCCAAACGGCGTGGAGGTGGTTACCCAGCTCAGCAATGCCGTCATGCCGATCAGCAGCACGACCAGCAACGGAACGCCGCGATAGCTGTTGAGGGTCCAGACGGCGGCAAAGGCCAGCAATGAAAAGAAGATGATCCCACCATAGAGCGAGGCAGAGGAGTCGAGTTCCAGCCCGCTGGCCCGGCGGCGCGCCTGGCGACGCAACGAGACATACATGAAGCCCACGACGAAGACCGCCGCAAGGATCCACCCCACGAAGGGCGGGAAGGTAACCGTGGTGATGCCGCGCACGAAGGGATCGCGCATGTTGATGGCACCGTGGATGCCGAGGATCTTGAGCATCAGACCCTGGAACCCAAGGTTGCCCGCCAGCGTCACCACGAAGGACGGGATGCCGATATAGGCGATCAGCAGGCCTTGTGTCGTGCCCATGATGATGCCGACGAAAATGGCGATGATGCAGGCCACCGGCCCCCAGAGGCCGACGTTTGTCACCAGCACCGCCATCAACGCGGCGGCGACACCGGCGGTTGCCGCCGCTGACAGGTCGATATCGCCCAGCAACAGCACCACCGTGATGCCCACGGCGATCGTGCCCACCACGGCGGATTGCATGAACAGGTTGTAAAAATTGCGCGGGCTGAGGAACACCGGTTCGGTGATGCCGAAATAGAGCCAGATTGCCACGAGCGCGAGCAGCACTGGCACAAAGGCGCCGAACTGGGATTCCCGCATCACGCGCAGCCTGTCGGCAAACCCCATGGATGGCGCTTTGTCGATCTGCATTGCCTCGGTCTTGATGGCCTTGTCAGGCTGCATTGTTTGCGCCCTTGTCCAGTCCGCGGGTCATCGCCACGACGATCTCGTCGGTCGTTGTCTCCGCTGTTTCATAGATCGCCACGTTTCCGCCGTGGCGCAGCACGGTGATCCGGTCCGAGATATCGAACACGTCCGCCATGTTGTGAGAGATATAGACAATCGCGTGACCGGCATCGCGCAGGGTCCGGACCACGTCCAGGACCTGCTCGGTCTGGGCCACACCCAGCGCCGCAGTCGGCTCGTCCAACAACACCACGGTTGAATCGGCACCCACTGCCCGCGCGATCGCAATGGCCTGCCGTTGTCCTCCCGACAGCCCGCCGACCTTGCCACGCACCGATTGCAGGGTGCGCACCTTCAGCCGATCAATGGCGGCAAGCGCCTTCTTTTCCATCAGCAGGTCATCGAGTGGACGCAGAATGCGCGGCAGGAAGTGCCAGCCTTCCTGAACCGGTTCCGTACCCAGGTACATGTTGGCGGCCACGTCCAGGTTCTCGCACAGGGCAAGGTCCTGATAGACGATCTGAATGCCCAGATCCGCCGCATCGAACGGGGTCGTGATGGTGACCGGTTCGCCATCGAGAAAAAACTCGCCATCATCTGCCAGATAGGCTCCGGCGATGGCCTTCATCAGGGTCGATTTGCCGGCACCATTGTCGCCGACCAGCGCCATGACCTCTCCGCGGCGCACTTCGAAATCCACTCCGCGCAGGGCCTCGACCCCACCGAAACGTTTCTTCACACCCCGACACACCAGGTGGGGCGTGGTCGGTGGGGCACTGGGCCCCACCGCTTTGTCTGCTCGATCAGCCATCGAGATATCAGCCTTTGCAGAACGGCGTTTCTGCGGCTTCACCCTGGCAGACGTCGTCCTTGCTGACCGACAGGTCGTGCTCGATCACATAGGCGACGCCCTCTTCGCCGACCGCGACGTAGTGGTCGACCGGAACGAAGGGGATCTGTGCGCCGGCCGAGTTCTCAACCGTGCCCTGGGTCAGCGAGGACGGATCTTCGCCGTTGAGAAGCGCAGCCGTGACCTTGGCGGTCACGGTGGCCATTTCCTCGAACGGACGCCAGACCGACTGGCTCTGCTGACCCAGCAGGATCAGCTGCAGCGCCTGTACCGTGCAGTCGAGCCCGGTCACCGGAACCTTGCCGTTCATGCCCTGCTCTTCGAGCGAGGCGATGGCGGCACCGGCGTTGCCGTCGTTGGAGGACACGACACCCTGGACATTGTTGTCCAGCTTGGTCAGCGCCTGATCCATCGAGCGGCGGGCGATTGCCGGATCCCAGCCCTGGGTCCAGTTCTCGTAGCCAAGCACCCGCTCGCCGGAGTCAAACAGCGGCTGAAGAACCGACATCTGGCCCGCGGCGATCACGCCGGCGTTCGGGTCGGTCGGCGAGCCCTTGAGCAGGACAAGCGTATCGCCCTTGGCCGTATTGTCGATGACGTGCTGCGCCTGCGAAGCACCGGTCGCGAACATGTCGGCCTGAACCCAAAAGTCGGTGTTGGGCGACTGCATCATGCGGTCATATGCGATGGCGGGAACGCCTGCCTCGGCGGCATTGTCGGCGATGATCGCAGCGGCTTCACCGTCGATCGGGATCACGATCAGAACCTTTGCGCCCTTCGTCAAGGCTTGCTCGGCCTGGCGCTGCTGGGTGGCGGTGTCGTTGTTTGCGTTGAAGACCTCGACCTTAACGTTCGGGACCAGTTCCTTCATCGCCTGGACGTAAAAGAACGCATCCTGGCTTTCCCAACGGGCGTTCACGTTCTCGGGCAGCAGCATGGCCACCAGGTCTTCGGCCATCGCCGTCGAGCCGAAACCGGTCGACATTGCGAGCGCCGCAGTTCCGAGTGTAAGGCCGCGAAACTTGTTGAATTTGGTACCGAGCATCTTGTCTCCTCCGTTGGATGCATTGGCTGATAGTCGTGGATCCCGTTCGGGCCGCCGATGCCATCGGCATTTGGTGTCCACGTCTCTTGCAGAACCCGACCAGATCCCCGAAGCCCGAAAACCCCGGGGTCCATCCCTGCTGGTCGAATTCTCTCCCTTTGGTCAGGGACGTCGCGCCATGGGCGACGCGGATGAGTCCCTGGTGATCGATCCGAGTGCTGCGAAGATCGGCGATTTTCTCCCGTCGATTGTCCTGACTTCCAGTCTTTCGGTTGATGAGACTATGCTAAACATATGATGTTCGATCCGTCCAGAATTTTCTCATGTCCTTTTTTTCAGCATTGAAAACTCCGATAGGGCTTTGTTCGCCGAATGTTTTCCCGGAGTGCACCGAGAACAGCGTTGCGCCAACGGATGCTATGGCGGCGAGGCCAGTGGCCAATCCGAACCGAACAGGCCGACTCACTCGCTGCGCCGCGCGCCCCGTTCGAGACAGTCATGTAACCGTGACAATCCCGCTTGGACTGGATACCGTTTGGCAGGTTGACGTGCGGGGCGCGAAACAGATCCGGACAGCAGAAAGCACTGGATGAACATAACATCCTATGTTCTACTAGATCACATGAATGAACATCTTTTTTACGATCTAAAGGAAACCTCCGGGCTTACGCACAGTCTGTCCGCCCAGGTCGCCCGGGAGCTCGGGCGGCGCATCGTCTCGGGGACGTACAAACCGGGCGAACTTCTAGAAGACGAAGCCGCCTTGGCGACGCGATTTGCCGTTAGCCGATCGGTTATTCGCGATGCCGTGAAGGTGCTTGTCGGCAAGGGCCTGCTGGAGGTCCGACGTGGGATCGGGACGCGGGTGAAGAACCGGGACCACTGGGGATTGCTCGACGATGACGTTCTGGCCTGGCTCCAATCCGTGCCGCTGAACGTCGATACGCTGCGCCAACTCATGGACCTGCGACTTGTCATCGAGCCGAAAGCAGCGCGTTGGGCGGCAGAGCGGGGCACGGACGCAGACCTGCTCGCGATCGAACAGGCCCAGCTTGCGTTGGAAGAAGACATGGCCTCGGTCGAGGACTATATCGTCGCCGACGCCCGATTTCACCGGGCTGTCCTGCGGGCCGCCGGCAACGATTTCCTGCGGGCTTTGGAAGGCGTGATCTTTTCAGCCCTGCTCAGTTCCATTCGGTTGACCAACAAGGACCCACGGGAAAACCGGGCCTCGATCCCGTTTCACCGGGCCGTCACGGATGCAATCCTGAAGCGCGACCCCGATATGGCCGAACGGTGCATGGAAGAACACCTTGCGGACGCGCGGCGCAGGCTCAGCGAGTTCTTCGACACCTGATCGCATGAGCGCGAGTGCCATTGGCCGACGCACTCGAACTGCTGACCGGGTCATATCTCCTGTGGCTCCGAAATGCTTCGGGACAGAGGCCTTCGCCAACCACGCTGCTCCGGATTTTGCGCAACACGAGGTCGCCCGTTGCCGGATTGTTGCGGTCCAAATCGCGGCCATCAGCTTCACCGCATGGCGCCAATGCCTTTCCTTCGCTAGACCTGCATCATCATTGCTTCGTGAGTTCGCCCAATGGCCAGTGCCACCTTTGCCCCGTTTCAGTTCAAGGCTTACCGCCTGCTCTGGTTCGCATCCCTGATCAGCAACCTTGGCGGGTTGATCCAGGGGGTCGGTGCGGGCTGGCTGATGACCACGCTGTCGTCCGACCCGATCATGGTGTCGCTGGTGCAGGGATCGGTGACGCTGCCGCTGGCGGTCCTGTCCTTGCTGGGCGGCGTCTTTGCCGACAATTACGAGCGCCGAAACGTCATGATGGCGGCGCAGGTGTTCATGCTCGTGGTCTCGACAATGCTGGCCGGCCTGACCTGGGCCGGGCTCATCGGCCCCTGGGGGCTGTTGGCGTTCACCTTTGCCATCGGTTGCGGCGCGGCCATGCATCTGCCGTCCTGGCAGGCTTCGGTCGGGGACCTTGTGCCCCGTGCGCAGCTTCCACAGGCGGTGATGCTGAATGGCATGGGCTTCAACCTGATGCGCAGCACGGGGCCGGCCATCGGTGGCCTGATCGTCGCGCTGCTGGGCGCGGCGGCCGCCTTCGCGATCAACGCGCTGACCTATATTCCGGTGCTGTTTGCCCTGATCTCGTGGCGCCCCCTGCGGGAGCCGGACCCCCTGCCCCGCGAACCGCTCGGAACGGCACTTCGGGCCGGGCTGCGGTATGCGTCGCTGTCGTCAGGCCACCTGCGCATCCTCGGCCGGGGCGCGGTGTTCGGCTTTGCCGCTGTGGCGATCCTCGCGCTCATGCCGCTCATCGCCCGAGACCTGTTGCAGGGAACCGCGATCACGTTCGGCGCCATGCTGGCCTGTTTCGGAATGGGTGCGGTGCTGGTGGCCCTGACGTTGCATCGTGTTCGGGGCCGGGTCGCCAACGAGCCGATCGTACGCGCCTCGTTCCTGGGGCTGGCCGTGGGGCTTTGGGCAATCGCCCAGTCCGATCAGGTCTGGACCACCGGCCTCGCCGCCTTCCTGACCGGTATCGCCTGGCAATCCTCGATGTCGTTGTTCAACGTGGCGACGCAACTGGCCACTCCTCGCTGGGTGCTGGGACGGGTGATGTCGCTGTTGCAGGTGTTCACGTTCACCGGCATGACCCTTGGCAGCTATGTCTGGGGGAGGCTTGCATCGACCGCCGGTGTGGACACGGCACTTCAGGCGGCGGCGGCGACCTGCCTTGTCGGGGCTGCGCTTGGCCTTGTGATGCGGCTGCCCGCTGAACGAGACGCCGATCTGGACCCACACGGAGGCTTCACCCCGCCCGATCTGGCGCTGGAGATCACGCCGCAAACCGGACCGATCAAGGTGCAGGTCGAATTCATCGTTCCACCCGCAAACACAGCAGCCTTCCTTGACCTGATGGCCCAACGCCGCGTCATTCGCATGCGGGACGGGGCACACAGCTGGTCGCTGTATCGCGATCTCACGCAGCCTGACATGTGGCACGAAAGCTACCGGGTGCCGACATGGGCCGCCTATCTGCGCCACATGGCTCGCCGGACCACAACGGATGCCGCGAATTTCCGGTCGCTCCTCCAGGTCCATGCGGGCGAGGTGCCACCGATCGCGCGCCGCTGGGTCGAACGGCCCGCCGATCCCAAGCACCTTCACAGCCGAAACTGACATCGTTGGCAAGGGAACGCGCAACCCTCAGGCGACACCCCATGTCACCGGACACTCGACAGACAGCGCTTCCATAGCATCAACGATGCTTGTCTCGCTTGCGGTCCAGCCGGCGATGCCTATCTGTTTGCGGGCAAGGGTGACGGGCAACGCCCTCCGAATTCGGCGCGTCCCGGCGACCGGGCGCCGAAATTGAACGATGCAGCGCCCGAAACCTGCAAGGTCCGGCAGGGCTGCACTGTTTGCTGCAGTCGGCGGTGCCCTAGTCGACGACCGTCATCTCGTACAGCGTGAAGTCTGCAACAGCGTCCTCGGTGGCCGCCTTGTAGGCCTTCAGGTGCTGCGTGTTCATATGATCCTGCCACAGATCCCGGGTTTCCCAGTTCTCGTAGAACATGAAATGGGCCGGGTTCTCGTTGTCCTGGTGCAGGTCATAGTTGATGCAGCCGGTTTCGGCGCGGGTCAGCGGGACCATCTTTTCCAACTCGGCCTTCAGCAGGTCGATCTTGTCGGGGTGGGCCGTGATGTTCGCAACGATGGTAAGTCTGGACATGGTCACATTCCTTGTTGGATGGCGCGTTGATACCCCGTTGCCGACACCGGTTAAACGGCAATCATCGGCTGACACCCCACAAGGTGATGTCAGCCGTGCGACACGCCATCACAACAGGTCGATGACCTCGACGCTCCGGTCGGCAAAGACCAGCGTATCGATGTCGAACAACGTGTCCTCTCCTTCGTAGAGGTTGTCACGCCCGCCGTCGGCCCTGTCGGTGATCACAAGGTAGTCCACGGTTTGCCCGCGGGCGCTGATATAAATGGACTCGACCTCGATCCGGTAATCCTTTCGGTTGCCATCATAGACAACCGTGTCACCCGAGGCTGTGCCGCCATCACTCCAGTGGTTGCCAAAGAACCGGTCGTCGCCGATCCCACCATAAAACGTGTCGTTGCCCTCGCCGCCCTTGAACTCGTCCTCGCCGGAGCCACCCCACAGGCTGTCGGCGTGATCGCCGCCGTCCAGATAGTCATCGCCATTGCCACCGAACAATCGATCCCGCCCGTCACCGCCATGGAGCGCGTCGTCTCCGTTGCCGCCCTGGACCAAATCGTCATGCCCGTTGGCAACCAGCGTGTCGTTTCCGTTGCCGCCCACCAGGATCTCTGAGGCATTGGTCCCATCGAGCCGGTCTTCCTTGCCGGTGCCGAACAGCACGTTGCCCGGTTGAACCGTCAGGTCATCGAAGGCCAGCTGAAGCACATTGCCGTCGACCTCCGTCGCCGCCTTGCCGCGAGATACCTTCAGGGTGTCGGCGGTCGTACGGGCAAAGGTGTAGTCTCCCGCATCGCGGGCAAAGGACAGCCAACCATCGCGAGGGGAACTGCCGTAGAGATCCGACAGGCCGACCTGGCTGTCGTAGACCGCGAATTTGTCAATCGTGCCGTCGAAACGGCCCATGACCCTGTCGGTCGCTCCCGGCGTGTTCGACCAACCGTTGCCGCCGACGATCAGCGCCTCCTGGTTCGAGGTCCAGTTGACCTTCAGATCGGAATCGTAAGCCACCTTGACCCCGTCCAGATACAGCGCGGCGCCCTTGGCCCCGAAACTGAACGCAAAGTCGTGGGTCGAGTTCGCCTCGATCGCCCGCGGGGCAGAAAACCAGTGTGACCCTTCCGCTGTCTGCAGGCGCACGTACAGATCGCCATCGTCCTCGACCACGGCTGCGATGTGACCATTTCCATTGCCGTCGGCATCCTTGGAGAACAGCCCTTGCCAGGTCAGCTCCGCACCAACGGTGAAGCTGAAAGACACCGTGCCCGCCTTGAGTGCCAGCGCCGGACCGTGATCGAAAATCAGCGCATCCTGAACCTCGTTTGAAAACACCTGCGCCGTTGGAACCGCCAGCACCGGCGCCCCCGCCTTTGCCAGCACCAGCGCCTCGTCCGAGGGGACGGTTGTCGGAGCCTTGATCTTGCCGCGGTTGTCCGCCACCGCCAGTGGCTTGACCGCCTCGGCAATGTCGACAGAGGTCCGAATGATGCCATAGGCCGGGGCAGACGTTGTCTCGATATCGGACATCTTGACCAGATCGCCATAGACCGTGACCGTGCCAAGCTTGTCCTGATTGTGGGCGCCGCCGTTCCGGCCCTGTTCGGAATACAACGCGATCACCGAGCGATCCATCATCCCGTCGCCGTCGGAATCCGAGTAGGTAATGGAGCGGATCTTGGTCGTATGCCCTTCGATCACCAACCGGTCGCCGTCGGCGCGGGAATAGTCCATCACCACGTCATTGCCCAGGTGATCGACCCAGTGGTCGTGCAACTTGTCGTTCTCTCCGGCCAGACCATGCCAGTTGATCACGCCGGAATCGTCGGTGTGCTTTTCGATATAGCGTTTCTTGGCGTTGATCAGCGTCTGGAAGTAGAACACATCGGCGCCGCCGCCGCCCCACAGCACGTCATCGCCATGAATCGGCTGGTCGGGGTACAGCTTGCCGTTGGTCAGCTCCTTCTCAGGATCGGCCTCGTCGCGATCCATCACATAGGCGATCTTGGGTTCGCGCGCATCCGAGCGGGCAATCAGGAGGTCGTTGCCGCCTCCGCCCTTCAGGATATCCTCGCCGTGGCCGCCATCGAGGATGTCGTTGCCCTGACCACCGATGAGGGTGTCATTGCCATAGCAGCCTTGCAGGGCATCGTTCCCACCTGCCCCGTCGATGTTGTCGTCCCCACCGAGCCCGTCGAGCCCGTCATTCGCAGCGGTCCCCACCAACTGGTTATCCCGGCCGTTGCCGCGTGCGAGGTCGAGCGAGCGGGTCATGTGGCCGTGATGATCGATACCATGTGCCATGGCGATCATCTTGAGCGTGTCGGAGCCGTGATGAAGCTGGGCAAGCCCGGGCATCAGGTCTTCGACGTCTTGGGCTATCCCCGCGGACGCGCCAAGCGCACTTGCGACGTCGCCCGCAAGTGCGGCCATGTCGCCATCCTTCAATTGCCGATCGTAGACTTTCAGGTCGCCGATTTCGCCGGCGAAATGACTGTGCGCAGCGTCGGTCGCCTTCTCGCGCCAGGATCGGGTGGCCCCGACGGTCAGAGGCGATGTGCTCGCGGACAGCCCGACCTTGAACTCTGGCTCGGCAGCAACCAGCGCGCCGTCCAGCCAGACCTCCAACCCACGACCGCCAAATGTCAGCGCAAAGTGATAGGTCGTCTGCGCCTGCAGGACGACCTCGGGTACCTTGAGGTACTCGTAGCCATCATTGCCATCCATCGTCACATGGATGGTTCCGTCCTTGATCCAGACGGTAAAATCGCCCGCGCTGTAGCCGGAAAGATCTTTCGAGATCAGCGCAACGTTTCCGTAGAGCCGGTCGAGCGAAAAGCTCAGCGAAATCGTTCCGCGCGCGATCTCCATCGCCGACGCGTGACCGACGTCCAGATAATCGCCATCCTCACCCGACAACCGCTCCGAACCGGGCAAGGCCAGAACAGGCGGGGTCCCGCCAACGGGGATCTCGGGCGCATCCGCCGCCAGGCCGGGTGCCTTGATCCTGCCGGTATCCTCGGAAACCGCATAGGGCCGCACGGCTTCTGCGATGTCCTTGCTGCTCTTGATGATCCCGTAAGCGGGCGCCGAGGTCGTCTCGATATCCGTGCGTTTCACGAGGTCGCCGTACACGGTGATCGAACCGAGCTTGTCCTGATTGTGCGCGCCGCCGTTGCCACCCTGTTCGGAATAGAGCCGGATCACCGAGTGATCCATCACGCCGTCACCATTTGCATCGCCGTACGAAATGGACAGGATCCGGGTCGTATGGCCTTCGATCACCAGCCGGTCGCCCTGCGCCTTGCTGAAATCCATCACCACGTCATTGCCTAGGTGATCGACCCAGTGATCGTGCAGCTTGTCGTTCTCGCCGGCGACACCATGCCAGTTGATCATGCCGGAATCGTCGGTGTGCTTTTCGACATACCGTTTCTTGGCGTTGATCAGCGTCTGGAAGTAGAAGATATCCGCCCCGCCACCGCCGATCAGCACATCGTCGCCGGGGATCGGCTGGTCGGCATAGAGCTTGCCGTTGGTGAGTTCGTTGAAGGGGTCCCCTTCGTCGCGCCCGTCGACATAGGCAATCCGGGGTTCGCGCGCGTCGGACCGCGAGATCAGCAGATCGTTGCCGCCCCCACCGTTCAGAACATCCTCGCCGTGCCCGCCATCAAGGATGTCGTGCCCGTTGCCGCCCTGCAACCTGTCGTTTCCATAGGCGCCTTGCAGGATGTCATTGCCGCCCTTGCCGTTGATCCGGTCGTCTCCGGCACCACCGTCGATTCCGTTGGCGACCGCCGATCCCTTGAGGCTGTTCCCCTTGCCGTTGCCGGCCTTCAGCGCGATATCGCCCATCAGGTGGCCATGGTGGGAAATCCCGAACTCCGAGGCGATCTCCTTGAGCGTATCAGAGGCGTGGTGCAACTGATCCAGCCCCGGAAACAGCTTGGCCATCGCGTCGGCCATCTGTGCCTTCATGCCTGCAATGGGTGAAATGTCTGCGGCCAGCGCCCTCATGTCGGCCCCGCCGAGCTGACGGTCAAAGACCTGCAGATCACCGATATCGCCCGCCGCAAGGCTGTGGGGCGCATCGTCCCGGCTGCCGCGCCAGGCCCGTGTGCCACCGATCAGCAAGGGCTCCGTGTTGCCCTCAAGGCCCACCTTGAATGTCGGCTCGGCCGCCACAAGCTGCCCGTCGAGCCAGATCTCCGCCCCCTTGGCGCCAAAGCTGAACGCGAGATGATAGGCCGTTTGCGGGCTCAGGACGACATTGGGCACCTTCAGGTGCTCGGTCTCCTCGCCGGTCTCATGGTACAGGTGCAGCGTGCCATCCATGACCCAAAGGCTGAATTGACCGGCAGAATTCCCGCCGAGGTCCTTGGAGATCAGCGCCACGTTGCCATACAGCGTATCGAGATCGAACCCGAACGAGATCGTTCCGCGGGCTAACGACAGCGCCCCCGAGTGGTTGATCTGTGTGTAGTCCCCACTGTCGCCTGTGTACGTTTTCTGAGCCATGCGGCTCAGGATTGGAAGTGTTCCCGAAGGAAGGGTGGTCGAGTTCGCGCGTTCGGCCATCTCTGTCCTGTGTCCTGTTTCTGGTGTCCCCAAGGTTTCGAATGGCATCGAAACAAGGAAAAAGTGTGGCAGTCTCGATTGCGGCCGGCGATCGGCGTGACTCCGCGCGTCCCTTGTAATCCTGCCCCTGATAGCCGCCTTGACTGTGAATCAGCCGGGCAGCCCCAGCAGGTGCAACCTGCTCAGACAGCAAGTTTTGGCCATCATCCGAACAGGATATTCGGATCACGAGATCCCGAACGCCAGAACTGCGGTGACCCATTATGGATCACCGGGCGGACTGGGACAGGCGGGGAAATGGTGGGTGATAAGGGATTTGAACCCCTGACATCTTCGATGTGAACGAAGCGCTCTACCACTGAGCTAATCACCCGGTGGCGCGTGTTCTAGCGCCGAGATCTTGCAACCGCAAGAGGGGTTGGTGGAACTTCCCGTATTTTCGCGGCCTTTGCCCAGGCAACATCAGAGCAACTGCGGGCGCCCGAGCGCCGCGCCCTGCGGAATGCGATCAGCTCTGGTGACGCCAGCCCTCAGTAGTCGCGTTCGAAGTAGACCCCGATGGAACTGTCGCCCTTGGAATCCGCAGTGCCCTTGATGGTGAAATTCCGCGTCAGGTCGATATTGATGTCGATTTCGGTGGTGCCATCGCTGTCAGCCACGAACTCGGTATAGATGTTGTCGCTGATGTATTTCCCGGCCCGCAGTTCGGTTTCACCCTCGGCTGTGGTTGCAACATCAAGATCATCCAACCCCAGCCCGGCGCGAGCACCGGCCAGCAATCCGGGACCGCCCCGACCAGCAAGCGTGGCAAGCGCATTGGCCATCTGCACGGCTTGCAGGGCCGACAAATCTGTCACGCTCTTGCCGAACAGGAAGCGGGCCAGGACCTCGTCCTCGGGCAGGTCCGGAACAGAGGTCAACTTGAATGTCGGATCATCCACCGGGCCTGTGATCAATGCCTGGAACTCGAAATCGTCCCGCGTCGATGTCGCCGTAAGATCGAGGTAGGGCTTCAACCCGCCGGCCATGGATACCGTCCCGTCGGAGACTTCCAATCGTTGGCCAAGAATATCCAACCGCCCACGAATGACCTCGATCTCGCCCACCGGCTTGGGAAAGGCGGTCGTTCCACCAATCGCAATCGCGCCACCCATTTCGGTATCGAGGCCACGACCGCGAATGAAGATCTGTTCGGGCGCACTCACAATGATATCCAGCCCGAAGGGGGCCGCAGCGCTGCCGCCACCGCTGGAGGTCTTCTTTTCGACCTTCACCAGACCGGCCCGCGTCCGGGTCAACAGGACATTTCCGGGCTCGTTGATATGGGTCATGTTCGGAATGGCTCCACCAAACCCCAGCCCGCCGTCAGGTACGCGAACCTCGGTACGGCCAACGTTGATCCGGCCCTTGATGTTGCCCCCACCCGTCAGCGGACCCGTCACGGCGACCTTGCCGTCCAGCGATGTCTTGTACAGTTCCGGGTCGGTCAGGACGAATTGGTTCAGCGAGGCTTCGAGGTTGGCGTTCAGGGCACCGGCCAGCTCAACGCTGCCCTTGGCGCCAATCGATCCGCCGGCCTGCCCATTTGCGCTCACGTCGAGTTGAACCGCCGAGCCGGCAAGCTGGGCGGTGACGTTGATGCCCTTGAGGGTCTGTCGCAGTGTGGGAAGTACAAGTTCAGCGCCGCGGATCGTTGCCGTTCCAGACACGGCCTGCAGCGAGGGCGTACCGTTGACAGCCATGTCGAAACTGGCATTCCCCTGAATGACATTCGGTGCCAGCGCCCTGTTGGCCAATCCCAGCGGCGCAGTGCCCTTGGCGGTGATATCGACGGTCGAAAAATCGCCGGCGATGGTCCCGGCAATGGCCGTCGACGCGCTTTGTGGTCCGGTGGTGGTCAGGTTGACCGCATATCCGTCGCCAGCTTGGGATACGGTGCCGTTTGCCGCCACCCCGCCCGTGAGACCCGGCGCGAAGGGGGCAATCGAGGGCAGGTTCAACGCCAGATTCACCGATGTCGCACCCGATGCCACGGTTCCGTCAACCTGGGCGGTGCCATTGTAGGGCAAGCCTGCGTTCAAGGCGATATCCCAAGCGCCGGCAGCGGCCTCCGACGCCGTCCCTGAAACGTTCACCGGCCCGGAGAGGTCGGGCACGATCGGGCCAATATCGGGAAGGCCCGCGTCGAACGTCAGTTGGGACGCGCCGCCGCCATAGGTTCCGCCGGCCTTGACCGTGCTGCTGTAGGGGCCGTCTGCATCCAGCGACAGGCCCCAGTTGCCGGTGTCATCCTGTGCCGCGCTGGCACGGGCCGATACGCCCCCACGAAAGCCGGGGGCAAGGGGCGAGATGTCGGGAACCGCAAGGGTCAGGTCGACATCGGTTCCCGTCGCGCCCACGGCACCAGCCACGGTCGCCGTGGCCTGGTAAGGGCCCGCAACGTCAAGATCGACATCCCACCGTCCATCGCCGATTTCGGCCGCCGTGCCATTGGCCTTGAGCGGGCCCTGCAACTGCGGCACGAGGGGCGACAGGTCGGGCAAGGATACCGCAAGGGTCAGGTCGCTCTTGCCGCCGCCAGCAACACCGTCCACCGATGCAGTGCCGTCCAGCGGGCCGCTTGCATCGAAGTCCACCTGCCAAAGGCCATCACCGGCATCGGTGGCGGTACCCTCTGCCCGGAACGGACCGGACAGCCCCGGAACCAGCGGTGCAACGTCCGGCAGGCCGGCAACCAGCGTCACCTGCCCGGGTCCACCGCCCATCGTGCCATCCAGATTCAGGGCCGCTTGATAGGGACCGCTTCCATCCAGCTTGAAGGTCCACCCACCCGTGCCGGTTTCGGCAGCCGTGCCCGTCAACGCCACGGCACCAGTATGCCCCGGCACCAGCGGCGCCACATCCGGCAGGGCTATATCGAGGTTCAAATCGCTTGCACCCGACGCGATCAGGCCGTTGACGGCAGCCGTCAGATCGTATGGGCCACCGACATCCAGATCCACATCCCAGGCACCTGAGCTCGCTTCCGCAGCGGAGCCCTTGATCGTCACCGGGCCGCTGTGGCCTGGCACAAGCGGTGCAATGTCCGGCAGGGACAGATCGAGGTCCAGGTCGCTGTCGCCGGGATGCACCCGCCCGCCCACCGTTCCGGTGAGGTCGTAGGGACCCTCAAGGTCGAGTCCGACGTTCCAGTCGCCAGCCGCCTGTTCGCGGGCCGTACCCGCGATCGTCAACTGGCCTTCACGGCCGGGCAGAACCAGACCGACGTCGGTCAGCGCCAGATCCAGCCGCAGGTCGGACGAGCCGCCGCCCACCTTGCCCCTGGCATCGGCGGTCACGGCGCGGCTACGCAATTCGAACAGGTCGATAACGGTCCCGGCGGTATCGCGACGGGCCGCTGCCGACAGGGTCACGGGATCAGCCAGCAATCGGTCGGCGGTCTCCTGCCCGATGGACAGGCCGTCCCCCTCCAGGTTGACCGCGACTGCAAACTGCCCGCCCAGAACATCCCCCTGCCCAGACACGTCTGCCGTGGCGTTTCCGGTCAGAGGCTTGCCGGCCAGGGTCGAGAAACGGGACAGATCCTGCGCCTGCAAACGGCCTTCGCCCTTTACCTGCACGCTACGCCCGCTGATGCTGGCATCGCCAAGCACCGTCAGGGCGTAATCGTCACCATCAACATAAAGCCGTGTGATTTGCAGGGCATTCCCCTGCTGCCACGCCAGCGAGGCGCCACCGTTGAGCTCTGCACCAATGGCCTCTGACAGGCCAGCATCGTTCAGCGCCAGGTTCAGCACGTCGAACAGCATGTCTGCCGTGACCGCAGCGCCATCGGCATTGGTGATCGTCCCGGCACCGTCCAGCCCGATCGTCCCGACATCCACACCGTCCAACGCCAGATTCTCTATCTGCGCCAGCAATCTCCAGCGGTCGTTGACAGAGGCGTCAAAGGCGGCGTTCAGCTGGACGCTGTCCAGATAGCTGCCCGGCCCCGACACCGGCAGACGGACCGGCTTGCCCGAGGAGTCTGCGATGGCCCCTGCCAGCGCGAATGCGGTCGGCATTCCGTCCGCGCCAAGGTTCAGTTCGCCCACCAGATCAATGCTGCGGGCCGAAAGCTCGAATTCGGGCAGGTCTAGCGCGCCATCGGCACTGCGGGTGCCATTGGCTGTCAGGCGAATGTCTTCGCCAAAGAAGTCGTGAAAGTCGGTCGGAAGGAGAGGCGTGATGTCACCGCCTATATCGGCAGCAAAGCCGGTCCCGCCGTCGCCGGTGCCCTGAAGCGTTACCTGCCCCGTCAAGCGTTCCTGATTGTCGGTCCCCAGCACGATGTCCGCAGTGAAGTCCGACAGGGGGCCATTCCCCTCGACATCCAGCGACACCGACGGCGCCCCCGGCAGTTTCATCAACGTGGTGACAAGCCCGCCAGCGTCCTCGCGCACCTCCAGATCCAGCGACAGAACACGGCTCTCGTTCTGGAAGCTGCCCATCACGCTGATGTGGTCATCCGGGCCGTCAAGCCGACGCGTATCGAGGGTGACGTCGCCTTCCCCGTCGACAAGGTGGAACGCCCCCTCCAGGGCCAGCGCAGCCGCCTGCCCCATCAGCGCTTCGCCCAGTTCGGCGCGCCCGATGGACAGCTTGTCAATCCGGATCGCCACCGGAAGCTCCGGCAGGGCAAATCCCGAGGCTTCGGCCTTGGGCGGCGTGGGCAGGTTCGGGTCGGGTTCGGCCACGGGAAGGCGTTCGACGATCAGCTTGCCGGCAGACAGTTCCTGGACGTTCAGGTTGCCACGCAACATCGCGGCACGGCTCCAGTCCAGAACCGCGTCCTCCAACGTCAGCCAAACACCCTGATCGTCGGCAATTGTCAGCTCCTCAAGGGTCGCCTTTCCGGCCAGCAGCCCCTCGAAGCCGGTAATCTTGACCTCTCGGCCACCGGCTGACAGCTTGTCCTGCAGGAACCGCTGGATCATCCCGCCCTCGTCCTGGGCCGCAGCCGGCAGTGCAAGGAACAGGAAGGGAGCGCCAAGCGCGGCGTAGGATATGCGTCGCATCAGAATGCCTGCCCGATACCGATATAAAGCTGAACCTTGTTTGCGTCCTCCGGGCCACCGTCGATCGGGGTCGCCAGATCGACACGGATCGGGCCGAACCCGGTCTTGTAACGCACGCCAAGGCCTGCGCCGGTCATCCAGTTTCCAGAGCCATCATAGAACTCCTCGGCACCGACATAGCCGGCATCGACAAACCCGACGAGGCCGAAATTGCCCTTTACGTAACTGCGCAACTCGGCCGACAGCGCCACGTAGGACCGACCACCGACAATGGTGCCGTCCACCTCGCCGCTTCCCAGAGATTCATAGGGCTGGCCCCGGACCGAGCCGCCGCCACCGGCATAGAACAGGTAGTCCTGCGGAGCTTCGCTGATTTCAGGGCCGAACAGGCTGCCAAACTGAATGCGACCGGCGACAACGGTGTTGCGCTTTTCGCCAAAGCCCCAGTAGGTCCGAGCGTCGATCTCGATCTGGCCGCCGTTTTCCATATCGGAAATGCCGACGAAGGGCCTCAGCGTGGTATCGACGTAGAATCCTTTGGTCGCGTCAAATTCGAAATCCCGCGTGTCCCATACCAACCGACCGGGGAACGAGATCATCTGGTATTCGCGCTCGCCAAACGCGTCCTCGACCTTACTTGCCCGATAGTCCATCGCGAAGGTCGCCTCGAGCGTGTCCGAGATGTGATAGGAGAATCCAAAGCCAAGCTCGGCGGTATCTGCCTTGTATCCGGGCTCATCTTCGCGCTCGACATAGCCACGGAACAACAGGTCGAGATCGGGAGTGAAGGTCGCCGGTCGCACAAACAGGAACCCCAGACGATAATCCACGCCGTTGTCAGGGGACGTCGTGCCGATATTCTCGATTTCAAGGTCGAAGCGAAGGTTCTCCGCCCCACCAAGCAGGTTGCGGTGCATCCAGAAGGCATTGACCCGACCACCCTCCTGGGTCGAAATCTCCGCGCCGAACCCGATGCGGCGGCGCTTCTGCTCAAGAACGTCCGTCTCGATGGTGATCTGGTCGCCGGGTCCAACGTTCTCGGCGTCCCGCATCGAAACCGACCGGAATGCCCCCGCGCGCCGTAGCCGGGCGGCGGCATCCTCGAGTTCCTCGGGGCTGTAGGTCTCGCCGGTAGGCAGGCCGGCAATCGCAATGATCCGTTCCGTCCGCACACGTTTGTTTCCCCGGACGACCATCGGTCCAAACCGCAGTTTCGGCCCCGGATCCAACGTCAGGCGCGATTTGATCGTCGCGTTGGCGTGGTTGGCCGTGATGTCTTCGTCGGCGAGCAAAACCTTGGCATGCCCGGCGTCGCGCCAGCTTTCGACAGAGATTGCCGCGGCCTGGCCGATCAAGGCCGACTTGGCGATCTCGTTCTTGGCATAGCCGTCCGGCAATTCCGTCTCGGGCGCCAGTGGTTTCACGCTGGCCTCCGAAAACCGGAATTCCGGGCCCGGCTTCACGGTGATGACGATGTTGCGAATACTGGAAGGCGGCGACAGCGGCGAGATATCTGCCGCCTCTCGGCCGTCGATCCGGACACTTACGTCCCCGCCATAGCGCCCCTGCCCGTACAAGACCGACACCATGCGCTTGTATTCGGCCCGCGCGGTGGCAAGCATCTCTTCGGGGGCGGTGCGCTCTTCCGTCTGGGCCTGAAGGATCATCGAGGAATTTTCCAACGCCTTGCGCAACGCAGGGTCGGTTCCCGGAGTCTCCAGCACGACAGTGTCCAGCGCGACCGCCGGAAATGCCACGCAAAGGGCAAAGAAGGTGGCGCCGCAACGCGACAGGATGGGGTGTGGGTACTGCATCGACACTATCCCTAGCGTGGTGGAAACGGAATCGCCACGGTTTTGATCAGGCGGTGATCGCCATCACCACATGTTTTTCATATCGATACAACAGGTGGTATGGCTCGAGGTTTGTTTCTGATCTGAACTGCGACCGAAATCGCTCATTCACGGGGACGGGCCGCCCTGCCAGACGCGGGATCGCTCCACATTCCGCCGTCGCGCCCTGTCGACACGGTGCGGCGCAAGTCACGCGGCAGCAGGAAAGCATGCACCCCAGGAATTTGTCGGGCACGCGCCGCGGCGATCGTCTTCGGGCAAGAGTTCCGCGCAGTCCGCCTGGCCTTCCAGGGGCCGTGCCGCTGCGGCTCACAGGACCGTCCGAACCCGCAGCTGGGACGATCGGCCGGGCAGAGGACTTCGGCAGGAGGCCCCAAGCCCATTTGCCCCACACGAGGCCAGTTGTGCAATTGCAGCAATTGAGCCACGGTAGCGCGAAGGACAAGATCGAGCCGGGGGGCAGTGGATGGCGGGACACACGATCACCGTAGCACAACAGAAGGGCGGCAGTGGCAAGACCACGGTCGCAATCAACCTTGCGGTTCACCTGTGGCGCGAAGGGCATTCCGTAGCGGTCCTGGACACTGATCCGCAGGGATCGCTTGGCCGGTGGTTCATGACCCGACTTGAAGCGACCGCTGGTGCCCCGGGTCTGGAGTTTGCCACGGCATCCGCATGGGGCGTCAGTTATGAATGCGACAAGCTCAAGAAAACCAACGATTTTGTCATCGTGGACACCCCCCCGAAGGCCGACAGCGACCTTCGACCGGCGCTGCGCGAAGCCGATCTTGTAATTGTACCGGTTTCGGCCAGCCAGTTGGACTTGTGGGCGACCGAAGCGGTTCTGGAACTGGTCGAACGCACCCGCCGGCCGTCCCTTGCGGTGCTCAATCGCGCCCGCGCCGGCACCCGCCTCAGCACCGAGATGGTCACGGGAATGCAGTCGTTGGAGGCCCCGGTGGCCCAGACCGTTCTCGGGAATCGCGTTGTCTTTGCCGAGGCCCTGGGTGCCGGATTTGGCGTCAGCGAACGGCAGCCCTCCGGCAGGGCAGCCGCTGAAATCGCGGCTCTTGCTGCGGAAATCCGCGCTCTGCTTGCCTGATCCGAAGCGCCGACCGGCCTGTCCCATATGAAGACCTGAGGCATTTTCGGGGCGCTCCCGCCCGTTGTTGCGCCCTGTCGGGCGCGCCTCCCGTTGGGCGTGGCGCCTGCGGCGAGACCTGTCCCGCCTCATCACCAGGCATCATTTCTTTGACCGTAGCAGCGCCATTGTACGTCTGACCATGGTGACACGTTGTCCCCACGGCAAACGGTACCATACCCCGGGCTCAGCCTGCCGACATTCCTGAGTTTCATGCATCGAACCTTCGAGCAGTGGCAGCGGCGCCGTGCATGCGATTGCCCCGGATGCCGTATATGAAAGTCACCGGACCCGCTCTTCAGAACAACGGACAAGATGCCAATCGATCACGAGCCCTCCTCCCATTCACTCCGCAGATGCCCGACGCCAGTCAGGGGCAGCGACGCAGGATGACCTCTTGAGATCCCGCCGATGTCTGGAGCCTCAAGGTGGTCCCTCCTAAACAAACCCGGACGATCGGCAGGAAGCATGGCAATCAGATCATCGAAGTCTCTGGCCCGGGATCGAGTGGTCCTGGCGGTGGGCGTCTGACGTTTGCGAGCGACCTTTTCAGCCGGGCGTCGTCAGGCCAAGGGCCTGCCTGGCCCAACGGGAGGCGCGGCCGACAGGGCGCAACGACGGGCGGGAGCCCTCGGCGCTGCCAAACGAGCCACGGGAGAGATTGCGCTGGCAACGGGATGGGTGGTTTGCAGGCCATGATCCCCCGCACACTACATCTTTGGCCTGCTATCCCCCGTGATGGATACATTGAGGTTCGGTGTCGTCTGTAATGCCTTGATGGGAAGGCAGATCACCATAGCACGTGCATTGTCAGGATCCACAATCCCATCCCGCACAGTGGACCCGGACCGATCGACGTCATTAGACGTTCACGCCTCGAGGGTTCGACGTCTCTCTTTCAAGATGTCCCACATGACTGTTGGGTCAAGACATTGGCATCAGGCCCAGCCCATCAGATCGATCCGGACGCTCCAAAGCGACGCATGAGTGGCTCCGAAAGCCGTTCCTCTGGCCGCCGCGCCCTTGCGCTCTGCGACCGCCAGGGCGGAAATCAGGCGACGTCTTCCAATGCAATCCGGGGCAGAACCCCCAAGGCATGGCAGATATCCCGCGTCAGATGCGGCTTGTTAAGCGTGTAGAAGTGCAGGTGATCCACCCCGCCGTCGATCAGATCCGAGCACAGCTCCGTTGCAAGGGCGATGGACAGAAGCTCCTCGCGACCGTCGCGCTGCGCATTGGAGAAAGCGGCCTCCAGCCAGTCAGGAACATGCGCGCCACACCGTTCAGCGAACCGGCGGGTGTTGGTCCAATGTTCGATCGGCAGGATTCCGGGCAGGATCGGTGCCGTGATGCCCGCCGCAGCGCAAGCATCCCGGAAACGGAAGAACGTGTCAGCCTCGAAAAAGAACTGCGTGATCGCGGCGTCCGCCCCGGCGTCGATCTTGCGTTTCAGCCAGTCAACATCGGCCGACGCATTGGCCGCTTCTGGGTGACGGTCAGGATAGGCACCGACGCGGATGGTGAAATTCCCGGCATCCTTCAACGCGGAAATCAGCTCGCAGCTGTCGGCAAACCCCTCGGGATGTGGCACGAACCGATCCATCCCCTTGGGCGGATCGCCCCGCAGTGCCACGATATCGGTGACGCCGGCCTGGGCGTATTCGCGCGCGATCGACAGGGTTTCCTCGCGTGTGGCATCGACACAGGTCAGATGCGCGGCCACACGCAGGTCGGTCGTGTGATGGATCGCCGAGACCGCCTCGTGGGTCAGCCGCCGGGTCGTGCCCCCGGCCCCGTAGGTTACGGAGACGAACTCTGGCGCCAATGGCGCCAACGCCTGAACCGTATCGTGCAGCTTGAAGGACGCCTCGACAGAGCGGGGCGGAAAGAATTCGAACGAAACGTTAGGCACGGGCATGGCGTCTTTGCATCCTCTTGTGTCGCAAATGGAGATCGCATATCCGAGAGCGTGAGGCAATTTCATAATCCTCACTAAGGTTATGACTTCCATGCATGTTGAACTTCGACACCTCCGCACGATCAAGGCCATTCACGAGGCAGGCGGGCTGGCGCGCGCCGCAGATCTGCTGAACATCACCCAATCCGCCCTGAGCCATCAGGTAAAAGGACTGGAAGAACAGGCCGGTATGGAACTGTTCGTGCGCCGCTCCAAACCGTTGAAGCTGTCGGCAGCCGGGGTGCGCATGTTGCGAGCCGCCGACCGCATCCTACCAGAAATGGCGGCGCTTGAGGAGGAGTTCCGCAGTCTGCGGGCCGGAAAAACGGGCAGATTGCACATCGCGATCGAATGCCATGCATGCTTCGAATGGCTGTTTCCGGTTCTGGAGGAGTTCCGAAAGGCCTGGCCCGACGTCGATGTCGACATCCGCCCGGGCCTTGCCTTCGACGCGCTGCCTGCCCTTTGGAAGGAAGAGATCGACGTGGTGATCTCGTCCGATCCGGAGGACATGGACGGCGTCACCTTCAACGCATTGTTCGACTATGAACCCGTGTTTGTCGCGGCGGCCAAGAACCCACTGGCGAAACGTCCCTATATCGATGCCGAAGATTTTCGGGACCAGGTGTTGATCACCTACCCGGTTGAACGCGCAAAGCTCGACGTGTTCAGCCAGTTGCTGATGCCGGCCCGCGTGGAGCCGCGAAGCGTCCGGCAGGTGGAACTGACGGCGGTGATCCTGCTGCTTGTGGCCTCTGATCGCGGCGTTGCAGTGTTGCCGGACTGGGTCGTCCGGGAGGTGCGCTACAATTCAGACTATGTAACCCGCCCCCTGACCGAAACCGGCATCACCCGGCGCCTGTTTGCCGCCAGCCGGTCCGAGGATGTCGAGAAGCCTTTCATGGCACATTTCCTGAAGCTGGCCCGGACGATTCCGGTCAAGCTCCAGCGCGACTGACACCATCGAGGTCGGCCCGATGCCCAGGCCTGGGCCCGGCACGGGTCTTGGCCCTTTCATTCCATCCGTGCCCCCGCTATATGCGCGGCTTGAAACAAAGGAGCCGGGCCATGCAGGGCAGCGCAAATCTCAACGTCATGATCAAGGCCGCACGTCGGGCCGGACGGTCGCTGGTGAAGGATTTCCGCGAGGTCGAGAACCTCCAGGCGGGGTCCAAGGGGCCGGGCGATTTCGTTTCCAAGGCCGACTTTGCCGCCGAGGCCATCATCCGCGAAGACCTGACGGCCGCACGGCCGCATTATGGCTGGCTGGGTGAGGAAAGCGGCGAAACCCCGGGCACCGATCCGACCCGGCGTTGGATTGTCGATCCGTTGGACGGGACGACCAATTTCCTGCACGGCCTGCCGCATTGGGCCATCTCCATTGCATTGGAATACAAGGGAGAAATCGTCTCTGGCGTGATCTTTGACGCCGCCAAGGACGAGATGTTTTATGCGGAAAAGGGCGCTGGCGCCTGGATGAACGAGTCGCGGATCAGAGTGTCCGGACGCAATCGGATGAACGAGGCGATCTTTGCCACAGGCATCCCGTGGGGCGCCAAACGCACCCTGCCAGCAATGGTGCAGGACCTGGCCCGGTTGATGCCGCAATGCGCCGGAGTGCGCCGCTGGGGCGCGGCATCGCTTGACCTGGCTTATGTCGCCGCTGGCCGTTACGATGGCTACTGGGAACGCGAGATCCACTCCTATGACGTGGCCGCCGGCCTTGTCCTGGTGCGCGAGGCAGGCGGATTCGTCGAGCCAATCCGGGGCGACGGAATCTTTGAAACAGGATCGATCGTGGCCGCCAACGGCGAGATCTTTACCAAGTTTGCAGAGACCGTACGGAGCCGTTAAGCCGCCAACTTCGTGACACAATTCGTCCCTAGTATATCCTCATGGCACGGTACAAAATCCTTCGCGGGCTTCTTGCCCGATTTCGCTCTGATGATCGTGGCGCAGTCACGACCGATTGGGTTCTGTTGACGGCACTGATCATTGGCCTTGCATTGGCCACGCAGGCCGTCTGGCGCGGTGGTGCGGGGGAAGTGGCGGATGAAATCGCTTCGACCACCACGGATTTCGTGATCAAGACATCTTTCGACTGATCGGGCCGGCTGTCTATCGGCGTCGACGGACCACAGGTAGACTGCTGCGGCTGTACCGGGCCTCCGGATGTGGCGGGACGCCGTGCGTCCGGCTCCAGTAGGCGCGCCCGCCCAGTTTCAACCAGACCGGCAACGTAAGCACCGCCCCGATGATGAACCCGCCCGCGTGCGCCCAATAGGCCACGCCGCCGGTCTCCGGATCGGAGCCAACAGCGCCGAAAAGCTGCAGGGCGAACCACAGCACCAGCATGATCCAGGCCGGGACCGAGAAGATCCGGAAGAAGATTATGATGATCAGCAGGATGTCGACCCGCGCGCGCGGGTACAGCAACAGGTACCCCCCCATGACCCCGGCGATGGCCCCGGACGCGCCGACCGTGGGAACGCTTGAACCGTTGGACAGGACGACATGCACACCCCCTGCCACGACCCCGCTGGCAAGGTAGAACCCCAGAAAACCGACATGGCCCATCTCGTCCTCGAGATTGTCGCCAAAGATCCACAGAAACAACATGTTGCCGGCAATATGCCAAAAACCGCCATGCAGGAACATCGACGTCAGATAGCTGTGCAGGCTCGGGTCGGACGGGATCAGCGCATAGGCGTCGTAGAACTGCATCAGCCGGCGCGGGTCCTCAAACAGCGGCCAATAGGACAGGAACACCACGATATTGATCGCGATCAGGGCGTAGGTCACGTAGGGTGTGCGCCCGGAGGGATTGTGATCACGGATCGGAAACATGGCAGGAGGCTATCCGGCTCGCCCCGTGGGTCAAGTGCCAATGCGCCATGACACATCCGTGACTTGACCCGTGGCACCAACGCCTCAACCTTGCCCCATGAGACAAGCGTTGAATTTGATATCCGCCCTCGTTGCCGCCGCAATTGCCGCCGGCGCGGCATTTGCCCAGAGTTGCCCCGAGGTTCAGGTGGACGAGGCACGGCGCACCGACCTGATGCGACAGGTGCGCGCCGCGCCCGATCCACAATCGGCGCAGCGCGTGACCAACCAGCTGTGGGAGATCTGGACCGACGCTCCCGATGAGCGCGCCCAATCGCTTCTGGACGAAGGCATTTCGCGGCGGGGCGTGTTCGATCTGGACAATGCCATGGCCGCGTTCGAAACGTTGATCGACTATTGTCCAGACTATGCCGAGGGCTACAACCAGCGGGCGTTTGTCCTGTTCATCCGACAGGAGTACGCGCCGGCGCTGGTAGATCTCGATCGGGCTCTGGAACGCAGCCCGGAGCATCTGGGTGCCCTGACGGGGCGGGCGATGGCCTATATGGCATTGAACCGCAATGACGAGGCCTTGCGGGACCTGGAGGCTGCGCTGGCCCTGAATCCGTGGTTGCGGGAACGGGACCTGCTGCCGGTGTTGCAGGACCGCCTTGGCGCCGAGGACATCTGAAACACGCCACCGGCGAAGATGCCGGAAATGCCACAATGCGCCGCGCCCAAGTGACCGTGCAAACACGGGGGCGTTGTTCCCGGCGGCGCAGCGCGCTAGGGAGTCGTCATGCCCGCAAGGGCCTCCGGTGCGCTGTGCGGGCGTGGTGGAACGGTAGACACATGGCACTTAAAATGCCTGGGCCGGAAGGCCGTGCCGGTTCGAGTCCGGCCGCCCGCACCACTCAGCCCTGCTGCGTATCCTCATCGTCGGAGGCAGGCACGTCCTCGCGGTCAAACTTTCCGGTCTCGGACATCAGGATGGCAATCGGGCGGGTCGCCGGAATCTCGGCGAGGATCAACATCAGAACAGCCGTCAGCGGCGCCCCCAGCACGATCCCCACCAACCCCCAGAGCGACGACCATGTCGCCAACGACAGCAACACGATGGCGGGGCTGAGGTTCATCGACCGACCAATCAGCTTTGGTTCCAGATAATAGGCCACATAGATCTGGGTTGCCATGAGCGCCCCGAGAGCCACCAGCGCCTCGCCATAATCCCCCGATTGCACGAGAATGAGCGTGACGGGGAACAACACCCCAAGGAAAGACCCAAAATAAGGCACGTAGTTCAGCACCCCGATCAGGATCGCCCAGAACATCGCGAATTCGACCCCGATCACATTCATCACCGCATAGGAAATCAGCGCCAGGATCAGGTTCACAAGGGTCTTGGCCGCAAAGTACCCGCCGATCTTTTCGTTCAGATGGCGCACGATCTGCAGGGTCTGATCCGCCGCAGACCGGTCGGCAAAGGCCTGTCGCGTGCGTTCGGGCAACCGGTCGAGGTCCGCAAGGATAAAGATCGCGTATATCCCCGCCATCAGCGAGGTGATCCCGACCTTGGAAAACACCCCGATGGCATTCAGCGACATCGCGGTCAGGTCGGTCCGTTGACGGATCGCATTCTCGATCGCCGGCCAGTCCGGAGTCGCCTCCATTCCGACCCAGGCCGCACCCTGCTCCAGCAACGCTTCCAGCGAATCGGCGTAAGTCGGCAGAACGGCAGCCACGGCCTGCAGGCTGCCAACCACGAAAGCAGACAGGTAGGTCACGAAAACCAACATCAGGATCAATGCGAGGATTCGCCGCCCGCCACGAGGCAGGCGCCCCAACAACGGCACAAGCGTCAGCGCGCGGGCCGAGGTCTCGAGAATATAGATGACAATCACGCCCAACAGAACCGGCACCAGAACGGCCTTGCCGATCACCAGCAGCCAACCCACCGAAATTGTCACGACAAGCGCCGCGGCCAGTCTCACGACATCAATGTTGCCCAAATGTGCTCCTTTGCGGAACCAGCTTGTGCGGTTGCTCGCCCGTTCACCGCCCGGGGGCGCAGTCCGGCAATCAGGTCCGTCCCGACCGCTGCTATACCACGCCTCCGCCGAAAGATGACAGGGGCAGTGCAATCGGTGCAGAGATCAATTGTGCGCCGCCCGCCTGCCTCGGTCAGGTCGTCGGTGCAGATGGCGGCCCATGGTCGCCATCACGTCCAGGCGGGGGCTGTGCCACCGAACACAAGCTCCTCGCCCGTCGCTTCGCGGTCGGAACCGTCTCGCCAGAAATGAAGGCCAACGCTCCTATGATGGTGGCAGCTTCGGCCCAGAGGCTGCCGACATTGATGAGACCCAACCGCCCGGCCCGGAGCGCGACGACTGCAAACCCGACCGCCACGAATTGGGGTCACCGCAATAGGGGCCGTCGACCATGCGCTTGGAAAGAACGAGGTTGCGGCCTCTCTGATTGATGGGCCGGGCGATGCCCAGGCCGCAACCAGCCCATCCAGGCCTTACTTCACCTTCTTGCCCGCGATGGCGACCGCAGGTTTTCCGGCCGTGAAGTTCGCCGTCGCCGGTGGCTTGGATTTATCCTGCTTGGGCTTCTTGATTTCCTTGTTGCTGCGTTTGTTGTTGCCTTTGGCCATGGGAAGTACCTTCGCGTTGACAGCACCGACCGGCCATCCTTGTGACCGGGTCGGAGCTGCGGGTTATCCGCCGGCCACACGGGTGTGGCGGCAAGCGGCTTTCGTCTCAGAGTCTTCCGTCCTCTTGAGGCCCCGAATGGAGGCGTTCAGGTGGCGGTAGTGTTCTGGCGTCGCAGGTTTGGCAGGGACAAAGAGAGGACACCTGTCCAGGTCCATCCAAACATCCGCTATCCGCAACGCGGGTCTGCGCAAGGCCGTAAATGTTGCGGGCGCAGGAAATGGCATTTCCGACGATCTGAGAACCGTCGCCGAGAGTCGGTGATCGACTTGGCAGAACAGCATTGTGAACAGGCTGCTCAGGTAGTTTCTTGGATCCAGCGGTCGTGATCGAAACATGAACAAAGCATGTCGTGAGGCGCCTGTCGCACAATCGCGCCCATGGTGCGGCAATGCGGTCGTTCTGGAAGTCGTCTTTCAAGAAGGCGGCGAGCCGACCGCTCAGGCGAGAGTCGTACACCGGTTCAACATCGGTCGCATGCGCCCTGCCCGATGTTGCAGCCGGACGATCATCGATACGGCGCAAGCCCGCAAACAGCAAGCAGCATCCTATGTGTTCGACGTGTCTGCGGTGACGTCAGCGACGATGTCGTCCGGGAATTCACTGCGGGGCGAACCACCAGGGTTGCCCATTATGGCAAAGGATCTCGCCACCGAGGCCAAGCAGCATGTCCGCCGGGCGCCGCCCGAGGAGTAGCATCCGTGGCGTGGCGCCAAGGCGTGGACCTCCTTCGTGCGCGTCCGCACCAACGCCCATATCTGCCCGCCGCGCCAAGTTCATCGGCGACGCGTCCAAGAAGCTGGCGACCAAGGTCCGGGCGGGATGGTGCAGGAGTTCGCCACCCCATGCACTATGTCCCTTCGCCGGGGGCACGAACCGGACTTCTTGCGGCGACAGAACGGTCGTGAAGATCGCCCCCTCATGCCCCGCCAAACGACGGGGTCAATCCTGGGGTTGATCCGGTCCGGACGACTGGAGCCGCCCACCCTGTCGCACCATCTCTACCCGTGTGGCAGCGCCGGTCCGATCGTCGGTTTCGACATACAACCCCGATACCGTGGCTTCGCCCAGCGCAGGGGTGAACCGCCCCTTGGGCATGCCGGTCACGAAACGGCGCATCGGCTCGGCCTTTTCCATGCCGATCACGCTGTCATAGTCACCGCACATGCCGGCATCGGATTGAAAGGCCGTTCCAGCCGGCAGGATCTGCGCATCGCCGGTCGGCACATGGGTGTGGGTCCCGACGACAATACTGGCTCGCCCGTCGCAGAAATGCCCCATGCCCATCTTTTCGCTGGTGGCCTCGCAGTGAATGTCGATCAGGCTGGCCTGCACCATCCCGCCGCGCGGATGTGCCCGCAGGATCTGGTCCACGGCGGAAAACGGGTCGGCAAAGGGGCGTTTCATGAAGACCTGGCCGAGCGACTGCGCCACGAGGACCTTCTTGCCACTGGCAACGGTGAACACCGCCGCGCCACGTCCGGGCGCATCCTTGGCAAAGTTCAGCGGCCGCAGGATACGCGGCTCCTTCTCGATGAACTGCAGCATGTCCTTCTGGTCGAACGCGTGATCGCCCAGCGTCACACAATCGGACCCGGCCTCCAGCAACTCTTTTGCATGCCCGCCGGACAAGCCCATGCCAGAGGTCGCGTTCTCGCCGTTGACCACGACGAAGTCCAGCTTCCAGTCGCGCCGCATTGCAGGCAGCCGTTCCGCCACGGCCTTGCGCCCGGCACGGCCCATTACATCACCAAGAAAGAGAATTTTCATGGCGTTGGGCGTAGAGCCACCGGAGCGTCATGGCAAGCCCTCCCACACCATGCACCCCGCGACCTGCGAGCACGGACCCAGGTCGACAGCGGATCGTCAGGCGACCGCAAATACCGGACCGGTTTCGGTAACGAGTTCGTCAAGCGGCTGATCCGTCGGTTCCAGTGGCAACGCCTCAGCCCGTTGTGCACTGTAGGCAAAACCGATGGCGCGCGTGGTCCGCCAGGCCCTGAGCTGTTCCAGCGTCCGGTCGTAGAAACCGCCGCCGTAGCCAAGCCGGTAGAGGCGCGGATCAAAGGCGACCAGCGGCACGATCAGCACCTCGGGCAGCAAGACTGCGCCATCGCGCGGCACCATCACACCAAAGGGCCCCTCGACCAGTGCGCAATCCGGCGTCCACTCGTGGAAAACCAGCGGTTGGCCCTTTCCGGCGATCACCGGCACGCAGATACGGTTGGTAACGGCGAGGGTTGTCATCGCGGCAAGCGGGTCCGCCTCGGTCCGTATCGGCAGGTAGCCAGCGACCACTTGGTCAGTCAGGTCATTCAGATGCCCTGCAAGCGCCTGTGCCGCGGCGTCCCGGTGCAGCGCATGTGCCTGTTTGCGACGGGCAAAGGCTGCGGCCCGCGCGGCCGACTTCCGCTCTGAAACGCTCACAGCAACACCACCGTCGCCAACCCGAGAAAGGCAAAAAAGCCAACGACATCCGTCACGGTGGTCACGAATGTTCCAGATGCAAGGGCCGGGTCGACGCCGAACCTTTCGAGCGTCACCGGCACCAGGATCCCCGCCAAGGCCGCCACCGCCATGTTCACGACCATCGCCGACGAAATCACCAATGCCAGCGGGGTGGATCCGAACCAGACAAGCGCCACGATCCCCATCACGGCCGCAAAGACCAACCCATTCAGCACCCCGACAACCAGTTCCCGCCCGACAACCCGCCAGACGTTCGACCCCGTCAGGTCCTTGGTCGCGATGGCGCGGACAGCCACCGTCAGCGATTGCGTCCCGGCATTTCCGCCCATGGAGGCGACAATCGGCATCAGAACCGCCAGCGCCACGATCTGGCCTATGGCGTCTTCGAACAGCGCGATGACCAGCGAAGCGAGGATCGCCGTCAGCAGGTTCACCCCCAGCCAGGGCAGACGCAGCCGGGTGGTCTCGACGGCATTGTCGCTGAGGCTCGAATCTTCGGTGACACCAGCCAACCGCAAGATGTCTTCCTCGTGCTCGTCGTCCAGTACCGCCATCGCGTCGTCGATGGTGATGACCCCGACCAGACGGTCATTGGCATCCACCACAGGCAGGGTGATCAGGTGGTACTGGTTGAACACATAGGCGACCTCGGCCTCGTCCAGATCGACCGGCACAGTGCGAAAGGAATGCTCGGTAATGTTGCGCAGGAGCAGGTCGCGCGACATCGACAGCAGCTTGCCGAGGGTCACATAGCCAATCGGCCTCATCTTCGGATCGACAAGAATGACGTGATAAAACTGCTCCGGCAGGTCCTCGGCACCGCTCCGGACATGGTCGATCGTCTGACCGACCGTCCAGTGTTCGGGCGCGGCCACGACTTCGCGCTGCATCAGGCGCCCGGCCGACGTTTCCGGATAGCTCAGGGCCTGCTCGACAGCGGTCCGTTCCTTGGCCGACAGGGCATCCAGGACGATGTCCTTCCTGTCGTCCTCCAGGTCTTCCACCAGATCGACGATGTCGTCCGACTGGAGGTCAAGTACCGCCTCGCTCAGCACCTCGTCCGGCAGGGCACCGATTACCTCGGCGCGCACGCCTTCGTCCAGTTCCGACAGGATCTCGCCGTCGATGTCCCGGCCCCAGAAACGCAGCAACAGGTGCCGCGTCTTGTCCCCCACCTGCTCCATGAGGTCGGCGATGTCGGCTGGGTGCAACTGATCCAACAACTGAGCCAACTGGACCGCATCGCCACGATTGATCGCCAGCAGGATCTCGTCGACGCGATGGCGCTGCAGCGAATAGGACTCGTCGTCACGGCCTGACGTATCGGCTGTATCTTCGGCCATGGCACGCCCTTTCCGCTTCCGGTCGCGCCCAGAATAGGCCACCCACGGTCGAGCGCAACCACACCAAAGGCCGTTGCGGCGCCCGGCCTCGCCCCCTAGGCTTGCCCCCATGAGCGAAACACAGACATTGCTGCTGGGTCAGGTGCTGGACATTCACACCAACCCGTTCACGGTCGCCTCCGACGAGGCCGCGGCCCACGAGCGCAGGGGCGCCGTTCTGGTGGCTGACGGCCGCATTCTGGCCGTTGGTCCGGCGGATACACTGCGTGCCGCGCATCCCGGAGCCCGCGTCATCGACCACGGAGAAGGGCTGATCCTGCCCGGCTTCGTCGATTCGCACGCTCACTATCCCCAGACGGCGATCATTGCCTCGTGGGGCAAGCGGCTGATCGACTGGCTAAATACCTATACTTTCCCCGAAGAGATGAGATTCTCCGACCCCACCTATGCGCGCGAGATCGCCGACCGCTATCTGGATCTGTTGCTGAGCCATGGCACGACCTCGGTGGCAAGCTTCTGCACGATCCACCCGGAGTCCGTGACCGCGATCTTCGAGTCGGCGGCAACCCATGGAATGGCCGTGGTTGCCGGCAAGACCTGCATGGATCGCAACGCACCGGATGGACTGCGCGACGACGCTCGGTCCGCATTTGACGACAGCAAGACGCTGCTGGAACGATGGCACGGCGTTGGCCGGGCGACTTATGCCATCACGCCCCGGTTTTCGCCCACGTCAACCCAGGAACAGCTGGAGGCGCTTGGCGCGCTCTGGGCCGAACACCCGGATTGCCCGATGCAGACCCATCTGAGCGAACAGACCGACGAGGTCGAATGGGTGGCCGCACTGTATCCCGGCAAGAAGGACTACCTGGACACCTACGAGGCACATGGGCTGTTGCGCCCCGGCGGCATGTTCGGTCACGCCATCTGGCTGACGAACAGCGAGCGGGATCGGTTGCGCGAGCATGGCGCGGCCCTGATTCATTGCCCGACCTCAAACACCTTCATCGGTTCGGGCCTGTTCGATACCGCCCGCGCGATTGCCGAGGGCCAGACGGTCGGGTTGGCCACCGATACCGGCGGCGGGTCGTCGTTTTCGATGCTGCACACCATGGCAGCGGCCTACGAGGTCGGGCAACTGACCGGCAATGCCCTGCACCCGGCGCAACTGCTCTGGCTGGCAACGACAGGGTCTGCCTGCGCCATGCGGTTGCAGGATCGCATCGGCACCCTGCGCCCCGGTTCGGATGCCGACCTCGTGGTTCTTGACCTTGCTTCCACACCCGCAGTTGCCCAACGCCACGCGCGCGCCACCGACATCTGGGAGGCGGTGTTTCCCACCATCATGATGGGGGATGATCGGGCCATTCAATCCGTTTATGTGGGCGGCCGTCAGGTGCTGGGTCCGGCCACCGATCCGGGCCACAGTCGCCAAGTGCCGCCCTTGATTGCTGACAGCCTTGGCCTCTGAGCCTGCCGGGCTATCGACAACCCGGCTTTGCCAACATCATCACCCATGTGCCGCCCGGCCCCTCGCCGATGCCGAACTCCGTTACCTTTCTGAGCAGCATGTTCTTGCGGTGCTTGGGAGAGGTCATCCAGGCCGATATGACCTCATGCTCCGACCAGCGTCGGATGGAAATGTTTTCGGCCATCAGGCAGGAGCGGTAGCCGGCCCGCCGGGCCCGCGTTCGTGGGGTCGTTCCATCCGGGCTGGTATGGGAGAAATAGCCTTGCCGCGCCATGTCACGCGCGTGCTGTGCCGCCACTGCATCCAGAGCGCGAGAGCGGCGCAGGGGTTTGCGCCCGTTGGCGGCTCTCTGGGCGTTCACCAGATCGGTGGCCGGTGCCTGTCCGCTGACCGCGATCCCGGTGTCGGCATGTGGCGGACGGCTCAGTGGCACGATGACCCCAGCCGACAGGAACAGTACCGCAACCCCCGCAATCAATACTCGTATCATCCCACTGGTCCCTCTTGCCTCTGTGTCCCGATAGTCCAGACAGGCGAACAGCCCCCGATCACCGCATCAGGCGCTGCAGGCACCGATCAGCCTGTTGTACAATACTGTGGCTGTCATAGCTGGCAAGCTGCCCGCCCGAAACGATCCTGCGACCGTCGACCAACAGGTCCCGGACCCGGCGTGGCCCAGCCAACAGCAGCGCAACCGGGTCCCAGCTTCCGGCGGTGTCGAGGCCTGAGATATCCCAGATCGCTACGTCGGCCCGCATGCCGACCGCCAGCGCGCCGCATTCCGGACGTCCAAGAACCTGTGCGCCGCCGAGCGTGGCGATTTCCAGTGCCTCGCGCGCCGACATAGCGTCGGCCCCCTGCGCCACCCGTTGCAACAGCATCAACTGGCGCGCTTCGGACACGAGGTCGCCGGCGTCGTTGCTGGCCGACCCATCGACCCCAAGCGCCACCCGGACGCCGGCATCCCGCATGGCACGCACCGGTGCGATGCCGGATCCAAGCCGACAGTTGGAACACGGACAATGCGCCACTCCGGTCCCGGTGCGGGCGAATAGGTCGATCTCGCGCCCGTCCAGCTTCACGCAATGCGCGTGCCACACGTCGTCACCGGTCCAGCCAAGTTGCTCTGCATACTCACCGGGACGGCAACCGAACGTCGCCAGGCTATAGGCGATGTCCTCGTCATTTTCCGCCAGGTGGGTGTGCAGGCGAACGCCCCGCGCGCGTGCCAGGATCGCCGTGTCGCGCATCAACTCGCGACTGACCGAGAATGGCGAGCACGGCGCCAGCCCGATGCGCAGCATGGAGCCTTCGGACGGGTCATGAAATGCCCCGATCAGCCGGGCGCTGTCCTTCAGGATTTCCGCCTCGTGCTCCACAAGGCTGTCGGGCGGCAGGCCGCCATTGCTTTCGCCAATCGACATGGAGCCCCGGGTCGGATGAAACCGCAATCCGATCTCGGCCGCTGCCTCGATCGAATCGTCCAAGCGTGCCCCATTGGGGAACAGGTACAGGTGATCCGACGTCATCGTGCAGCCCGACAATGCCAGTTCCGCCAGGCCAAGCCGGGTCGAGACACGGATGTCCTCCGGCGTCATGCGCGCCCAGATCGGGTAGAGCGTCCGCAGCCAGCCAAACAGCAGCGCATCCTGCGCCGCCGGGACCGCCCGTGTCAGGGTCTGAAACAGATGATGGTGGGTGTTTACAAGCCCCGGCGTCACGAGGCATCCGGCGGCATCGATCGCCTCGACATCGGGTGCCGCCAGGTTTGGACCGATTTCGACGACCACGCCGTCGCGAATGCGCAAATCGACATCCCGCACCTCGCGCCGGCTGGAATCCATTGTCACGACATGGGCGGCGCGCCGGACGAGCAGGTCAGTCACCGGGAAGCCCCAGCCGAGCCAGGGCTTCGGCGTGGATCCGGGCGTTGGCCGCTGCCAGGATCTGGCCGCCGTCATGGGCCGGAAGGCCCTGCCAATCTGTCACCACGCCACCCGCCGCCTCGATGACGGCGATCGGAGCGCAGACGTCATAGGGATGCAGGCCGGCCTCGATCACCAGGTCGATCTGACCAAGCGCCAACAGGCCATAGGCATAGCAATCGGTGCCGAACCGGGTCAGCCGGACCGCCGCAGAAACCTGTTCGAACGCCCTGCGCTCGTCGGGCGAACCGACTTCGGGATAAGTGGAAAACAGGATCGCCTCGTTCAGTGGACGCGCCGGTCGGGCCCGAAGCGCACGCACCCCAGCGGGGCCAATATGCTGCGCCACGCCCAGCCCCCCCTCCCAACGTTCGCCGGTAAATGGCTGGTCGATCACGCCCAGGATCGGGCCAGAGCTGTCATTGACCGCGATCAGGACTCCCCAGGTTGGCACTCCGGACAGGAAGGCGCGGGTGCCGTCGATCGGGTCCAGCACCCAGGTCAGGCCGGACGTGCCAGTGACCGCTCCGAACTCCTCTCCGAGGATGCCGTCATCCGGGCGCCGCACCGCGAGGATCTGGCGCATGGCCAGTTCAGCCGCCTTGTCAGCCTGGGTCACCGGGTCGAACCCATCCTGCAGCTTGTTGTCCGCTGCCAGATCGGAGGACCGAAACAACGGCAGGGTTTCCGCGCGGGCCGCTTCGGCCAACAGCGCGGCGGTCGCACGAAGGTCGGCGGCAAGGTCCGTCGGGATTGGCGGCAGGTCGGTTCGAGTGGTCATGGCCAGACTCCGGAACAGCAGAACGTTGCACGACCACTGGGTCGTGCAGTTCGGCGGTATAAGGCTGGCGTCAGAGGGTCAAGCCGCCTCGCTCAGCACCCGGGCGAGTTCAAACAGGCGACGCCGCTGGTTCTCTGGAATCGCGTAGTACGAGCGCACGAGTTCCAGGGCCTCCTTGTCGGCCAACAGATCGCCATCTTGCGGCCCCGCATCGGTGTCTGCCTCCAACCCTTCGTAGAAGAAACCGACCGTCACCCGGAGCGCGTCGGCAATATCCCACAAGCGCGAGGCACTGATCCGGTTCGCGCCGGTTTCATACTTTTGAATCTGCTGGAACTTTATGCCGACCTGCTCGGCAAGCTGATGTTGGGTCATCCCGACCATCCAGCGGCGGTGGCGAACTCTCTTGCCAACATGTACGTCTACCGGATGCACCATCAGAACTACCCTTTCTTCCCATCTCCTTGTCGTTGTCCGCATGACGGCCCGATCGAAAGCTGAGCAGTCTTGAACAAGACCGTTGAACAATCTTGATTTCGCTTGTCAAAAACAAGCTATCTTTTTGTCATCACTGCTAAATTTCCAATTATCTCACTACGTTAGCACTCTACTATTGCGAAAAAACATGCTTTGGACACTCATCCATGAGGCGAACCACCCCTCTTTTTTGCATTTTGCAACGATTTTTGGGGGCGCTTGCATGCCGGATGTAGGGCAACCGAAAAACCCACCGTCAAACGTGCCAACATCTGCTTCCGCGTTGCGGAACCTCGCTTTAGGATGGTCATGACATTCAGCAAGGACATGCCATGCGTGCATTTCAGATCGCGGATTTTGACTCTCCGCCCGCCCTCACCGACGTCGACATCGAACCACCGGCAGCCGGAGACGTCGCGCTTCGGGTTCAGGCGTGTGGGTTGAACTTTGCCGACCTTCTCATGGCCCAGGGGCGATATCAGGAACGGCCGGCGCTGCCCGTGACACTTGGAATGGAAATGGCGGGAATCGTGACCGCCGTTGGACCCGGCGTCGATACTGTTGCACCGGGTGACCGGGTCGCGGTCTTCAATGGCCATGGAGGGTTGGCTGACGCGGCCACCGTGCCAGCAAATCGGTGCGTCCGCATTCCGACCGAGATGCCCGCAACTCATGCCGCCGCCTTCCAGGTGGCATATGGCACATCCCACGTGGCGTTGGAGCACAAGGCCGCCTTGCGCCCCGGGGAACGGTTGGTGGTGACCGGGGCCGCGGGCGGGGTCGGGCTGACGGCGGTGGAAATCGGCGTACTGATGGGTGCGGAGGTCATTGCCGTCGCCCGTGGTCAGGACAAGCTCGACATTGCTCGCAAGGCTGGCGCGCGTCACTTGATCGACTCCGAGAGCAACGACATCCGCGGCCAGATCAAGGCGCTCGGCGGGGCCGATGTTGTCTATGATGCCGTTGGCGGTCCGCTGTTCACCGAGTGTCTGCGTGCCTGCCGCCCCGAAGCCCGCATTCTGGTGATCGGCTTTGCCAGTGGCGACGTTCCGCAAATCCCGGCCAACCACCTGCTGGTAAAAAACCTGTCGGTGATGGGGCTGTACTGGGGCGGATACCTTGCCTTCCGTCCCGAGGTTCTGACCGGATCACTGGCGCGCCTGTTCGACTGGTATACCGAGGGGAAGCTGCGCCCCCACATCAGTCACGAGGTGCCCTTGTCGAACGCCACCGAAGCCCTGGACCTGCTCAGGCAGCGGAAATCGACTGGGAAGGTCGTGGTGACGATGACGTGAGCCCACCGGTCCGGTACGCCTCGCGCACCAGGTCCGCCAACGCGGTTTCGGCCCGCCCGTGGGCCAACTCGGAAACGTACAGATTGATCGAATAGGATGGCAACTCCGGCAGCCCGCCATTGTGCTCGATCCGCTCCAGAAACGGCGGTTCGGTGCCTTCCAGCATAAGGGCAACCGCCAGATCGGCCCGAACCGTGGCCTCGATTGTCCGGTCGGATTCGGACTCGACCGCCAACTCCCAGCTGATCAGGCAGGCTTCGAGGGCGCGCACGCCGGCGGACCGGAACAGGCATTGCCGCCCGGACCCAAGGCGAAGCGGACGCTGCCGCCAACACGCCCCGCCCTGGGCTCCGATCCAGGACAGCGGCTTTTCGGTCAGAACCTCTGCCCCGTCGCCATGCCCGCGTTCTGTCGTGAGAATCATCGCGAACTGACCGCGCGCGAACTGGTGCAGCAGCTGGCGGGAAAAGGATGACACCAGATTCACCCGCATCCGGGGAAAAGCCGCATTGAAACGTTTCAAAATGTCCGGAATATGTGGGTAGACGATGTCATGAGGAACGCCGAGTGTGATCTCTCCGCCATAGTCATGCGCCGTCATCCGATCAATCGCTTCGTCGTTGATCGTCAGCATTCTGCGCGCGTAGGACAGGAATTGCTCCCCCGACGTCGTCAGCGCGACGCCCCGTCCGCTGCGATCCAGCAGCGCAACGCCAAGGGATTCTTCCAGTCTTTTCAACTGCATTGACACCGCTGACTGGGTCAGGTTCAGAAAGCCGGCAGCCCGGGTCACCCCACCACTGTCGGCCACCGCCACAAAGGACCGCAAGGCGGTCAGATCAAGGTTCCGGGGCATTCATCAATCCTTTTGATGAGACACTTCAAAAACATTCGTTTTCAATATGTATCACGCACCTCCATATTCAACGATAGAATTGATCGCGACCAGCAACACGATCACGTAACGTCTAGGATAACGATGATGAGCGCGCATACCACCAACGCCCCCGTTCTCGGCGCACTGCGTCCCGAGGGCATGTTCACCCACTTTATGCACATGTTTGCCCTGTACCGCCAACGCCGCGATCTCGCCCGGCTGGATGACCGCGCGCTTCGCGACATCGGCGTGTCCCGCTACGAGGCCGAAGTCGAATCAACGCGCCCGATCTGGGACGTTCCCCATCACTGGATGGACTAAACGTACCGTTTCTGACCGGATGCTGCAGGTTTCAGCCGGAAAGACTTGAAAACCGCTCCGATGCTGCCGATATTCTCTACAAAGACGCCCGCCCGGAAGAGCGGGCGTTTCTTGGAACGTAACGGAGGCATACATGGCTGAATTTGACACGATCCGGACCGCAGGCGTTTCCGGCGCACGCGCGACCCAGATCGACGCGGGCCTTCGGGCTCATATGAACAAGGTCTACGGAACAATGTCCGTGGGCATGCTGATCACGGCTCTGGCTGCCTGGTCGATTTCGGGCCTGGCCTCGACCAGCGACCCGGCACTGGGCGCCGCGCAGATCAGCTCCACGAAATACCTGACCGATTTCGGGGTGACGCTGTACGCGTCGCCGTTGAAATGGGTGATCATGTTTGCACCGCTGGCGTTTGTCTTTGCGTTCTCGGCCATGATGAACCGCATGTCGGCTGCCACGGCGCAGGTGGTCTTTTATGGCTTCGCCGCGGTCATGGGCCTGTCGCTCAGCTCGATCTTCCTGGTCTATACGACCATGTCGATCACGCAGGTGTTCCTGATAACCGCCATCGCCTTCGCCGGTCTGTCGCTCTACGGTTACACGACCAAGAAGGACATCTCGGGTTGGGGCAGCTTCCTGATCATGGGCGTGATCGGCCTCGTCGTCGCATCGATCGTCAACATCTTCCTGGGCTCGCCCGCGATCATGTTCGCAGTCTCGGTCCTTGGCGTGCTGATCTTCGCCGGCCTGACCGCTTATGACACGCAGCAGATCAAGAACACCTACGTCGCACATGCGGTGCATGGCGATCAGGAGTGGCTGGGCAAGGCCGCCATCATGGGCGCGCTGAACCTCTACCTCGACTTCATCAACATGTTCCTGATGTTGCTGTCATTGTTCGGCAACCGCGAATAATCCACCAGCGATCACTCACAGGAAAGGCCGGGCAACTGCCCGGCCTTTTTCGTTTCGCCACCATCCTCTGAGCGGATACACGGCATCGGGTTCAGATCGATCTGAATCCCACCGGCAGGCACCGGACCATCGAATCCGGCCCCTTCGGATCGAGGGAGAAGAGGTTTGATCGTTTGGACAGGTATCGCCGCCAGGTGCGCTCGGGCTGCTTGCTGATCCGGACATTTTGGGTCTGGAACATGAAGGACGACAGGAGCGCAACCTCCATCCCTCCGCCGCCTGTGCTGTGTTGCTTGATCGCGTCGCGAACCTGTACATCCAGAGGGCCTGGTCGCATGGGCCGCGCGTCTTGCGCCAGAGGCCCGGCGGGCGTCTTGCTGGCCGGCACCGTCAACCGCACGAATTCCGAGCAGGCTCTTTGAAAGCTCTCGGGAGCCTTTGCCTCCCCCACACCGACAATCTTGTGCCCGCGCTCTCGCAGACATCGCGCGATGTGCGCGAAATCCCTGTCCGGACTGGCGATGTCAAAGGCGTCGCAGTCGCCGGTACAAGCGATCTCTGTCGCATCAATTGCCAACAGGATGTCCGCCGCATTCTTTCCCCGCCCCGCATGGAACAGGCCGAATCCCGGCGTCTCGTCCTAGTCCGGCAGCAGGATGGCATTGCCATAGACGCGGCAGACCACAACATCGCCCAGCCCGGCGGCAATCGTGCGAATGCGGGCCGCGAAGGTTGCGCTGATATTGTCGCCATCGACCAGCACGGCAACGTTTGGTCGCGCTCTGACGGGCGAGGTTTGCAAGATCTCCATCATGGGCCAAAGCTGACGGTCCATTGTGGCAGTTTTCAGAAGAATCCATAAAAACGACAAAGGGCCGCGCGGTTTCCCGTGCGGCCCTGTCGGCGTATCGCGGATCGGCAGATCTTACTTGATCTTGCCTTCCTTGTATTCGACGTGCTTGCGCGCAACGGGATCGTACTTGCGAACAACCATCTTTTCGGTCATCGTGCGCGCGTTTTTCTTGGTCACATAGAAGTGGCCGGTGCCGGCAGAAGAGTTGAGCCGGATCTTGATTGTGGTCGGTTTTGCCATTGTCGGTCTCCTGCAACGGACGCTCCGGCCCGTAAAATCTGAACACCGGCTTTTACGCCCTGCGGCCGGGGTGTCAAGCCCCCCAGCCGCCAGAAGCGGAAAAACCCCCTAGAAGAAAGGCCTCTCAGGTTCCGTCAGCCAAGCGTCGGCACGCCAAGTTGCTCGTGAATCCGGTCCCGCACCTCGTCGCTCAGGTTCAGGGCGGTGGCCAGCTGTTGAAGATACTTCGCTTCGGACAACTGATCGAGCTGGATCGCCGACAACGAGGTCGCATAGACCTGCTCTCTTGCAGCTTCGGAAGTGTCGTTGGCCAGGCCCATGATGTCGATCGGGCGCTGAAGCTCTTCCTGAACGAAAGCGCGCTCCTCGTCATCCATGTCGCCGAGATGCTCCATGATGGCGCGCTGCTCGCCGGCGTCGATCTCTCCGTCCGACTTGGCGGCCTGGATCATCGCACGGATCATCAACTTGGCCTGGTTCTCCATGGCGTCCCCCGCAGGCGTACCGCCGAAGACCGCCGACATCATGTCGGCTGACTGCTTAGAACCGGCGGTCGCCGCGCTCTGCATCGATGCCATCAGGCCACCCAGCCCCGCCGCGCCGGCAGCCGATGCACCAGCCCCGCCGCCGCTCAGCGAGCCAAGCAGATCCTGGATCTTGTCCGCGCCGCCCGGAATACCGAACTTTTCGGCCAGCTTGCCCAGCTGGTCCGCTGCGCCGCTGCCACCGGCACCCGCCATCATGTCCTGAAGGCCAGCCATGCCGCCGACCTGCTTGTATTTGTCCATTCCCTTGGCGGCGGCCACGCCGGCGCCAACTGCAATAAGTGTTTTGAGAAAACTCATTTCTCTCTCCCTGTTTAATTGTGAGGGAACCCTAGCACCGCAGAAGTCCCATGGCGACAACGTGAAAATGCCTATGCCGAAAATTTGCGTGGATGGCCTGTAAGCCGGATTCTGTCCTCTGCGGCGAACCGCAGATGGATGACCATTCCTCTTGGCCCGCCGTTGCCGACGCGCTCTAGCTGCCAACCCGACCTGCCTGGGGCTGAAGCGGCCCTGGGGTCTTGCCCCGCGGAGGTCCTATTTGGCGTTGCTCCCGGTGGGGCTTGCCGTGCCAGGACTGTTACCAGCCCCGCGGTGGGCTCTTACCCCACCGTTTCACCATCACCCTGCATGCAGGGCAGTCTCTTCTCTGTGGCGCTTTCCGTCGGGTTGCCCCGCCCGGGCGTTACCCGGCACCGTTGCTTCAGGGAGTCCGGACTTTCCTCGCGCCCGAAGGCCCGCGGCCATCCAGCCATCCACGCGCGTTCGACTTAGGCAGCCTGACCGGCCGGGTCAACGGGAAAGCGCCGTGCAAGCTCCTCGGCCAGCCCGAGGTCGACCTCGTCAAGCGGCCCGAAAGTGCCGGGGCGGAAACGGGCCCGAAAGGCAGCGCAGAGCGCGGCGGGAGAGGCGTCGCCTGGGTAGCCGAAGCCCCGCAAGGCCCGCAGGAAGGCCGCCTGATCCGGTTCCGCCGGGTCGGGGGGCACTGTGGCAATGGTCGACGCCTTGGGCAGCCCTGCCCCGTCGTTGGCCACGCTACCGAGGAATGGCCAGCATGCCAGCCCCTGAAGCGCCAGCCGACGCCAATCGAATCGTGGTCCCGGGTCGATCTTGCGGTCGGGCGCCATGTCGGAATGCCCGATCACCCGATGGGCCTGGATCTGCCAACGTTCCAGAATGCCGGGCAACAGCCGCTCCAGCGTCCGCATCAAGGGGTCGGAAAAGGGGCTGAGGCCGTCGTTGTCCAGTTCGATCCCGATGGACCGGCTGTTCACATCCGTTTGCCCACCCCAGCTACCCGCACCGGCATGCCAGGCCCGTTGGTGTTCATCGACAAGGCACCAGCAGTCGCCGGTCCGGCTGATCAGATAATGTGCCGAGACCTCGGCCAGCGGATCGCAGAGTCGGTCCAGCGCCGCATGGGCCGTGTCCATCGCGGTGTAGTGCAACACCACCATGTCCGGCAAAGCCCCGCCCCGGCGCGGGCCCGCATTCGGAGACGGGTGCCGGACGACCGACAGATCCCGATCAGCCGCCAACGGCACGCCGGAAGGGCTCCGGATTCCAGCCACAGGCAAACCCGTCACCATCCGGGTCGATCCCGTACCGGTCCCGGTCCGGCCCGCCAGCGGCCAGAAACTCCCGTTGCGCAATGTCGGCGGAGTGATAGCTGGCGCATTTGCGTTCGGCCTTGGACTGGCTCGGCAAGGTGCGCCGGTAGGCCTGCTGCCCCACCGGGTTTTTGGTGTTCAGCGCATAGGCTACGATGTCCGGTCCGGTGCTCGACGGACGTTCCGGCACGGCTTCGGGCGCGATGTCCTGGTATTGTGCACGCTGCGCTGCCAGGCGCTCGGCGTCGCTTTGGATGCTTTCACGTGCGCTGACCGCAGCAAAGCTCTGCTCGTCTGACAAGCCGGTCGAACTCGTCGCGGAGCCGCCCCCCACGGAGATGGCTGACAACGGTGCGCCCGGTGCGGGCGTGATGACGGTGCCTGTGGCCGCAGTACTTCCGATACCGGCCGCCGCAAGATCTGCAGAGGACACCGCAGGGGCCGGGACAGCCGTGGCCGATGGTGCGCCCGTCACCTCGGGCGGTTGCAGGGCAGAGGCATCGGCCAACTGGGCATTCCGCGCGCTGCGGACGTCCGGTTGACCGGCCTGATAACTGTCATAGTCGTTGAAGCCGACGCCGGCCGCGCTGTCGGGAACCTTGGGGTCACATGCCGCCAACGCCAGCACGGAGATTGCCGCAATCCCAATTCGTTTCATCGGGTCACCTGCTCGTTCTTGCCTTTGGCTCAGGTTACCACCAGCGCGAGGGCTTTGCCACATACCCGGCTGCGGTCTCCAGCGATTGGGCGATGTTCAGCAGATCACCCTCTTCCCACGGTTTGCCGATCAGTTGCAGCGCCATCGGGAGGCCCTGCGGATCCAGCCCCGTGGGCACCGAGATTCCGGGCAGCCCGGCGAGGTTTACCGTGACCGTGAACACGTCGTTGAGATACATCTGCACCGGATCGGCATCCGCCATTTCCCCCAGACCAAAGGCCGCCGACGGTGTGGCCGGCGTCAGTATCGCGTCTACGCCAGCCTCGAAGGCAAGGTCGAAATCGCGTTTGATCAGGGCGCGCACCTTGCGGGCGCGGTTGTAGTAGGCGTCGTAGAAGCCCGCCGACAGCACGTAGGTCCCAACCATCACCCGGCGCTGGACCTCGGCCCCGAACCCTTCGGCGCGGGTCTTTTCGTACATTTCGGTGATGCCGTCGCCCTGCGCCAACTTGGCCCGGTGGCCAAAGCGTACACCATCGTAGCGGGCCAAGTTCGACGAGGCTTCGGCCGGTGCAATGACGTAATAGGTCGGCAACGCGTACTTGGTGTGCGGCAGAGATATATCGACGATTTTCGCGCCTGCGTCGCGCAGCATGTCGGCTCCGTCGGACCACAACTTCTCGATATCGGCCGGCATGCCGTCCATGCGGTATTCGCGCGGGATGCCGATGGTCTTGCCGCGGATGTCGCCGGTGATCGCGGCCTCGAAATCGGGCACGGGAATGTCCGCCGAGGTCGAATCCCTGGGATCATGACCCGCCATCGTGCCCAGCATGATCGCGGCATCGCGCACGGTCTTGGTCATCGGTCCGGCCTGATCCAGCGACGATGCAAAGGCAACAATCCCCCAGCGGGACACGCGGCCATAGGTCGGCTTGAGCCCGGTGATGCCCACGAACGCTGCGGGCTGGCGGATCGATCCGCCGGTGTCGGTGCCGGTCGCGGCCAGGCAGAGGTCGGCGGCCACGGCAGAGGCGGACCCGCCAGACGAGCCCCCCGGTGTCAGCGCGGTGTCGTCGCCCGTCCGCCGCCAAGGGTTGACGGCATTGCCATAGGTCGAGGTCTCGTTGGAGGACCCCATGGCGAATTCGTCCATGTTGAGTTTGCCCAGCATGATCGACCCCGCCTGCCACAGCCGGGTGGTCACGGTCGATTCGTACTCAGGCTTGAACCCGTCGAGGATGGCAGACGCCGCCTGGCTGGGAACGCCCTGGGTACAGAACAGGTCCTTGATGCCCAGCGGAATGCCGCACATAGGGTTCTCCGCTCCGCCCTGAATGCGCGCATCGGCGGCGGCGGCCTGCTTCAGCGCGATCTCGGGTGTCTTGTGGACAAAGGCGCCCAAGGCATCGGCCTGGTCGATCTGGTCGAGGCAGGCCTGGGTGATCTCGGTCGAGGTCACGTCACCGGCGCGCAGCTTGTCGCGCGCCTCGGCAATTGTCAGCTTGGTCAGTTCGGACATCACTCAACCACCTTCGGAACGGCAAAGAAGCCCTCGCGGGCATCGGGGGCGTTGGCCAGCACCTTTTCCTGGTATCCGCCGTCGGTCACCTCGTCGATGCGACGCTTCAGGCGCATCGGCGTGACCGAGGTCATGGGCTCGATGCCCTCCACGTCCACTTCGTTGAGCTGTTCGATAAAGCCGAGGATGGCGTTGAATTCGCCGGCGAGCGCGGGCAGCGCGTCTTCCTCGACCTTGATACGGGCGAGTTTCGCGACGCGGCGCGCAGTTTCGATGTCGATCGACATGGGGCCTCCGGGGTCGGGCGGATGATCGGCACGGGTTTAGCCGGGGTGTGCGCGGGTCGCAAGCGGTGACGCGGGGCCTGGTGGCCAGCAGGCCCCGCCAAGCGCGTTTTTCAGGCGCCAGACTGTGCCAGACAACTCGACAAGAGCGCCTGGCCACCTCTCCCTGGTGCTTGCTGCAAACCCTGCCGGCGGATACGGTTTGACCCAACGCCCCCATCCGGAGCCGCCGCGTTGCTGTCGATCCTGTCCAACCGAAGCTATCGCCACCTGTTTGCCGCCCAGATCGTTGCCCTGCTTGGCACCGGGTTGGCGACCGTCGCCCTGGGGCTTCTGGCCTATGATCTGGCGGGAGATGCCGCCGGGTTGGTGCTGGGCACCGCGTTTACCATCAAGATGGTCGCCTATGTCGGCATTGCACCGATCGCCGGAGCGTTCGCCACCCGCTGGCCACGCCGCAAGATGCTGGTGATGCTGGACCTGATCCGGGCGGGTGTGGCGCTGGCGCTGCCGTTCGTGACCGAGGTCTGGCAGGTTTACGTGTTGATTTTCGTGCTGCAATCGGCTTCGGCGGCCTTCACACCGACATTTCAGGCCACCATCCCGGACCTGTTGCCGGACGAGAATGACTATACACACGCGCTGTCGTTGTCCCGGCTGGCCTACGACATGGAGTCGCTGATCTCGCCCATGCTGGCCGCCGCTCTGCTCACCTTCGTCACCTTTGACACATTGTTCCTGGGCACCTGGGCGGGATTCCTTGCGTCGGCGTTGTTAGTAGTCTCGGCGGTCCTGCCAGACCCCAAACCGACCGCGCCCCGCGGGATTCACGATCGGACCACGCGGGGGCTCAGGATCTACCTGCACACACCGCGCCTGCAGGGGCTGCTGGCGCTGAACCTTGCCGTGGCCGCAGCGGGGGCGATGGTTATCGTGAACACGGTTGTGCTGGTGCGAGGCCAGTTGGGGTTGGATGAACACGCAGTCGCCCTGACGCTCAGTGCGTTTGGGGCCGGTTCCATGCTGACCGCGCTGCTGCTGCCCCGCCTGTTGCACGACCTGCGCGACCGGCAGGTCATGCTGGCTGGTGCGACGCTGATGACCGGCATCCTGTTCGCATTGGCAGCTATCCAGGCCACAGGCGAGCTTTCCTGGTTGGCGTTGCTGTGCGGCTGGCTGGGGCTTGGGCTGGGGTACTCGGCGGTTCTGACCCCATCCGGACGCCTGTTGCGGCGTTCGTCGCATGCCGAGGACCGTCCGGCGGTGTTTGCAGCGCAGTTCGCGCTGTCCCATGCCTGTTGGCTGCTCACCTATCCGCTGTCAGGCTGGGTGCAGACCCGGTTCGGGACGTTGACCGCGTTGCTTGTTTTGGGGGCGCTGGCCGTCTGCGGTATCGCCCTGTCCATGCGCCTGTGGGGACCGAACCTGCCACGAGAATTCGAACACAGCCACGAAGACCTGCCGCCCGATCACCCGCACCTGCAAGGGAACGGGCCGCACCGGCACATCTATGTCATCGACGACCACCACAGCCACTGGCCTCAAAGCGGCTGACCCGCCCGGATCGGGCGGGCGTCACCTCAGAGGCGCGGCTTTGCCTGCATCAACGGCATGAAATCGGCCATCTCCGGGCCGCGTTCGCGCCCGGTCAGGGCCTTGCGCAGCGGCATGAACAGCCCCCTGCCCTTGCGCCCGGTGGCCGCCTTGACCGCGTTGGTCCAGGTGCCCCAGGTGCTGTCGTCAAATGGCAGGTCCGGCAACATTCCGATCGCCGTGGCGATGAACTCCGCATCTTCGGGGTCGACCAGCGCCTCGGCACCGTTGGACAGAACGCCCCACCAGCCGGCAATGTCGCCGCGCGTGGTGATGTTTTCGCGCACAACACTCCAGAACCGTTCTGCCTGCTCTGCCGGCACGCCAATTCCGGCCAGTTGGTCGGCAACAGCCTCCAGCGGCAGCGAATGCAGGAACCGCGCAGTCAGCGGGAACAGGTCCTCGCTGTCGAACTTGGTCGGGGCCGAGCCGAAGTGGTTCACCTCAAAGCCATCAATCAGCTCCTGATGCGATGTGCGAACCTCCACCGGGTCGGACGAGCCAAGCCGCGCCATCAGCGACAACAGGGCCATCGGTTCCACGCCACGCTCACGCAGATCGCGCAGCGCCAACGTGCCAAAACGTTTCGACAGCGCCTCGCCCTGCGGGCCGGTCAGCAACGAATGGTGCGCAAACGCAGGCAACCCGCCGCCCAGCGCCAAAATGATCTGAATCTGGGTCGCCGTGTTGGTCACGTGGTCGGCGCCGCGCACCACGTTGGTGATGCCCATTTCAACGTCATCCACAACCGAGGCGAGCGTATACAGCACCTGTCCGTCGCCGCGGATCAGCACCGGGTCGGATACCGAAGCCGCATCGATCGAGATGTCACCAAGAATGCCGTCGTCCCATTCGATGCGCTCCCGATCGAGCAGGAACCGCCAGTGACCGGAACGATCCGCCCTCAGCGCCACCTTGGCATCTTCGGACAAGGCCAGCGCCGCGCGGTCATAGACAGGCGGCTTGCCCATGTTCAGTTGTTTCTTGCGCTTCAGGTCCAGTTCGGTCGGCGTCTCGAAACACTCATAGAACCGTCCCATTTCGCGCAGCTTGTCTGCGGCCTCGGCGTATCGGTCCAGCCGGTCCGACTGTCGCTCCACCCGGTCCCAAGTCAGGCCGAGCCATTCGAGGTCTTCCATGATGCCGTCGGCATATTCCTGCTTCGACCGCTGGGGATCGGTATCGTCCAGCCGCAGGATGAACGTGCCACCGGCCTTGCGTGCAATCATCCAGTTGAACAGCGCTGTGCGCAGATTGCCCACATGCAGAAAGCCAGTGGGCGATGGGGCAAATCGGGTGACGGTCATGTTAAAGTCTCCTATCCCGCGCCCTCTTCCACAGGGCGGCGTTCTTGTCCATACCGGGCAGAGGGATTCGAAAGGGTCAAGGATGGATTGGTCCACCGCGATTGCACCGGGCGTCGACGACATTGCCGAGCTTGCGGAGGAAGCGCGAGCCGCGCTTCCTCCGCCGTTCGATTTTCCGGCCAAACAGGTCGTCATCCAGGTCGTGGACCTCGCCGATGCCGACATGCTGGCGGATCTGGACATCGAGAACCCGTTCGAACTGACGGGGTTGTACGACGGCATTCCAATGACCGAACGCTCTGTCATGGACCAACCCGCACAGCCCGACACGATCTGGCTGTTTCGCCGGGCGATTCTGGAAGAATGGGTCGAACGGGGCGACGTGAGCCTTGCCGAACTGGTGAACAACGTGGTCGTGCACGAATTTGCCCATCATTTTGGCTGGTCCGATGCCGACATCGCCAAGATTGACCCCTGGTGGGAATGATCCTGATAAAACTTTCGCGACCAGGCGTCTTTTTTCTGGCAAATCAACTTTAGGACTCTACCTTGGAAATTATCGATATTTTTCCGAGGATGAGACATGACTTCCATTTCCCGACGCCAAGCCCTCCTTGCCACCGCCTCTGCGCCCGTTGCCCTCGCAGCCCCCGGGTTCGCTATGGCCGATGGCCATGCCGCCAAGAAGATGTCCATGAGCAAGGCTCGCGGCTTTCAGCTGGGTGACCTGCAGGTCACGACCCTTCTTGCCGGGACGACCCCGCGAGAGGCGCCGCACTCGATCTTTGGCCTCAACGTCGGTGATGACGAGTTCGCCAAGGTCAGCGCCGACAACTTCATCGGAACGGACTCGGCGCAGTTCTATTTCACACCGACCGTCATCAGCAACGGTAGCGAAGTGATCCTGTTCGATACCGGCCTGAACCCGGCAGGCATCACGGCTGCCCTGGCCGATGCAGGGTATGCGCCGGGCGACATCACCCACGTGGTTCTGACCCACATGCATGGTGATCACGTCGGCGGGTTGATGAACGACGGCACACCGACCTTTGCCAACGCGGCCTATATCACCGGCCAGATCGAATACGACCATTGGGCCGCCGCCGGCAACGACGGTTTCGACGCCAAGGTCAAGCCGCTCGCCGACAAGATGAGCTTTATCGGCGATGGGGATTCTGTCGTCAGCGGCGTAACCGCAATGGCCGCCTTTGGCCACACGCCCGGCCACATGACCTACATGCTGGAAAGCGGTGGCAAGCAGCTGTTGCTGATGGCGGACCTGGCAAACCACTATGTCTGGTCCCTCGCCTATCCGGACTGGGAAGTGAAGTTCGACGCCGACAAGGCCGCCGCAGCGGCAACGCGCCGAAAGGTGCTGGGAATGGTGGCCACCGACAAGATTCCGGTGATCGGCTATCACATGCCCTTCCCGGCCGCGGGCTTTGTCGAGACTCGCGACGATGGTTTCCACTACGTGCCCGTGTCCTACCAGATGATGGGCTGACGTCCGTCTCGCGGCGTCCTGCCCCTTCCCTGGGGCGGGACGTGGTTTCTATGACCTCCCCACGCGGTGTCACGGATGGTTGGGATAAAAAACCTTTATTATTTGCCAGATACGGTTTGACGGCGCGGTCACACCAAGGACGGTCATGAAGGCAGTACCGGACGGGTTCGTACCGATAGCGCCCAACTTCCTGGCCTTTGCGGACACTCCGCCCAAGGGATGGTCGGGGCACCACCTGCGGTAAAATCCCGCGCCTTATTGGGTTGCATCATCGCTCTGAATGGGTTGTGTGTGCGCAAACATCCGCCAAGCTAGGTCAATTCCGTGCCTGACATCCTTACGATTACACTGAACCCCGCTCTCGACATCAACACCGAAACCGAACGGGTCGTCTCCGAGGTCAAGCTGCGCTGCAGCGACCCGCAAGTCGATCCAGGCGGCGGCGGCATCAACGTGGCGCGCGCCATCCAGCATCTGGGTGGTGAGGCGATTGCCCTGGTTGCCACGGCCGGCCACAACGGCGGTCGCCTGCTCGACCTGCTGAAGGAAGAAGGGATCCCTACGGTCTCGATTCCCGGTCCGGGCGAGACGCGCTCGAGTGTCGTGGTGAACTGCCTCGCGACAGGTGAACAATATCGCTATGTTCTGCCTGGCCCCTCGTGGAACGAAGACCACGTAGAGCTGACGTTGAAGACCGCAGTCGAGAACGCTCCGGAGAACGGATTTATTGTTCTCAGCGGCAGCCAGCCTCCGGGGGTTCCGATCGACTTCGAGGACCGGTTGACCCTGGCCCTGACCAAGACCGGCGCACGCCTGATCGTGGACACATCCGGCGAACCGCTCCGCCACATGATCGAAAACCCCAAGACCCCGCCGTTCCTGCTGCGCTCCGACGATGAAGAGGCCGAGGGCCTTGCCGGGCACAAGCTCGAAACCCCGTCCGATACGGCCGCCTACTCCCGCAGCCTGATCGAACGCGGTGTGGCCGAAAACATCATCTTTGCACGTGGGGCCGAGGGTTCGGTGCTGACAACCGCCGAAGGCTCCTGGCTGGCGACCGCCGCCAAGGTCGAGGTCGTGTCCAAGGTCGGTGCCGGCGACAGCTATGTCGGCGGCTTCACCCTGTGTCTGTCGCGGGGCGAATCGATCCAGGAGGCCGCACGTTGGGGCGCCGCCGCAGCCAGCGCCGCAGTGATGACCGAAGCGACCCAACTGTGCCGCAACGAAGACGTGGAGCGGTTGCTGCCACAGTGCAAGCTGATCGAGCTCTGAAAAATGGATGTGGTGATCCATCACAACCCGGCCTGCAGCAAGTCGCGTGACGTGCTGCGGGTCATACAGGCCGCCGGTTACACCCCCAAGATCATCGAATACGTCGAAACTGGCTGGACCAAGCCCCAGTTGCTGGGCCTGTTCGCCGCCGCTGGCCTGACCCCGCGACAAGCCCTGAGGACCCACCGAAGCCCGGCCGAAGATCTTGGCCTGCTGGGCGACACGGTCACCGACGCCGCCATTCTGGACGCCATGGTCGCCCACCCGGTGCTCGTCGAGCGTCCCATCGTGTGCACATCAAAGGGCGTTCGCCTGTGCCGCCCGGTCGGGACGGTGTTGGAATTGCTAGACACTTGGCCCGATGCTCCGTTTGCCAAGGCCAACGGCGAGCTGCTGATCGACGCGCAAGGGCTGCCGGTTCCGGAAGCCTGACTTCCGCGTTCGCCCCTGCGGATTCACCAGGTTCGCCCCCAACGTCCAGAACAGTCGCCTTGGACCCGAATGCAGGCCGCCTTGCGTGAGCCCGCCAGACATCGCGGTGGCCGGGTTGTGCATCCTGTCGGAGAATCGCCGCAGATCCGACAATTTCCGGGCATCCCTAGCTGCACGGAAACACACTGCGCCAACACGTCCAACATCATCCCGATGTAGCGTCGGCAAAACACTGGGGCCTAAGGGTGCAGGCCCAACTGGCGAACCAAGGGTATGACCAAGGGCAAGGCTCCCGTCGACATCACTGCCGTTGTGCTCGCCTCGGCGCCACCTCCGGCGAATGTGGCCGACGCAATCAAAACGGATCAGCGTAGGATCAAATCCAGCTTCGGTCGAGAATCACATCCGGGCGGCACTGCCGACCTACGGCAGGTGCCAGCCATATCCGCGTCCAGAACGAGAAAAGGGGCCGCAAACGCGGCCCCTTCCCGAACTGTCGCAACGACAGCGGCTGATTACATCATGCCGCCCATGCCGCCCATGCCGCCCATGTCCGGCATGCCGCCGCCGCCGCCGCCGGCCTTTTCAGGCTTGTCGGCGATCATGGCTTCGGTGGTGATCAGAAGCGAAGCAATCGACGCTGCATCTTCCAGAGCCGTACGGACAACCTTGGCCGGGTCGATCACACCGAAGGCGTGCATATCACCGTACTCTTCGGTCTGAGCGTTGAAGCCAAAGGAGGGATCGTCGCTCTCGCGGATCTTGCCGGCCACAACCGAACCGTCAACGCCGGAGTTCTCGGCGATCTGGCGCAGCGGGGCTTCGAGAGCCTTGCGAACGATGGTGATACCGGCGTTCTGGTCGCTGTTGACGCCCTTCATGCCTTCGAGAGCCTTGGCACCCTGGATCAGGGCAACGCCGCCGCCAACGACAACACCTTCCTGAACCGCAGCACGGGTCGCGTTCAGAGCGTCGTCAACACGGTCCTTGCGCTCTTTCACTTCCACTTCGGTCATGCCACCGACGCGGATAACGGCAACGCCGCCAGCCAGCTTGGCAACACGTTCCTGCAGCTTTTCCTTGTCGTAGTCCGAGGTGGTTTCCTCGATCTGCGTGCGGATCTGGGCCACGCGGGCTTCGATCTCGGCCTTTTCACCGTGACCGTCGATGATCGTGGTCTCGTCCTTGGTGATCGTGACCTTCTTGGCGGTGCCGAGCATGTCGATGGTGACATTCTCCAGCTTCATGCCGAGGTCTTCGGAGATCACCTGGCCGCCGGTCAGGATCGCGATGTCCTGCAGCATGGCCTTGCGACGGTCGCCGAAGCCAGGCGCCTTGACGGCAGCGATCTTCAGGCCACCGCGCAGCTTGTTCACGACGAGGGTCGCCAAGGCTTCGCCCTCGACGTCTTCGGCGATGATCAGCAGCGGCTTGCTGGACTGGATGACGGATTCCAGCAGCGGAACCATCGACTGCAGCGACGAGAGCTTCTTCTCGTGCAGCAGGATCATGCAGTCTTCGAGATCTGCAATCATCTTGTCCGGGTTGGTCACGAAGTACGGGCTCAGGTAGCCGCGATCGAACTGCATGCCTTCGACGACCTCGGTCTCGGTCTCCAGGCCTTTGTTCTCTTCGACGGTGATGACACCCTCGTTGCCAACCTTCTGCATCGCGTCAGCGATCTGACGGCCGATTTCGGCTTCGCCGTTGGCGGAGATGGTGCCTACCTGTGCGACTTCGGCGCTGTCCTTGACGACGCGCGCAGAGGCCTTGATCGACTCGATGACCTTGGCCACGGCCAGATCGATGCCGCGCTTCAGGTCCATCGGGTTCATGCCAGCGGCAACCGACTTGAGGCCTTCGCGGATGATCGCCTGGGCGAGAACGGTGGCGGTGGTGGTGCCGTCGCCGGCTTCGTCGTTGGTGCGGGAAGCGACTTCCTTCACCATCTGGGCGCCCATGTTCTCGAACTTGTCCTCCAGTTCGATCTCCTTGGCGACCGTCACGCCGTCCTTCGTGATGCGCGGGGCACCAAAGGACTTCTCGATGACGACGTTACGGCCTTTGGGGCCGAGGGTAACCTTGACCGCATCTGCAAGGATGTTGACACCCTTGAGCATCTTGTTGCGGGCTTCGGTGTCAAACTTGACGTCTTTAGCAGCCATTTATTGCTACTCCTGAATTTCTGTTTCGTAAAAGGTTCGGCGACCGGAATCAGGCGATAATGCCCAGGATGTCGCCTTCCTTCATGATCAGCAGATCCTTGCCGTCAACGGTGACTTCCGTGCCCGACCACTTGCCGAACAGGATCTTGTCGCCTGCCTTGACGTCCAGGGCGATGCGCTCGCCGTCGTCGTCTTTGGTGCCGGCGCCAACAGCCACAACCAGACCTTCGGCGGGCTTTTCCTTGGCGGTATCGGGGATGATAAGGCCGCCAGCGGTTTTCTCTTCGCTTTCGACTCGCTCGACCAGAACTCGGTCATGCAGCGGTGTGAATGCCATGTCGGAACGCTCCTACGTTCTTATGTTTCTCCCAATTATCACTCGCCAGTGACGAGTGATAACGGCGGGTAGATAGGGAGCGTTAGCCAGCGAGTCAACAGGTCGCGCTGCAAGAAAAGCACAGTTCTCGAAATGAACGTCTTTCCCGAGCGCTTCATCTAGGCTCCTTCGCCCGAAAATGCTACCCGCAAGGCTTCACGTACGTCACGTGAGGAGGAATCTACATGATGAGCATCAGCACCCTCGCCTGCTAGTCAGGCCCCAGCTCTCCGGCCATGCTGCGCGCAGGCCGTCCTCCAACCGATCCATCCAACAGTCCCCAAGCCTTCACGAATGCGCCCCCGCGTTGCGCGTTCAGACTCCACGGCCATCGATGATCTGCGACGAGTCCCGGCTCACCGGAAACCCTACATTTTTCATTTTTGGCTGCCCGTCGCCGGGTCGCCATCCATTCACACAAGCAACCAGAGAGGTGTCACTCATGACCAGCACCAGTGTTTTCAAAGCCCGCGCAAACCCTGCGCCCCATTCCTGCGGCCCACTGGCCACTCCCCCCTTCGGTCCAATTCAATTCGAGACGAGACATGCCACACCTGATTTTCCTGGAGACGCACCACGCGGCGTCCAATTTCCCTGAGCAGCACTGCCTGCGCGGGATCGCCCTGCCCGATAGCCCCGCCGTCCACGACGAGATTGCCGAAATGTTGCTCAATGCCGGACCGGCACCGCTTTCCCCTCCGGGGCCGGCACGCCGGATCCGGATCTGGCTGCCACGCTTGGCGCTGTGGTTGCGGGCGGTTCCCCGCCCCTGACTGTCCGGATTGCAACGACCTGCGGGCTGGTGCCGCTTTGCGGTTGCCAGCCCGCGCTTTCGCTGAAATCAAGTTCGAACAGCTGAATGGGTCTTCGCATGGTGTTCTTGTCAGATGTCTCGCGCGATAGGGACAACAACTATAACCTGATCCGGTTTCTTGCCGCCGGGGCCGTGCTTGTATCCCATGCATTTCCGATTTCCTCGGGTCCGGAAACCCGGCAGCCGCTACAGGACACGCTCGACATGGGGCTTGGCCACTTGGGCGTGCTGATTTTTTTCGTGATCTCCGGACTGCTGATCACCCAGAGCTTCGACCGCTCATCCACGGTTACATCCTTCCTCGTGGCGCGGGCCTTGCGGCTGTTCCCCGCATTGATCGTCGTGCTGATCCTCACCGTGATCGGGCTGGGGCCGATTGCGACAACCTTGCCCCCCGATGCCTACGCGACCGCTCCCGAGACCTTGACCTACCTGCCACGCAACCTGTCGCTGGCCTTTCTGCAGTACGACCTTCCGGGCGTCTTCGTGGACAATCCGTACCCGGGCGCGATCAACGGATCGCTCTGGACGCTCGTGCACGAGGTCACCTGTTATGTCGGCGTCCTGCTGCTCGGGTTGCTGGGGGCCATCGGCGACCGCAGAAGGTTAGCCGTTGGCATGGCAGCCTACCTCGCCTTCTATCTGGCAGTCTCTCTGGGCTGGACGCCGTTGGCCTCGATCCCGCGCCTCGTAAGCCTCAAGGATCTGTCGCTGCCTTTCGTGCTGGGCGGACTGTTCTACGTCTATCGCGCCTACCTCCCCCTCAGTATTCCGTTCGCAGCGGTGCTGGCTGCGATTGTCTTCGTCGGCTTTGACACGCCCGTTGGCGAAGAGCTTTTCGTTCTATCCGTATCATACACCACGATCGTGCTGGCCTATCGGGTTGGCGGGGTCATGCGGCGGTACAACGACCTGGGGGACTATTCCTACGGCGTCTATATCTACGCCTTTCCCGTGCAGCAGACGATCGCCTGGCAATTGGGACCCCATTCACCGTATCTGAACATCATCCTCGCCGCGCCGGTCACATTGGCTCTGGCAATCCTGTCCTGGAACCTGATCGAGTCGCGCGCCCTGAAGCTGAAGACGCCGCTGTCGTCGAGGATTCTGGCCTTCCGGACACCCTGACACCGTCGACAGGCATGCTTGCACGACACGGCGGAAGGTTGCCAAAACGAACCAACCTCGCTCCGGGCCGACCACCCGCGCGAAATCGTCTCATGACAATGTTGCAGTGCGGCAATATATGGGTGCGTGATCTAACACGTAAAGAACGGACACTTTCATGACCATCAAGGTTTTCGGCCACAAGGCCCCCGACACCGATTCCACCGGCTCGCCCATCATCTGGGCCTGGTACCTTTCCGAGATCAAGGGCACCCCGGCAGAAGCCAAGCTGCTGGGCGAGCCCAACACCGAAGCCGCCTTCGTGCTGGAGCGCTGGAACCTCGACAAGCCCGAGATCATCACGACCGCCGGCGAAGGCCAGCCCTGCGTCGTGGTTGACACCAACAACCCCGCTGAACTGCCCGACGACATCAACGCCTGCGATCTGCTGCAGATCATCGACCACCACAAGCTGACCGGTGGCATCGAGACAAAGTCCCCGATCGACATCACGATGCGCCCGCTCGCCTGCACCGCCACCATCATGTACGACCTGATGGGGGACGATGCGGCCAAGATGCCCGAAGCCATCAAGGGCGCGATGCTCTCCTGCATCCTGTCGGACACGATGGAGTTCCGCTCGCCGACCACCACCGATGTGGACCGGTCCCTGGCCGAAAAGCTCGCCGCCGATCTGGGCGTCGACGTGGCCGGGTATGCTGCCGAACTGTTTGCCGCCAAGTCCGACGTGTCGGAATTCTCCGATGCGGACCTGATCCGCATGGATTCCAAGATCAACGATGTCGACGGCGTGAAATTCCGCGTCTCCGTTCTTGAAACAACTGCCCCGCGTATCCCGCTGGACCGCAAGGACAGCATCGTGGAGACCATGAAGACCGTCTGCACCGAGGACGGCGTGGACCATGTCCTGCTGTTCGTCATCGACATCCTGAAGGAGGAGGCCACGCTGCTGATCCCCAACGACGTCGTGAAGACCGTTGCGGAAAAGAGCTTTGGTGCCACGGTCGACGGCGACACTGTTGTCCTTCCCGGCATCCTGAGCCGCAAGAAACAGATCATCCCGAACCTCAAGGTCTGAGCCAAATCGGCACTGGCCCCATGGGCCCAAAACAGGCAGAAGGGGCGCAAATCGCGCCCCTTTTGTTCATCCACGAGGCTGCCCAATGACCCGCATCATCGAGTCCTTCTCCGAGATCTCCTCCATGTACGACGCCGCTTTCGTCGATCTGTGGGGATGCATGCACAACGGGATCAAGGCCTATGACGACGCTATCTCCGCCTGCCGCTCCTTTCGCGCCCAGGGCGGCAAGGTTGTCCTGTTGACCAATGCCCCGCGACCGCGCGCGTCAGTGGCGACCCAACTGGACTTGTTCAACATTCCGCACGATGTCTATGACACAATAGCCACCTCCGGAGATTCCGCCCGGTTGGCGCTGTTTTCTGGCGCGATCGGCAACAAGGTCTATCACATCGGCGAACAACGGGATCTCGTGTTCTTCGAACCGCTGCAGATGCTCGGTACCCCGACCGAAATCACCCGCGTGCCTCTGGCCGAGGCGGAGGGCATCGTTTGCACCGGTCCTTTCGACGCGCATGCCGACCCCGAGGTCAACCGCCCCGATTTCCTGCTTGCCAAGACCAAGGGCCTCAAGTTGCTGTGCGCCAACCCCGACATCGTCGTGGATCGCGGAGATCAGCGCGATTGGTGTGCCGGCGCGCTGGCGCAATTGTATACGGAAATGGGCGGCGAGAGCCTCTATTTCGGCAAGCCACATCCTGCAATCTACGATCTGGCCCGCCGACGCCTGGCCGAGGTGGCAGATGTGTCCGACGACCGAATCGTCTGCATCGGTGACGGGATCGCCACCGACGTGATGGGGGCGGTTGGCGAGGGCCTGGACGTCGTCTTCATTTCCGGTGGCCTTGCGGCAAATGAGACCAAAACCGACCGGCAACCGGACCCCGAAGCGCTTTCAAATTACCTGGAAGAGCAAGGTTTGTCCGTAACCTACGCCATGGGCTTCTTTCGCTGAGCGGTCGATCCGGCCGGAAATCCGACGAAAAACCGGCCGTTGGCGCCGCAATGCAGCATTACTGACGCCGCCACGCGGAATTTTGCAGCTTCGCAACATTACGTTGGGTGATTTTGCAAATCATCGAAACAATGTTGCTCCCTGCGCATAGCAGACTTTCAGTTTGTTTCTTTCTGCATTGCAGCGTAGGCGGTTTTCGGCTAGGCATAGGACAGCTAATCGAAGGACTGTCATGATGCTCGACAATGATCCCCGCGGTACGATCTTCCTCGAAGATCTGGAAATCGGGATGAAGCGTAATCTGACCAAATTGATCACCGACGAGGATATCGAGAAGTTCGCGGAGATCTCGACCGACCACAATCCGGTCCACCTCGACGAAGAATACGCCAAGGACACCATGTTCCACGGCCGCATTGCCCACGGCATGCTGACCGCCGGTCTGATCTCGGCCGTGATCGGCGAACAGCTTCCCGGGCACGGGACGATCTACCTTGGACAAACGCTCAAGTTCATGGCCCCCGTACGGCCCGGCGACATCGTGTTCGTCGAGGTAGAAGTTGGCGAGATTGACCACAAAAAGCGCCGCGTGAAGCTGTCGACACAGGCCAAGGTCGGCGATCAAGTGGTTCTGCGCGGCGAAGCCAACGTGCTGGCCCCCTCGCGCAAACTCGACTGAGCAATCCCGCGATCCGCCGCTTGCGCTCCTGAACGCTCGGGGCTAGGGGAAGCCCATGAAGCGGATCACGTGTCTTTCCCAGGTCACCGATACCGACCGCGGCGCCTGTGCCGCGATCGGAAATTTTGATGGCGTGCACCTCGGCCATCAGGCCGTTCTGGACCTGACCCGTCAGGCTGCCCGCGCGCAAGACGCGCCGCTGGCCGTACTGACCTTCGAACCGCATCCACGCGAAGTCTTTCACCCCGATGGTGCACCCTTTCGCTTGATGAACGCCGAAGCCAAGGCGCACCGGCTGGACAAACTCGGCGTCGATATCCTGTTTCAGCTGCCATTTGACACCCCGCTCTATGGGTTGAGCGACACAGGGTTCTGCAACGAGATCATTGTGCGGGGCCTCGGCCTTGGCGGTGTAACGGTCGGAGCCGATTTTCGGTATGGCACCGGCCGGACAGGCGATACGGAAACCCTGCGCGCCGCCGGTCATGCGCAAGGCTTCGATGTCACTATCGTGGACCTTGTCGGGCTGGCGAACGGCGGCGAGCGGGTATCGTCCACGGCGATCCGCAATGCCCTGCGGGATGGTCAGCCCCGCAAGGCCAAGGACATGCTGGGCCACTGGCACCGGATCGACGGGCCCGTCATCCACGGCGAAAAACGTGGCAGGACGCTCGGCTACCCGACCGCCAACATGAGCATTTCGGGCCTGCATCCGCCCAAGTTCGGCGTCTATGCCGTGCTGGTCGAGATTGTCGCCGGACCCAAGGCCGGAAACTACCACGGCGTCGCCTCGCTTGGAGTGCGTCCGATGTTCGGCCAGAACGTTCCCAATCTCGAAACCTTCATCTTTGATTTTGACGGCGATCTCTACGATCAGCATCTGTCGGTCGGATTGGTCGAATACCTGCGCCCCGAGATGAAGTTCGACGGCCTGCCGGCATTGGTCGCCCAGATGGATGCCGACCAGACGCGGGCCCGCACGCTTTTGGTCGGCCTGCCCTGACCCCACATCGGAGAGGCTCACGATGGTCAAAATGACCAAAAGACCCGCTCGACCGACCGACGCCGCGCCACGCGCCCGGTTCTGGGAACGTGTGCCGCTGAAGCAGATGACCACTGTCGAGTGGGAAGCGTTGTGCGACGGCTGTGGCAAGTGCTGCCTGAACAAGCTCGAAGACGAGGACACGCGCGAGATCGCCTTCACACGCGTGGCCTGCCGTCTGTTGGACGACGACACCTGCCGCTGTGTGCACTATGACAATCGGCACCAGTTCGTGCCCGACTGCGTGACGCTTTCGCCGGAAAACATCGATACCCACGCCTACTGGATGCCGCAAAGCTGCGCCTATCGCCTGCTGGCCGAGGGCAAGCCGCTGTACGACTGGCACCCGCTGGTCTCGGGCGACCCCACCAGCGTTCACACGGCGGGCGCCTCGGTTCAGGGGATCACGGTATCGGAGTTCGACATTCCTGAAGAAGACTGGGAAGACTACCTTATCGAAGGAGATCTCTAGTATGCATTTTGCGTCCGACAACACCGGCCCGGTCCACCCCAAGGTCATGGAAGCCCTGGTGCGCGCCAACGACGGATACGCACCGGCCTATGCCTCTGAAGCGCTTGCCGCCGACGTCACGGCTCAAGTGCGCACGCTGTTCGAAGCGCCCGAGGCGATGGTTCACCTTGTAGTAAGCGGCACGGCGGCCAATTCGCTGTTGCTGGCCTCGCACACCTCCCCGTGGGACACGGTGTTCTGCGCCCGGACGGCTCATATCAACACAGACGAGTTGAATGCGCCCGAGTTCTTCTCTGGTGGCGCCAAACTGACCACTGTCCCCACCGAAGACGGCAAGATGATGCCTGACGATCTGCGAAAGGCGATCGAGGGCGAAGAGACCCGCGACCTGCACGGTCCCTCCCGCGGGCCGGTATCGCTGACCCAGACCACCGAGGCCGGCACGGTGTATTCCCTGGACGAACTCACGGCGTTGACGTCGGTCGCACGGGACTACGGCCTGAAGGTTCACATGGACGGCGCCCGCTTTGCCAATGCCCTGGTCAAACTGGGCTGCTCTCCGGCCGACATGACCTGGCGGGCGGGTGTCGACATGGTCAGCCTTGGCGGAACCAAGAACGGGTTGATGGGCGTCGAGGCCGCTGTGCTGTTCGACCCGGCCAAGAGCCGCGAATTCGAACTGCGCCGCAAGCGCGGGGCGCACCTGTTGTCCAAGCACCGCTACCTGGCGGCGCAGATGAACGCCTATTTGACCGACGGGCTGTGGCTGAAGATGGCATCGGCGGCCAACGCAGCCTGCAGACGGCTGGCGGACGGGTTGCGCAGCACCCCAGGTGCCAACCTGATGTATCACTATCAGACCAACATAGCCTTTGCGCGCCTCCCACGCGCCGCTCATCGACGCCTGATGGCGTCCGGGGCCGAATATCACCTGTGGGATGCTACGCTGGACGGGGGACCGGAGGACGAGGCCCTCGCCGCGCGCTTTGTCACCGACTGGTCCGCGCGGGACGAGGATACCGATCGGTTCATGGAAGTGCTTCGCGGCTGATCGCTGGTCAGCAAAGCCGGTCCCGCGGCGCGACGCCAACGACGCGGTCAGGCCGGTAGCGTTCCGCAGACCTGAGCTTGCACCCTGCCCCACGCATCGGACGTGGGACAGGGGAGTCGGGTGTCAGTGTCAGAGTCAGAGTTTGCCGGAAAGATGGGCGTCCAGATCCACCAGGCGATCGTGCCCCCAGAACCGCTCGTCCCCATCGGTGATGTAGAACGGCGCGCCAAAGACACCCCGGTTCACCGCCTCTTCGAGGTTGGAAGCATAGGTTTCTGCTCCGGTCAGCAGGCCGGAATCGGCAAGCGCGGGATCGAACCCGTTTTCTTCAAGACAGGCCCGGACCACGTCATCGTCTGCGATCTGCTTCTCTTCGGCCCAGACCGCGCGCAGGAAGCTCTGGACGAGACCGCCAACATCGCCTGTCCCCGCAGCCTGTGCCGCGATGATTGCATAGGACGACGGCGCAGCATTGGTTGGCCAGTGAGCCGGCTTCAGATTGATCGGCATCGCCGTCTTGACGCCGGAACGGCGCAGTTCCTGAAGACGATATTCCATGCGGGAAACGTGCCGGTCCTTGGGCGAAATCCCCCCGGTCCGCGGGAAAAGTGCGATGATGTCGAGCGGTTTGTAGGTGATCGTCGCCCCGTGCCTTGTCGCAATATCCTCCAACCCGCTTCCGGCAAGATAGGTGAAGGGCGAAAGTGTCGAAAAGAAATAGTCGATATGTGCCATGTCTGTCTCCCTGTTGCGATGGCGGACCCTAACGGTGAAACCGTGACGGGCAAGACCCAATCTTTGGCAAACCGACCTGCCCTTTGGGACAGGGCGACATGCCGGCGGTTTTCTTTACGGCCCCCGTGCGCTACGCGGGAGACGTCATATCCCTGTTACGATTCCGTCCACCCCGGAGCCCGCTGCCAATGCTACACCACAGCCAACCGAAGCTGATCGCCGGCAATTCGAACCTGCCGCTTGCCAAGGCGATCTCGCGCCGCGTCTCGATGAGCCGCGGCATGAGCGTCGGCCTTGTCGATGCCCGCGTCGAACGGTTCAATGACCAGGAAATCTTTGTCGAGGTCTATGAAAACGTCCGCGGCGAGGACATGTTCATCATCCAGCCGACATCGAACCCGGCCAACGACAACCTGATGGAACTGCTGATCATGTCGGACGCTCTGCGCCGGTCATCAGCGTCCCGTATCACCGCCGTGATCCCCTATTTCGGCTATGCCCGCCAGGATCGCCGCACCAAGGCCCGCACGCCGATCACCGCCAAACTGATCGCCAACATGATCACCGCATCCGGAATCGAACGCGTCCTGACGATGGATCTGCACGCAGCCCAGATCCAGGGCTTCTTCGACATCCCGGTGGACAACCTGTATGCCTCGCCGGTCTTTGCATTGGATATCAAGCACAAGTTCCGGAAAAACCTCGACAAGATCACCGTGGTCTCGCCGGACGTCGGCGGCGTTGCCCGTGCACGTGAACTGGCTCAACGGATTGGCTGTGCGCTTGCCATCGTCGACAAACGGCGCGAAAAGGCCGGCGAAGTCGCAGAAATGACCGTGATCGGCGACGTGAAGGGCCAGACCTGCATCATCGTCGACGACATCTGTGACACCGCCGGCACCCTGTGCAAGGCCGCGGACGTGCTGATTCAGGGAGGCGCCGCAGAAGTGCATTCCTATATCACTCACGGCGTGCTGAGCGGACCCGCAGTGGAGCGGATCACGAACTCCTCGATGAAGAGCCTGGTGATCACCGATTCCATCGAGCCGACCGCAGCCGTTCAGGAAGCCGAAAACATCCGCATCGTCAACACGGCCCCGATGTTTGCACAGGCGATCCTGAATATCTGGAACGGAACCTCGGTGAGTTCGCTGTTCGATCACGAGTCGCTCGCCGCCATCTACGAAGGCACCTATTGATCCGGTACTTTGGCTGAGTGACAGGTTTGAGCGCCTATCTGGCGCTCAAACTACCCGCGTCTCCGGAGAATATCACTCCAGACTCCAGTCGTCGTCGTGGGCCACCTCGCCGATCGCCATCCAACTGGCCCGAACCCGTGCGACCTGAGTATCACCCCAGGTACGAAACACGATCTCGAAGCCACTGTCGGTGATCTCTTCGGCCGTGATGTCGGCGCGCTGGTTGGAATCTCGATCAATATCCCACATCGACAGCGATACCTGCACCGATGGCGCTTGCCGAAAGCGTTCGGAGAACCGGATCGTTTTGACAGATTTGCGGGGGCCGTGGCCGGTCCACATCGGGCCGCCTTCCTCGAAGTCCGAGAACATCGCGACCTCGCCCTGGTCGATGCCGATGAGATGATTTCGCAACCGTTTCATTCTGACCTCAATATCGGGGAATTCTGGCGGAATTTGGAACCGGAGACATAAGTCAAAATCGATATACCTTAGCTCCGTATGGCGTTGATTTGCCCCAACATGGCGCGAGCGGCTTCAGGGGTTGGGCGATGTGCGAGAAATCCTGTGTCTCTGCGATTGCCAATGGCGCCGATCGTACCCGCCATGACCGGTACGATCAGGTGCCGGTGGGCCAAGCAAGCCCAAACTGAAACGCCCCGCATCCGAGGATGCGAGGCGTTTTTTCTCCAGCCGTCGGACGTGGACTACTCCATGTCTTCCAGCAAGTGGACCATGTCCGCGACGAACTTCTCCGCCACGTCCTTATGGTCGCCATCCGCGTCGACAGCACGCTGGCGGGCTTCCTCAAGAAAACCTTCCAGTGCCGACCGTGACTCGGCCTCGCCGACATAGGCGCGCTCTGCCAGAACCGAGGTCGACTCCCCGTTGATCTCGGCGAAACCGCCGGTCACCGCGAATTGCGTCACGGAACCATCGGCACCGGTGACCTTGACCAGTCCGGGGCGAAGCGTGGTGATGACCGGCGCGTGGTCGGGCATCGCCGTCATGTCGCCTTCGGCGGCCGGAATCTGGACCTGGGTGGCCTCAAGCGACGCGAGCCGCTTCTCGGGGCTTACCAGATCGAACTGCATCGTGTTGGCCATGAGCCCTCCTTATGCGGCGTCCGCAGCCATCTTCTCGGCCTTGGCGACCGCTTCCTCGATATCGCCAACCATGTAGAAGGCGCCTTCGGGCAGGTGGTCGTACTCGCCGGCGACCACGGCCTTGAAGGAGGAAATGGTCTTTTCGAGCGGAACCTGCACCCCCGGCGAACCGGTGAACACCTGGGCCACGTCGAACGGCTGCGACAGGAAACGCTGGATCTTGCGGGCACGGGCCACAACCAGTTTGTCCTCTTCCGACAGTTCGTCCATGCCGAGAATGGCAATGATGTCCTGCAGCGACTTGTAGCGCTGGAGGATCTCCTGGACGTCGGAGGCAACCTTGTAGTGCTCTTCGCCGACAACCGCCGGGTCAAGCAGACGCGAGGTCGAGTCGAGCGGGTCCACGGCCGGGTAGATGCCCAGCTCGGAGATGGCGCGCGACAGAACGGTCGTGGCGTCGAGGTGGGCAAACGAGGTGGCCGGCGCGGGGTCGGTCAGGTCGTCCGCCGGCACGTAAACGGCCTGCACCGAGGTGATCGAGCCCGACTTGGTCGAGGTGATCCGCTCCTGCATTGCGCCCATGTCGGTGGCCAGCGTCGGCTGGTAGCCCACAGCGGAAGGGATACGGCCAAGAAGGGCCGACACCTCGGAACCCGCCTGGGTAAACCGGAAGATGTTGTCGACAAAGAAAAGCACGTCGGCACCGGTCTCGTCACGGAACTGCTCGGCCAGGGTCAGACCCGACAGGGCGATCCGCATGCGGGCTCCCGGAGGCTCGTTCATCTGACCGTAGACCAGGGCAATTTTGGACTCTTCCAGATTGTCGGGGACGATAACGCCCGATTCGATCATCTCGTGGTAGAGGTCGTTGCCCTCACGGGTCCGCTCGCCAACACCGGCGAACACGGACACACCCGAGTGAACCTTGGCGATGTTGTTGATCAGTTCCATGATCAGAACCGTCTTGCCCACGCCGGCGCCGCCGAACAGGCCGATCTTGCCGCCCTTGGCGTAAGGCGCCAGCAGGTCGACGACCTTGATGCCGGTGACCAGAACCACGGATTCCGTTGCCTGGTCCGCAAAGTCCGGCGCATCCTGGTGGATGGCACGACGTGCGGTTGAGGTGATCGGACCCTTTTCGTCAACCGGATCGCCGATGACGTTCATGATCCGGCCCAGCGTGGCCGTTCCGACAGGAACCGAAATCGGTTCGCCAAGGTCGGTAACCACGGCGCCCCGCACCAGCCCTTCGGTGGCGTCCATCGCCACGGCCCGTACAGTGTTTTCGCCAAGGTGCTGCGCAACTTCCAGCACCAGACGCTTGCCGTTGTTCTCAGTTTCCAGGGCGTTCAGGATCGCGGGCAGGTCGTCTTCGAACTGAACGTCGACAACGGCGCCAATGACCTGAGTCACTTTGCCTTTGTTAGCCATTTACTTTATGTCTCCGTTTTCTCAGAGCGCCTCGGCGCCCGAAATGATTTCGATAAGCTCGTTGGTGATGACGGCCTGACGCGACCGGTTGTAAACGATCGTCAGCTTGTCGATCATTTCGCCGGCGTTGCGCGTCGCGTTGTCCATGGCGGACATCCGCGCGCCCTCTTCCGAGGCTGCGTTTTCCAACAGCGCCGTAAAGATCTGTGTCGATACGCCCCGCGGCAACAGGTCGGCCAGAACGCCTTCCTCGCTGGGTTCGTAATCGTACAGAGCATCGGCTTCGGCACCCTCTTCGGGGGCGTCGAACGTGGCCGGGATGATTTGCCTGACCGTCGGCTCCTGGGAGATCACCGACACGAACTTGTTGTAGAAGATGGTGCAGACGTCGAATTCGCCGGCATCGTACCGGGTCATCAGGTCAGCGGCGATTGCCGCTGCCACGTCATAGCCCACCCGCTTCACATCGCCCATGTCCACGTGATCGACAAAATAACGGCCGAAATCACGCTTGAGCTGCTCGCGGCCCTTCTTGCCGACGGTGATGATCTTCACCGTCTTCCCGCTGGCCTCCAGTTCGAGGATCTTGCGGCGCGCGGCGCGCACGATCGTCGAATTGAAGCCACCGCAGAGCCCGCGCTCCGAGGTCATAACGACCAGCATCTGAACCTGGTCGTTGCCCGTCCCGGCGATAAGCCGGGGCGCGCTGTCGCTGCCACCAACAGAGGCGGCGAGGCCGCTCATGACGACCCCCATGCGCTCGGCATAGGGCCGGGCGCTCTCGGCCGCATCCTGGGCCCGCCGCAGTTTTGCAGCGGCCACCATCTGCATGGCCTTCGTGATCTTACGCGTCGACTTGACGCTATCGATCCGGTTTTTGAGATCCTTGAGGCTGGGCATCTACCGTTCCTCGCTTACGCGAAGCCCTTGGCGTACTCTTCCACCACGGCCTTGATACGGTCGGCGGAATCGCCTTTGACCTTGGGATCTTCGTCGGTGATCCACTTCAGCAGGTCGGCATGCTTGCCACGAACGTGGTTCAGCAGGCCCTCCTCAAAGCGGGTGACAGACTTGACGTCGATCTTGTCGAGGAAGCCGTTCACACCGGCAAAGATCACGATGACGATCTCGGCATTGGTCAGCGGCGAATACTGCGATTGCTTCATCAGTTCGGTCAGACGGGCGCCGCGGTTCAGCAACTGCTGGGTCGAGGCATCGAGGTCGGACCCGAACTGGGCAAAGGCGGCCATCTCGCGATACTGGGCAAGTTCCAGCTTCACCGGACCGGCGACCGACTTCATCGCGTTGGTCTGAGCCGAGGAGCCAACCCGCGACACCGACAGACCGGTGTTCACGGCCGGGCGGATGCCCTGGTAGAACAGCTCGGTTTCCAGGAAGATTTGGCCGTCGGTGATCGAGATCACGTTCGTTGGAATGAACGCCGACACGTCGCCGCCCTGGGTTTCGATGATCGGCAGCGCGGTCAGCGAGCCGGAACCGTTCTCCTCGTTCAGCTTGGCCGAACGCTCCAGGAGCCGCGAGTGGAGGTAGAACACGTCGCCCGGGTAGGCTTCACGTCCCGGCGGACGACGCAGCAGCAGCGACATCTGGCGGTAGGACACGGCCTGCTTGGACAGGTCATCGTAGATGATCAGAGCGTGACGGCCGTTATCGCGGTAATACTCGGCCATGGCGGTGGCGGAATACGGTGCCAGGAACTGCATCGGCGCAGGGTCCGAGGCGGTGGCGGCGACGATGGTCGTGTATTCGATCGCCCCGGTCTCTTCGAGCTTTTTCACCAGCTGCGCAACGGTCGACCGTTTCTGACCAATGGCGACATAGATGCAGTACAGCTTCTTGCTCTCGTCATCGCCAGCAGCGTCGTTGTACGACTTCTGGTTGAGGATCGTGTCAAGCGCCACGGCGGTCTTGCCGGTCTGACGGTCGCCAATGATCAGCTCTCGCTGGCCACGGCCGATCGGGATCATGGCATCGACCGATTTCAGGCCAGTCGCCATCGGCTCGTGCACCGACTTTCGCGGGATGATGCCGGGGGCCTTCTGGTCGGCAACGCGACGCTCGGCGGCCTCGATCGGGCCCTTTCCGTCCAGCGGGTTGCCCAGGCCGTCCACAACGCGACCCAGCAGGTTGTCACCGACCGGCACGTCCACGATGGATTTGGTGCGCTTGACGGTGTCGCCTTCCTTGATGTCCCGGTCGGAACCGAAGATCACGATACCGACGTTGTCGGATTCGAGGTTCAGTGCCATGCCCCGGATGCCACCGGGAAACTCGACCATTTCACCGGCCTGAATGTTGTCCAGACCGTACACGCGGGCAATACCGTCACCAACCGACAGCACCTGGCCGACTTCGGCAACTTCGGCTTCCTGCCCGAAGTTCTTGATCTGGTCTTTGAGGATTGCGGAGATTTCCGCAGCTTGCAGTGCCATTACCCGACCTCTTTCATAGCGTTCTGGAGATTGGCGAGTTTCGCGCGGACCGACGTGTCGATCATCTTCGAACCCACTTTTACGATCAGACCACCGATGAGGCTTTCATCGACGGTCGTATTCAATTTGATTTGCTTGCCAAAGCGCGATGCCAGCGTCTCGGCAATTGCGCCCGACTGAGCCGGCGTCAGAGCGGTCGCCGAGGTCACCTCGGCCGTCACTTCACCCTTCTCGTCGGCGATTTTCTCACCCAGGGCCTTCACCACGTGGGGCAGTGTGAACAGCCGGCGCTTGTTGGCCATCAGGGCCAGGCCATTCCGGGTCAGGCCATCAAGGCCCATACCATCGGCGATCGCGTCGATCGCCGACGTCTGTTCGTCGCGCGTATATATCGGCGAAGAAATCATCGCCTTCAGGTCGACCGAGGTATCAAGCGCGGCCGACAGGGCGTCGGTATCGGCTTCGAGAGCAGCAAGCTTGCCCTCGTCCTTGGCCAGTTCGAACAGTGCCTGCGCGTAGCGCCCGGCAATGCTGGAGGAAATCGAAGCCGTCTCTGACACGTCCACCCCTTTATCTTGTGTGCGCCGTTTTTCGGCTTTTCGGTACGCACATGTTCCGGGCGGCAACCGCAGTTCCCCCCTTAGATCGAAGAGCGATGTAACAGACCCGTTTAAACGCCGCAACTCCCTTGGGCCGCGCAATTTCATTGCGCAAAGCCCGTGGGATATGGGAATTTCATGGCGAATTTCCGATGCGAGACGGCTTGAAGCTGTCGCAAAGTGGGATATTCGCTGCTTTCTGTGTCCCATCGTATACAATGTTAGCGCCCACCATGCGGCAGTGCAGCGAAACCAATCCTCCCGGGACTGCCTGCGGCACGTTGTCAGGGGAATCACTCAACACCACCCATAGGACTCAGGTGAGCGACGATTGGATCTGATTAGAGATGATTCCCGCCCGCGCGAAAACCACTGCGAGAGGCGACTGTCGGCACTCCATTGAGGTGCAACGAGGGATCGATCGACCTCGGGCCTTGATCTTGACGGATCGAAACCCTCTCAGGCAGGTCTTGGACCAGACGGTGCGTTCACCGCATCCAGCACCCGAAGCGGATCGCGGACCATGTCCTTCACGGCCAACCCACCCGGCATCTGTGACACTTTGCTGGCCTCGGCCAGAAAAACGCCGCCGGCCAACGAGGAAAAAACCTGCCGGCCGAATTTCTCCAGCATGCCCGAGCTGCGCAGCCAGAATCGCTTTTCCGACGGAGGGCCGAACAGGGCGGCGACGTGACGTTCCGGACGGAAACCGTGACGCAGCATCTGCGCCTCCAACTGTCCGGGCGAATAGGGCCGGCCATAGCCAAACGGCGTCACGTCCCGCCGCGCCCAGAGGCCGGATCTGTTGGGAACCACAAAAATTACCTTGCCACCTGGCCCCAGCACCCGCTGGCATTCCTCGAGCACTTCGGAGGGGTGCTCGGACGTGTCCAGCCCGTGCATCAGCACCAACCGGTCCACACTGCCCGTGTCCAAAGGCCAGAGCGATTCTTCGCACAGGACCGAAACGTTCGGTTGGCCGGCAGGCCAGGGCATCACGCCCTGCTGACCCGGCATCAGCGCCACCACCCGACGCGCCTGCCCGAGATAGGGCCGCAACAACGGTACCGCAAATCCGAATCCCGCGACGGTCTGGCCCCGCATGGACTCTGCCGGCCAGAACAGTTCAAGCTGATCCCGGATCGCCCGTTGAGCGACTCGACCCAACTTGGTCCTGTAGTAGAAATTTCTCAGGTCCAGCACATCTAGATGCATTGCGCCCGGCCTGCTCCCTTGCCACGTTGGGACAACCATAGCCGCTCTGCACGAAAAGGAAACGCCATGCCGCTGGAAATCGTCACAATCCCCTGCCGAGCCGACAATTATGCCTATCTGCTGCATGACATGGCGACCGGTGCGACGGCTGTGGTGGATGTGCCAGATGCGGCTCCGATCAGCGCCGAGCTGTCGAAACGCGGCTGGACCCTGTCCGATATCCTCATCACTCATCACCACGACGACCACATCAGCGGCGTGCCCGGCCTGAAGGCCGAAACCGGCGCCCGCATCATCGGGGCCGCAGCGGACGCCCACCGGCTGCCGCCGCTGGATCTCGCCGTCCGGGAGGGCGACACGGTATCAATCGGCGCGACCGATGGCACGGTGATCGACGTCTCCGGCCATACCATAGGCCACATCGCGTTCAGCTTTCCCGGCGCGGTGTTCACCGCCGACAGCCTTATGGCGCTCGGCTGCGGCCGCCTGTTCGAGGGCGATCCGGCGACAATGTGGGCCTCTCTCCGCAAGCTCGCCGCCCTGCCCGGCGATACGCTGGTGTACTCAGGACACGAGTATACCGCCGACAACGCGACCTTTGCGCTGACCATCGACCCGGACAATCCCGCGCTGATCGCTCGGGCGCGGGACGTTGCCAGGGCTCGCGCGGCTCGTCACCCCACGGTGCCGTCGCGATTGTCACTGGAACTGGACACCAACCCGTTCCTGCGGGCAACTGCGCCGGAGGTAAAGGCACATGTCGGAATGACCGGGGCCTCCGACGCCGAGGTCTTTGCCGAAATTCGACGTCGAAAGAACGCGTTCTGATTCTGTGCAACCCTGGCAAACAGGGGCGCACAGCATGCGAAATCCTGCCAATTCGCATCCGAGCGCTATCTGAACGATCGTCCGACCCCACCTCGACCGAACGGGTTACAGGCGATCACTTTTTGTGCATCTGCGAGCTCATCATGCGCCGATTGCGAAAAAAGACTTGAAGCTGACGCCTTACCCACCAAACTTTAAGGCAACGGAGCCATTCTCGCCGGCGAGCACTCTCGCCGCTGGCCCACAGGATAAGGAGCACGATACGTGCCGTCATTTTCGAACACGCTCGAGCAAGCCATCCACGCCGCACTTGGCTTTGCCAACGCGCGCCGTCACGAACTCGCCACGCTGGAACATCTCCTGCTGGCGCTGATCGACGAGCCGGACGCAGCAAAAGTCATGCAGGCGTGCGAAGTTGATCTGGAGGAACTGCGGCGCAGGCTGCTGGAATTCATCGAGGACGACCTCGCGACCCTCGTGACCGAGGTCGAAGGATCCGAAGCAGTCCCCACAGCCGCATTTCAGCGCGTGATCCAGCGGGCCGCAATCCACGTGCAATCGTCGGGCCGCACCGAGGTCACCGGGGCCAACGTACTGGTCGCGATCTTTGCCGAACGCGAATCCAACGCCGCCTACTTCCTGCAAGACCAGGACATGACCCGCTACGACGCGGTGAATTTCATCGCGCACGGCGTGGCCAAGAACGCCAGTTTTGGTGAGAACCGCCCCGTGACGGGGTCCGATATCGAGGAAGAATCGGCCCACAACGAATCCGGTGGCGAGTCCGAAGGCGGCGAACCGGCCGAGTCGGCGCTTGCCAAGTATTGTGTCGACCTGAACGCCAAGGCCCGCAAAGGCGACGTGGACCCCCTGATCGGGCGCGATTCCGAGGTCGAGCGGTGCATTCAGGTTCTGTGCCGCCGGCGCAAGAACAACCCGCTGCTGGTTGGTGACCCCGGTGTCGGCAAGACCGCCATCGCCGAAGGCTTGGCCCGCAAGATCGTTTCGGGCGAAACGCCCGAAGTGCTGTCGAACGCCACCATTTTCTCGCTCGACATGGGCGCGTTGCTGGCCGGCACCCGCTATCGCGGCGATTTCGAGGAGCGCCTGAAGGCGGTGGTGACCGAACTGGAAAATCACGATGATGCGGTTCTCTTCATCGACGAGATCCACACCGTGATCGGCGCTGGCGCAACATCCGGCGGCGCGATGGATGCGTCCAACCTGCTGAAGCCCGCGCTTCAGGGAGGCAAGCTGCGTTGCATGGGTAGCACGACCTACAAGGAATTCCGCCAGCACTTCGAAAAGGACCGCGCGCTGGCCCGGCGGTTCCAGAAAATCGATGTAAGCGAGCCGTCGGTCGAGGATAGCGTGAAGATCCTGAAGGGCCTGAAGCCCTATTTCGAGGAGCATCACGAAATCAAGTATACCGCCGACGCCATCAAGACCGCGGTGGAACTGTCGGCACGCTACATGAGCGACCGCAAACTGCCCGACAAGGCGATCGATGTGATCGACGAAGCCGGTGCGGCGCAGCACCTGGTGCCCGAGAGCCGTCGTCGCAAGACCATCGGCGTCAAGGAGATCGAAGCGGTGATTGCCAAGATCGCCCGCATTCCGCCCAAGAACGTCTCTCGTGACGATGCCGAAGTGCTTCGGGATCTGAATGCCAGCCTCAAGCGGGTGGTGTTCGGCCAGGACAACGCCATCGAGGCCCTGGCCTCGGCGATCAAGCTGGCCCGTGCAGGCCTGCGCGAGCCGGAGAAACCCATCGGCAACTACCTCTTCGCCGGCCCCACCGGCGTCGGCAAGACCGAAGTGGCCAAGCAACTTGCGGACACGCTCGGGGTGGAACTGCTGCGGTTCGACATGTCCGAATACATGGAGAAGCACGCGGTCTCCCGCCTGATCGGCGCGCCTCCGGGCTATGTCGGCTTTGATCAGGGCGGGCTGCTGACCGATGGCGTGGACCAGCACCCGCATTGCGTGCTGCTGCTTGACGAAATCGAAAAGGCGCACCCGGATGTCTTCAACATCCTGCTGCAGGTGATGGATCACGGCACGCTTACCGATCACAATGGCCGTTCGGTGGATTTCCGGAACGTCATCCTGATCATGACATCCAACGCCGGGGCCTCGGACATGGCCAAGGCCGCCATCGGCTTTGGCCGCGACAAGCGCGAGGGTGAAGATACCGCCGCCATCGAGCGCACCTTCACACCAGAGTTCCGCAACCGTCTGGATGCCGTGGTCAGCTTTGCGCCGCTCGGCAAGGATGTCATCCTGCAGGTGGTCGAAAAGTTCGTTCTGCAGCTGGAGGCCCAGTTGATGGACCGCAATGTCGTGATCGAACTGACCACGCCGGCCGCCGAATGGCTTGCCGACAAGGGCTATGACGACAAGATGGGCGCGCGCCCCCTTGGCCGCGTGATCCAGGAGTACATCAAGAAGCCGCTGGCGGAAGAGTTGCTGTTTGGCAAACTGACCAAGGGCGGAACCGTCAAGGTCGGCCTCAAGGACGGCAAGATCGACCTGATTGTCGAGCAGCCTGGCAAGCCTCGCATCTCGACCCGCAAGCCGCCGCTGCTGACCGCAGATTGACTGGCATGGCAAAAACCTTCTGGAAGGGGCGCCTCGGGGCGCCCCTTCTGTTGTCGCTCATCTGGTCTCCCGCACTGTCCGCCCCGCCGGAACTGCAACTGCCGTTGATCTGCACGCTCGGCGAAGATTGTTATGTTCAGCAATATGTCGACCGACAAGCGGGGGACGGTGTGCAGGATTTCGGCTGCGGCGCGATGGCGAACGACGGCCACAAGGGCACAGATTTTGGCGTTCCCACACTGAGCCACATGGCGCGTGGGGTTCCGGTGATCGCAGCCGCGGCAGGTGTCGTGCGCGGCGCGCGCGACGGCATGCCCGATGTCGATGCCTCAACCCCGCAAACGCCTGACCTGTCCAACCGGGAATGCGGCAACGGCGTTGCGATCACGCATTCAGACGGCTGGGAAACCCAGTATTGCCACCTGAAGCAAGGCAGCGTGCGGGTCGAGATAGGCGACGCCGTGGAGGCTGGCACTCCCCTGGGAGAGGTCGGCATGAGCGGTCTGGCGAGCTTTCCCCACCTGCATTTTGTCGTCCGGCGCGGGAACGAGGTCATCGACCCCTTCCGCCCCGACATGTCGGTTGGCTGCGGACTGGACGCGGTGCCGGACATGTGGATCGAGGCGACCGCCTATCGCCCCGGCGGCCTGTTGGAGATCGGCGTGATCGACCGTGTTCCCGACTACGACGAGGTCAAGGCTGGCCTTTCCGAGGTGGCCCTGCCCGAGGCCGCGCCATCGGCCCTCGTCTTGTGGGGGTTTCTCTATGCAGGAAAGGCCGGCGATACCGTCGAGCTCTCGTTGAGCGGCCCCCAGGGCACGTTGGGAAAGGAAATCGTCACGCTCGAAAAGGTCCAGCCGTTTCTGTATCGTGCCTGGGGCAAGCGCGCGCCTGCGGACGGCTTCCCTGCCGGGGCCTACAAGGGTGAGGTCGTCCACAGGCGCGGTGCGGACGAGTTGGACCGACGGTCGGTCAGCTTCTCCCTGCCCTGACGCTCAGCGTTCGGTCAGCTTCAACTCGATGCGCCGGTTCTGGGCAAACGCCTCGGGCGTCTCGTCGCGGTTGATCGGCTGGAACTCTCCAAATCCATTGGCCGCCAGCCGTTCCGGCGAAAAACCGAGTTCCTCGGTCATGTAGCGTACCACGGACAGCGCTCGTGCCTGGCTGAGCTCCCAGTTGTCCCGGTACTCGCCGGTGCCCGACAGCGGCTGGTTGTCGGTGTGCCCGTCTACCCGGATCACCCAGTCGATTTCCGGCGGGATCTGGTCTGCAATCTCCGCCAGGCTCCGGGCCACCCGGGCGATCTGGACCTGCCCCTCGGGCGATATCTGTGCCGACGCCAGCTCGAACAAGACCTCTGACGAAAACACGAACCGGTCTCCCTCGATCCGCACGCCATCGCGCCCACCCAGAATATCCCGCAGCTTGCCAAAAAATTCCGAGCGATAGTTTTTCAGGTCGAGCGCCTCTGCCTCAAGCCGCTTTTTCTCTTCTTCCAGGCGTTGCCGTTCGGCGGCCTCCAACCGGGCGCGCGCCTTTTCCTCGGAGGCGACTTGCGCGAGCGCGGTGTTCAACCGGGTACCCAGCGACTGGATTTCCACCTGCGATACCGCATCCCGGGCTTCGGAGGCTTCGAGAAGCTCCTCCAACGACCCAAGTTGGCTGCGCAGCGAGGCAATGTTTTCGTTCAGGAGCGCCATGCGGCGCTGGCTCTCGGCGGATTCTGCTTCCTTCTGATCAAGCTGCTGATTGGCGGCGGCCAACAGTGCCGCCCTCTGTTCAGCGTCGGTCATCTGCTGTGACGCGGCCTGTTCGGCGGCCAGGCGGGCCGCAAGCGCCGCTGCGAGTTGCCGCCGGATGTCCTGCGCATCGCCTGTCGCAGAGCGAAGGCTCTCGTTTTCGGCCGTCAAGCGCGCCAGCTCATTGCGCAGGTCTGCCATTTCCGTCGAAAGCGTCCGAATGGTGCCTTGCGCCTCGGCCATGGCAGCGGCGCGATCCGTCTGATCCGAAACCGCTGCCCGAAGGTCGCCGGTCAACGTGGCAACAGACGCCCGCTCCGCCTCCAGATCCGCGCTCAACGTCTCGACTGTTGCGCGCGCCTCGGCAAGCGCCTGTGCGCTGTCCGCGCCGCCCCGTTCCGCCGCCGACAATTGTGCCGTCAGCACAGCGGATCGGGATTGCAGGTTGCTCATCTCGGTTCCCAACCGGGCGATCTCGTCGCGCGCTGCCGACAGCGCCGCGGCGTCGGCACTCTGGCCGCTGCGGGCCTGTTCCAGCGCCGCAGTCAACCTCGCGCGCTCCGCTTCGGCATTGGCCAGCGCCTCGCGTAGCCGCGCCGCATCGGCCTGCGCATCGGCCAGTGACGCAGCGGTCGTGTCAGCCACAGCAGTTTGCGTCGACAGGCGCTCTTCCAGGGCCAGTCGGGCCACGAGGGCGGCGGCAAGCTTGTCATCCAACTGGGCCTCGGCGGATTCCGACGCCGCCAGAAGGGTCAGGGTTTCCTCGGCCCGGCGACGCTGGTCTTCCAGCGCAAGCGTCATGGCCGTCAACTCGTCCTCGGCCCCGGCCAGCTTGTCGCGCAGCGCCTGGGCGGCGGCGGCTTCGGCCAATCGGGCCGCTTCTTCGTCGCTCAGTTTTTGTTGCAGATCCCCGGCGTCGGCCTGTTGCGCCGCGATGCGCGCGGCGGCCTCGGCGTTCTGCCCTTCCAGATCTGCGATCATCGCCTCCAGTGCCTCCCGACGGGCGGCGGCCAGGCGGGCCTGCTCGATCTGCACATCGATCTCGCTTCGGGTGGATGCAAGCGCCGTCTCCAGCGCGTTGCGCTCGTCTTCCAGCGTGTCCCGCGCGGAATTCAAGGCATCCCGCTCGGCACTCAACGCATCGCGCTCGTCGGTCAATGCATCCCGCTGGGAGGTCAAATCGGTCCGGGTCTGTTCCAGCGCGGCCACATCGGCCGAAAGCTGTTCGCCGGTGGCGCGTTCCTGATCGCGCTGCACGATCAGCATGGCCACCTGTGCCTCGAAGTCCGAGATCTCCGACGCCGCGGAGGCAAGCGCCTCTTCCTTCTGTCCAATCTGGGCGGTCAGCGCGGCGATCAGGTCCGCCTGTTGATCGGATTCGTCTTGTATACTTGTCAGCGTGGCGTCCAGAACACCGACCTGCCGCTCCAGGTCTTGCGATTTCGAGCGTTCCAGCCCCAGCGCACTGGCCAGTTGCGACACCTCGTCGGACAGCAGGTCCAACTCGCTTTCCTGCCCGGTGATCGTCTCGCGCAGCATGAACTGCACGATCATGAAGATCGACAGGACGAACATCAGCACAAGCAACAGGGCCGTCATGGCATCGACGAACCCTGGCCAGATCGAGGCCGAGAACTTGTCCCCCCCTCTGCGGCGTGAGAGGCCCATCGATTACTCCTTCGGCGCGTGAGAAATGACGGTGCCGGTGTCGACGTGGCCCTGGCGCAGGGTCGCGTTGCGGGTCTTGCGGATCTCGCGGGTCAGGGTCGAAATGTCGGCCCGCAGGTCGGCCACGGTTTCCTGGCGGCCCGCGGCCAGTTCTTCGAGGATGCGCAACAACTGCACGTCGATGGAGCGCAGGCGCATCCGGCTTTCGGCGTCCCCACCGGTTTCGGCCAGTTCGCCCTCCTGGGTGGAGGACGACATCCGATGGACCATCTGCTGCTGGGTCTCGACCACCCGTTCCTGACCTTCGGCGATACGCTCCAGGATGTCGGTGTTGCGGTCGCCATGCTGCATGGTGCGGGTGAGGGATGTCACCGCGACGGCAACCTCGGACAACTTGTCATCGACCATCGCGCGGCTGATATCCGACTGGGTCGAGGCCTCGCGCATCGCGGCCATCTGTTCGGCCATATTGTCCAGCACCCCGATCAACGCGCCGGCCTCGGCCGACACATCGCCATCACCGCTGGCGAAGCCCAGACGGGTGATCGAGGACAGCCACTCCTCCAGCTCGCGGTAAAAGCGGTTCTGACCACGCGAGGAAAACAGCTCCAGCAGCCCGACAACCAGCGACCCGGCCAGACCCAGCAGGGACGAGCCAAACGCCGTGCCCATGCCGCCCAATTGTGCTTCCAGCCCGCTCATCAGTTTTTCAAAGACCTGAACGCCTGTCTCGCCCTCTTTCGGGGCAAGCGAGCGGATGGTCTCGACCACGGCAGGCACCGTCGTGGCCAGCCCGTAGAACGTGCCCAGCAGCCCGAGAAAGATCAGCAGGTTCACGATATAGCGGGTGATGTCCCGGCCTTCCTCGATCCGCGTGGCGACCGAGTCGAGGATCGACGATGCCGAGGTCGACGAGATCTGCCGATTGACCCCGCGCGAGCGCAGCAGGGCCGCCAGCGGTGCCAGCAAACGCGGCGTCGGGCTGTTGGCGGCGGATTGGTGGTCGCGGGCGAAGGTTTCGAGCCAGCGCACCGAGGACGACAGTTGCGCCACCTGCATGAAACAGGCCAGCACCCCGAACACGAAGACCAGCACAATACCGCCGTTCAGGTACGGGTTGGCCCAGAACACCGGGCTGACACTGGGAAATATCACCCAACCGCCCGCGCCCACGAGGCCGCAGGCCACCAGCATCTGCAAGATCTGTCGTACCGGTTGCGAAAACTGGGTCGGGGCCTGTGGTTCACTCATGATGTCTTGACGTCTCGGGCGCTTGTCTGGTTGCTCGGCACGATAGGTGGACGCCTTGAAAATGCCAATGAGCAAACATGTTCTATGTCCGATCCGATGCCGTCAGGGCACGCACCCGGGCCGCCAACCAGTCCAGGTCGTCATCGGCCAACCCCAGGTCGGCCAGATGGTCGGCAGTGTTGAACAAGTACTCGGTGTTCGGCCCGCGTCCGCCGACCGCGCGCGCGATGATCTGGGCCTGTTCTTCCAGCGGCATGCCACCGCAATACTGCACATGGCCGGGCTCGATCACGTAGGTAAGCGCCCGCAAGGATCGACCGTCGCGCAGGCGCAGGGTCACGATCTCTTCGATATAGGCCGATGACACCAGTTCGCGTTCCCGCAGGGCGGCGAGCGTTTCCGCCTCCTGCCCCGGCATCACGCGAAACGCCAGCCCGTCGCAATGGGCCATGTCCGACTTGTCCAGGGCCAGCACAAGCCCGGGGCTTTCCTCGGTACCTCGATGGTGGATTGACGACATGCAGAATGCGCGGTGAAACCCGGTCAACCGGGCCACCGCCTGCTCCTCGACCGGAAACCCCGGATGCCAGATCAGGCTGCCGTAGCCGAACACCCACAAAGGTTGAGAAACATCGATATCCTGCAGCATGACTGGTCCTTCCTGCACTTCGGGGTGTAAACCTCAAATCCGAACGTTGCGAAAGGGGCGACATGAAACCGATCCGATTGTTGTGGCTTGTCGTGCTGGTCGCCCTGGCCTGGAGCGCGTGGTGGGGATGGGGCGCGTGGCATGCAAAATCCGACCTGACCGCCTGGCTGGAAGAACGTCGGGCCGCCGGCTGGCAGGCCGAATGGAGCGATATCGAGGTCAAGGGCTACCCGACCCGGATCGACCGCACCATCACCAACCTGACATTGGCCAACACCGACGGGGGCTGGGTCTGGTCGGCGCCGTTCTTTCAGATCCTGGGTCTGAACTATGCCAAGGACCACGTGATCCTGGTCTGGCCCGACACGATGCAATTGCAGACGCCCTACGAAAGAATCTCGATCACCGGAAAGGATCTGAAGGGGTCCCTCACCTTCGTTCCCGGCACCGACCAGGAGCTGGAAGAAGGCACGCTTGTCTTCAAGGGGTTGAAGATGGTCTCCGATGCCGGCTGGACCTCGTCCGTGGCCGAGGCGCGCGTCGCGACCCGCCCGGTCGCCGGGCTGGATGGCCCCCGCGACGTCGGAATCGATATCATCGGGCTGACGCCGCGCGCACCGGTGATCCAACACCTCGCAAAGGCCGGGCTTGTTCCGGCAACCGTCGATACGCTGAAGGCCGACCTGGCGGTGACTTTCGACCAGCCCTGGACCCGTGCTGCGGTAGAACGGGAGCGACCGCAGCCGCGCGACATCGAGATCCGCGAGATCGCGGCGAAATGGGGTCAGCTGGAGTTGCGCTTTGCCGGCGACGTGACGGTGTCGGACAGCGGTCGTATCGCCGGCGAGGTCATGGTCAAGGCCACCAACTGGCAGGAAATCCTGACAGTGGCCCGGCAATCCGGTGCCCTGCCCGACGCCGTCTTCGACCCGTTGCAAACTGCGTTGACCCTGATCAGCAGCCTGGCCGGAAGCTCGAAGACGCTCGACATTCCGCTGGTGTTCGAGAGCGGGCGCACCTGGATCGGGCCGGTGCCGGTCGGCGCGGCCCCGACGCTCCGCCTGCCCTGATCAGCGGCAGTAGGAGCCGCTGCGATAGCGGGCGGTGTCCACGTGGAAGTGGTCCTGATGGTACCTGTCCGCCTTTGGCCCCAAAACGGTGCCGAACGGGCCGCAGGCTGAGGCGTGCATCTTTTTCAGGGGCTTGCTGTTCTTGCGGCTGCGCCACCCCTTCAGAACGGTAACCTTGGTTCCGTCCGCCAGACCGACCCCGGCAACGTCAATCGCATGGCCCTTGGCATGCTCCGACAACTTGCCGCCGGGCACGTTGTTGCGGGTGCGACAGGCGTAATGCGCCACGACTGTCAATTCGGTGACGCCGCCGCCACGTTTGCCAAACGCGGGCTTCACGCCCGTGCTGACCCAGGTGTTCAACGCCTTGGCCGTGGTGCAGTCGATGGTTGCCGGTCGAGACAGGCGCACGCCCGAGACCTCGGTCACGCGCACCGGCTTGTCGATCCCGCAGCGGCTGCCCGACTTGCCGATGGGGGCGATCCGACTGCCCTTGATGGCGTTGACGCCGCAGATCGCGCCCTTGGTGGTATATCTTTCCTTGCGCTGGAACAGCTTCTTGAGCCCCGCCGGACGGGCCTTGGGGTGCGGCGCACCGGGGGCAACCGGCACCGCCACGGCTGCCAGCGTCAGGTTTTCCTTGGCCAACGGATGAGGGGGGCGCGCGGTCGGGCGGGTCTCGGCGTTGAAGCCCACCCGCATGACGTGCCGGGTCACCTGGACAATTTCGTCCTCCGGCACCGGGGTCTCGATCGGCACGGTGGCAAAGTAGCCGCCGCGAGGACGCGGGCGGATATCGGCGCCGATCCGCACGACGACACCGCTTTGTGTTGTCTGCACCGTGCTCGCGGTGGCCGGAATCGGGGCTGCCGCTTCGGGCTGCGCCACTCCCGGCGACGGCATCGTGGGCGCAATCGGCGCATCAAGAACCGCCATGGCCGTCGCGGACAGCATCGCCACATCGGTGCCGATGTCGACGGCAGGTTGACTCGCAGGCCGGTTCACGGGCCGCACACTTTGCGACGGCGCCTCGGCCTCGACCATCCCGCCAACAAGCCCTGCCGCACACGTCACCCACACCAATACCAGCCGCATCATCCCTCCGGAGTCTCCCGTTCCGTTCCTCGACCAAAATTCGGCGCCGCCGTATCCTGTCCGGCTTCGATGATACCACGACGGATGGCGCGTGTGCGCGTAAAATAATCGAACAACTGATCGCCGTCGCCGGTGCGGATCGCCCGCTGAAGCGACATCAGTTCCTCGATGAAACGGCCAAGGATCTCCATCGTGGCGTCCTTGTTGTTCAGGAACACGTCGCGCCACATCGTCGGATCGGAGGCGGCGATCCGGGTGAAATCCCGGAAGCCGGCAGCGGAGTACTTGATGACCTCGCTGTCCGTCACGCGTCGCAGGTCATCCGCCACGCCAACCATGGTATAGGCGATCAGGTGCGGCGCGTGGCTGGTCACCATCAGAACGAGGTCATGGTGTTCCGGGTCCATCAGCTCGACATTGGCGCCAAGGCTCCTCCAGAACTCTTCCAGCCGGGCAAGTGCCGCGCTGTCCACGTCTCCGTCGGGCACGATCAACGTGTAGCGATTGTCGAACAGTTCAGCGAACCCCGATCGCGGCCCGGAGTGCTCTGTCCCCGCCAAAGGGTGGGCCGGGATGAAATGCACGCTCTCGGGCAGGTGCGGCTGGACGGCATCGATCACAGCCCGCTTGACCGAGCCCACGTCCGACACCGTGCAGCCCGGTTTCAGATGCGGGCCGATCACTTCCGCCACCGCGCTCATCGCGCCGACCGGCACACACAGGACCACGAGGTCGGCACCCTGCACCGCCTCGGCGGCGGTCTCGGTGACTATATCGCACAAGCCGTCCTCGCGGGCGATTGCCCGGGTTTCGGCCGACCGCGCGGTGCCGGCCACTTCGCCCACCAGCCCCGCCCGGCGGCTCGCATGGATCATCGACGACGCGATCAGGCCAAGCCCGATATAGGCGACCCGTTGGTAGATCAAACTCATGAACGCGTTTCCTGAAAGGATCGGACCCCATCGATCAGCCGCTTGCAGCCGGCCTCGTCGCCCACGGTCATGCGCAGGCAGTTGGGCAGCCCATAACCCGCCACCCGGCGCACGATCACGCCAAGCGACCTGAGGTGCTTGTCCACCGCCTCGGCCTCGGCCTTGTCGGCAAAGCGGGCGAGCACGAAATTGGCGAGCGAAGTGTCGGACGGAATCCCGAGCGCCGCGAGTTGCTCCGACAGCCACACCCGCATCCGCGCGTTCTCGGCCATGCAGCGTTCGGCATAGTCACGGTCCCGCACCGCGGCCTCGGCGGCTGCCATCTGCAATTCCGACAGATTGAACGGCCCGCGAATGCGGTTGAGCACATCGATGATCGCCTTGGGGCCGTATCCCCAACCGATGCGCAACCCGCCCAATCCGTAGAGCTTTGAAAAGGTGCGGGTCATGAAGACATTGTCCCGCTGGGTGGCCAACCCGATGCCGCCGTCATAGCCGCTGACGAATTCGGCATAGGCCCCGTCGATCACCAGGATCGCGCCGTCGGGCAAGCCGTCGGCCAGCCGCGCCATCTCGTTTCCGCCGATCATCGTTCCGGTCGGGTTGTTCGGATTGGCGATGAACACCAGCTTCGTGCGCTCCGTGCAGGCAGCGAGCAGCGCATCGACGTCCGTCACCCGCTCACGCTCGCGGGCCACGACCGGCGTCGCGCCGGCAGCGCGGGCCGAGATCGGGTACATCGCGAATCCATGTTCGGTGTGCAGCACCTCGTCGCCCGGTCCGGCATAGGCCTGACAGAGGAAGGTAATGATCTCGTCCGAGCCGACGCCGCAGATGATCCGCGCCGGGTCCAGCCCGTGCACCTCGCCGATGGCCGCGCGCAGGGGGGCGTGGTCGGTGTTCGGATAGCGGCTGACCTGTGCGATCGAGGCCGCGATGGCCTCCTTGGCACGCGGGCTTGGGCCAAAGGGGTTCTCGTTGGCGCTGAGCTTGAGAATATCGCTCACGCCTTCGACATGGCTCTCGCCGCTCTCGTACAGAGCGATATCCATGATGCCGGGCTGCGGTGTGATCTGAGTCATGAGGGTCTCCGTTCCCGGCGGTTCTAGAGCACTTCCCGGCGGAGAAAAACAACAGATCTGACAGGCAGGCTCCCGCGGCAGAAACATGCTGTCGGAACACCCATCGACAGCCTCCGATGTGCAAACGTTGCCAACGGCAGGCACCAAGACCGCCATTTGGGGCCGTGCCAAGGTGACGAGCCCTTTCCCGCCCGCACGCGCGATCACCGTCCGGCGGACAATCAGGCCCCCTTGGCCCGACGCGACTGCCGATTGGATTTCTGCCGGGCGATCTCCATGATCTCGGTCAGGGGGCGACCGCGACGGTACAGTTCCGCCATGGTCCGCATCCACGGATCGGCATGTTTGAAGAACCGCATGTAGGAGCCACAGAAATAGTTCAGTCCCGGCTCGCCGTCCGCCGTGGCCAGCATCCGATGCTTGGGGCAGCCGCCATTGCAGGCAAAGCGATAGTCGCATTCGCGGCATTGCCGGGGCAGTGTTGTGCGCTTTTCCTCGCCAAACCGGATCTGGTCGGGCGACATCACCATGGTTTCCATCTTTTGATCCATGATGTTGCCCAGCTTGTACTCCGGATAGACGTAGTGGTCGCAGGCATACAGATCGCCGTTGTGCTCCATTGCCAAAGCTTGTCCGCATTCCTCGGCAAACACGCACAGCCCGGCAGGGCGACCCAGCCAAAGACCCAGCTGAACCTCGAAGAACTGAACAAAGATCTCGCCCACGTCGTGGCGGATCCACTCGTCGAACACCGCGTTCAGGAAATCGCCAAAATCCTTCGGCATCACGCTCCAGCGCGAGATCTGGGCCTCGATGTCCTGATCTGTCTGCGGCGGGCCGGCCAGATTTCCATCGGCCACGGTTCGCTCGATGATCGGGATGAACTGGATGTGCTTGAACCCGGCCTTCTTGATGAAGCGATAGACATCGCGCGGCTTGCGGGCGCTTTCGCGCTGCACCACGACCAGCGCGTTGACCTCCACCTCGTGGGCCTGCAACAGCCGCACCCCTTCCATCACCTTGTCAAAGGAACCGGAGCCGTTGCGATAGGTCCGATACCGGTCATGGATCTTTTTCGGGCCGTCGATGCTGACCCCGATCAGGAAATCGTTCTGCTTGAAGAAGGTCGCCCATTCCTCGTCCAACAGGGTGGCGTTGGTCTGTAGCGCGTTGCGGATCACCACGCCGGGCGGGCAATACTGCTGTTCCAGCTCCACGATGCGGCGGAAATATTCCACCCCCAGCATCGTCGGTTCGCCCCCTTGCCACGAAAACCAGATCTCGTTGGATCCGGTGGCAGCCTGCGCCGCGATATAATCGCGAATGTAGGTTTCCAGCACGTTGTCCGGCATCCGGAACTTCTTCTCCTGCGGATAGAAGCGTTCCTTTTCCAGGTAGTAGCAATACTTGCAGTCGAGGTTGCACTTGGGCCCCATCGGCTTGGTCATGATCTGAAAGCCGCGGTGCGTCGGCGTTGGGACTGGATCTGACATGCGCGCGCCTTCCGTTCGGTTGGCCCACCTGCAAGGGCCGTCATGTTCGTATCACCCGGAATGGCCGCAGGGTGCAAGGCGTGTGCGCCACATGCTCACCCGGCATGGCAACGGGCCAGAACGAAAAAAGGCGACCCAAAGGGCCGCCTTCCTGTTCGATATCCCGGAAGATCAGTTCTGGGCGTAGTATTCGATGACGAGGTTCGGTTCCATCTGAACCGCGTAGGGCACGTCGCTCAGGCCGGGCATACGCACGAAGGTCGCGGTCATCTTGGAGTGGTCGGCCTCGATGTAGTCGGGCACATCACGTTCGGCCAAGCCGACGGCTTCCAGCACGACAGCCAGTTGCTTGGAACGGTCGCGGACCTCGATCACATCGCCTTCCTTGACGCGGTAGGACGGGATGTTGACGCGCTTGCCGTTCACCAGGACATGACCGTGGTTCACGAACTGGCGGGCGGCAAAGACGGTCGCCACGAACTTGGCGCGGTAGACGACGGCGTCCAGGCGGCGCTCCAGCAGGCCGATCAGGTTTTCACCGGTGTCGCCACGTACACGCTCGGCTTCGGTGAAGATGCGGCGGAATTGCTTTTCGGTCAGATCGCCGTAGTAGCCCTTGAGCTTCTGCTTGGCGCGAAGCTGCAGACCGAAGTCCGACAGTTTGCCCTTGCGACGCTGGCCGTGCTGGCCGGGGCCGTACTCGCGGCGGTTGACGGGGGACTTGGGGCGGCCCCAGATGTTCTCGCCCATGCGGCGGTCGAGCTTGTACTTGGCAGAGGTGCGTTTGGTCACCGTCTGATCTCCTTCTGCAGGTCGGCGCCCGGAGGCACCTGTGAAGGGCGTTGTCCTTTCCCTTGCGGGAGACAGGGTTCCCCTTGCGGGGGCCACCAACACCAAAGAAATGCCCGGCCACGAAGGCCGGGATGCGGCTCTCTAAGGCGAGTCCACCGGGCTGTCAACCACGGGAGGGTCGGACAGGCCGCAATCGGGCGGCCAAGGGACGATCAGGTCAGGTCGTCACGATATCCGAGGTCAGGATGGCGGCTTCGCCCGCCGTCAGCCGTCGACGCGCCGCAGCGCCATAGAGTGCCGGATCATCAAGTGCCCCGGGCACGGCGTTGGACAGCGTCTCCAGATCCTCCGGGGCCAGGGCCCCAAGGTCGGCCTCGTCGGGGTGAAAGCTCTCGCAGGCCACGCCATTGGCCGTCAGGATCTGGTGCCGGTCCAGCATCAGGTGAACGTATGTGACCTCGGTCAGTGTCAGGTCCACGACGACCCCGGCCCGCGCCAGCAGTCCGCGCGCCTGCACCAGGACCTCCGGTGCCCCAAACAGGGCCTGCGCCGGACGTCCAGTGATCAGCACGCGGTGGCGGGGCGACACCAGCAGGTCCGCATCCGGCCGCCCGCCGTCCAGCGCGCCGGCATGGATGCGCACAGGCCGCAGATGTGGGGTCATGTGCAGCCGAGCGCCCGACAACCGCCTTGCGCCACGCCACAGGATGGGTTGTGGACCATCGTCGCGGGTCTGCACCAGATCACCGGGCCGCAACGTCTCGACAAACCGGCGGCCATAAGGTGTGGAGATCTGGGTTCCGGCTGCAAAGCAGATCACCCCGCCGTCCACAGGCCTGCGCGCCAACGCCTGCGCACGCGGCGATGTCATCAGGCGGGCAACCCACAGGTCCTGTCCTGACGGCGGAAGCTCGCCGGAAAAGGCTGCCAGTTGACCCTGCCCGGTATCGATCACCGTCCCGACAAAGGCACGTGTGCCATCCGTCAGCACAAAACCGGTGTCGAACAACCGGTCGTCCTCGATTTCAAGATCCGTCGCCAGCGGAAGCGGAATGATCCGTCCGCACATCTGCCGTGCCTTGCGTGCCGCACGCTGGTGCAGCTCCGCCATACCCTGCGCTCCGGCCAGACGGGCAATGCCCCCCGGACCGTCGACCTGATGCGCCTGCCCAGCCCATTGCCAGGTGGCACCGACGATCAATTGCGCGGCTGATGCCCCGGAAATGCCGTCTGTCACTGTCTGCGACCAGGGAATGACGAACGTGCCGGTAAAGCCCGTTCCCATGTCCTGAAGCCTGCTCGTTGTTTTTCTTATTTATGGGGAAATGCGTAGCACAGGCGAACCTGCGGTGAAAGAGTCCCGCCCGCACATCCGCGGTGATGGCACTTCCGCGCATCACATGCGCCCGACACCTCAGTTTCCGATGGTTGTCGTCCAGGTTTCGATCCGGGCGGAACTGCCGTCGAACGCCCGGGCCAGCGCTGTCAGGTCCGATCCGCCGGACTCGGCCAGACGACAACTGATCCGGCCACCCTCGGCCCAGCGCAGGGCCAACAGTTTCAACCCGGATCGGTCAAAGGCCTCGGCGCAGTGGCGCAATCCTGTCAGGACATCCTGCGTCTCGATCAGGACATCGAAGGTCAGGCGGATGGACGGAAAGGCCGAGCGGGTTTCGGCGATCTGCCGCAGCGGAATGGCGGTCGTGACGGGGTCCGGGGACACAAGTGTTTCGCGCATATCGTTCCTCCATGCGCCAGGCGGCGCAAATTGGTTGTCGAAGGAGCGGGAAACGTCCTTCGCTTTAGCTGAACTTGTTTCGCGCCCGCAATCTGAGACTCAAATCGGCGCGTCGTACCGCCCGTCTAGCCATTTTCCTGCCCACGGACAAGGCCGCTCAGAGCCACCATCCTACGGAGGTGGCCGCCTTGGGTGCGCTCTTTACTTTACGGAAACGGTGTCGGCCCCTAGGCTGCGAAAACCTTCTCGTGCCACGGAGACGCCAGATGACGCTCGACACCGAGACCGCAGAAGCCCTGCACGCATCTCTGCAAAGGATCAAGGACACCATCCACAGGCATTGCCAGACCATCGCCGAGGAAACTGCGCGCACCACCGCGCGCAATGCCGACCGGGTCAAGGCCGCGCGCCTTGCAATCACCGGGCAGATCCGCGACTTCCAACACTTCTCGGCCCGTTTCGGGGCTGCGTATGCAACCAACATGCAGGCCACCAAGACCAAGGGCGGCGTTCGCCAGATCGCGCCGCAGGACTGGCAGCAGATCAACACAGAGGTCGGCAAGATGCGGTCCTGGACCGGGCAATGGACCGACCTTCAGGCCCTGATCGACACCCTGATGGCGTCTGGCAGGACACCGTTGTTTGTCGACCCGGCGCAGATCCCGGACCTTCTGGCCCGGCAGATGGCGCAGGCCGACGCACAGCACGCCGCCATCCGCAAGATCCTCAACCCCCTCGAGCAATCAGAAGCCGCGCTGGCGCATGGCTGCTTTCCGGACATCGGCCTGCCACATTCGATTTTTCTGGCGCATCTGCAGGCGGCGCGGCGGGTCTTGGCCGCGCAGGGCAAGACATCGACAGCGCGGTTTCTGGATGTCGGCTGCGGCGGCGGGTTGAAGGTATTGGCCGCGGCGGATTTCTGTGCCGAGGCCGACGGTCTGGAATATGACGCCGGTTACGTCCAAGCCGCGGAGACCCTGTTCTCGCTCTCGGCGCTGGACACCTGCCGGGTGATCCATGGCGACGCGCTGACCTTTGAGAGGTACGACGATTACGACGTGGTCTATTTCTATCGCCCGGTGCGAGATCACGAGCAACTCTGCGAGCTGGAGCGCCGGATTGTGTCTTCGGTGCGACCGGGTACGATCCTGATCGCACCCTACGACAGTTTCGCAATGCGACTGGACGGGTTGGATTGCGTCGGGATCGAGCGGTTCCTTTACCTTGCCCAGACCGACACCGAAACGGCGGAACAGGTCGTGGAACAGGCGGAGCATTTCGGCGCCTCCATGCGGCACCACGTGACCACGCCACGCTCCGTCTTCGACCCGATCCTGTCGGTTGCGACCGAACGCGGGTATTACTGAGCGCTGCCAGGTGCCCGGCTGTAAAGGGGTCTCACGTAGTGCCCGTCAGCCGTCAGCCGCGCCCGGACCGCGCGGGCAATCTGCAAGCTTTCGGGCGTGTCGCCGTGAACGCAGATCGTGTCGACCCGGCTTGGCAGGCGCTTGCCCGAGGCGCAGATGATCGCCTGTTCCCGGACCATTGCCGCCATGTTGCCTGCCGCGACCTCCGGGTCGTGGATCATGGCACCCGGCAGCGCGCGATCGACCAGCGTCGCGTCCTCGTTGTAGGCGCGGTCGGCAAAGATCTCTCCCGCCCAGGCACAGCCGAGATCCCGGACCGCTGCCTCCATTTCCGTCTGCGGCAGCACCATGACCACCAGATCCGGGTCAACATCGAGCGCGGTTTCATAGCACAGATACGCCAATGCGCGGTCCTCGGATGCCATGTTCGACAAGGCCCCGTGCAACTTCAGATGGCGCAACCGCCCCCCCGCTCCGCGCGCCATCGCCTGTGCCGCACCCACTTGATAGCGGATCAGGTTGCGCAGGCTGTGATCGGGCAAATGCATGCGGCGACGCCCAAACCCCTGCAGATCGGCAAAGCCCGGATGAGCCCCGATGCCCACATCCCGCTCCACTGCCTGTGCCATGGTCCGAGCCATGACATCCGGGTCACCGGCATGCAGGCCACAGGCAATGTTGGCCGAGGTCACGACCTCCAGCAGGGCGGCGTCGTCCCCGACCGACCAGCGGCCATAGCCCTCGCCCATGTCGGCGTTCAGGTCGATTTGTAGGGTCATGAGTCTTCCTCCGGGTCTGATAGCTCGTGGCCTGCGGTGACGCCACTGACAAGATTGTATGACAGCAGGTCCGGAATTGTCCGGGGGTCCCGCACCAGCGGGCGAACCTGCACCCGCAACGCCCGGGCCAGCACCTCGGGCGCGGCAAAGTCGGCCAATGCCTGGGCCAGGGACACCAGCACGAACCGTAGCGGCGCGCCCGTGGTCGCCTGCAACACGCTCGGCAAATCCTGCGGCACCACCGTGCCGATCCGGGGATAGCCACCGATGGTCTGACATTCCGGACCCAAAACGAAGGGCGTGCCATCCCCCGTGATCTGCAAGTCGCCCGGGACAATTACCTCCGACACAAGGTTCAACCCGTCCGCCGGTCGAAATCCCTCGGTGTCAAAGCCCAGCCGCACGCCTTGCCGGTTTCCCCATGCGGTGCGAACAAACTCGGTTGCAAAGAACCGGCGCAACGTCTCTTCTGGAAACAGCGACGTCTGTGGCCCCGCCAGAACCCGGATTGGCCCGCCCTCGAACCGATCGACTGGATCGAGGCCAACGGACCCCAGTGGGGCGCTGTCAGCGCGTGCCACCGGCAAGCGTGCACCCGTCGCGAGTGCACTGCCAAGGCCAGCGGCCAGGTGGGCACCACGCCCGCCAACCCGTTCCGGCACCGCCAAGCCGCCCCGCACATGCAGATAGGCGAAATGTCCGACCCCGCTCGGGGCAAGTTCAAGGCGTTCGCCCGGCAACAGCAAATGGCTGGCGTTCCAGCGCAGGTCCCCGCCATCCCGCCGCGCCCGCATCGGCGCCCCGGTCAATGCAATCAACACCGGGCTGGTGACCTCGACCGTGACCGTGGTTCCGGCGATCTCGATCGCGGCCAGATCGGCGGACTGGCCCAGCAACGCCGCCCCCTCGGCCAGCGCGATCGGGTCCGCGGCACCGCCGCGCGACAGCCCCTGCGCAAGGAACCCGGTCCGTCCCAGATCCTGAACCGTCACACCAGGGCCGGAGCGGCACAACACCAGTTCCGACGTCATCCGCGACACCACCGTCCGAGGGGTGCCCTTGATGTCAGGGGGTCTGATGTTCTGCACATGGCTTGGCACTCCAACCGGGCCGACGCCCGCGCGGACTATTTTGGCAGGCAATCGAAATGTCAACGACAGGCCCGGTGCGAAGGATCTTCCGGCGGCCACGAGATCCGACTGGCTGGTTGCGCCACCTGGCACCTGACCCGCGTCCAAATAGACCACCCGGCAGTTGCGACTTGATGCAGGGGCGCGGATCGCTAGGGTTGTTGCTGATCAGGGCAGAATGGCCCCCGCGAGCAAGCCGAGAAATGGCGAAAAACACTTCGATACGCTTCCTTCCCTCGATCTTTATCGCGATTTCAATCCTGATTATCGCCTATCTTGCCGATCAGCAGCACAACCGCGTCCTTGTTCAGGAGCGCCGGGAGCACGTCACATCCCAGGTAGAGAACGTTCGAACCCACCTTGAACGCCAACTCAGCATGGACTTGCAGAGCACGGGAGGGTTGGCTGCGGTCCTGGGCGCAATGGAAACCATCGACCAGTCATCGTTCCAGGGGGTGGTCGAACAAGCGTTTCCGGACAATCCCGAAATCGTCCGGGTCGAATTCGCGCCATCGTTCGTCACCTCTGTCGTCGTACCGCTGAGCGGAAACGAGTCCCGGATCGGGACCGACCTGCGCGAACAACCACTGGGCCAGGACAGCTTTGACCGGATGCGCGAGACCGGAAACCTGGAACTTCTTGGGCCGTTTCGGCTGGAATCGGGTGGACAGGGGTTGCTGGCGCATCATCCCGTCTTTTTCAATGCAACGTCTGCCACCTATTTCCAGGGAATTCTCTCGGTCGTGCTCAGCATCGACGTCATGCTGGAACAGAGCGGCGTGCCCGACCCGGATCACCAGATCGAATATGCGGTGTCGCACAGCGACATTCGCGGTGACCTTCGCGGGCTCTTCTTTGGCGACGAGGCGATCGTCGCCGACGCGCCGGTCAACGTCGAGATGTCGCTTCGTCAAGGCAGTTGGACGATCTTTGCCCGACCGATCGGCGGCTGGAAGCCACCTGTGGCAGGTCAACTCAACTATCGGCTGGGGCTGGCAGGGCTTGGACTGCTCGTCCTGCTGCCCGCACTGATAGCAAACTGGTTTGCCGTCACCCAGAGAAAGGTGATCGCCGACCTCGAAGCCGCCGAAGACCGGCTGCGCGGGGTGCTTCAGAACATGCCGGGCGTGGTCTTCACCTACACGATGATGCCGGACCGCAGCCTGCCGGGACCGGGTGACCAGATCCGGTTCATGAATGTCAGCCCTGACGAAGCGGTTTGGGGCATTTCGGTGGCGACGGCCGAGTCCGACGCGATGGCGTTGTTTTCCCTCGTACCGGACGACGACCACCTTCAAACCTTCATGGAGGACGTCCGCAAGAGCCACGACACGCTCCAGCCATGGCACTCCCGATGGCGGATTGCGATGCCGACCGGCGAGGACCGCTGGCTGGAAGGGCGCGGCCACCCGACACGCCTGCCCGATGGATCAACCCGCTGGTTCTCCATGATCGTCGACATCACCAGCGAGGCGGAACGAGAAGCCGAACTCCAACAGCAGAAGGAGCTTACCTTCCAGGCCCAGAAAAGCGACAGCATCGGCAAGCTGACGGGCGGCGTCGCGCATGATTTCAACAACCTGCTGGCTGTCGTGATGGGAAACCAGGAACTCCTGCGCGAGGAACTTGACAAGGAACCCGGCGGTCGGCCGGACCTGATCGAGTTTGTCGACAGCACGCTGCGCGCAACCCAGCGAGGCGCGGACCTGACCCGCAAGATGCTGAGCTTTGCCCGCCGTGCCCGTCTGGAACCCCAGGTTCTGGATCTCAACCAGATCGTGCGGGAAACAAGCACCTGGGCCGGCCGGACGATGCCCGAAACCATCCAGCTGGAAACCAGTCTGTCCGAACATCTGCCGAAGGTCAAAATCGACCGGAACTCGGCGGAAAACGCGTTATTGAACTTGATGGTCAACGCCCGTGACGCAATGCCGGACGGCGGTATACTGTCGATCAGAACATCGACCGTCACCATCACACCGCAGGCCCCATTGAACGTGAACAGCCGGTTGGAACCGGGCGAATACGTCCGGCTGTCGATCAGCGACACCGGGGTTGGCATCCCCGCGGAAAGCATCGAGCGGATATTCGAGCCCTTCTTCACCACCAAACCCGCCGCCAGTGGCTCCGGGCTGGGGCTATCGATGGTACAGGGTTTCATGGAACAGTCCGGTGGGACGGTGCAGGCGACCTCCGAACTGGCGGTCGGCACAACCTTCAACCTCTATTTCAAGGCCTTGCTTCTGGACGAAGACACGGCGCCGACCACCGAAGCACGCCCGGCGGGAATCGTCCAGCATCCCGCGAGGGTCCTGCTGGTCGAAGACGAACTGGAAGTCCGCCGTGTGCTCGTGTCGACCTTGACGCGGGTTGGTTATACCGTGACCAGCGCCCCCTCCGGCGACCTCGCGTTCGAAATCTACAGGACATCGCCGGACTTCGACATACTGGTCACGGATATCGTCATGCCGGGAGAGCTGCAGGGAACGGACCTCGCCTCGGTCATTCGCGGAATGCAGCCCGAGATGCCGGTCGTCTTCATGACCGGATATGCCAGCGGTGCCGCCAAGCAGGAAGGTGCGGCGCCGACGAACGACATCCGGCTGACAAAACCCGTCGCCCGCAACGACCTCGTCACTGCGATCGAGCAGGCGTTGTCGACGCGTCGGCAACGCCCCTGACGCCGCCAGCGCCTCTCCGGGAAACGGTCAGAATTACGTCGGGTTACCTAGACTTTATGACAGGTTTCCCGCCGCCAACCTCATAGTTACGCTCCTGACACTCCATTTTTTTTGTGTCACAGTTATTCTATCCGGAGGCAGCGTGAAGCGTAGTTACAAGCAGGCGAGCCGCGCAGGCCCCATCAGGCTGCTCATTGTTCAGTTGTTCCTCGCGGCTTTCATCGCTTTCACATGTGCCGGTCCGACGTCGGCACAAACCCGGATCATGATCGCCCTCCCCAGCTGGCCTGGCGGCGAAATCATGGCCAACCTGATCGGCCAGGTCATCGAGAGCAGGTATGGGCACAAGGTCGGGTACGTGCCGCGCGCGAATGCCGGCATTTTTGCCGCGATGGACCTCGGGCACGGCGAGATCGACATTCACCCGGACGTCTGGCTGCCCAACCAGCAATATTTCGTCGATGTGTACGTCCGCGACAAGCAAACCGTCCTGCTGTCGGACACACCCTACGAGGGGCGATCGGGCATCTGCGTTCCCACGCAAATCGCCCAGGACCACGCCATCAGAACGGTGCGGGATCTTGCAGATCCATCAGTTCAGGCGGCGCTTGATCTCGATGGCGACGGACGCGGCGAAATCTGGGTAGGCCAGACGGACTGGGTCTCGACATACTCGAATCTGGTAAGATTGCGCGACTACGGCCTTGTCGACAGCCTTGCTCCGAGCACCGAGGCAGAGGCCGTTTTCTTTGCTCGGTTGAGTGACGCGATCGGCCATGGCCGCGGTGCCGCCTTTTACTGCTACATACCGCACTACATTCACATCCAGCACGACCTGACCATGCTGGAAGAACCCCCGTATGATCCCTCGCAACACACCTTTGTCGCGCCGGATCAGGATGTGGACTGGTATGCAAAGTCCAGGATCCTGACGGGCGCGCCGGACCAACGGGTTGCCGTGGCCTTTTCCTCGGCGCTGCGACTCCGGCACCCGGAAATTGCGAAACTGGTGGCTGACGTCCGGATCCACGCCGACGACCTGTCCAAGATGCTCTTTGATGTTCATGTGGACAGGATGCCGCTGAAGACCGTTGTCGCAAACTGGGTTCAGGCAAACGCTAACAGCATTTCGGCGTGGGGGGCGCAAGACCGGTAGATGTGGATGGGTGGTTTGGCACGGGCGAACCCGACCACTGATGCCGACCAAAGTCGAGCGACGGGCCTGGTCCGGACGGCCGTATCCCTCAGCTCGTTCGAACCAGTCCCATGAGCATGTCCAGACAGCGTTGAAGCTGTGGGATCTCGAGGAATTCGTCTGGCTGGTGGGCTTGGGCGATGGAGCCCGGGCCACAGACCACGACCGACATCCCCAAGGCCTGAAACAGCCCCGCCTCGGTGCCGAACGCGACAAGATCGGCGGTGGTTTCGCCGGTCAACTCAGCGACGAGATCGCGCGCCTCGTTCGCCGCCATCGGCACCAGCCCGGCGATCTCGCCGATGATTTCGGTTTCGATCCGGGCATCTGGCGCGATGCGGCGCATCTCCGGCAACAGGATGTCATCGCAGAAGGCACGCGCGGAGTGGCGCACGAAATCGGCGTCCGCTCCGGTCACCGGTCGGGTCTCCCATTCAACCTCGGCCTGCCCTGCAATCACGTTGCGCGCCGTGCCGCCGTGCATCCGGCCGATATTCAGGGTGCTCCAGGGCGGGTCAAAGCGACTGTCCGTCGGGGCGCGCCCTTGCAACTCCGCGCGCATGGCCAGTAGCCGATGCACGAACCGCGCCGCGAATTCGGCGGCGTTCACGCCCTTTTCGGGCGCGGAGCCGTGCCCCTCGGTGCCGGAAAAGCGGGTGGTGTATTCGTTGCACCCCTTGTGCCCCTCGATGATCCGCATCCCTGTCGGTTCGCCGATGATGGCCATGGCTGGGGCAATTTCGCGCTGGCGCAACTCTTCGGCGAGTTGCTGCGCCCCGAGGCAGCCCACCTCCTCGTCATAGGTGAAGGCGAAATGCAGCGGCCGGCGCAGGTCGGCAGCGGCGAATTCGGGAAGGCAGGCAAGCGTGGCGGCGATGAACCCCTTCATGTCACAGGTTCCCCGGCCATAGAGCCGCCCGCCGTCACGCCGCATCGTGAAGGGATCGCTGGTCCAGCCCGCCCCCTCGGCCGGGACGACATCGGTATGCCCGGACAGCACGATGCCCCCCGGGGCGTCCGGCCCGAGCGTCGCGAACAGGTTTGCCTTCAGCCCCGTCCTGTCGTGCAGCAGGTCGACATGGGCCCCGGCCTCCGACAGCAACGAGGCCAGATGCACGATCATCTCCAGGTTTGGTTCCGAGGAAACGGTCGGGTAGGCGATCAGGTCGTCCAGGATCGCGATTGCGCTTTCAAGCCGCTCCATGCTCACGCCTTGACGAAGAGCTGTCGAGGCCGGTCGCAGAAGCATTCGGCGGCGCCTTCGGGACGGATCAGGATGCTCTCGGTGATCTCCAGTCCCCAATCCTCCATCCATAACCCGGGCATGAAATGGAACGTCATACCTGGTTTGAGGATCGTCTCGTCTTCGGTCCGAAAGGAGATCGTGCGCTCGCCCCAATCGGGCGGATAGCTGATACCGATCGGGTAGCCGCAGCGCGCCCCACGCTCGATTCCTGCGCGTTCCAGCGGGGCGGCGAGCGCATTGGCGACATCGGCAGCGCGATTGCCGGCGCGGGCGGCCTCCAGCCCGGCCTCCAGCCCCTCGACCAGCGCCGCCTCGGCCCGGCGGAAGGTCTCGGTCGGCTGGCCGAGAAAGACCGTCCGGCAGAATGGCACGTGATACCGGCGATAGCAGCCCGCCAGTTCGAAAAAGGTCGCCTCGCCGACGCGGAAGGGCGCCCCGTTCCAGGTCAGGTGGGGCGCGGCGGCGTCAGGTCCGCTCGGGACCAATGGCACGATGGCCGGGTAGTCGCCCCAATCCTCGTCGATGCCCATCATCTGGTCGCGAAGGATCTCCGCCACCAGCTCGTTCTTGCGCATCCCCGGCTCGATCCGTTCGACCACGCCGTCCATCACCTTCTCGGCGATCCGCGCCGCCTTGCGCATGAAGGCGATCTCCTCGTCGGATTTCACCCCGCGCTGCCAGTTGACCAGCGCGGTCGCGTCGACCAGATCGGCCTCTGGCAACTCGGCCAGCAAGGTTGTGTAGGCCTTGGCCGAGAAATAGTAATTGTCCATCTCGACGCCAATCCGGCCACGCCCGCCCCTTGCCGTGCGGATGATCGCAGCCAGGTCCTGCATCGCGTGGCGCTCGTTCGATTGCACGAAATTGTCGGCATAGCCACGCACGCAGTCGGCCTCCATCCAGACGGTCCGCAACGCTCCGTTGGCATCCTGCCGGCGCCCCCACCAGAGCGGGTCGCGGTCGGGAAAAACCAGCACGCCTTGATGAACGTAAAAGGACCAGCCGTCATAGCCGGTGAGCCAGGCCATGTTCGAGGGATCCTCGACAAACAGCAGGTCAAGCCCTGCCTTGGCCATCGCCGCGCGGGTCTTGTCGAGGCGGCGTGCATATTCGACACGGCTGAAAGGAAGGTCGGGCGCGGTCATGCGGTTTCTCCAAGCGGCGCGCTGTGTCGCGCGAAAGCAGCCCGGGGGAGCCGCTCCAATCTGTTGCGGAAAACCCCGCAAAAACCGTCACGTTGACAGGCGAACGGCTTGCGTGATCTGTTTAACGATTAGCGGGGGGCATCCTCCCGATGTCAAGAAATTGCAAACCTGGGGAACGCCATGCGGCCGGAAATGCCGGATATTCTTGCGGCGCGCGCGGTGTTGCGCGGCCGCGCGGACGCGACGCCCCTGGTGCCATCTGCGTTCCTGACCGACCGCCTTGGGCACGAGGTTCTGCTGAAGCTCGAAATTGCGCAGCCCATGGGGGCCTTCAAGCTGCGCGGCGCGATGAACGCGGTGATGGCACTGCCCAAGGACGTCACCGGCGTGACCTGCTGTTCGACCGGCAACCATGGCCGGGCGGTGGCCTATGCCGCGCGCGAGCGCGGGCTGCGGGCCGTGATCTGCATGTCCTCGCTTGTGCCCGAGGCCAAGATCGCGGGCATCCGAACCTTGGGCGGCGAGGTGCGGATCGAGGGGCAGAGCCAAGACGATGCGCAGACGCTCTGCACGCGGCTGTGCGACACGGAAGGGCTGACCGAGATCCCACCGTTCGACGACCCGAAGGTGATCGCGGGGCAAGGCACGATCGGGTTGGAGATGCTGGAGGCGCGCCCGGATCTGGACATGTTGCTGGTGCCGCTGTCGGGAGGCGGGTTGGCGGCGGGGGTGGCGCAGGCCGCCAGGGCGCTGAACCCGCGCATCCGCATCATCGGCATCACGATGGATCGCGGGGCGGCGATGTTTCAATCGCTCGCCGCCGGGCATCCCGTCGCGGTCGAAGAGGTTGCGAGCCTTGCCGACAGTCTTGGCGGCGGCATCGGCGCGGCCAACCGTTACACGTTCGAGATGTGCCGGGAGCTGCTCGACACGACGCTGCTGGTGAGCGAGGCCGAGATCTACCGCGCCATGCAGGCGCTCTTTTTCGAGGATCGGATCGTGGCCGAGGGAGGTAGCGTCGTGGGCATTGCCGCGGCACTGGCGGGAAAGCTGCCGGAGCCAAGGGGACCGCTCGCCACCATCATCACCGGGCGCAATCTCGACATGACCCTGTTCACGCGGGTCATCAACGGCGAGGACATTGCCCTCGGGGGCCAGATCGTGAAGGGTGCGCCCTATGGCACGTGACGTGACAATCCTGAGCGAAGCCGACCTGCGGCAGGCGGTGCCGCTTGACCTTGCAGCAATCGATTGTGTGGAACGCGCCTTTTTCGCCCTGGGCGGCGGCAAGGTGGTGATGCCGCCCGTGCTTTCAATGGCGCTGCCGGAGGTGCATGGCGAGGTCGATGTCAAGACGGCCTATATCCCCGGTTTCGACAGTTTCGCAATCAAGGTCAGCCCCGGCTTTTTCAACAATCCGTCGCTTGGCCTGCCGAGTTTGAACGGGCTGATGATCCTGTTTTCCGCCCACACCGGGCTGGTCGAGGCGCTGCTGCTCGACAACGGCTATCTGACCGACATCCGCACGGCTGCCGCCGGGGCGGTCGCCGCGCGCCGCCTCGCCCCGGCGCAGGTCGAGACCGCCGGGGTGATCGGGACCGGCGTACAGGCGCGGTTGCAGATGCAGGCCGCCCATCTCGTGCGCCCGTTCCGCCGTGGGCTGGTCTGGGGGCGCGACCGGGACAGGGCCGAAGCCTGTGCGGCGGACATCGCCGAAACCCTTGGGATCGAGGTCACCGTCGCGGCATCGCCTGAAACGCTGGTGTCCGGGGCGCAGCTTGTGATCACGACCACGCCAGCACGCACGCCGTTGCTGGCCGCGGACTGGCTGCATCCGGGGCTGCACATCACCGCCATGGGGTCCGATCAGGCTGGCAAGTCCGAGCTTGACCCGCAAATCCTCGCCCAGGCCGACCGCTATGTCTGCGACCGGCTCAGCCAGTGCGAAACGATGGGAGAACTGGCATCGGCGCTTGCCGCTGGCATCGGATCAACGATCGCGCCGATTGAACTGGGAACGCTGCTGCAAGCGGGCGACAGCATCCGACGCGACGCCACCGAAATCACCGTCTGTGACCTGACCGGAACCGGGGTTCAGGACACGGCAATCGCAACGCTCGCCCGGGAGGCCGCGCTGCGGCGCGGGCTCGGCACGACACTAGGGATCTGACATGCTGACCAATGACCAACTCGCCCTCTGGGACCGCGAGAACTTCTTTCACCCCTCGACGCACCTTGCCCAACATGAACGGGGCGAAACGCCGTCGCGCATTATCACGGGCGGCTCTGGCGTGCATATCGAGGACCGGGATGGCAACCGCCTGCTCGACGCCTTTGCCGGGCTGTATTGCGTCAATGCCGGTTATGGGCGGTCGGAAATTGCCGAGGCCATCGCCACACAGGCCCGAGATCTGGCCTATTACCATTCCTATGTCGGTCACGGCACCGAAGCCTCGATCACGCTGGCCAAGATGATCCTCGACCGGGCGCCCGATCATATGTCCAAGGTCTATTTCGGCCTCGGAGGGTCGGATGCCAACGAGACCAACGTCAAGCTGGTCTGGTATTACAACAACATCCTCGGCCGCCCCGAGAAGAAAAAGATCATCAGCCGCTGGCGGGGCTATCACGGCTCCGGGCTGATGACCGGCTCGCTGACCGGGCTGGAGCTGTTCCACAAGAAATTCGACCTGCCACTGCCGCAGGTGCTGCACACCGAGGCGCCCTATTTCTTCCGCCGCGCCGACCTTGCACAGGACGAGGCCGGATTCGTGGCCCATTGCGTCGCCGAGTTGGAGGCGCTGATCGACCGCGAAGGCGCGGACACCATCGCCGCCTTCATTGGCGAGCCGATCCTTGGCACGGGGGGCATCGTGCCGCCGCCGGCGGGGTATTGGGCCGCGATCCAGCCGATCCTGAAAAAGCACGACATCCTGCTGATCGCCGACGAGGTGGTGACGGGGTTTGGCCGGCTGGGCTCGATGTTCGGATCGGACCATTACGGCATCCGCCCCGATATCATCACCATCGCCAAGGGGCTGACCTCGGCCTATGCGCCGCTGTCCGGCTCGATTGTCTCGGAAGACGTCTGGTCGGTTCTGGCGCGCGGCACCGACGAAAACGGCCCGATCGGGCACGGCTGGACCTATTCCGCTCACCCCATTTCGGCCGCTGCCGGACTCGCCAACCTGAAGCTGATCGACGATCTCGGGCTGGTGGAGAACGCGGGCTCCGTAGGGTCCTATTTGCGTGGGCTGCTGCGGGATGCGCTGGCCGATCACCCGAAGGTCGGCGACATCCGGGGCGACGGCATGCTCGCGGCGGTGGAATTCGTGGCGGATCGTGATAGCCGCACCTTCTTTGAGGCGCGTGACAAGGTCGGGCCGCGGGTGTCTGCCGCCCTGCTCGAACAGGGCGTCATTGCACGCGCCATGCCCCAGGGCGACATCCTCGGCTTTGCGCCGCCATTCTGCCTGACCCGTACCGAGGCTGAGGAGGTTGTGACCAAGACGACCCAGGCGGTCCGGACGGTTCTGGGTTAGACCGGCAAGTGCCTCGGGCCGCCCACCGGTGCCGCCCGAGGCAAATCCCACGCCCCTACCCCAGATCATGCCCATCTGCGCGCTGGCGCGACGGTGTGACGCCGAAACGGGATTTGTAGACCCGCGAGAAATGTCCGGCCGAGGCAAAACCGCAGGCATGGGCGATCTCGGTTGCCGACAGTTCGGTCTGCAACAGCAGGTTCCGCGCCCGTTCCAACCGCAGGTCGGTGGCGAATTTCTTTGGGCTGCACTTCATGTAACGCTCGAACAAGCGCTCCAACTGGCGCGTCGAGATCCCCAACTTTGCCGCGATCTCGCTTGGCGACATCGGCTCTTCCATGTGGTCCGTCATCAGGCGGACCGCAGCGACGATATGGGCATTCCGCAACCCGTAACGCGATTGCAACGAGTACCGCTGGGCCGCCTCTGCGCTGCGGGCGGTGGTGTAGAGCATCTGGTCGGCCACCGCGAGCGCAAGGTCCGCCCCATGTGCCTCGCCAATGAAGTGCAGCATCAGGTCCGCCGTCGCGGTCCCGCCTGACGCCGTCGGATACTTGGAGTCGGGAACAAAAACGCTGCGCACAAGGCGGACATCGGGGAAGCGTTCCTCGAACCCGTCGTGAAATTGCCAGTGGATCGTCGCACGGCGGTTTTCCAGCAGCCCCGCCTTGGCCAGCACAAAGGCCCCCGAGCAGAGCGCGCCAATCTTCGTTCCCCGGGCCCGTTCGCGGCGGACATAGGCCAGCAGCCCGGGCGAGATGCGTTTCTCGACGTTGATCCCCGACAGGATCAGCAGGACATCCCCGGCCGGGACCGGGTCAAGGCCGCAATCAACAAGCGTTCGGGTCCCGTTCGAACAGGTCGCCTCCGTGCCGTTCTCGGAGGCCAGCCGCCAACGATAGAGTTGGCTGCCGCTCAGCAGGTTGGCAATGCGCAGGGGTTCGATCGCGCAGGAAAAGGCGAGATGCGTGAAATCCTCGACCAGAAGGACCGTGAAACCGTTGATGTCGTTTTCCGTCGCAGGCCCGTCCATTTTTGCCGTGTTCCGATCGCGGTTTTCCTGTCTTACCTTGCGACAGGAAAAATACAAACTGTATACACAATGTATTCATCCAGCGAGAGACCGTCATGACCGAGCCAGCGTCCACGCCAAAGTCCACAGCCTGCGACGACCTGCGCCGGGCCATCCTGTTGCTGGAGATCGCACCGGGGGCACCGCTGGACGAAGCCGCGCTTTGTGCCCGTTATGGCATGTCGCGCACGCCGTTGCGCGAGGTGTTCCAGCAACTGTCTGGTGAAGGGTACATCACGCAGCGGCAAAACCGCGGCGCGCAGGTTACGGACATGTCCCACAAGACGCTGCGCGATTTCTTCCTTGCCGCGCCGATGATCTACGGCGCCGTCCTGCAACTGGGCGCGGCCAATGCCACACCGGCGCAGATCGGCGAACTGAAGGCCGCGCAGCATGCATTCAGGGCCGCGCTCGGCAACGCGGATGTCGGCGAACGGACGCTGGCCAACGACAGGTTCCACCGGATGACGGGCGAGATGGCCGACAATCTTTACCTGCTGCCCAGTTTTCACCGATTGCTGATCGATCATGCCCGGATCGGCATGACGTTCTTTCGTGGTCAGGATGCGGCGCGCAGCAAGGCACTGGCCGACGCCGCGCACCAGCATGACGCGATGATCGCGGCGATCGAAGAGCGGAACGTGACAGAGGCCGCTCGGCTGGCGCAGGCGCACTGGGCGCTCTCGCGCCACGAGATCGAACGTTTCGTGATGCCGGACGGGCTTGATGCGCCGCTTGGCACCGCCCTGAAAACTGCTGCCCTGTGAGGATGCAATGAGCCCAGCCAGAATGACATTTTCCGGGATCTACACGCCGGTGGTGACGCCCTACGATGCCGAGGGCACTGCTCGGCTGGATGCCCTTGACGCTGTGATCGAACACCTCGTGGCATCGGGTGTGCATGGCGTGATCTCGGGCGGCTCCACCGGCGAGAACTACGCCCAGACCGTCGAGGAGCGGGTGGACCTGGCGCGGTTCACCCACCAACGGCTGGCGGGTCGCGTGCCGCTGATTGTCGGCACCGGCGCCATGCGCACCGCCGACAGCCTTGCGTTGGCAGGCGCCGCACGCGAAATGGGGGCCGATGCGATCCTCGTCGCCTCGCCGCCCTATGCGGTGCCAACCGAACAGGAAAACGCGCTCAACGTGCTGGCCATCGACCGCGCCGCCGATCTGCCGATCATGCTCTACAATTACCCGGGTCGGACCGGCACCTTCATGGGCGATGACTTCCTCGACCGCGTGGGCCGCTCCCGCAACATCTGCGCGATCAAGGAAAGCTCCGGCGATATCAACCGCGTGCACACGCTGGCCCGCGACTATCCGCATATCCAGATGCTCTGCGGCATGGATGACCAGGCGCTGGAGTTCTTTGCCTGGGGCGCGCCGGGCTGGGTCTGCGCGGGCTCGAATTTCCTGCCGCGCGAGCATGTCGCGTTGTGGCGGGCCTGTGCGGTCGAGGGCAATTTCACCAAGGGGCGTCGGATCATGTCGGCGATGATGCCGCTGATGCGGGTGCTGGAGCAGGGCGGCAAGTTCATCCAGTGCGTCAAGCACGGGGTGGAAATGGCAGGGCTGGAGGCCGGACCGCCCCGCGCGCCGCTCAAGGCGCTCAACAAGGATGACAAGCGGCAGTTGGAACAGGTGGTGCGGGTCCTCAAGCGGACCATCGCCGAGATCGAGGCGGAGGGCTGACAATGGAAGATCTGCTGACACACGAGGAATACCGGGCGATTTCGGTCGGGCTGATGCTGCCCACCACGGCCTTCATCGATGGTGCCTACCGCCCTGCGGCATCCGGTGCGACCTTCGAAACGCTCAACCCGGCCACCGGCGCCGTGCTGGCCAAGATCGCGGCCTGCGGCGCCGAGGACGTGGATTTTGCGGTTGCCAAGGCACGGGAGGCATTCGACGACGGACGATGGTCCAAACTGCACCCGTCAGCGCGCAAGGATATCCTGATCCGGCTCGCCAAGTTGATCACCCGCAATGCGCGCGAGCTGGCGGTGTTGGAGAGCCTGGACTCTGGCAAGACGATCTATGATTGCGAAACCGTCGATCTCCCCGAGACCATCCACTGCCTGAAATGGCATGCCGAGGCGGTCGACAAGATCTACGATCAGGTCGCGCCGGCCTCTGACGATCATATCGCCATGATCGTCCGCGAACCGGTGGGCGTGGTGGGCCTTGTACTTCCGTGGAACTTCCCGCTGCTGATGCTGGCCTGGAAGATCGGCCCGGCGCTGGCCGCAGGCTGCTCGGTGGTGGTAAAGCCGGCGGAGGAAACCTCGATGACCGCGCTGCGGGTGGCCGAACTCGCGATCGAGGCGGGCGTGCCGAAGGGCGTCTTCAACGTTGTCCCCGGCAGCGGGCCGGAGGTGGGAGAGCCGCTGGGGCGGCACATGGATGTCGACATGGTGTCCTTTACCGGGTCGACGGATACCGGCCGCCGGTTCCTGCGCTATGCCGCCGACAGCAACCTCAAGGAGGTGGTGCTGGAAATGGGTGGCAAGAACCCCTGCATCGTGCTGGAGGATGCCGAGAACCTCGACCGGGTTGCCTCGCATGTGGTGAACGGCGCGTTCTGGAACATGGGCGAAAACTGCTCTGCCGCCTCCCGGTTGATCGTGCAGGCCAGCATCAAGGACGCGCTGCTCGCCCGGATCCTTGCCCACGCACGGGAATGGAGCCTTGGCGACCCGCTGGACCCGGAGACCCGCATCGGCGCGCTGGTGTCGAAGGCGCATTTTGACAAGGTCGCCGGCTATCTGAAGGCGGGCGTGAAAACCCATCTGGGGGGCGGCACCGAGGGTGGCGCCTGGGTCGAGCCGACGGTGATGGATGTCGAACGCCTCTCGCCCGCCGCGCGGGAAGAGATATTCGGCCCTGTCCTCTCGGTGATGACCGTGACCGGGTTTGACGAGGCAATCGCGCTGGCCAACGACACGGAATACGGGCTGGCGGCGTCGATCTTTACCTCGAACATCAAGCGCGGATTGCGAGGCGCCCGCGCGCTGCGGGCCGGCACCGTGACGGTGAATGCCTTTGGCGAGGGGGACGTTTCCACGCCGTTCGGCGGCTACAAGGCCTCGGGTTTTGGCGGGCGGGACAATGGGCTGCACGCCCACGACCAATACACACAGCTCAAGACGATCTGGGTGGATCTGGCCGACGACGAGGACGAGGCGGTGGGATGACAACCTACCGGGCCCGGCGGCTTCCTAGGCAGCCGGGCCCGGCGGGTTGGAACCGGCTGCTGGCGCCACCGGGACCGGCGAGGGTGCTGGAAGCGGACGCCACTGCGGACGTTGCCATCATCGGCGCCGGGTTTGCTGGGCTATCCGCGGCCCGGCGCCTGTTGCAGCTTGACCCCGGCCTGAAGGTGGCGTTGCTGGAGGCGGGTCGCGTGGGCGAGGGCCCGGCGGGGCGCAACTCCGGCTTCATGATCGACCTGCCGCACGACCTCGCCTCCGACAGCTATGCGGGTGCACAGGGCAATGACGCACTTCAGACCCGCCTCAACCGCGCCGCCATCGCCTTTGCCCAGAAAGCCGCTGCTGACTACGGGCTTGGCCGGGACAGCTTCGACCCATGCGGCAAGATCAACGCCGCCGCCACGCCGGTGGGCGACCGGCACAACCGGGATTATGCCGCGCATCTTGCGAGGATGGACGAGGCGCACCGGCTGCTGGATGCCGCCGAGATGGAGGCGCTGACGGGCACGCCCTACTACACTTCCGGCCTGTTCACCCCCGGCACGGTGATGCTGCAGCCGGCGGCCTATATACGCGGGTTGGCGGACGGGATCAGCCGCGCGGTTGACCTCTACGAGGAGAGCCCTGTCGTGGAGATTGCGCGGGAGGGTGACGGTTGGCGGCTGAAAACCCAACGCGCCTCGATACGCGCGGACAAGGTGATCCTTGCCAACAACGGCCACGCCGAAAGCTTCGGGTTTTTCGCGCGACGATTGATGCATGTTTTCACCTATGCCTCGATGACCGCGCCATTGGCCGGCGGCGCACTTGGCGGAGCGACCACATGGGGGGTGACGCCGGCCGATCCGATGGGCACGACGGTGCGACGGATCGCGGGTACGGGAGGTGGGCGCATCGTCGTGCGCAGCCGGTTCACCTTCAATGCCTCGATGGAGGTTTCCGATGCAACCGTTGCGGCGGCGGGTCGGTTGCATGACCGAAAGTTTGCCGAGCGTTTCCAGATGCTTGCCGGAACCGGCATGGAATACCGTTGGGCCGGGCATCTCTGCCTGAGCTGGAATGGCGTGCCTGCGCATGGCGAGGTGGATGACGGTGTCTTTTCTGCCATCTGCCAGAATGGGCTTGGCACGTCGAAGGGAACGCTGGCCGGCATGTCGGCGGCCGAGATGGTGCTGGGGCAGGAAAGCGAGGTCACCCGCGCTTTCGCGGCGATGGATGCACCAAAACGCCTGCCGCCAGAGCCACTGGCCAGTATCGGCGCAAAGGCGACGCTGACGTGGAAGGAATGGCGCGCCGGACGCGAGTGACGGCGCGCCAAGCGGTTATGCGTCGGCCAGCGACCAGCGCTCCATCCAGCGCTCGCCGTCCTGATCGAAGTTCGAGGCCATGTCGCCATGGACCACGCGCTTGCCGGTGGCGAAGACGAAATTGGCGAACATCGGCAGCACCGTGCCGCCATCGGTCGAGACCAACTCCTGCATCTCGAAATACATCGCGCGCCGCTTGTCTTCGTCAAGCTCGGCACGGGCCATGACCAGAAGCTCGTCGAAGCGAGCGTTCTTCCAGTAGCTGTCGTTCCAGGCCGCACCGCTGTCGAAAGCAGTGGAGAAGATCTGGTCTTCGGTCGGACGCCCACCCCAATACACTGCGGCGAACGGGTCTTTCAGCCAGACATCGGACCAGTAGCCATCGTTCGGCACCCGCTTGACGTCGATGGTGATGCCGGCCGCCGCTGCGGAGTTCTGGTAGAGCACGGCCGCATCCACGGCCCCTGGGAAGGCCGCATCGGCCGCCGAGAGCTGGACGTTCACGCCATCCAGACCAGCTTCCTTGAGATAGAACTTGGCCTTGTCCGGATCATAGGGCGTCTGCGGCAGATCGGGATTGTGGAAGCGATAGCTCGGCCCGATCGGCTGGTCATTGCCCACGGTTCCGTGGCCAAACAGGATCTTGTCGACCAGTTCCTGACGGTTGATCGCATGTTTCAACGCCAGCCGCACGTTCACATCGTCGAGCGGAGCAGTGTCTGCGCGCGCGGCGAAGCTGTAGTATTGCGGCCCCGCGATGGACTCGATCGAGATGTCGGGGTTGCGCCCAAGCAGCGAGACGGTCTTGAGGTCCAGCTTGTCGATCGCGTCGACATCGCCCGACACCAGCGCGGTTGTCCGTGCGTTCAGATCGACGATGGACAGCATCTCGATCTTGTCGATGAAACCGCGATTCTGGTCCCAGTCGCCCTGGAATCGCTCGAACCGGGCCACGACGCCGGGATCGAACTCCACCAGCTTGTAGGCGCCACAGCCGTCGCCGGAACGCCAGTCAATGCTGCCGGCACCGTCCGAGGGGCAGATTGCCATGTGGTAATCGGTGAACACGAACGGGAAGTCGGCGCTGCCGGTTTCCAGTTCGAACACCACAACGTTGTCGCCGTCCTTGGTGATCTCGACAATCGGCGCGACAAGCGGCTTGGCCACCGAGGTCGAATCCTCACCGCGATGATAGTTCACCGAGGCAATCACGTCGTCCAGCGTCACCGGTTTGCCGGAATGGAAGGTCATGCCGGAGCGGATCTTGAACCGCCAGGTCTTGGCGTCGCTGCTGGCTTCCCAGCTTTCAGCCACGTCCGGCTCCAACGATCCATCGACACCAACCTTGGTCAGGAAACCGTTCATCCCGTAGGTCAGGGCCACGGTGAAACCGTTGGTCCAGGTTGCGGGGTCAAGCGTGTCGGCGGTATTTCCGTGGCCCTTGGCCACCCGGATGGTGCCGCCACGCTGCTGTTGCGCGCGCGCCGGATGCACGCCCAGAAGCGTGCCCGCAGATGCGAGGCCGACGGCGGCAGCGGTTGTGCCAAGAAAAGCACGGCGTGTTGGGCGGGCGAAGGTCGGAGATTTCTTATTATAAGTCATTCTTCCCTGTCTTTCGGTCTGCCGGAGCGAAACCTGCCCCGGTCCTTGTTATTATGCGACACTGAATGTCGCTTGCGAGCATAGGCCTGTTGGGGGCGGAATGGAAAGGCCGTCGTGATGTCCCTTGCGCGTAGTGGGTGGAAGAACAGTGCCGGGTCAGCCGGTTGCACCATCGATGCCGTCGAAGATGTGTGCTTCGACGGTGTGGAACGTCTGCTGACTGGCCCCCGAGATCCCTCAGAACTCCTGATTGAGCGCGTCTATCGCCGGGATCTCGCGTTCACGCCGGGCGATGTAGTCTCGCAGGGCTTCATCCACGCCGTCATCGAGTTTCGGCTCGATATAGGCATCGAGCAAGCCTCGGGCCTTGCGCAATGCCCGTTCGGTGATCTCGATCGACCCTTCCGCCTGCCACTGCTCGATCGAGTTGTTGTCGAACAACTCGGGCATGTAGAAGGCGCGTTGGAAATTTTCCTGGGTATGCGGATGGCCGAGGTAATGCCCGCCCGGGCCAACGTCGCGCACAGCCGCCAACCCGGCGTCGAAATCGTCCCAGCGGATGCCCTCGGCCATGCGGTAGCCCATGGCGCATTGCTCGGCATCGACGATGAACTTGGCAACGGAACAATGCATCCCGGCCTCGTTCCAGCCCGCCGAGTGCCAGACGTAATTGGCCCCCGCGTGCAGCACGGCCGACAGCGTTGCGGCGCTCTCGTAGCCCGCCTGGGCATCGAAGGTCTTGGCCCCGCCCAGCGTGTTCGATGTTCGCCAGGGCACCCCGTAGTGCCGCGCCATTTGGCCGATCATGAAGTTCATCAGGCTGATTTCGGGCGTGCCGGCCATCGGGGCGCCGGATCGCATGGAGACGGTGGCAAGGTAATGGCCATAGATCGCCGGGCAACCGCGGCGGATCACCTGGGTATAGGCGAGCGCCGAGAGCGCTTCGGCATTCAGTTGCGCCACCGTCGGAGCGACGGAGGCAGGCGTGTTCGCACCGCCCAGCACGAAGGGCGAGCAGAGCACCGGTTGGTTGCGGCGGCAAAAGGCGCGCATCGCCCCCAGCATGGTTTCGTCCCAGACCAGCGGCGAGTTGCCGTTGCAATTGCCGGTGGTGACGGGGTGGGTCTCCATGAAGTCTTCGCCAAACAGGATCGCGCACATCTCCATCACGTCTTCTGCATTCCGTGGGCTGGTTGTCATGCCCATGAAGGTCTTGTCGGAATGCTTCATCGAGGAATAAGTGATGCGCAGATGGCGGTGGCTGATCGGATGATCGCAAGGCTCGACGATGTGGTGCGCGCTCGAGTGCAGCGCCGGGGACATCTGCGCCAGCTTGTGGAACATCGCCAGGTCGTCGAGCGTCGGGGTTCGGCGGATGTCGTCGAGATCACGCAGGAAGGGGGCGCCCGTCATCGGCACGAACATCGTGCCGCGCCCCCCAAGGCGGAGGCTGTTGGCGGGGTTGCGCGCCGTATAGCTGAAATCCGACGGAATCGTTGCGATCAACTCGCGCACCAACCCACGGTCCAGATGCACCCGTTCGCCGCGGACATCCGCCCCGACGCGGCGCCAATCCTCCAGCGCGATCGGGTCCCGAAAGACCACACCCACCTCTTCGAGGATGTCGAGCGAGGCGGTGTCGATCCGCTCCACTTCCTCTGGTGTCATCGGAGCGCAGCGCGGCAGGCTGTTTTCGAGACCGGGCAACATGGTGAGATCGGGTCGCGCACGCTTGGCGCGGCGGGCCGAGCGACCGCCAGCGCGGCTGCGGACTGGCGTCGTGTCAGTGATCATGGCGCGGCTCCCGGTGACTGTTCGCGCCAGTCTGCCCCGGGAACCACCCCCTCGATACCGCAGGAAGCGATGCGTTCCGACGAAAAGCGACACTCGGGTTCCGTAGGGGTGCGGGAATTATATGTGCCCACGGGGTGGAAATCCGGCTGGGTTCGTGTTTGGTTACCCCCATGTCGTTTTTGAGCATTCTTTCTCCACCCACGCAGGAAACGCTCAGGAACCATCGGCGCAACGACGACGCCGACCGACAAGATATCCAATTGGGAGAACATAATGACTCTTAAGGACAAGTCCTTGATCAACCGCATTGCGGCTGCAGCACGCACCGGTCGCATCTCGCGGCGCGACTTCATTCACACATCTATCGCTGCCGGCCTGACCGCGACCACGGCCACTGGCCTGTGGACCACGAAGGCCGCCGCACAGCCCAAATCCGGCGGCACGTTCCGCTGGGGCTTGCATGACGGCAACACCACTGACACGCACGATCCGGGCAGCTACGTGACCCGCCAGATGATCTATCTTGCCCATACCCATCGTTCCTATCTGACGATGATCAATGGCGACGGATCGCTCGGCCCCGACATCGCCGACAGCTGGTCTGCCTCTGCCGACGCCTCCGAATGGACATTCGAGATCAACCAGAACGCCTCGTTCCACAGCGGCAAGAAGGTCACCGCCGACGACGTGATCGCCTCGCTGAACCACCACCGTGGCGACGACACCACCTCGGCCGCCAAGGCGCTTCTGGCCGACGTGGTGGAGATCACCAAGGACGGCGACTACACCGTCAAGATCGCGCTGACCGGTGGCAACGCCGACCTGCCCTGGCTGATGACCGACTATCACTTCGCCATCTGCCCGGCCAACGACGACGGCTCCATCAACTGGCAATCGGCTGACGGCACCGGCCCCTACAAGATCGATGGCGGCGACTTCGGTGTGCAGTGGCAGCTTTCGCGCCACGACGGCTGGCATGGCGAAGGCGCCTGGTTCGACAAGGTCGAGGTCATCGTCCTGAACGATCCGAACGCACGCCAGACCGCGCTGGTCACCGGCGATGTCGATGCGGTGTCGCTCATCGAGCTGAAGACCATGGCGTTGATGCAGCGCGACCCGAACATCAACATCATCAACATCCCCTCGGCCGGTGCGATCACCATGCCGATGCATTGCAACAAGGCGCCGTTCGACAATGCGGATGTCCGCAATGCGATGAAGCTGGCGATGAACCGCGACGAGATCATCGAGAAGATCGCGTTTGGCGCTGCCACAAAGGGCAACGATTTCCACCATTCGCCGGCCCAGCCGTATTGGCCGGAGGGAATCGAACAGCGCGAATACGATCCGGACCAGGCGAAGTCGCTGCTCAAGAAGGCCGGCGCCGAAGGGCTGACGGTCAATCTGAGCACGGCCGACAGCGTCTATGCCGGCGCGGTGGACATGGCGGTTCTCTATGCCGAACAGGCCAAGGCTGCCGGGATCACGGTCAATGTCGTGCGCGAGCCGAACGATGGCTACTATTCCGACGTCTGGCTGGTGAAGCCCTTCAGCCTCGTTTCCTGGGGTGCACGCCCGACGCCGGACGTTATGTACACGCTGGCCTACAAGTCCGACGCGGCGTGGAACGAGAGCTACTGGGTCAATGACCGGTTCAACGAGGTGCTGATTCAGGCCAAGGGTGAGCTGAACGACGAACTGCGCGCCGAAATGTACCGCGAGATGGCGATGCTGGCGCGCGATGACGGGGGCACCATCATCCCGTTCTTCAACAACTTCGTCTTCGCCAACCGCGCCAACGTCGGCACGCCCGAACAACTCGCGGCAAGCTGGGAATGCGACGGCGCCCGCGCCGCGAGCCGTTGGTGGTTTACCGGCTGATCTGACATTGAAGGCCCCGGCGCAAAGGTGCGCCGGGGCTATTCGTACCGGAGGCAGAGAGCGACCGCACTGACAACCATGCCACCGGGACGCCGATTTCGCACCGCGAACGGCGCGCTTGCTATATAATGGGAAAACGCTTCAGGCATTCGGTCGCCGGGCGAAAAAACCGGAGGGACATATGGGCGACATTACCAGGCTGATCTTGAAACGGCTGGGACTCGGACTCGTGACCATCCTCGTCGTATCCGTGCTGATCTTTTTTGCGGTCGAGCTTCTGCCCGGCGACATTGCGCAAGCCGTGTTGGGACAGGGTGCGACCGAGGAAACCGTAGCAGCCATGCGGGAGCAGCTTGGCCTCGATCGGCCTGCGTTCGTGCGGTACTTCGATTGGCTCGGAGGCGCCGCGACCGGCGATTTCGGCGTTTCGCTGGTTTCAGGGGAACGGGTAAGCGAGGCAATCAGCGGACGGTTCGCCCATACGCTCTTCCTGGCCTCCTACGCGGCGGTCATCGCGGTTCCGATCTCGATCTTGCTGGGCGTCTTCACGGCGCTCTACCGCAATACGATCTTCGACCGGGTCGCAAACGTGCTGACACTCAGCACCATCTCTTCACCGGAATTCTTCCTGGGATACATCCTGATCCTGTTCCTGGCCGTGCGGGTGACAATGTTCCCGGCAATTGCCAGCCTGAGCAGCGACATGACCTTCCTGGAACTGCTGCACCGAACCTTCCTGCCGATGCTGACGCTGGTGCTGGTGGTGACCGCCCACATGATGCGGATGACCCGCGCGGCGATCATCAACCTGCTGGCCTCGCCCTATATCGAGATGGCGCGGCTCAAGGGCACGCCCCCCTGGAAGGTTATCGTGAAACACGCCCTGCCGAATGCCTGGGCGCCGATCATCAACGTGGTCGCGCTGAACCTCGCCTATCTGATCACCGGCGTGGTGCTGGTCGAGGTGGTTTTCGTGTACCCCGGTATCGGCCAGTTGTTGGTCGACGCGGTGGCGAAACGGGATTTCCCGATTGTTCAGGCCTGCTGCCTGATCTTTGCGGCGACTTTCATCCTTCTGAACCTGGCTGCGGATGTGGGGTCGATCCTGACCAACCCGCGCCTGCGGCACCCCAAGTGAGGGCGGACACATGAGCATCTTTGTCATCGTCTACTACGCCGCCCTGATCGGAGCTTCCTGTCTCGCGGCATTCTACAAACAGCGGGGGGTCTTCATGCTGATCTTCTCGCTGACCCTGGTGTCCTTCGTTCTGGGCATTATCGGCGGTGCCGGCGCGCTGCGCTTGGTGGCCACCGCCGCTGGTGTGCTGGCGCTGGCCGCCGGCACCTCCTATGCCTTTCGGGAATTCCTGATCCAGATCTCGCGGCCCAACCTCGCCAAGGAGTTGCGCACCGCTCCGCTCACGGCCGCCTTCGGCATGTTCGTGATCTTCACCTATGCGATCGCCGGAATCTTTGCGCCCTGGATCGCGCCCTATGGCGAGGCCGAGGTGATCGGTCAGGCCTTTGCTCCGCCGGACCAGAACATGCTTCTGGGCGGTGATCAGCTCGGTCGGGACATGTTCAGCCGGATCATCTTTGGTGCGCGCAACTCTGTCGGCCTGGCGCTGATGGCGACCTTGCTGGCGTTTGTCATGGGCGCCATTGCCGGCCTGTTGGCCGCGGTCAAGGGCGGGTGGTTCGACCAGCTCATGGGACGAATTGCCGACGTGATCATGTCGATCCCGTCGCTCATCTTCGCGTTGCTGATGCTGTCGATCTTTGGCACCGGGTTGCAGGTGATCGTCATCGTCGTGGCGGTGATCTACTCGCCAAGGGTCTTCCGCCTCACACGAGCGGTGGCTGGCAACATCGTGGTGATGGACTATGTCGAAGCGTCCAAGCTGAGAGGCGAAGGCGACTGGTACCTTGTCCGCAAGGAAATCCTGCCCAACGCCACCGCGCCGCTGATCGCCGAGTTCGGCCTGGAATTCTGCTTTGTCTTCCTGCTGATCGCGGGCCTGAGCTTCCTTGGGCTTGGCATCCAACCGCCCACGGCCGACTGGGGCTCGATGGTGCGCGAGAACGCGACCCTGATCTCGTTCGGTGACATCACCCCGCTGATTCCGGCGGGGGCCATCGCGCTCCTGACGGTCGCAATCAACTTCGTGGTCGACTGGATGCTGTTCCGGACCTCCGGCCTGAAGGAGCAATGAGATGCACGACAAGTTCAAGGACAAGGAGATCCTGCTCGAAATCAGGGATCTGAAGATCGAAGGCTATTCCGACGAAACCTGGGTGCCGATCATCAAGGGGGTCGACCTGACCTTGCACCGTGGCGAGGTGCTGGGGCTGATCGGGGAAAGCGGCGCCGGCAAATCCACCATTGGCGCTGCGGCGATGGGCTATGCCCGCGACGGCACCCGCATCTCGGAAGGATCGATCGAATTCGACGGGATGGAGCTGACCACCGCGTCCGAATCCGAGCGTCGGATGCTGCGGGGCTCTCGCATCGCCTACGTGGCGCAATCGGCGGCGGCCTCGTTCAACCCCAGCCACAAGTTGATCGACCAACATGCCGAGGCGCCGGTGCACTACCGCATCAAGAAACGCATGGAGGCGCAGGAAGACGCGATGCAGCTCTACGAGCAGTTGCGGCTTCCAAACCCGAGGGAGATCGGCTTTCGCTATCCCCACCAGGTCTCGGGCGGCCAGTTGCAGCGCGCGATGACGGCGATGGCGATGTCCTGCCGACCGGATCTGATCATCTTCGACGAACCGACCACCGCGCTTGACGTCACCACCCAGATCGAGGTTCTGGCCGCGATCCGGGACATCGTGGACGAGTTCAACACGGCGGCGATCTACATCACCCATGACCTCGCGGTCGTGGCCCAGATGGCCGACACGATCAAGGTGCTGCTCAAGGGCGAAGAGGTCGAACAGGCCCCCACGCAGCAAATGATCGACAATCCGCAGGAAGAGTACACCAAGAGCCTCTGGGCGGTGCGCAGCTTCAACTCCCCACAGCGGTATCGTCCGACCGACGGCTCGGACCCGTTGATCTCGGTTCAGAACGTCGATGCGGCCTATACCGGCGGCATCAAGGTGCTGGACGATGTGTCGTTCGACATCTACCCGGGCATGACGGTTGCGGTGGTGGGCGAATCCGGGTCGGGAAAGTCGACCACGGCACGCTGCATCACAGGCCTGTTGCCGCCGATGAGCGGCCAGATCCTGTGCAAGGGCGAACCGTTGCCACCCCGCTACAAGGACCGCACGCGGGATCAGTTGCGTCAGGCGCAGATGATCTATCAGATGGCCGATACGGCGCTGAACCCGAAAGTCCGGATCAGCGAGATCATCGGTCGGCCGGCACAGTTCTATGGTGGCCTGCATGGGTCGGACCTGAAGCAACGGGTCGACGAACTTCTCGATCTGATCGAGCTCGATCCGGTACAATTCTACAGCCGCTATCCGCCGGAGTTGTCCGGTGGCCAGAAGCAGCGGATCGGCATTGCCCGGGCGCTGGCGGCGGAGCCGGAGTTCATCATCTGCGACGAGGTCACCAGCGCGCTGGATCAACTTGTCGCCGAGGGCATCCTGAAGCTGCTCGACCGGCTGCAGGACGAGCTTGGCCTGGCCTACATGTTCATTACCCACGATCTTGCCACCGTTCGCTCGATCGCCGACGAGGTGGTGGTGATGCAGCATGGCAAGGTGGTGGAGCAGGGACCGAAGGACGAGATGTTCAAGCCGCCGCACCATCCCTATACCGATCTGCTTCTGTCCTCGGTACCCGAGATGGATCCGGAATGGCTGACGACCGTGCTCGAGGAGCGTGGCGTCGACAATATCGGTGAAGCCGCCGACCGCTGACCACTCGGTTTCAGAGCAAGAGGCCGTCTCCTCTCGGGGAGGCGGCCTTCGTACTTTCAGGGGCGCAGCGATATCAAGCGGATGAGGGATCATGTCGCCGGGCCTCGCCGATCTGCCGGAAACCGCCGCCCACATGACGCTGCACGGCATTGCCCGGCCGCTGCGGTTGCTAAGCTTCACCCTCGGGCAACCACGCCACTGGAGGGACACCGATGACACGGCCGAATATCCTGATCTTCATGGTCGACCAACTCAACGGAACGCTCTTTCCGGATGGTCCGGCCGAGTGGTTGCACGCGCCCAATCTCAAGCGGTTGTCCGCCAAGGCTGTGCGCTTTGCCAATTGCTACACCGGCTCGCCGCTCTGTGCGCCAGGGCGGGCGGCCTTCATGTCCGGACAACTGCCCTCGCGCAACGGCGTCTATGACAACGCGGCCGAATTCCGCTCCGATGTTCCGACATTTGCCCACCACCTCCGCCGGACTGGCTATCAGACCAGCCTGTCGGGCAAGATGCACTTCGTTGGTCCCGACCAGATGCACGGGTTCGAGGAGCGCCTGACCACCGATATCTACCCCGCCGATTTCGGCTGGACGCCGGACTACCGCAAACCAGGAGAGCGGATCGACTGGTGGTATCACAACATGGGGTCGGTGACCGGCGCCGGCGTGGGCGAGATTTCCAACCAGCTGGAATATGACGACAACGTCGCCCACGAGGCCAGGATGAAGGTCTACGACCTTGCCCGCCGCCAGGACGACCGGCCGTGGATGCTGACCGTCAGCTTCACCCATCCGCATGACCCCTACGTTGCCCGCCGGGAATACTGGGATCTGTATGAGGACTGCGAGCACCTTCTTCCAGAGGTCCCCGCCTTTGCCTACGAAGATCAGGACAACCACTCGAAACGGATCTTCGATGCCAACAACTGGCGCGAATTCGACATTTCAGAGGAAGATATCCGCCGCTCCCGCCGCGCCTACTTCGCCAATATCTCTTATTGCGACGACAAGATCGGCGAGATCCTCGATGTCTTGGAAAAGACCGACCAGGAGGCCGTGATCCTGTTCGTGTCCGATCATGGCGACATGCTGGGGGAGCGAGGATTGTGGTACAAGATGTGCTTCTTCGAAGGTTCGGCGCGGGTGCCCCTGATGATCTCGGCTGCGGGCCTCGCGCCCGGACGTGTCACCGCTCCGGTCTCGACGATCGATGTGACCCCGACATTGTGTGACCTTGCCGGGGTGTCGTTTGAGGAGATGGCGCCATGGATCGACGGACAGAGCCTCTTGCCACTGGCCGCTGGCTCGCCGCGTGTTGAGCCCGTCGCGATGGAATATGCCGCCGAGGGATCCGAAGCGCCGCTTGTCTGCCTGCGCAAAGGGCGGTGGAAGCTGACGTTGTGTTCCCTCGATCCCGATCAACTTTTTGACCTCGAAGCCGACCCGCAGGAGTTGCGGAACCTGTCCCAGGATCCTGCCTGCACCGCGATCTTGACGGAATTGAAGGCAGAGGCGCTTGCACGCTGGGATCTTGATGCGTTCGACTCGGACGTCCGCGCGAGCCAAGCGCGCCGGCTCCTTGTCTACGAAGCATTGCGCAACGGTGGATACTATCCGTGGGACCACCAGCCGCTCAAACAGGCCAGCCAGCAGTACATGCGAAACCACATGGATTTGAATATCCTGGAGGAAGCGAAACGCTACCCCCAGGGCGATTGACCCGAGTTGCACGCCCATAATACTGGCCGCGTCAACGGACCCGGCGTCCTCGGCATCCGGCACGCCCGCAGGTCGCGGGCAATCGGACGGCAAGGTCATGGACAATCCGAGCGTCTCCCTGTAGGAAGCGCTCGTTCGCACCGAATGGTCGCGACACACACCGGCGTTTGTTTACTGACGCGTAACGTCAGATCCCTGAACGGCTTGGAATGAGGTTTTGGCGTCCGTCGCGTACCTACAGAATCGTAGAGGCTGACAGCGCAAGCGTACTGATCAGCACGCCATAGATCAGCAGCAGCGCGGGCAAGGTGCCAGCGCGCGAACGGTACTCGCGGATCATGTCGTCGCGTGTCAGCATCGCAACCTCCAACAATTGGGGAAACCCGGTCGTCTCCCTAGCTCAAAATCTCACGTATGAGCTGAGTCTCATTGTATCAAGGATTTTCTGCTCAAGTGTGAAAGAAACGACCTTAGCGTCCATTTGGTGTCGCGAAACCGACTGCGGCAGTCGTTTTTGTTGCCCGGTATTTGGCACAAATTCCGCGCGGTGTTGCCGAAAGGCATTGCCCACCCCGGAGGGACATCAATCGGCGTAGGCATAGCGAATCAATCGCTCCCCTTGCCCAGGGCCCAGACTGTCTCGGACGAGCGGTTTTGCGGCTCGGATCGCAGCCCCGATCAACGGTCCTTTGACGTCATAATCACGCCCGCCGGCCCGGCCCAATTGACCGAGCCCAAAGGTCGATCACGACCTTTCCTGTCACCATGAGCACCACCACGCAGAGCAGTGCTTTCGACATCGTTTCCATCGTCCCCTCGATCAGCATCGCATGCACCACGCTGCCGACGACGATCACCACCGCGAGGCCCGTGTGAGCAAGCCGCCATGTGCGAGGCCGCAGGCGCAACCGCCTGCGCAATGTCGCCATCAGAGCGGCCGCGAACAGGGCCCCCATGGCGATCACCCCCCAGGCGGAAAACGGTGTGGGGGAGGCGAACAGAAGGGCATCGATGACATCCGGCGGGCTGGTGATCCACAACGCCGCGACATGGACCATCACCGCCACGACAAGAATGGCACCGACACCGCGGTGGACCTGCCGCGAACGCAGGCGAAGTACGCCCGGGAGCAGCCCTCCTGCCAGTAGAGGTTGGACGACCAGGAGACCCATCGCGAAGATGCCCGCGAACCCGGCGACGATATAGACAGGGTCTCGCCACGCGAGCAGTGGGCTGGCGGCGGCGGCTCCGATGGGCACCGCGAACGTGGCTGCCAAGGCGCACCAGACAAGGGAATTTCGAGCCATGCCCATCCTGTCACCGTCCACGTGTGTCAAACCGGCTGGAGGATGAAGTCTGCCGTCAGAGAGGAGTCTTTCGCGCTCGACATGACCGGGCGCAGAAAAACGGTTTTGAACTCGTCGCTGTCATAGGCGAGATGACCATGTGGCTGGCCGAAAGCTGGCACGATCTGCGGCATCTCAAGACGAAATACTCCATTCGTGTCGGTCAAGGTAGCGCCATGACTGTGGGCGTCGCGCTCGTGCCCTTCGGTCGTATGCGCCCAGATCTGGATGCGTTGACCGGCCAACGGGGCGCCATCGCCGGCGCGGCGCACGGTGCCCGTCATCCAGAAGCCACCGTTGCCGATCCGATCAACGATCGGGGCGCCCGGACGATAGTTGTTGGAGCCGCCGCGCATTGATGCTGTTGGCGCAAGGCCATGTGCCTGAGCCGGGACCCGTTGGCCGGACAGCCCTGTCGCCACGACGGCACTGCCCGCAACGAGGAGGGAACGACGGGTGAAAAGAATGGTGGGCATTCGGACGCCTCCTGTCGAACGTGATGTGCTTTGCCGATTTCTCATTCGCACCATTGAGTATAGCATTCTTTCGAACGTTTCCGAGTTCGGGCCCTCAAAGGACGCCCAAGTCCATGGTCAAGGTTTCGTGATCACGTGGCCCGGGTGACGTTCGCGGCCGAGTCCAAATCGAGCCGGCAGGCCAACAGTCTGTTGCTTGCCGAACCGTTGGTTCGGATCCCGACAGACGAACCCATCGATTGATGGCAGACGAGTTTGGTGCCCTGATCCAAGGCAGCGAGGCCATTGCACCTGGCGGCAGGTTCTGGGCCCGGGCGATCAAACCGTCGAGGTGTTCAAGCCTTGTCCACCTCTCCCAGCTCCGTCACACCCGCGACCGGTTTCGGCGATCATCATTCAACCGGAGGCACATATCTCTGTAAGCGCGGAACATGACGAAAGCCGGAGTGGGGCCGTGTAAACTCCAATGGTTCGCGCACTTGTTTCCACTCGTTGGGGAGGAACGAGCGTTCAACCAATCGGCAGACGCCGACGCGCTGCTTGCGTGAGTGGTCTTTTGATTATCTGACGGGACCGTGACGTCACGCAACTTCAGTCCCCGGGGCAACAGAATTGGTTCAGGCAAAAGCTGCTTGCGATCCGACAATGCGCCTCCGGGACGCGCTGAAAACCAGCAAATGCCACACTGGTGGTGCCGTTCATGGCCGGATTGCATCGCAAGGCTCCGGGTTGGTTGTAAAACCCTCCCTTATCTCGCAAATTGACTTCAACAGCTTGCCGCACCGCAGCAAGGGCACCATGCTCAGGGTAGGAGCACCCAAATATGTCGATCACCGCCAGTATCTATCATCTGACACACTACAAGTACGATCGGCCTGTCACGCTCGGGCCACAGACGATCAGGTTGCGGCCTGCACCACATTCGCGCACGCGCGTCATCTCGCATTCGTTGACGGTTTCGCCGTCCGGGTATTTCGTGAACCATCAGCAGGACCCTTACGGCAACTGGCTGGCCCGCTTCGTGTTCCCCGAACCGGTGCGCGAGTTCAAGATCGAGGTCGATCTGGTCGCGGACATGTCGGTCTACAACCCCTTCGACTTCTTTGTTGAAGACTCCGCGAACACGTTCCCCTTTGACTACGGCGACGAGATCGCGCCCGACCTGAGCATCTACATGCGTCCCGATCCGGTTGGCCCGCTGCTGTCCGATTTCCTGAGAACGGTTCCACGCGACCCAATGGTGACGGTCGATTTCCTGGTCATGCTCAACAGCCGACTGGCCAGCGAAATCACCTATGAAATCCGCATGGAACCGGGGGTGCAAACGGCCGAGGTCACACTTGGCCGGGCCGCCGGGTCCTGTCGCGACAGCAGCTGGCTGCTGGTTCAGATCCTGCGCAATCTCGGGCTCGCTGCCCGGTTCGTGTCGGGATATCTGATCCAGTTGAAGCCCGACCTGGTTTCCCTCGACGGACCGGCTGGAACCGATCACGACTTCACCGATCTGCATGCCTGGGTCGAGGTCTACCTGCCCGGAGCGGGCTGGGTGGGGCTGGATCCGACCTCCGGGCTCCTGGCCGGAGAAAGCCATGTGCCTCTGGCCGCGACACCGCATTATCAGAACGCTGCCCCGATTGCCGGCCTGGCCAGCGCCGCCGAGGTCGAATTCTCCTTCGACATGCAGGTCAGGCGGACAGCGGAACACCCCCGGATCACCAAGCCCTTTTCCGATGCGTCGTGGGACGCACTCAACTCGCTCGGGCACGCCATCGATCGCCGCCTGGAGGCAGGGGATGTGCGCCTGACCATGGGCGGCGAGCCGACATTTGTGTCCATCGACGATTTCGAGGGGGACGAGTGGAACTCCGATGCCGTCGGCCCGACAAAACGCGGCCTGGCGGACACGATGATCCGCAGGCTACAGGAAAGGTTCTCGACCGGTGGGTTGCTCCATTACGGTCAGGGAAAATGGTACCCGGGTGAAACCCTGCCACGCTGGACCTTCTCGTTGTTCTGGCGAAAGGACGGCAAGCCGATTTGGCAGGATCCGGAGCTTCTGGCACGGGAAGAGACCAAAGAGGACGTCGGCCCGGAAGATGCCCAGGCCCTGCTGGCGCAAATTGCCCGGACCCTCGCCGTGCCCTCACAGAACGTGCTGCCCGCCTTTGAAGACCCCGCAGAGTGGATCATCAAGGAAGGCAACCTGCCGGAAAACGTGACGCCGGATAACTCCAGGCTCAAGGACCCCGAAGAGCGGGCGCGCATCGCAAAGGTGTTCGAGCGCGGCTTGACGACACCGGCGGGATATGTGCTGCCGATCCAACGCTGGCAGGCGCGCGCATCCGGGGGCTGGTTGTCGGAAGTCTGGAAGCTGCGGCGCGGCAAGGTATTTCTTGTCGCCGGTGACAGCCCAGTGGGCTACCGGCTGCCGCTCGGGACGCTGCCGCATGTGCCGGAATCCAGCTATCCGTTCATCAACCCTCAAGACCCGACCGTGCCGCGTGAACCTTTGCCGGACATCGGGCCAGTGGAAGAACAGCGTCAGGCCATCTCCAGCCGAACAGAGACGGCGGCAGGTCAGGAACAGGTGGAGCAGACCCTTGGAGAGCTGGGCGGCCCTGTCCGCACCGCGATCTCCGTCGAGGCCCGCGATGGCAAGCTTTGTGTCTTCCTGCCGCCCGTGGAAACGCTGGAAGACTACCTGGAGCTGATCGCGGCAACCGAAACCGCCGCACGCACCATTGGCCGCACGGTGCTGATCGAAGGGTACAGCCCTCCGAGCGATCCGCGCATCGATGTCATCCGGGTTGCACCCGACCCGGGTGTGCTGGAGGTCAACATCCACCCGGCCGCCACTTGGGGGGATTGCGTCAGGACCACCGAAACGGTGTACGAGGAAGCCCGCCAAAGCCGCCTTGGCACCGACAAGTTCATGATCGATGGCCGCCATACCGGCACCGGCGGCGGCAATCACGTTGTTGTCGGTGGCGCGACCACAACCGACAGCCCCTTTCTGCGGCGCCCGGACCTGTTGAAAAGCCTGATCCTGTTCTGGCAACGTCACCCAAGCCTGTCCTACCTGTTTTCGGGCACCTTTGTCGGGCCGACGTCGCAGGCGCCGCGCATCGACGAAGCGCGCCATGATGCGCTGTACGAGCTGGAAATCGCGCTGGACCAGATCTGGCCGCCGACCGACGGCACCCCGCCGCCGCCCTGGCTGACCGACCGGCTGTTGCGCAACAGCCTGATCGACGTGACCGGCAATACCCACCGTACCGAGATCTGCATCGACAAGCTGTTTTCGCCCGATGGCCCCACCGGACGACTGGGACTGGTCGAATTCCGAGGCTTCGAGATGCCGCCGAACCCGCGCATGAGCCTTGCACAACAGGTCCTGTTGCGGGCCATCATCGCGCGCTGCTGGGAAGACCCGATCAGCGGCAACCTGACCCGCTGGGGCACGACACTGCATGACCGGTTCATGCTGCCCGCCTTCATCTGGGAGGACTTCCTGGATGTGCTGGCCGACCTGAGGGCCCACGACATGGTGCTCGATCCCGCATGGTTCGCCGCACAGGCCGAGTTTCGGTTCCCGTTCTGTGGCGAAGTCACCTACGAGGATGTCACGCTCGAACTGCGCCAGGCACTAGAGCCGTGGCATGTGCTGGGCGAAACCGGCGCGATCGGTGGCACCGTGCGGTACACGGACAGTTCCGTGGAGCGGCTTCAGGTCAAACTGTCGGGGGCCAACCCCGATCGCTATCGCGTGACCGCAAACCGGCGTTTGGTTCCGATGAACCTGACCGCAAAGACCGGCGAACGGGTCGGTGGCGTGCGGTTCAAGGCATGGAAGCCGCCGGTGTCGCTGCATCCGGTTCTGGAAGTGGATGCACCGCTGGTCTTCGACATCTATGACACCTGGACCGGTCGATCCCTGGGAGGCTGCCGCTATCACGTCGCCCACCCCGGCGGTCGCAGCTTTGACACTTTCCCGGTCAACGGAAACGAAGCAGAAGCCCGCAGGCTGAGTCGGTTCGAAGCGATGGGGCACACGCCCGATGCCTTTGAGCCCGCATCGGAAACACCGCATCCCGAGTTTCCGATGACGCTTGATCTGCGACGGCGGCCCGGTCTCTAGATCATGCAACCGTCGCAAACCATTCCACCCTCCAGCGGCAGGCGCGACTTGCTGGAGGCCTATGCCAGGGTCGCAGGCAACCGTGACGAAATGCTCGGGGCCGATGGCCTGGTGAAACCGGCGTGGGAACCGTTCATCGACCATGTCAGCAACCTGCCCCCCGATGGGTTGGCCGATCGTTTTGCGCGCGGCGACCAATACCTGCGCGATGCGGGCGTGCTCTATCGGCAATATGACGAAGCGGTTTCCTCGGAACGGGAATGGCCCCTGAGCCACATCCCGGTCATTCTGGACGAAGACGAATGGCAGGAGATCTCGGCGGGCTTGATCGAGCGCGCGGATCTTCTGGAAGAGGTCGTTCGAGACCTTTACGGCAACAACGACCTTGTCGCATCCGGGCAATTGCCCGCGACGCTGCTGAGCCAGAATCCGGCGTGGTTGCGCCCCATGGTGGGTGTTCGACCCGCGGCTGACAATTTCCTTAACTTCCTGTCCTTCGAGATCGGCCGGGGCCCGGATGGCCGCTGGTGGGTGATCAGCGACCTGGTCGAGGCCCCATCCAGCGTCGGGTTTGCACTGGAAAACCGGGTCGCAATGGGCAAGGTCTTTCCAAACTACTTTGCGAACACCAACGTTCACCGTCTGGCCGGGTTCTTTCAAACCTTCCAGAAGATCCTGTTCGACATGCGTGGCGGGTCCGAAGGCGCGATCGCCCTGATGTCGCCGGGACCGATGAACCAGGATTACGCGCAACACGCCTATATCGCGCGCTATCTCGGCATGCTGCTGGTCGAAGGCGAGGACCTGATCGTCCAGGACGGTCGGGCGATGGTGCGCACGGTCGCCGGCCCCGAGCCACTCAGCCTTTTGTGGAACAGGGTCCCCGGCATCCTGTGTGATCCACTGGAACTTGACCCGGACTCTCTGCTTGGCACGCCGGGCCTGCTGGATGCGCTGCGACGTCAGAGCCTCAAGACGGTCAATGCCATCGGGAGCGGCGTTCTGGAGACCCGTGCATTGATGGCCTTCCTGCCGAAAGTTGCCCGTGCACGTTTGGGCCGGGATCTGCGAATGCCCAACATCGCCACCTGGTGGTGCGGACACGAGGCCGAAAGAGATCACGTGATCGCCAACCGCGACACGATGATGATCGGCTCCGCCTTTTCAACCGTTCCGCTGATGGCCAGCCCGGACGGCACTGCTCTGCCATCGGAAATCGACGGGTCGGATGCGGACAGGATCACCGGGCTGTTGCAGAATTCCGGGCGGGAACTGGTCGGTCAGGAGGCCGTAACGCTGTCGACAACCCCGACATTCGAAAACGGGGCGTTTGTCGCCCGGCCGATGTGCGTGCGCATTTTCCTGGGCCGCTCCAGCACTGGCTGGCAGGTGATGCCCGGAGGCTATGCACGGGTCAGCGCCGGCAACGACGCCCAGGCCTTTGCGATGCAGCGTGGAGGAAAGGTTGCCGATGTCTGGGTTGTCAGCAATCGCCCGGTTCCCAAACCCAGCCTGCTGGCCACGGACGCGGCCACCGCGATGCGTCGATCCTCCAGGACGGCCCTGCCCAGCCGGGCCGCCGACAACCTGTTCTGGTTGGGCCGCTACGTCGAACGTGCAGAACTGAACATGCGATTGTTCCGTGCGTACTTTGCCCGCGTCAGTGACGGCGCCTCCCATGACACTGCCTTGTTGGCGTATCTGCGCACCCGGCTGATGGATGATGTCGAGCCCACGGTGTCCGCGATCGCGGAACGGTTCGGCGCACCACTGAACCATGCCCTGCACTCCGCGACCAAGATCGGCGACCGCCTCTCGCCGGACGGGATGATGGCGCTTCGTGGTCTGGTCACGATGCAGCGCGCGCTTGAAGGGCGCCAGCTGTCAACGCTGGAAATCCCGCGAGAGATCAGCGTGCTGCTTCGCCAGGTCACCGGTTTTGCCGGGCTGGTGCATGAGAATATGTACCGGAGCAATGGCTGGCGGTTCCTGAGCCTTGGAATGTCCCTGGAACGCGCCGCCCTGATGTCCAGACTCCTGGCGCAGTTGACAGCACCGGAGGCGCCCGATGGCGCGCTCGACCTTGCACTGGAAATCGGCGACAGCGTTGTCACGCACCGGTCGCGCTTTTCAATCCTTGCGGATCGGACGTCGGTCCTGGACCTGTTGGCGCTTGATGATCAGAACCCGCGCGCAATTCGCTACCACATCTCTCGGGCGCGACGTCACATTTCGCAACTTCCGGGCGACGCCGAAGGCCACGCCCTGACACAGGTGGCCCGAATGGTGCTGACGCTCGAAACACGGCTTGCCACCGAAGAGGCGTCGTCATTTTTGCCTGACGTCCTGATGCAGGTGGAAAGGGACATCTGGGAGCTGTCGGACGCCCTGACCGTGGCGCATCTGGTGTAACTGATGATCTACGATATCCGGCTCTCTATCTCGCACAGATATGCGCATCCCGCCGGCAACGGTCGTCATCTGGTGCGTGTCCTGCCAAGGATGTTCCACGACAGGCACCGTGTCACCGCGCAACTGGTCGAGGTCCTGCCAGAGCCCACCCAACGGCAGGACCGCATCGATTTCTTTGGCAATCAGGTCACCTCGATCACCCATGTCCAACCACATGACGCGATGACCATTCGCATGGCGTGCCGGGTGGAAATGGCGCCGGTCAAGCCCTGCTGGGATGTCTCGCCCGCAGTGGAGACGTTGCGGCACCAGGTGGCAGGCATTCGCGATCTTGCACCGACATCCCCGGTCCATTTTCTGGGTCCATCCTACAGATTGTCACCAACCCCCGAAATCACACAATTCGCGCGGGACAATTCGAGCCCACAAGACACGGTTGCGCAGAACGTCATTCGCCTCGGGTCGGCATTGCATTCCACCATGACCTTTGATCCCGATGCGACCACCGTTGACACGGATCCAGCCGAAGCCTTTCAGCAAAGACGCGGGGTCTGTCAGGACCTGTCGCACATCATGATCCTCGCCCTGCAATCTCTGGGCATTCCGGCCGGGTACGTCAGCGGTTATCTGCGGACCCTGCCGCCCGAGGGTGGTGTGCGATTGGCCGGAGTCGACGCGATGCACGCCTGGGTGCAGGCCTGGTGCGGGCACTCGCATGGCTGGATCGAATACGACCCGACAAATGCCACCCTAGTCGGGACAGACCATATCGTCGTCGGATACGGACGCGATTATTCCGATGTCAGTCCCGTTATTGGACACCTGAGATCCTCCGGAGATCAGGTGAACACACAATCGGTCGATGTCGCCTGTGTTGACTGAACCGTAAGCGGCGGCTGCATGCCACGGGGGCTTCAACTTGACGGCTTGAAGTTCCAAGGAAGCAGTTCGTCGATCCGGCTTTGAGGATGTCCTGCGGCGATGGCTTCCAGAGTGGCCTTGAGATAGGCGAATGGCTCCACGCTGTTGATCTTTGCGGTTGCGATGAGGGAGGCGATGCGGGCCCAGGAGCGTCCGCCTTCGTCGTGATCCCATTGCCCGGCAGGCGATTGTCTGCAATCGCTGAGAGGGGGCGAAGAGCGCATTCTTTCTCGTCAGGGCAATTGGGCGGATCAAATTCTCAACGCAGTTGGAATCGATTTCGACACGACCGTCGTGGAGGAAGGTCTGCAGCCCGTCCCAGTGGTGGTGGATATAGGCGAGTTTCTCGCCCAGGCGGGATTTGGAGGAGATGCGAGGGCGCTGTGCCTGCAGCCAGTCGCCGAACTCGGCGACCAGGGGCGCGGAGCGGGCCTTTCGGGCGGACAGGCGCTGGCCGGGGCCCATGCCGCGGATTTCGGCTTCAATGCGGTAGAATTCCGCGATCCGGCGCAGGCCCTCGTCGGCGATCCCGGAGCCATCGCGGTCGAAGACCTCCTTCAGTTTCCGGCGCGCGTGGGCCCAGCAATGGGCGACCGTGATCGGGTCGCCGCCCTTTCGGGTTGGGCGTGTCAGCCGGTTGTAGCCCTGGTAGCCGTCGAGCTGCAGGATGCCATCGAAGCCCGTCAGGATACGTTCCGCGTTTTGGCCTGCGCGGTCGGGGGCATAGCTTCTCGAGCATGCAAGAATGCCCTGCCAGCCGACGGGTGAAGACCACGCCGGGCGGATCATCTCCACCCCATCCCCGGTCGTCCCGAGCCAGGGCCCAGAGATACCCGGTCTTCGTTCGCCCCCGGCCGGGATCGAGAACCGGGGCGGTCGTCTCGTCCATAAACAGTTTTGTGGACGTCTTCAGGTGCTCGGCCAACCGATCCACGACCGGGGCAAGGTGGAACGCGGCGCTGCCGATCCAATCGGCCAAAGTGCTACGGTGCAAATCGATCCCGGAGCGGGCCAGGATCTGGCTCTGTCTGTATAGCGGCAGGTGATCCGCATACTTGCTGACCAGGACATGGGCGATGGCACCTTCGGTCGGCAGGCCGCCTTCGATCAGGTGGCTGGGTGCCGGCGTCTGGATCACACCTTCGGCGCAGGCGCGACAGGCATACTTCGGACGGATGGTGACGATGACCCGCAGTTGCGCGGGCACGATGTCCAGCCGTTCGGTGCGATCTTCGCCGATCCGGTGCATCTCTCCGCAGCCACAGGGGCATTCCAGGCTGTCGGGTTCGATCACCTGTTCGATCCGCGGCAGGTCCTTGGGCAGATTGCCATGATTGCGCCGGACGGTGCGACGTGTGGCAAGCTGCGAGGAGGTCTGTTCGTCCTGCTGCGTCTCGACCTCCGCCACCGCTGTTTCAAGATCCTCGAACGCCAGCTGGCGCTCGTCCTCGCTCAGCTTTTCCGACCGCTTTCCATGCACCACCTGATTCAACTCGGCCACGAGATGCTCCAGGCGCTTGTTGATCTCCTTGAGAGCGTCCCGCTCGCGCAGCACCGCCAGAACAGCGTCGCGCTGGTCTTCGGGGATGGCAGAAAGGTCGATGGCAGGGGCGCTGGACATGGGCCGGTTTTACCCCGATCCGGCACGGATGGCCTGCGATTAAAGCCTCCGAGTCACTCTGCCACAGCCGGTCGGCGCGCCTCCAAAGACCGCACCCGCCGCCAGTCCAGGCCGGCGGACAGGGCCTCGAATTGCGCCCGGTTCAGCGTCATCGTGCCATTCCGGATTGCCGGCCACGTGAATGCGCTCTCCTCCAGCCGTTTGTAGGCTATCCATTGTCCGGCAGGCGATGCTTGCATCGCCGAGAGGAACCAGCCCGGCGGGCTCCGCCCGTTCTTGCCTCAAACTGTCCCCCAGACAGTTTGCCGCCTTCGGCGGACCGGCGCGAACTCCCAAAAGAGGATTTTCAACCTGTCGGCCCGCTTGGCCCGGAAAACAAACACGGTGCCGGTGAAAGGATCTTCCTGCAGCACCGACTGCACCAGCGCCGCCAACCCGTCATGCCCTTTCCGGAAATCCACCGGGTTCGTTGCCACCAGGATCCGCACGCCCTGCGATGGCATCAGCATGGCCGAGAACCGAGCGCATACACGATTTCCGCGATACGCCTGGCGGGCGTGTCGGACGCCAACTCGATCCTGACCTCGCCAACCACGATCCGGATGCCTTCATCGCCATGGACCATCTCTCGGGGCGGTTCCTCCGGCTCCACCTCACACACCACCAACGGCGCAAAGACCGGCTCCTCGATTTCCGGCGCTGGCAGAACCAGCTTTCCCTGCTGCGCCAACCGCCGCCACGCCGAGAGTTGGTTCGGCTGAAGGTCGAAACGCTCCGCCACGGCATTCACCGTCGCGCCGGGTTCCAGTGCCTCCACAACAGCCCGCGCCCTCACGTCATCCGGCCACCGCCGGTGCCCCGACGCATAGATCTCCACGCCCAACGATCTGAGAAACGAATTCTGAGCACACATTGCGAAACGCACTCCCCATCATGAGATGGCAGAGATCTCGCAGCCGACGGTCGATCCTACAACGTGGGCCTCAGCCGTCGCTTACACTGAACCGTGCCCTGTCAGCTGAGCAATCCTCCGTCTTGCCCCCCAACCAGATCAAACGGCCATTCCCGTTCGTCCATGTCTGGCACACGAGGTGAAATCCCAGATCGCCTGACAGGGCCGCGATCGGCCAACAGGGGTGGCGCGCGATGCAGGTCGTCATCGGCGCGCCATGTGATCCTGGCTCGCCAGACCAACGGTCTGGCCCGTTCGGACAGGGCTCGATGCCCTGCCCGACCGGGCCTGTTCCTCAACCGCCCCAGGTCGGACCGGCGGGATCGTCGGTGGCGGTGACGCGATAGAGGCTCGCCTCGCCGGTCATCGACGGCGCAATCGCATGGGCCTGGCCCGGCTCCATCAGCGCGGTATCTCCGGGGTTCAGCACGGTGCCCCCCCCCTCCCAACGCAACCGCCAGTGACCTCGCACGGGCATCAGGACAGTGTGCTTGTCGCGCGCCGCCAAGGTATCCCCCTCCGACCCACGGGTCAGGAATTCTACCTCGAAACCCGGTTTGTCCTTGAGCAACGCCTCTTCGCCGATGACCTTGGCCGGCTTGCGCGCAGCCAGTGCCATGAGATCCCAGTACCGGGCCACGTAGTCGCGAATGACACCCTCGACCGGAACCTCAGGAATGGCCTTCAACTCTTCCGCGCTCAGCACAGGCATCGGCTTCACCCCATCCGGCAGCGCCTCGCCCTTCCGGGAGTCATACAGTCGCCCGGTTTCCGCTAGAACCAGCCCGTGTTTGGCCGCATCCTCGATCACCTGCGGCGCCCATGTCACGCCGCCACCGGCATCGTCGCCGCCAAGGATCGCCATGATCATCCCGTAGTCCGTGCCGACATTTTCGAACCCGCGAAAGATACCCGTCGGAATGTTGAAGATATCGCCTTCCTCGGCGATGAATTCCCCCGCCGTGCCATACCGGCCCCAGAAGAACCTCCAGCGCCCCTTGAGCACGAAAAACACTTCGGCCGTGGTGTGGGTGTGCAACGAGTTGCGGCAATTGGGTGGCTGACCGGCGGCCCCGATGTTGAACCCGGGCGTCTCGGTGATGTGTACATGCTGATCGGCACTTTCCGACACGCCGCCACCGATGATGGTGAAGTTCTCCTTCTGATCGGATCCCGGTGTATGGGCATCGATAAAGGCCGTCTTGCAGGGCTTCAGGTCGCCGTAGCGCACGATGCGTTGGTCCATGTCGCGTGGTGTCATATTGTCCCTCCCTCGGGCGCGCGGCCCGGTCTTTCGCGGAATTGATCAGCCGGTCTTGTGCAGGATCTGCTTCCAGATCGAGGTTTCGTCGAATAGGGCAAATTCGCGCCGTACCTTCGGTTCGGCCGTGCCGAGCCTGCCGAATTCTGCGTGGCTGATGCCCAGAACGTAAACCTCGGCCCCTGTCGGCGCGCCGAACACGCCCCAGCCGTCGTGCGTGCCATGCAGGCTCCAGCGGATTGCGGCGCGGGGCGGCATCATCGGGTCGGCCCGCCCAATCTGGTGATGGATCTCGAACCTGGCACTCGGAAACGAGGCCCGCAGACTCATCCAGAACCGATCCACCGCCGAAAAGGAATAATCGCTCACGCCCCCGGGATAGACCCCTTGCACGGCACGATCGTATTCGGCCTCGATGGCAGCCATGTCGGCGCCCATGATCCGGCTCAGGATATCGGCGTAGCGTTGCCCCCATTCGGAATCGTTGCCACGACCCTTGTAGGGGCCCTCAACATCGATGGACGGGGTCAGCGGCCTCACCGCGCCCTCCGGTCCACCCTCTCGCGCGATCAGATCGGCGGCAAAGGCCTTCGGCTCCCAACCCATCTGTCGGACGATGGCGCCCTGATCGCGGATCAGCCATTCATCGTCGATCACGTTGTTGATGGCATGACAATCGGCCATGATCCGGTATTGCAGCCGGGTTCCCGTCGCCTTTCCATAGATGCCATCGGCCTGATGGGTCGCGGTGGACAGGATCCGGTGCGAGGACAGCATCCCTTCCTCCGGTGTGCCCGACCAAATCACGTCCTCGCCCAGCAGCGTCCGGTCCGGAAATTCGGCCAGCGTCGCCATCGTCGCGCCAATCACGCTCTGATTGCCCAGAACCACCGACCCCGGCGAGCGCACGACGATATCGGGTGAATAATACTCGTTCAGCGTGGCGATGCCGCGATCTTCCCAGATCTCCTTGGTGATCCCGATGATGTAGTCGGGGAAATCGCGAAACTTCGGGTCGAAGCCTTTCATGTCGTCCATCCTTTGGGGACACGTGCCGATTTGCGCACGATCAGCGGCGAATCTATGGCGACGTGTCGCGGCTTTGTGGTTTGTGGGGTCTCTATCGATTCCAGCAACGCGCCGACGGTCTCTTCGACCATCAGGTTCACGCGCTGGCGCACGGTCGTCAGGCTGTAGGATAGCCAAGCTGCGGTGGGGGCGTCGTCGTACCCGATAACCGAAACGTCCTCGGGGATCCGAAGACCAAGTTCGTATCGCAGAATGTCCATCACGATAAGCGCCATGTGATCGGAGGCGGCAAAAACCGCGTCGGGCTTGCGTTCCGGCGGAACGTCGAACAGGGTGCGGACGGCCCGCACGGTGCCTTCGTTGCGGAAATTACCAACCGCGCGGCAGAACAACTCCCGACCGGCCTCGGCCAGTCCGGCGCGGAACCCCGCCTCCCGGTCGCGCTGCGTCGAAGCACCTTCCCATCCGGCGATATACCCGATCCGGTCATGCCCACCGGCCGCAAGGAACCGGCCGACCTGTCGTGCGCCGCCGAAATTGTCGGACGTGACCCAGGTCAACCCGTCGAGATCCTGCGCACGGTTGAACAGCACCACCGGCACGCCCTGCGCCTGACACCGCAGTGCGATGTCCGACGACATGGCGACCGAGGCCATGATGATCCCGTCCACCTGGTAAGAAAGGATCTCCTCCAGCACCTGATCGATATCCCCCAGCGTCCGCGACGCCATGAAGATGAGAACGTGATAGCCCTCGTCTTGCAATGCGTTCGAGAGCCGCTCCAGCACATCGGGAAAGAAATGGTTTTCCATGTAGGGAACAACGAGGCCGATCATCCGGCTGCGCCCCGACACGACAGCCCGGGCGAGCACGTTGGGCCGGTATCCGAGTTCGGTCGCCGCCTTGCGGACCTTCTCGACCGTCTTGAGCGACGCGGACGCGCCGGGCGTGAAGACACGGCTGACCGCCGACTGGCTTACGCCCGCCCGTTCTGCCACCATCTGCGCTGTCACGCGTTCCCCCATCACCCTGCCGTCCATCCCCCATCGATCAAGAACGCCGCTCCCGTGACCAAACCGGCAGCATCCGAAGCGAGGTACTGCACCGCACCCATCACGTCTTCGACCTCGCCAATGCGCCCAAGCTTGATCTTGCTCTCGATCCAGGCCCGGCGCTCCGGGTTGGACAGAGTCTGTTCGCCCAGTGGCGTGCGAATGAAGGTCGGGCAGATCGTGTTGATGCGGATGCCGTGCGGCCCCCATTCGATTGCCATCGCTTTGACCATCCCCTCCAGCCCATGTTTGGACGCCGCATAGACCGAACGGTCGATCCCACCGACATGCCCCATCTGGCTGGAGATATGGATGATCGAACCTCGCTTTCCGGCGTCCTTCATTTTCCGGGCCACGCCAGCCGACAGGAAATGCGCCGCCCGAAGGTTGATCCCCATGACCGCGTCGTAGTCTTCGGCGGTCGTCTCGGTCGCCGCCGTGTGGCGCGCCAACCCGGCAGAGTTGACCACAACATCGAACGCGTCGCGGGACATCAGCGCGCCGCTCAGGGCATCCAGATCCGCAATGTCGAGCACCAGCGGTTCGGCGGAGAACCCGGCCTCCCGCATCTGTGCAACCGCAGCGTCGAGTCGATCCGCACCACGCGCGGCGCAGACGACATGCGCCCCTGACTCGGCCAACGCCACCGCGCACCCAAGCCCGATGCCGGACGAGGCGCCGGTCACCAATGCCGTGCGACCGTCCAGCCGAAAGGAAGGTGTTCGAGGCAACGCCATGTCAGCGGGCCCCAACCGGGAACGGAATGCTTCCCTGCACGCGGGCCTTGTTGAATTCCCGCAACCGGTGGAACACATCCACACCGAGTTGCCGGTAGACGTCGAGAAGGTCCACCATGACCCAGTTCTCGCGGATCTTGCCGTCTTCGAGACGCCAGAAGTCCAGGCTGCGCATGGTGACCTTCCGGCCGGCCGGCGCGATGCCCATCCAGCCGTCATGCGTCACGGTCTGAACCATGTCGGGCCAGCCGGTCACCGCAGCGTAGGTGCCATCTCCGAAGAAATGATAGGTGATCTCGTCCAGAAATTTGCCGCGGTCCGGCATGCCGTTCAGGAACGGGATCTGGTGCCAGTTGCGAAAACCCGCGATGCCCCGCCCGGTGCCGATGCCCGAGGGCCCGTACCAGTTCATCCGCGGGTGCCAGAACCGCTCCATCTCCATTACTTCCGGCCCGCCCTGCGAGGGATGCTTTTTCATATGGTCCAGCATGGTGATGATGTGTTTCTGGCTGGCGTTCGAGGTTTCCTCGTCCCGTGGACCGGACACGATCCCGTCCTGCGTTGCCGGGCCGGGGATATTCCATTCCCGCCCAAGGCTCGGCGCCATCGGCCAGGCATTGGCTTGCATCATGACTTCGGGAATATCCCAGAGCGCCTGGATCTCGACCACCTTGCCGGCCTCGACGCGATAGAACTCGTGGAACCGCATATGGACCTGATGCCCCGTCGGCGGGATGTCGAGCCAGGGTGCCACAAAGACACCGGTGTAGAACCCGCCACAACCGACCCAGTCGGCCCCGAACTCGTCCGGTCCGGCGATCACGATATAGTCGCGGCGCTCCAGATCAGGCAACGACGCCAGCAGCGGTCGGTAGCAGCCATCGTACAACTCCCGTGCTCCGGTCAGGTCACCGAACGGGTGGCACATGTGAACCGTCGCGGTGGGCGACATCACTGCGTCAAGCGCCGCCCGGACCCCTGCATCCTCGAAATTGTACATTGCGGCGCGCAGAGGCGCGATCGCTGCCTTGTTGGACGTGTGAACGTCGTTCATTCCCTGCTCCGTTTGGTGCCCCGCCCGACAGGCAAGCACCGGTTGATCCTGGTAGAGGTTTCGATCCGTCGCGAGTGCCTAGTCCGGTCCGTCCCGAAACGGCGCGCCTTCGCCAAATGGCACGTTGATGCCGCCGTAGCGACGCACCCGCAGGTTGCATTGCTCTGCATGGCCGACAAAGCCCTCCATCATGCAGAGCCGCGAACCATATTCCCCGATCAGGGTCGCGGCCTCATCCGTGGTGACCCTCTGATAGCTGTGTGTTTTCAGAAACTTGCCGACCCATAGGCCGCCGGTATAGCGCCCGGCTTTTTTCGTCGGCAACGTGTGATTCGTGCCGATCACCTTGTCACCAAAGGACACGTTGGTGCGCGGCCCAAGGAACAACGCTCCGTAGCTGGTCATCTTTTCCAGGAACCAGTCATCGCGATCCGTCATCACCTGCACATGTTCCGATGCAATGTCGTCGGCCACCGCCAGCATCTCGTCATAGGTCTCGCAAAGGATCACCTCGCCGTACTCCTCCCAGCTCACCCGCGCTGTCCCGGCCGTGGGCAGGATCTGCAGAATCCGGTCGATCTCCGACAATGTTCCTTCGGCCAGCTTGCGCGAATTGGTGACAAGGACGGCGGGCGAGTTGTATCCGTGCTCGGCCTGTCCGAGAAGGTCGGTGGCGCACATCTCGGCATCCACGGTGTCGTCGGCGATCACCATGGTCTCGGTTGGCCCCGCGAACAGGTCGATTCCAACGCGCCCGAACAGCTGGCGCTTGGCTTCGGCGACAAAGGCGTTGCCCGGTCCGACCAGCATGTGCACTGGCTCGATCGTCTCGGTGCCCAGCGCCATCGCGCCAATCGCCTGAATGCCGCCCAACACGAAAATTTCGTGTGCGCCGCCAAGGTACATCGCCGCAATTACCGCCGGGTTGGGCTTGCCATTGAAGGGCGGCGTGCAGGCTATGATGCGCGGGACCCCCGCCACCGAGGCGGTCGCCACCGACATATGCGCCGAGGCCACCATCGGGAACTTGCCCCCCGGAACATAGCACCCGACCGATTGCACCGGGATGTTCTTGTGACCGAGGATCACGCCGGGCAGCGTCTCGACCTCGATGTCGAGCATCGAGTCCCGTTGGGCCTGTGCAAACTTCGTCACCTGCGCCTGTGCAAACTTGATATCGGCCAGCTCGCGGTCACTCAACTGGCCGATCAGGTCGTCGATCTCCTGCTGGCTGAGCCGGAAGGACGCGGGCGAATAGCCGTCGAAAGTCTCCGACAGCTCTCGCACGGCCGCGTCGCCACGCGCCTCGATATCCTGCAACGTCGCCTCCACAACAGCGCGGGTCTTGGCGTCGTCTTCCGCGCGGTCCGCCTGCGATCTGCTGGTCTTGAGATATTCAATGGTCATTGTCGCGTCCCCCTCAACTTGACAACAGGCCGGCCACCATCGAACCAAAGGCAACGAAGTGAATCAGCATGATCGCGCGGTCGTTCCACAGAACGCCAACCACGAACCAGCCGATGAGGCCGAAGACGAAAAAATAGATGTTCCAGGGTGTCAGGCCGAACCCTGTGGCTGCATAGCCCATGATCTGGAGGATTGACGCCGTCCACTTGATCACGAATGCCGCGTTGAGGCCTGCATGAGCGTCTTTCATGGCGTGCCTTCCGAACCCGGCCTCGGCGCGATCCGTTCGCCGCGGTCAAAGGCTTCCCAGCCCTCTCCGTTGAAGACATCAACGCCAAGCTGCGCCAGCACATGCGGGAAATCGACCATCACCCAATTGTCGACAATCTTGCCGTCGACCACCTTCCAGAAATCCATGTAGCGGATTTCGACCCGTTTTCCGGTGGGGGCCACGCCCATGAACGGGCCGGAATGGGTCGCCTCCTGACGGCCAAACGCCGCCGCCCACTCGCCCATGTAGAGGCGCGCCTCGTCGATGCAGGTCTTGTCGGAAAATGCCGACTGGAAGGGGCGTTGCCAGTTGTCCTGGAATTCCTGAATGCCGGTCTTGGTGCCACAGCCGGTGTTGCCCATCCAGCGAAAACCAGAGGAGAAGAACTCGCCTATGTCGGCAATGCGGTGGTCGTTCAGGCCGTCGACCATGCCTTCGATCACGGCACGCGTCTCGTCTGTCTTGCGCATATCCGTGTCGCGCGACAGCACGGCCTGTTCAGGGCGGGATCCCTTCATTGGAGATGTCTTTCCTGTTTTCCGCTGGAGCGAGCCTCCGGCGGGGATATTTTCGGACAGAAGAAATCAGGCGGCATCGCGCCGAAGGCGCGCCCGGCCCAACGGGAGGGGGAGCATCTGTGATGCTTGGCCGACCGGCGGGAGTGCCCCGCCCTTGCTTGCAGCAACGGTGTCATCCCTTGACTGCTCCTGCGGTCAGGCCGCTGACGATCTGGCGCTGGAACACCATGACGAGGATGAACAGCGGCGCGGTGATCGACACCGCGGCCGCCACTGCAACAACCTGATCGGTCGTCGTGGTCTCGCGGTTGAACATTCCGGCGATGGCTGGAACCATGGTCTGGTTCTGTGCGTCCAGCAGCAGGGACGTGACGAGGAAGTCATTGTAGGCCAGCAGGAACGAGAACAGCCCGGTGGTGATGACGCCCGGCCACATGACAGGCATGATCACCCGGCGGAAGGCCTGAAAATGGTTACAGCCATCCACCCGGGCGGCTTCGTCCAGTTCGGCAGGGATGTTCTGAAAGAAACTGCGCAGCATCCAGATCGTGAAAGGTTGGTTGATGGCGACCAGGACAGCGATCACCGCCACGGGTTTGCCGTAGAGCGTCGGCGCCGCATCCCCGAGGATCGGGCGCAGGATCTCGGCAGAATTGATGAAGACCGGAAGATACCCCGCGACCAGCACCGAATGTGGCAGGGCGCGGAACACCAGCGCGATGATCAGGATCCAGAAGGCCAGCGTGCTGCCGGAACGTGCCAGCCCATAGCCTGCCAGCGTTCCCACCGTCAGCGAGACGGTGACCACACCGAGTGTCACGATCAGCGAGTTCTGGAAGTTGCGAAAGAAACCGCGATCGACCCAGACGGTCTGGTAGTGCTCGGTGGTGAAGCCCCAGACATCCCTGCCCAGCGGGCCGACCAAGGGGTTGAGCACGTTGAGAACCGCGGGCAAGAGGGCAAAGAAGGTCACCACCACGACCAGCCCGGTCACCGCTGCCCCGATCAGCCAGCCAAGCCACTGGCGCCCTTGCGGCGAATAGCTGAGCACCATATCGGGCAACATCCGCGCAATGCGTCGGAACATCCAGATCGCCAAGGCGAGGTAGACGAGAATGTCGAGGATCGAAATCCCCTTGCCCGCCGCGAGCGTTGCCGGGCCAAAGATCACGTTGGCGGCGTTGCCGTCGAAGGCATCCACGGGCGACTTGAAGCTCATCACCGTGATCCAGAAGATCGGAAAGGCGGCGACGATGCACCAGAAGATGAGGAAGCCCGAGGAAAGAACCCTGAGGCCAAGCGGCTGGCGGTGAACGGCCTGGGTCATGTCAGTGGCTCCCCCTGTGATCGCGCCAGGTGCGCTTGAGTGGCGGGATCAGCAGCAGCACGATGCCGACCATGGTGAGCATTGCGCTGGCAGATGCCCGCGAGATCGAGCGGTTGCCGGATTGGTCGGGCTGCAGGAAATCGTAGGTCAGCCATTGCAGCGAGATCACGTGGCCCTGGGACGAGAAGCCGACGATTTCCTCGAACACCCGGTAGGTGTCCATCAGATGGATCATCCCGACGAACACGATCAGCGGCATCAGGTGCGGGATGACAATGTATTTCAACCGCTGCCAACGGGACGCACCGTCGATCAGCGCCGATTCCAGGCTGTCGCTGCTCACGGTCTGCAACCCCGCATAGAACACGATCGCGGCAAACGGCGCGACGTGCCAGACGCGGTAGACCATCATCAGGATCTCGATGGTCCACGCCTGCGCGAACAACGCGATATCGCGGTCCAGCATCCGTTCCATCGTCGCCGTCAGGATACCGTCGCCCCGGAACAGCCAGTTGATCGACAACGCCCCGATCACCGGCGTGATGATGAAGGGCAGCAGCGAGATGAAGATCACCGGCCCCTTCACCCTGCGCGCGGCATTGTTGATCACCAGCGCGATGGCGAGCCCGGTTCCAAGGACCAGCGGCAAGGTGATGAAGGTGAAGGTGAGCGTGAAGCGCAGCGCCTTCCAGAAATCGATGGACTGGAACGCGCGCCAATCGCCCGCCGACAACGCCGCCCACGCCCGCTCCGGCTCCAGCACGTTGATGTAGCTTTGCAGGCCAACCCATTCCGTCTGGGTGACGATCTCGCCTGCCTCGTCCAGCACCGGCACCGACTTTTCCTCGGTCACGCAGGTCTGGGTCAGGAACCCCGGCGTGCAGGTTTCCATCTGGACCGTTTCATAGACCGGTTGGGTGATCTTGAAAGACTGGATGAACACGCTGACCAACGGAAACGCGATGAACAACAGCATCATCAGGACCGAAGGGCCGACAAAGACGGCAAAGGTCTTGAATTTCATCTGAATGCCTTTCGCGTTTCCGGGCCCGCAGGGAAGAAAAGGGAGGACGATGCCCTCCCCACCGGGAAGGTTACTCTACGACTCCGGCTTCCTTGGCGGCGGTCACATAGGCCGCCTCGATGTCGGCCAGCGTGGTGGCCGCATCCTTGGCCCCGGTCAGGTAATCGGCGAGACCATTGCCAAGCGCCGTGTGCAGGATGCCGAATGGAACCGACGACGGGTACGGCTTGGCACCCGCGCCAGCGGAAGCGGCGGCACCGGCGGCCAGTTCACCCGGCACGTAGCCCGGGATCAACCAGATCGACGTGTCGTTGTTGGCCTTTACGACCTCTTCGTCCATCCCTTCAAGCGCAACCTGGAACGCGGCCTCGGCCTGTTCGTCGGTCTGGTTGGCAGCCAGGACGATGCCGTCCCACCAGATCGTCGTTGCCGGGAAGGCCGAGCCCATCGGTGCGCCGGCCATCTTGACCTTGCCGACCACCTGGCTCTCGGCTTCGTCGTTCATGGCCGCAGCACGCGACGCCCAGAGGTTCGACATGGCGATCTTGCCCTGCTGGAACTGCTGCTGCACGTAGGTGGAATCCGACACGAGATATTCGGGATCCATATACTCGGTCAGCGCCTTCATGACCTCGAGCGCGGCAAGACCCTTCTCGTTGTTGATGCTGGGCAGGTTGCCCTCGCCAAAGAACTCGCCCCCTTCCCCGAGGAAGAGGTTGATAAACTCCTGGCCGAGGTTCCAGCCGGTCTTGAAGGTGCCGCCGATCGGGTAATCCACCACGCCGGCTTCCTTGATCTTTGCGGCTGCGGCCAGCACATCGGCATATGTGCCCGGCACGTCCAGCCCCAGATCGGTCAGGATGTCCTCGCGGTACATCAAGTGCTGGGCGTTCACCATCATGGCGACAGCCATGACCTTGCCATCGACCTTGATCAGCTGGTTCGGGGTCAGGTTCTGACCATACTTGGCGACCAGATCGTCCAGCGGACGGATCGTGCCGGCGTTTTGCAGCGGCACCATGGTGCCGTTGGCCACACCGCCGATCTGGTACAGGGCGGGGTCGGCCGCAAAGGCCTCGGGCTGCTTCTCACGGAACTCCTGATCGAGCGAGGCTTCGAAATTGCCGCATTCGGCCATGGCGTCGGTCACGACTTTCCAGGCTTCGAACCCTGCGGACAGGGACTTCAGCGGCACGGTGTTTTCATAGGCACATTCCGCAAATGCCACCGAGGACATCAGCGACATGGTGCCAGCGAGGGCAATGGTCTTGAGCTTCATTTCACGTCTCCCTGTGGGTGCGATCCGTTGTCGACATCCGGACCGTTGGTTGGCGAGGGCTCAGCCCTCGATCCGCTCGCCGGTGTCGGCGGCAAAATGGTGGCAAATGGACTCCGGGACGCAGATCGAGACCGGCTCTCCGATCTCGGCCCGAAATGTCTTGTCGGCCTTGACCGAGACCAGCGCACCGTGGATCCGAACCGAGATCATCACGGCGTCACCCAGCAGCTCAATCGTATAGATCGGCGCGGTGATCTGGCCGTCCTCGCCGCCCCTGGCAATCCAGGCATCCTCGGCGCGGAACCCGAGCGTGACCGGCGCGTCGGCAATCTCCATGCCGCCAATCAAGGTGTGTTCGGAGTGAAAGACACCCTTGTTTACCTCGCCGTCGATCAGGTTCATCGCCGGAGAGCCGATGAAGCTGGCAACAAAGGTGTTGGCGGGCAAATCGTAGATCTCGGTCGGGCTGCCGACCTGCTGAACGACGCCCGCCTTCATCACCACCACCCGGTCTGCCAGCGTCATCGCCTCGATCTGATCATGGGTCACATAGATCGTCGTGACGGCCAGTTCGTGCGACAGGTTCTTGATCTGCGCCCGGGTCGAAACCCGCAGCTTGGCATCGAGGTTGCTCAGCGGTTCGTCCATCAGGAACACGTTCGGTTCCCGCACGATGGCTCGGGCCAGCGCCACACGCTGCCGCTGTCCGCCCGACAGCTCCGCCGGCTTGCGATGCATGAAATCGCGCAATTCCACCATGTCGGCCGCGCGCATGACCTTCTCGTCATGGGTCGCCGGATCCTCGCCGCGCACCTTCAGCGGAAAGCGGATGTTCTCGTAGACATTCATGTTGGGGTAGAGCGCGTAGGACTGAAAAACCATCGAGACATCCCGATCCTTGGGCTCCAGATCGTTGACCACCCTACCATCGATCGAGATCTCGCCTTCGGTCACATCCTCAAGCCCGGCAATCATTCGCATGGTCGTGGTCTTGCCGCAGCCCGACGGCCCCAGAAGCACCAGAAATTCCCGATCCGCGATGGTCAGATTGAAATCCTTGACCCCGACAAAACTGCCCCAGCGCTTGTGAACATTCCGAAGCTGAATCTCGGCCATTGGCTCTCCCCGCAGGTGGCGCATCGCCATTTGCATACGATTGCAATCAGGCTAGACAGAGTCGCGCATGTCTGGCAAGGATTTTTGCAAGCGTATGCAAGGATGCCAGCTCCCGCTTTTCGCAGCGTCGAAAATATGGGCGGCAACAGTTTGGGAATGCATGGAAATGAGTGACATCCAGAACGCAAAGAACCTGGTCCGATCCTACTACGCGGAGCTCGATTCCGTTGCCCCCGAGGGGATCGCCCATACGATAGGACGCCACACACCGGACGCCTATCACTGGCGAGGGTTCCATCCGTTTGACGATTTGCACGGTGCTGATTCGGTCGCCCGGGCCTTCTGGAAGCCGTTCCGCACGGCCTTCACGCGGATGCAGCGCCGACAGGATATCTTTATTGGCGGCAGGAACCAGATCGACGGATTCAAATCGGTCTGGGTGGCGTCGATGGGGCACCTGATGGGCCTGTTCGACGCGTCATGGTTGGGCATTCAGCCCACCGGCAAGATGGCCTTCCTGCGGTATTGCGAGTTCAACCGTGTCCAGGACGGTCGCATCACGGAGACGGCGATGTATTTCGACATCCCCCATCTGATGATGCAGGCCGGTCTGCGGCCCTTCCCGCCGCAGACCGCGGCCCACCTGGTTCAACCCGGGCCCATGACGCATGACGGGCTGCTTTTTGATGCGCAGATGCCGGAGACCGGCGAAGCAACGCTCGCCCTCATCAACGCGATGATCTCGGACCTTGGGCAATGGCAACTTGGCCTGCCGCTGGAGGAGGAACTGGCGCGAACATGGACCGACGACATGATCTGGTGGGGGCCAGCGGGGATCGGGGCAACCTACACGATCGAGCGGTACGCCAAGCAGCATTCCGCGCCGTTCCGCGCCGGCTTCACGGACCGGTCCGGCACCGGACACCTTTGCCGCATGGCCGAGGGCAACTATGGCGGCTTTTTCGGTTGGCCGAATTTCATCGCAACGCCGACAGGTGGATTCATGGGCATGCCAGCCACCCGAACACCGGGCGAGTTCCGCGTGATCGACATGTATCGCCGCGAAGGCGACAAGTTGGCCGAGAACTGGATCTTCATCGACCTGCTGCACTTCTGGAAGCAGCAGGGCGTCGATATCCTCGCCCGCACGGCCAACCTGCCGACCACCTGACCCAGACCCTGTGATGCCTCCGCCCAGCCACAACGACGGCGCGGGCAATATGCGCAAGCGACCACTACCATCACGACCCGACTGTGGGTGCCGATGGCGACGATCAGCCGGGTTGAAAGACCTCGGAACAGGCCGCCCAGGCCTCGTCCAACGCCTGTTTGGCGCCATAGGGTGGGCCGAGGATCAAAAGCCCCGATCCGATCATCCCACGGTCCGGCTGACTGACAAACCGAACCTCATGGCGAAGGCAATTGTCAGGCAAGGCGGTCATCACCTGCTCCGCCATCGCGACATGGCGGCCGGCGGCCAAAACCGGATACCAGACCATCACGATGCCCTGCGGCCAGCGGCGAAGAACCTCCAGCGCAGTGGCCGCCGTATCGGAATACTCGCTCTTGACCTCATAGCTGGGGTCGATCAACGCCAGCCCACGACGAAGGTCAGGTGGACAAAGCGCGCGTAATCCTTCGTGGCCGTCTCGCTTATGGATGGATACAGATGGCCCGTCCGGCGTGGCAACGACGGCTGACTTCAGACCGGCAAGTTCGGCCGGGTGCAATTCGCACAGGGTCATCCGATCCTGCGGTCTCAACAAGACCTGCGCAATCAGCGGAGAGCCCGGATAGGCGGCCGCACCAGCGTAGGCCCGCACGGCTGCCAATGCCTGCCCAAAGGCACCACCAGGCGCCAACCGGGCAATCCCAGACGCCGCCTCGCCGGTTTTCTGCGCTTCCGGCCCCGTCAGGTCATAGAGCCCGCGCCCGGCGTGGCTTTCAAGGTAGGACAGCGGGCGGGGCTTTCGCAGCAACACCTCCAGCAGCACCCCAAGGGCCACGTGCTTGTGAAGATCGGCGGCGTTGCCGGCGTGATAGGCGTGCTGGTAGGAGAGCATGGGATGCCAAGTCTTTGTGGCCATCACCTGACAGTCTCGTCCGGTGCGGCGGTTGTTCCAGTGGGTGGGATGGGCGAGGTTGTGCCGGCAACCCGAGGTGTTTCAGGGACCGACACGCCGCCTGGGCGCTCCCGCGATCTGCACGCCCGTTTGGGGCTGATCAAACACCATGGCGATGCCAATGTCATCCGTCCTTTTGGCAGACCTTCCCAAGCCTTTCGCCAATGCAACCGCCAGACAAGGTCGGTTGGCACATTCGTAGGCCAATGTGGAACCCGATCCAAACGACGCCCGCCGAACTGCCTGCCCGCACCCGAAAGCCGGCGCTGTCTCGGCGCCCAAGGCTCCCTCGTTCACAACGAGGGCATTCGGCTTTGGTTTTCATGGCCTTCATCGTTGGTTTGGACAGGCCGTCGGCCGTGCAACGTTCAAATTGGTCAAGCGCACAGGTTGCCGTTGAACGGCTCGGCAAAGGGCTTGCCGGGACAGATGGCGGTCCAGTGGCTCGATCACTGACAATGCTGGCAGGCTTTCCATGAATACTCACAAGCGGGTCCACCATTACACGCGCCCGGAGCACCAGAGATCCTGGCATGCAGCATCAGGAAGAGGTCTCTGCGGCGGCGGGTTGGTCCTTGCGCCGGACAAGGACGGTCTTGAGCTTGCGCCAGTTGCGCAACGCGCGCGCGCCCACGCGCATGACCCAGCCGGGAACCCTTGGCAGCCAGGCTGCGACGGCACCCCGATAGGCTGGGCGCCTTTCCTGGTTCTTTGCCCAGGCGACGATCCCCGGCCAAGGTCTGAAATCGAAGCCGAGCATGCTCAACAGGACGTATTGCGGCACCCAGGCGATATCGGCGATGCTCTGTTCGTCCCCGACGAGATGGATGTGCCCGTTGAGCCGGGTCTCCATGCGGTCGAACACGTCGACCAGCATTTGGCGCGCGGATTCGATCTCTTGTGCGGTGAACCCGTCCAGCGATTTTTCGTGAAACTCGACCAGCGACTTGTCAGGCTGGATCTCGGCGTAGTGCGTCATGTCTGAACGCTTCTTGGAAGCGCCGCCAGTGCTGCCATAGACCCAGGTCTTGATCGCTTTCATGTGGAGCGACGCGGCCAGATCGAGCCACTCCCAGGCCTCGGCCGCAAGCGCCGGATCGGCGGAAACAAGCGCCGGTTCCGGGAACGTCTCTTCGAGGTAACGCAAGATATCGTTCGACTCGGTGACTGGCACGCCATCATGCACGATTGCAGGCACCAGCCCCTTGGGATTGATCGCCAGATACCAGGGTTCGAGGTTCTCCTGGTGGGCGATATCCACCTCGTGAGAGATCCACGTCACCCCTTTCTCTTCCAGAGCCAGTCGCACGCGCATCGCACAGTTTGACATGCCGGCGTGGTATAGGTGCAGGCCCTTGAGCGAGGTGATGACAGGGTTGACGGTATGATGGATCGGCATTCTTGATTTCCTTGTCAGAGAGGTGCCCCAGCTATCGGTGCCGGAGGCGCATTGGCAGCGCAGAACCGCCCCCAACAGAGGCCACCCGGCCGTCGAAGACAGTTCAGCGCGCGTCAATCGATGCGCGCGCCGTTCACATAAAGGGCAGTTTCAATCGGCGTTTCGTTGTCGAAGGCTTCCCCGGCAAAGCATGCGCTCAGGGAGATGCGGAAAAACTGTTCCAGCACCTCCTGCGGTTCGACGCTGTTCACCACGACCCGCGTTTGCACGTCGTCGGTAAAGCCCGCCATCCCGGCGGTCATGAACCCGTCTTGACGATAGGAAAAAAGATGTTCGACGCGGAAGTCTGCGATGTTCAGCTGCAAGGCCATGGGAACGGCGGTCAGTTGCGACATCAGGCAGAGCGAGGTTCCGGCGGTCAGGTAATCGAGCGAGGTAGGGGCCACATCCGTGCGTCCGTCACCATAGCTGTCATCGGCAAGGAGCTCCCAACCGGTATAGCCTTGCTGCAAGGCACGAGCGTTGATTCGTTGAAGATACGGGTGGTCGGAATCGTCGGCAGAATCCACGAGTGCCACGACTGAAAACTCGATGACTTCGGAAGACCCCATGAACCCTTCCATCGACAGATCTTCGCCCAGCTCAAGGCTTTCCGGGGTGGGAAGCGGGGTCTTCCGCGACAGCATCGCCCCGTTGTCGCGGGAGACCGGATCGGGGATCGCCCCCGACACGGCATGCCGGTCGTCCCAATGCGAGCCATTCACGGCCAGGGCCACGTCGATCTTCGTTTCATTTCCCACGCCTTCGCCGGCTACCCAGCCGCGCAGGGCCATCTCCTTCAGCCGCGCCAGTTTTTCGGCAGGCTCGTCACTGTCGATCAGGATGTTCGCAACGACCTTGTCGGTGAATCCGGCCCAATCGGGGGTGAATGGCGCGTCGTAGCGATAGAACACCTCGACCTCGACCCTCATGTCGCCGACCGAGAGTCCCATCACCTCGACGGCACGTTGCAGGCTTGTGTAGAGGTTGGAGGCGATGCCGGACGTCAGGTAGGTCAGCGGGTTGGGGGCAGTCTGTTCATGCTCCGCGCCACCTTCATCGCTTGCAAGCTGCCAGACCCCGAACCCCTCGACCCCGACCGGCTGTACCTTGCTGTACTTCAGCATCGGGTTGCCAGGCGTCAGGATCCGTTCCGAGACGGACAGGATGTTTTCCCTGATCGCACCATCGCGCTGGGCGGCGGCACCAGGGGAGAGCGCCGTTGCCAAGGGCATGCCATCGAGGCGGGTCACGACCTGATAGGTGATCGTGCCGGTGTCGCCGGCAAACGTGGCGGTGGCGAACGCGATTGAGGCTGCGGTCATCAAGCTCAGGGTGCGAGTGTTCATCGGAGTGTCTCCAGGGGATCGAGAGGGGCGTTCGGGCGACGTCGTGTCCGAAACGGGCGGACAGCATCACCTTGGGCAATTCGGCGACCGGGCGTTGCGACCGCCCGGGACTTCAACGGATGGCTGGCGTGTCTTGGACCGGTCGCCAGTTGATCTCGGGGTTCTCGCGAAAGGCGAAGCGCTCCAGGTGGCTGGCAACCACTTCTGCGGCCTTTTCCAGATCGGTCTGGCTGTCCGCAAAGATCGTCAGTTTCAACATCCCGCGATCTGTCCACAGCGCACAACGTCCAAAGGGGAACTGAATCTGGCCGGTAGTCCCGTCGTTCTGCACCGGGACCTTGCGTCCGAAGTGTTGGCACAGCGAGGCGATATACTGGCTGGCCTTCTCTGTCTGAAGTTCTGCGTAGGTCTCCATTCCACCGCTCCTTGCTGCTATGCAGAGAACCTATGCCTGTCCTATTGATTTTATAATTCACCCATATCGAAAGTTATTGTTCCGCCTGACGGAGCAGTTTTCGACATCGAAGCCTATCTGAACGCCACCCTGCTCGACCGGATGGCCGAATGTCCGGAGACTTGCCCCGACCTCCGAAAGGCTCTTTTTCTGAATCCGTGATTGAGCTGATGCGCAGCGCCGAGGCCGGGCAGAACGCATTGTCGCTGGAGCCAACTGTCGCCCTAGGGATCTCCATCCTGGCCTTGATGTCCTCTTGCCGCTGTGCCTTTGGGCGCACGCCTCCAAGTGCAACCAATGATCTTTCGCGATCCACCGCAATGTTCGGAGACGCGCCAAAGGCAAGAGTTCGCACGACTGTCACGAGAGAAAGCAGCCTCTCGGCCACGACGTTGACTTGCGGCCACACTGGAACCGCTCTGTCTTGGTCGCGCGGTCGCTTTGGTCTGGAAGATTCGGCCATGCTCCAGCTTTCGCCGGGCGGAGTGTGGCAATGATCACCGGATTGAAATCAGGGCGTGAAGTCTGGAACAAGGTGCCGACCGAACATCATGCGCGAATGCTTCTTGAAGAGTTGGTCTCGCCAGAAAGACGGGATTGCCCCGATTGCGGCAGCGTTTGATCCACCGCCATCGAAGAACTCATCAATGCCCGCGAGCAGGTTTCCGGCACCTCCCGAGCGTTGAAAAGGTTGATATGGCTCCGGATGCAGATTCACCCCGAGCCGCAGCCGTGCCGCCGGATCAAAGGACCGCCGTGTTCCAGACACTCACCCGTGTGAACATGCCATATCTGCCCAGGCCAGAACTTGATGCAGGCTTTCGCGTTGAACGGTCATCTGTCTACGACGTCCTATATCCAAAGTCGAAGCATATCGGTTTGCACGCACGGAAATGGCGGCTTGCCTGAAGGCTTCTCGATGCGGGCAGCTGCGCAAAACAGGCAGAGATCACCTCAGCCCACGAGACAGATATTGGCCATTGCGGGGCAAGGCTACCGTTCCTGACACAGCAGACCAGAACCACCGTCAGACGACGCGTCCAAGGCGGTTTCGATCAGTTGTTCCGAAACACAAAGCTGAACCTTCGATTGGCGCCCTGCGGCGGGCGCGGGAAGGGCGCCGCCTTTCGCACTTGCGCTCGGGCCGCGCTGTCGAATTCGAGCGTGCCGGTGCTGTCCGTGACGTCGACCCAGGCCAATGTTCCATCACGATTGACCTCAAAGATAACCCGGGCGGTTCCCGGAATTCGTACCCGGGCGGAGGGAATGCGGTTCAGATGAACCAGAACCCGGCCGGCATAGTTGGTGACATCGGAATTTCCCGGCCCGCGACCCGCATTGCGACTTGGTCGGCCATCGAGGCTTCCAGTGCGCCGATAGGTCTCCAGAGGTGATTCCAAAGTCCCGGCCGGAGGGAGCGATGAACCGCCTTGAGCCGTGAGGTTTCCCGATGGCCGGCGGGTCGGAGCCTTTGGACGGAGTGAAGCGGCGACAGCCAGATCGGACCCGCCGAGGTCATCCTCGGAAGCCGTGGTTTCAGATGTCTCCGGCGTGGGCTCGACGATCTGCTCGGGGAGGGTTGGATCAAGCGCCTCACGTTCCGTCGGCACAACCGGAACCGCCGAAGGGTCAGGTGCCAATGTGACCGGCAGGGTCGGTACGGTCGCGGGCGGTAGAGCCGCGATTTGTTGCGACGCCCCCGGCGTTGGCGCCGGCGCGACCGGTGGGGTGGGCAGCGTCTCGGCGGAACCAGCCTCGACGGGCTCCGCAGACGCTTCCGGTGTTCCCGCTGACGTGTCAGGTGTGGCGGCCGGCTCGACGGCGGCCGAGACGGCCATTTCAACCGGCGCATCGTCATCGACACCAGACGGCTGCGCGGTCTCGGGCTCCGTTGTATCGGATTCAACTGGTTCGGTCGGTTCGATCAAATCCGGTTGCACGGCCGCCGCCGAGCCCGTGTCAGGCGAGGCCGTGGCCTTGGGATCATCCGAGGCAACAAGGGCGCGGGAGGTTGGCGTCTCTGCCGACTCTGGCGCCGGCACTGGCTCGGCGGGCGGCTCGGGGACGACGGCGGGCTCCGGCAAAACAGGCTCCGGCGGGGTTTCTGCCACGTCTTCGAAGGCGTTCCCCAAGGCGACACTGTTGGTTTCTGCCTCTTCGGAAACGCGTTCCGGCGAATTGTGAAAGGTGATGTCCAATCCGACAAAGTGCACGAGAAGCGACAAGAGGATGGCCGATGTCGCGATGACAGCTGACCTTCGGATCACTGGAGGGACTTCTCGGTCACGAGGATTACGGAGGACGCACCGTGACGGCGGAGACCACCGGTCACCTCGATCAGACGGGGTGCGGGCACATTGCGGTCAGGCACGATCCGCACCGGCCCTGTGCCGTGCTCGGCCATATAGGCCTCCGGATCGCTGGGCGAGCCGCGATAGGTCAGACTCCCGTTTTCGTGCAGGACAATGGCGTCCGGCGGCTCGCGTCCTTCGAGGCCCGAGGTGTCCACAAGCTCCAGATCGGGGTCAAGCGGCGCGGCGACCGTTCCGGCGATCAGGAAGAAGATCAACATCAGGAAAACGACGTTGATCAATGCGATGGTCGCGTCGCGCTTTCGGCGCGGGGTCGCGGCGTGGATCATGCGATCACTCCAGCACGAGGACGGAAAGCTCGTCCCGTCCACGCAGCCGAACCAGCAGGTCCGTCAACCGTTGAGCCGAAGCGTCGGCGTCGAGGCTGACAAGAACCTGCCCGGCCTCGACCTGTGTGGCCAACTCATCCAGCTCGACGGAAACGCCGTTCAGGATCAGCCGCTCCTCCCCGAGTTGCACGAAGGCCCGTTCGGTCGGCTTTCCCTGCTCCGCCCCACCGGGCGCTGCCTGGCTCAGCTCGATCTCGCCAAATTTCGAAAAGGTCGAGGACAACATGAAGAACAGAAGGAGCAGAAAGATCACGTCGATCAACGGGGTCAGCGACACCGGTCGCCGGACAAAGGGCTTTGAATTACGCATGTGTGGATACAGCCGCAGAATGCCCCTGTTCCGGGACCATGACCGTTCGCAAGGCCTTGTCGGCGAAGACCCGCTCGCGCGCAGTGCGACTTTCAAACCAGGCGAGGACCATCGAGGTTGGCATTGCAACCGCCAGCCCGGCCGCCGTGGTCAGCAGGGCGACCCAGATCCCGCCCGCCAGCAACGACGGGTCGACCGAAGATCCGGCCGCCTGCAGGGTCTGAAACGCTTCGATCATGCCAAGTACGGTGCCAAAGAGCCCGAGAAGCGGCGCGATCTGTGCAACAGTGTCGAGGAACCGGAAGCCACGCTCGAGCCCGGCAAGCGCCACCCCGGCTTCGGCGTCGAGCCGCTCGTCGAGACCGGGCTGGCCCTGTGCGTTCATTGCTGACCTTACAAGCGGCGCAAGGTAGCTGTTGCTCTTGGCCAAACTCGCATGTGCCGACGGTCGGTCGCCCGCATCCCAGGCCGACAGTGCCTCCGAGAGCATCCTGTGGCGACCGACGCCAGAGGCTGCAAACTGCCAGATCTTGTAGAACGTGACCCCGAGGGTCAGCACCGAGATCACCAACAGGATCGCGATCACCGGTCCGCCAAGGGCGATGACCTCACGCAGGGCGCCAAGGAAACTCATCCGAGCAGCTCCACCGCGATACGGCTGCCAAGGGAGAGCGCCTTGTCACAAACGTCACTGTCGGCCCCATCGACGACACAGGCGTTTGCGCCGTTGATCAGAGCCTGCCCGATGGTGTCGCAGGGCATGTCCGGCAGGTCGAACTGGCGCACGCGCGGTCGGTCTTCTGGCAAGTCGCGGAAATCGAAGAGCGACAGTTTGACCACCCCGCCAGACGGGTCGAAGATCACGGTCTCGAAGACGGCCTTGTCGATTGCCTCCCCCGTCCCGTTCCGCGCCAGGAACGTCAAGCGGCATGCCCCGCCCACTTCCTGAATCGCGTTCAGCTCAAGGGTCAAGCTCCGAGGCGGGGCCTCGACTGATTGAGCCGACACCGCGCCCGGCAAGACACCGGCGAATAGCACTGCAAGAGCAAGGCGACGAAACGACATTGGCAGGTTCCCCATTCCAGTTCTCCGGGCAGCGCGGGCCGAAGGGCACCGCTGATGCCCCATCCAGATCACGCTCGCCATATCGCAGACACCGGCCAATCGGAAGGTCCACCCACATCAAAGTGATGGCCGGCGGGTTCTCAGCTTTGGTCAAGGCTGGCAGTCAGACCAATGTCGGCTGCGCGAGACCGGACTCCTTCAAGCCGGTTCCACGGGTCTATTGCGGTCCCTTCTGGAAGTAGATGAGGATCGAAGTCGAGGAACAGGACGTTGAGGGTTGCGAGCCGCCCGGTCGAGCGGGGACCACGGTAGCGCTTCGATGAACAGCAGCTTCCAGGGCCGTCCAGAAAGCTTGAACATCGCAAGTCGGCACGCGCCTTCCGCAGAAGCGGTTCGCCGACATTGTACGCGTTTTGTACGGAAGTTCGCACAGATCGCAGCGGTCTTGTACAAAGGACCCAATACATGGACCCGATCAGTACATTGGAAAAACTTGATTTCTCTGGGAATTTCTGGTGCTGCCGGAGAGATTCGAACTCTCGACCTCTCCCTTACCAAGGGAGTGCTCTACCCCTGAGCTACGGCAGCACTGAGGCGTGGGCGGGGATATACAAGCTGCGGGAGCGAGTGCAAGCGGATTCTGGAGAGAAAATCCGGAAATTCGGGCACCTGCGTTTGGGCAGGGTAGACCTGACCGGACGGCTCGCGTAATTGCGGCCCATGAGCGGGAAAAAGAAAACACCGAGCGAAGGAATGGGCCGGGACCAGAGGCTGAAGCAAGCGCTGAAGGATAACCTGCAGCGCCGCAAGGCTCAGGCCCGGGCACGATCCGCCGATGAGCCTACCGAAACCGGCATACCGGACACGTTTGGGGCGGATGGGGCCGAGGAGACAGGACAAGATGGATAGAATTGTTGTACGAGGCGGCGGGCCGCTGAACGGGTCGATCACGGTCTCTGGCGCCAAGAACGCGTGTCTGACCTTGATGCCGGCCACGCTGTTGAGCGAAGAGCCGCTGACGCTGACCAATGCGCCGCGTTTGTCGGACATCCGCACCATGACGACACTGCTGGAATCGCTCGGGGCCGAGATCTCGACCATGCAGGACGGCAAGGTGCTGGCCATGTCGAGCCATGATGCGGACAACCCGGTCGCCGACTATGACATCGTTCGCAAGATGCGGGCATCGAACCTTGTGCTGGGGCCGCTTCTGGCGCGTCATGGTCACGCGGTCGTGTCGCTGCCCGGAGGATGCGCCATCGGTGCCCGTCCGATGGACCTGCACATTTCCGCGCTGGAGGCGATGGGAGCCAAGATCGAGTTGAAGGATGGCTATCTGCACGCCAAGGCAACCGGCGGGCTGAAGGGCGCGCAGATCCATCTGGAGTTCGCCTCGGTTGGAGCCACCGAAAACACGGTCATGGCAGCGACACTCGCCAAGGGAACAACAGTGCTGAGCAATGCAGCACGGGAACCCGAGATTGTCGACCTGGTGGAGTGCCTGCGCAGGATGGGGGCCCAGATTGACGGAGAAGGCAGCGGCACGATCACCATCCAGGGCGTTGACCGGTTGCATGGGGCGACCCATCCCGTTGTCGCGGACAGGATCGAAACCGGAACCTATATGCTCGCCCCGGCCATCGCCGGTGGCACGATCGAACTGATTGGGGGCCGGATGGGCCTGCTGGGGGCCTTTTGCGAAAAACTCGACGCCTGCGGCCTGGAGGTCGTCGAGACTCCGAAAGGGCTGCGCGTGTCGCGTCGCAACGGGCGGGTCGATGCCGTCAATGTCGTAACGGAGGTCTTTCCGGGCTTCCCGACCGATCTGCAGGCACAGATGATGGCCGTAATGTGCACGGCCAACGGCGTCAGCGTGCTGGAAGAACGGATCTTCGAGAACCGGTTCATGCATGCACCGGAACTGATTCGCATGGGGGCCCAGATCGACGTGCAGGGTGGAACCGCGACCGTGACCGGGGTGGACCGCTTGAAGGGCGCGCAGGTCATGGCGACCGATCTGCGGGCCAGTGTGTCGCTGATCCTTGCGGCGTTGGCCGCCGAAGGTGAAACGGTCGTGAACCGGGTCTACCACCTGGATCGCGGGTATGAGCGGGTCGAAGACAAATTGAGCGCGTGTGGCGCCGACATCGAACGGGTGAGCGATCATGACTGATGCTAGTTTTGAAGATGGCGCCGAGAAGTCGGTCCTTGTAGCCGCCACGGATGGTGACGACCTTCAGGTCATCGCCGCCATGACCCAGGACGCGGTGTTCCCGATCACCGAAATGAAATGGGACACGCGGAACCGGCGCTTTGCGTTGCTGCTGAACAGATTTCGCTGGGAGGACAAGCCCGAGGCCGATCGGCGTGGGCGACCCTACGAACGGGTTCAGAGCGTCCTGGTGATCGACGACGTGATCCGCGTGGCCTCGCAGGGCATAGATCGCAACGACCCGGACACGGTCCTGTCGTTGTTGACGCTGTCGTTTGCCGCCGGCGAGGATGGCACCGGTCGTTTGGAACTGATGCTGGCCGGCGACGGTGCAATCGCGCTGGATGTCGAATGCCTGAACGTGACCCTGAAAGACGTCACCCGTCCCTATGTCGCTCCGTCCGGCCATGCGCCTGAGCACGGCGACTGAACACCGCGCCTGCCCGGCTTGAGGCGGGCGCAGGGGAGAGCTATCAGGGCCCCGACAAGGAGAGCCGATGCCCCAGTACCTGACGACGACAGATCCGGAGTTCGAAGCCCGTTTTGCGGCCTTCCTGACGACCAAGCGCGAGGATTCGCCTGACGTTGACGCCACCGTGGCGACCATCATCGACGATGTCCGCACGCGTGGCGATGCCGCCGTGATCGCGTTTACCGAGAAATTCGACAGGTTGACGCTGACACCGGACACGCTGGCCTTTACCGAGGCCGAGATCGATGCGTATTGCGCGAGCGTTCCGGACGCCGAGCGTACGGCGCTCGAACTCGCCGCCGCACGCATCCGTGCCTACCATGAGCGTCAGGTCCCGGCGGATGCACGCTGGACCGACGACACCGGCGCCATGCTGGGCTGGCGCTGGACCGCAGTGTCGGCGGCCGGGCTGTATGTTCCAGGCGGGTTGGCGTCTTATCCATCCTCTGTGTTGATGAACGCAATCCCGGCCAAGGTCGCGGGTGTAGAACGGCTTGTGGTGACCGTGCCGACGCCCGATGGTGTCGTGAACCCTCTGGTTCTGCTGGCCGCCCGTATCTCGGGTGTGGACGCCGTCTACCGGGTCGGTGGCGCGCAGGCGATTGCCGCGCTGGCCTATGGCACGGAAACCATAGCCCCGGTGGATAAGATCACCGGCCCGGGCAACGCCTTTGTCGCCGCGGCCAAGCGCCGGGTCTTTGGCAAGGTCGGGATCGACATGATCGCCGGTCCGTCCGAAATCCTGGTGATTGCCGATGCCGACAACGATCCGGACTGGATTGCGGTCGACCTGCTCAGCCAGGCAGAACACGACGAAAGCGCACAGGCGATCCTTGTGACGCCCGACGCCGCCTTTGGCCGCGCCGTGGCAGACGCCGTCGAGGCCCGCCTGCAGACGTTGGAGCGTCGCGCCATCGCCGGGCCAAGCTGGCGTGACTTTGGTGCTATCATCACAGTGCGGGACCTCGACGAGGCCGTCGCGCTGTCGGACCGGGTTGCCCCCGAACACCTTGAACTGTGTGTGCGCGATGCGGATACGCTGTCGGAACAGATCCGCCACGCGGGTGCGATCTTTATCGGCGCCTGGACGCCCGAAGCCATCGGCGACTATGTCGGCGGCCCAAACCACGTGTTGCCCACGGCGCGCTCCGCACGGTTCTCAAGCGGCTTGTCGGTCATGGATTTCGTCAAGCGCACGACCCTGGCCCGGATGAGCCCCGGCGCGTTACGCGCCATCGGCCCGGCGGCGGAATGCCTCGCAAACTCCGAAAGCCTTGAAGCACACGGATTGTCGGTGCGCGCCCGGCTCGACCGACTGAACGAGGCGCCCGAATGACCGAAGCCACGTCTCGTATCTGTCACATCGAGATCGACGACACCCAGCTGGCCGCCGCCACGGCAGAGATCGAGCAAGAGCGACGGGTGGCCGTGTTCGACCTGCTGGAAGACAATTCCTTCACCCTGCCTCCACGCGGAGACCAGCCGGTGCTGGATGGCCCCTACCGTCTGAGCCTCGCGATTCGGGATCGTCGCCTGGTGTTCGATGTCACCACCGAAGACAAACAGAAGGCGGGCGAGTTTCACCTGTCGCTCGGGCCGTTCCGGCAGGTGGTGAAGGACTACTTCCAGATCTGCGAAAGCTATTTTTCCGCCGTGAAGACCATGCCGCCAAGCCAGATCGAGGCGATCGACATGGCCCGGCGCGGCATTCACAACGAGGGCGCCCGCGTCCTGCAGGAACGGCTGGAGGGCAAGGCGATCGTGGATATCGACACCGCTCGACGCCTGTTCACGCTGATCTGCGTCTTGCATTTCGGGGGCTGACATGACGACGCCCGAATTCCCGGCCTCGGTCCTGTTCACCTGCGATCACAACGCTGTCCGCTCGCCCATGGCCGAAGGGATCGCGAAGCTCTACTACCAGCATCACTTCTATATCCAGTCGGCGGGAGTGAAGAACGACCTGGAGATCGACGGCTTCTGTATTGCTGTCTGCTCCGAGCTGAATGTCGAACTGTCGCGCCATCGGGCCCGCAGTTTTGACGAGATGCAGGATTGGGGTGACGACCTTGGCGGGTTCGACCTGATCGTGGCCCTGTCCCCGGCCAGCCAGCGCAAGGCTCTGGAACTCACCCGGTACTACCATCTGGAGGTCGAATACTGGCCTATCATGGACCCGACCGGTTTGGGCGAAACGCGCGACGCAAAACTTTCCCGCTATCGTCAATCGCGCGATCAGATCATCGAGCGGATGGTGCAACGCTTTGGCCCGCCCCTGCCCCCAAAGGAGCCATAGGCTTGTAGGCGTGTAGGCCAAATGGTTCGGTCACAGACGAAGCGGATCGCCCTGCAAACGCGGTTCCACACCAACCCTGAGCCGTTACCTTGCGGCGAGACGGCCGAAGAACGCCCATATGGGGCCACAACGCGCCTCTTTGCTGCGAATCGGCCTTGATTTGCAGTGCCTTTAGGCGCATTTAACCGGCACCTTCCGAAAGGGAGGAACTGAAATCATTATCGGAGTGACCATGGCCAAGGAAGAAATGCTCGAATTCCCCGGCATCGTGAAGGAACTCCTGCCCAATGCGACATTCCGGGTCGAGCTTGAAAACGGCCATGAGATCATCGCACATACGGCAGGCAAGATGCGCAAGAACCGCATCCGTGTTCTGGCAGGAGACCGGGTTCAGGTGGAAATGACCCCGTACGACCTTACCAAGGGTCGTATCAACTATCGCTTCAAGTAAGGTCCGCGCGATGCGCCTGATCCTCGGCTCGGGCAGCCCGCGCCGCCGTGAACTGCTTGCCCAGATCGGCGTTGAAGCGGACGACATCCGCCCCCCCGAAATCGACGAGACTCCGGGAAAGGGCGAACTTCCGCGTCCGTATTGTCAGCGAATGGCGCGGGAAAAGGCAAAGGCCGTCGAGGCAAACCCCGACGACATCGTGCTGTCCGCCGACACCACGGTTGCGCTTGGTCGGCGTATCTATGGAAAGCCTGCCGATGCCGGCGAGGCTGCAGCTTTCCTGCATGCGCTGTCCGGACGGCGCCATCGCGTGATCACCGCAGTTGCCGTTCGCCTGGGCGATCATGTTTGGGAGCGCGACACCACCAGCGTCGTGCGTATGAAGATGCTGAGCGATCTGGAAGTCAATTCCTATCTGGCCAGTGACGAATGGCGCGGCAAGGCCGGAGGATACTCCATCCAGGGCTTGGCCAGCGCGTTCATTCCGTGGATTCAGGGATCGTATCCCGGGATTGTCGGCTTGCCGCTGGCCGAAACTGCCGGCCTCTTGATGGCCGCAGGCTATCCTCTGTATCGGAGCGCAGAATGAAGGGTACCAGTGTTTTCCTTGATCAGATCGCCGGCCGCCGAGCGGCAGCCCGCGTAATTGACGGACAACTGGACGACATCCTGATCGATCCGCCTGCCGACGGCCCCGCGCCGGTTGGCACGATATACCGTGCCGCCGTCGAACGCCCGATCAAGGGACAAGGCGGCGTGTTCGTCCGCCTGCCCGATGGCAACGGTTTTCTGAGACAAGCCAGCGGGTTGGCCCAGGGTCAGAACGTCCTCGTGCAGGTGACCGGCTTTGCCGAGTCTGGCAAGGCCGTTCCCGTGACACTGAAACTCCTGTTCAAGTCCAAGTTCGTCATCGTTACGCCAGCCGCACCCGGGTTGAACATTTCACGCCGAATCCGGGACGAAGAGACCCGCGCCCGATTGAAGTTCCTTGCCGAGGACTTGATGGAGGGCTCGACGTTTGGCCTCATCCTGCGGTCAGATGCGGAACACGCGGACGAAGGCGAGATCTCCGAAGATATCGCCGAGATGCGGACCTTGGCCGAGGCCATTGTCGAAAACATCGAGGGTGCGCCGGAAGCATTGCTGGAGGGCCCGGATGCGCATGCGTTGGCATGGCGGGACTGGGGGACCCCGGATGAAATCGTGACGGACCCAGGTTGTTTCGAAACCCGCGGGGTTCTCGACGATCTGGCCCATGCGATTGGCGTACACGAACCGCTGCCCGGCGGCGGCGGCCTGTTCGTAGAACCGACGCGAGCCCTTGTTGCCGTGGATGTCAACACCGGCAGTGACCAGTCCCCGGCAGCAACTCTGAAGGCAAATATCGAGGCGGCCCGTGCCCTGCCGCGCGCGCTCCGCCTGCGTGGTTTGGGCGGGCAGGTTACCGTAGATTTTGCACCACTCGCCAAGAAGGACCGCCACCAGCTGGATCAGATCCTGCGCACGGCCTTTCGCACGGACCCGGTGGAAACCTCCATGGTCGGCTGGACACCGTTGGGGCACTTCGAGGCTCAACGCAAGCGGGAGCGCCTGCCATTGGATGCCGCGGTCCGACAGGCCGTGTCGTGAGCTGTCCAGTTTGCGGCAAAGGGACGGATCGGGCCTACCGCCCTTTCTGTTCGAACCGATGCGCCAACCTGGATTTGGGGCGATGGTTGAACGGTGGCTACACGATCCCGACCGACGAGACGCCAGAACCAGGAAGCGATCGCGAAGAGACGCCCCCGCCGTCCACCGAGTTTCACTGACCGTTTCATGCAACCCGCTCTGCGCACTCTGATTCGGGTGAGCCCTCAGCCTAAAAAGCTCCACGACTATTTGACGCCTTAGTGTATCAGATTTTGCTGGCGCTCGAACTCCATGGGCGACCGCAATCGGATTTTCGAGTGCTTCCGCTTCGGGTTAAAGAATTTTTTAATCTCATGGAACACATCTTGCATGACTTCCTCGCGGCTACAGGCGGCTGCACCTGTTGCTTGGGCGAGAGGGCTGGCAGGTGAACTGGAAGAAACTCAATCAGAACGACCGTGAAGAGGGCCTGACCATGCGGAAGCGCGGCGGCCGCAAGCGCGCGACCGGAACCCGGGCGCCCACGGCGATCCCACAGGGGCCGAACCAGAGATGGTCCCTGGGCTTCGCGTCCGACAGCCTGTCGGACGGACGCCGCTTCCGCGTGCTCTGCGTGATCGACGACTTCAGCCGAGATTGCCTGGCCTGCGTGGTAGACACATAGCTTTCCGGTCAGCGGGTTGCGCGGGAACTCGACAACATCGCCCGGATGCGCGGCTTGCCTTGCATGGTGGTCAGCGACAATGGAACCGAACTGACGTCGAACGCCATCCTGAAATGGCAGGAGGATCGGAAGGTCGAGTGGCACTACATCGCGCCGGGCAAGCCGGTGCAGAACGGCTTCGTGGAGAGCTTCAAAGGCCGTCTGCGGGACGAGTGCCTCAACGAGCACCTGTTCGCCAACCTGCGCCACGCCCGAGAGCTGATCGCCGTCTGGCGTGACGATTGCAATCACCATCGCCCCCACACGACCCTCGACGGGCTCACCCCGTGGGAGTCTCACCAGCGGTCAATAGAGGACCAAACCCCGGTAATCCCCCCGTTTTTAACGGGGTTTGGTCGTAGAATTTACCCGGCCAACTTCAGTTTTTGAGCGGGTGTGATCCCGCCGTTGCCCATGTTCGGGCGTTCGTGGTTGTAGGACCACAACCATTCGGTGGCAATCTCGCGCACCTCCTCGATGGTTTCAAAGATGTAGAGATCCAGCCATTCATGGCGAACCGTTCGGTTGTAGCGTTCGACATAGGCGTTCTGTTGGGGCTTTCCGGGCTGGATGTAGGACAGCGCGACGCCTCGTTTCTCAGCCCATTCAACCAGCGTGCCACTGATGTATTCCGGACCGTTGTCGACCCTGATTGCCTTTGGAGCCCCTCGCCACTCGATGATCCGGTTCAGCGTCCGGATCACCCGCTCGGCAGGCAGCGAGAAGTCGACCTCGATCCCCAGACCTTCGCGGTTGAAGTCGTCCAGGATGTTCAACAGTCGGAAGGCCCGCTCGTCGCCAAGCCGATCCGCCATGAAATCCATCGACCACACCTCGTTGGGGGCGTCCGGAACGGACAGT